>JAJBTU010000026.1:51214-79400 GCA_020860715.1 Clostridiales bacterium | reverse complement strand
CCGCATAGAACCCGTTCTTCGCCAGCAGTTCCTCATGGTTGCCCTGCTCGACGATGTCGCCGTCGCGCATCACAAGGATGATGTCGGCATTCTTGATCGTGGACAGGCGGTGCGCGATCACGAAGCTGGTGCGCTTGTCGGTCAGCTTATCCATCGCCTCCTGGGTGATCATCTCGGTCTTCGTATCGACGCTGGATGTCGCCTCATCGAGGATCAGCAGCGGGCTGTTCTGGATCATCGCCCTCGCGATGGTCATCAACTGCTTCTGGCCGGCTGAGATTGCAGTGTTGTCGCTTAAGACGGAATCATATCCATGCGGCAGCGCCGAGATGAAGTTGTGGATGCCGCAGGCCTTGCACGCCTCGATCATCTGCGCTTCCGTAACGCCCTCGGTATTATACAGGAGATTCTCCCTCACGGTGCCCTCAAACAGCCAGGTATCCTGCAGCACCATGCCAAACTGGCTGTGCACATTCTCTCTCGGGATGTCCGTCGTCGGGACGCCATCGATCAGGATCTCGCCCCCGGTCAGCTCGTAGAAGCGCATCAGCAGGTTGACCAGGGTGGTCTTGCCTGCGCCGGTCGGGCCAACGATTGCGGCTTTCTGCCCCGGCTTTACCTTTACGCTGAAATCGTGGATGATCTCCTTTTCCGGAGCGCTCGGGTACGCAAATTTTACATGCTTAAATTCCACTTCGCCCTCCACATGGTCAATGCGCTTCGTCTTCGCGGACTCATCTTCCATCTCTTCCTCACCGAGGAATTCAAAGACTCGCTCGGATGCTGCCGCGCAGGACTGTACCTGTGTCATAGCCTGTGAGATCTGGCGCAGCGGCGACTCGAACAGACGGGTATAGATCAGGAATGCCGTGATCACGCCGAATGTAATGTTGCCGTTAATGATCTGCGACGCACCCACGATGCAGACAGCCACATACCCCAGGTTCCCGACAAAAGTCATCAGCGGCTGCATCAGGCCGGATAAGAACTGGGAACTGAAGTTGGCATCCTTCACCTTCTGATTCAGAGAGTTGAATGTATCCTTTACCTCATCCTCCGCATTCAGGATGCGGATCACATCGTGTCCGGTGTACATTTCCTCAATATAACCGTTCAGGTTGCCGAGGCTTTCCTGACGGGCCGTAAAGTATTTCTGCGAACGGCTCATGATCACTACCATCAGGATGAGCCCGATGAGGGTCGCAAGGACGGTCGTTGTCGCCATGATCCAGTTCGTATAATACATCATGATCAGGCAGCCGATAAACTGGGCGACCGCGGTCACCAGGTTCGACAGGCTGTTGGACATCGCCTGGCCGATCATATCCACATCGTTCGTCATACGGGAGAGCACGTCACCGGCGGCATTGCCCGAATAGTATTTCAACGGCAGGCGGTTGATCTTCGTGCTGATATCCCCGCGCAGCCGTTTCGCTGTCCGCTGGGTCACGGTCTGCATGATGAAATGCTGGACGAAGTTGCACAGAGCGCTGGCAAGATAGATCCCGACCAGCAAAAGCGCCACACCAACAACTCCATTCATGTCGATATCCTCGTCCGCATGGGCTTCCTGATATTCCTCGCTTAAAGTGATATTCTCAAGGATGGCCTGAGTCAGCTCATTGTCCGTATCGGTCAGGTCCAGACTTTCCATATCGAATTCCGACAGGTCTGTCCCTTCCGGCAGGTAATCCATGATGTTGATCTCCCCGCTCATGATCTGCTCCTGGATGTCCTCAGCCATATCCTCCGAGGAAACTCCTCCATAAAGCCCGTCATAAATATAATCCGTCAGTCTGGACAGCTGATCCGGCCCGATGATCGTAAAGACCGCACCGGCCGCTGCCAGCACCAGTGCCAGGGCAATGATCCCCGCCTGATTCCTGCAGTAGGAAAGAAGACCCAGCAGGGCGCCTTTCATATCCTTCGCTTTTCCACCGCCCATGCCGCCGCCCATCGGGCCGCGGCCTCCCATAGGGCCTCGTCTCATCGGGGCGCCGCTTTGTGATGATCTGTTCATTGTATTTGATTCTGGCATATTAGACGCACCTCCCTTTACGCGTTCGCCGCAAGTTCATCCGCGGAAAGCTGTGACAGCGCGATCTGCTGGTAGACCTCGCAGTTCTTCATCAGTTCCTCATGGGTGCCGATCCCGGCTACCGCGCCGTTATCCAGCACCACGATGCGGTCCGCATGGCGGATCGTACCGATCCTCTGTGCCACGATCAGGCAGGTCGTGCCTTTCAGGTCGGTCTTAATCCTCTGGCGCAGAATGCGGTCCGTCTTATAATCCAGTGCCGAGAACGAATCATCAAAGATCAGGATCTCCGGCTTCCTCGCAATCGTACGCGCAATGGCAAGACGCTGCTTCTGTCCGCCGGACACGTTGGAGCCGCTCTGGGAAATATGGCTCTGCAGGCCGTCATCCATCGCATGGACAAAATCCGAAGCCTGCGCAATATCCAGAGCCTTCTCAACATCGTCCGTCGTCACCTTCTGCGCACTCTTGCCGAAGGAGATATTCCCTTCTACCGTATCAGCGAACAGGGTCGCTTTCTGCGGGATATAGCCGATCTTATTATAAAGGGTCTCAAAGCTGTAGTCAGATACTTCCTTCCCATCGACAAGGACTTTTCCCGATGTGGCATCGTAAAGCCTTGCAACAAGACCGGCCAGCGTCGATTTTCCGGAACCGGTTGCGCCGATAAAGGCCACCGTCTCCCCTTTCTTCGCCTGGAAGGAAATATGCTTCAGGCAGTCCTCCGAAGCGTCCGGATAGCGGAACGACACATCCTTAAACTCAACTGTACCAGATTCCTTTGATGCAGTCTCCTGCCCTTCCTGTACCGCGATATCACAGTCGATGACTTCATTGATACGGCCCGCGGATACCTGCGCACGGGGCAGCATCATAAAGATCATCAGCAGCATCACAAAGGACATGATCACATATAGGGCATAAGAACTGAACGATACGACATCGCCAAGCATCGTCGCCCGGTCAGTGACCGCCAGCATCATTTCCGACACCGTGCCATTTAAAGGAACATTGATATTGTTGATCAGGCGGGCACCCACGTAATAGATGCCGACACTCACACAGCTCTGGACGAACATCATGATCGGGGAGAGGAATGCCATCCCCCGGCCGGTAAAGAGCTGTGTCTTCATCAGGCTGGTATTCGCACCGTCAAACTTCTCTTCCTGGTATTTCTCCGCGTTGAACGCACGTACCACACGGATGCCGCTTAAATTCTCCTGCGTGATCCGGTTCACATCATCGACCTGTTTCTGGACAATGCGGAATTTCGGGATCATGACCGCCAGCAGGACGATCAGGGAAGTTACCACGATGACAACTGCCGCAGCCACAACAACAGACAGCTGCCAGCTCTTCCCTATGATCTTGATGATCGCCCAGATCGCCATGATCGGTGCTCGGAGCATCATCTGCAGCCCCATCGCGATCAGCATCTGGATCTGTGTGATATCGTTCGTAGTACGGGTGATCAGGCTGGCCGTTGAAAATTTCTTAATCTCGCCGGCTCCCAATGCCGATACCTTGTTAAACAGCTTCGCCCGGACATCAAAGGAAAAGTCCGAAGCGATCCTTGCCGCAAAGTAACCGACGATCACGGTCATGACCGCACTGCACAGCGCGCAGCCGAGCATCTTCGCTCCCGCCGAATAATATTCTGAAAGCTCCGTGACCTCGCTGCTGATCAGCACCGTGATCTCCGCCGTATAATCCGGCAGACGCAGGTCAAAATATACCTGTCCGCAGACCAGCAGCAGACAGACGAGCGCCAGCCACCGGTCTCTCGGTTTCATATTTCTTAAAATATGAAGCATAAAAATCTCCTCCTATCATTTCATTATGTCATTTTTTCATTATGCCAGAGCCTTTCCTGAAAAGGCTCTATGTATTACCTTTTTCTTACTCTTACTTCTTTGCTCTTCGGGTTTGCCTCCCAGATTTCATCCGCAGTCGCTTTCCAGTTCTCTGCATAAGGCGTTGTCTTATCGCACAGGTCATCCACGCTCTCCGGGCTCTGGTAATCCGTGCTGACTGCCTCGGTCTCTTTCACCATTTTGCGCAGGCATTCCGGGTTTTCAAGCATCGGGCACGGGCGCATCATGTTGTCGTTGAACGGCTGGTTGTCATGATATGCCTGAAACAGCGGGCTCTTCAGGGCGTCCTTCAGGGTCGTTTCCCTAATGTTGCAGTTCGAGTAGTGGATAAACACGCACGGTTCGATATCCCCTTTTGCATTGATATGCAGGTAATACCGTCCGCCTGCGATACAGCCATGCACAAACTCCGCGTCATTCTGGAAATCCAGTGTAAAGAGTGCCTTCGTATTCCGGAATTCGCGGATACTGCTGTACATCTTCTTACGCTGCTCCGGTGTCGGGAGAAGGTCCGCCGACGCGTCGTTTCCGACCGGCATATAATGGAAGAACCAGGCAAACATCGCGCCGCAGTCAACCAGCTTGTCAAAATACTCCTCACTGCTCACACTGTCCACATTTGCGGAAGTATAGCAGGTGGAAACACCAAACGGAAGTCCGCGGTCTTTCAGAAGCCTCATGGAATGCATCACCTTCTGGTAAATGCCCTGGCCGCGGCGGCCATCGTTTGCTTCCTCGGAGCCTTCCAGGCTGAACGCCGGGACGAAATTCTTTACCCGCAGGATCTCATCACAGAATTCCTCGTCAAAAAGTGTCCCGTTCGTAAATGCCAGGAATTCGCAGTCCGGATGCATCTCGCACAGCTTAATGATGTCCTTTTTCCTCACGGTCGGCTCGCCGCCCGTGTAAATGTACATATAGACACCGATTTCCTTTCCCTGACGGATGATGGAATCGATCTCCTCCAGCGTCAGGTTCAGCTGATGCCCGTACTCCGCTGCCCAGCAGCCGGTGCAGTGCAGGTTGCAGGCACTCGTCGGGTCAAGCAGGATCGCCCACGGGGAATTGCAGTTGTTCTCTTTTGCATTTTCCTCCTGCAGCTTCCCGCCGTTCAGGCTTGCGTTGATGATAAAATTCTCAAAGAACGTCTTGCGGACGCCCGGATCCAGTTGATACAGACGCATGACCAGCTGATACCAGTTATTGTCCTTGTCCTGGATCGCGTTCCGGATCGCGTTTCTTTGTCCCGCATACCAGTCCTTCGGTGTGTACTTATCTACCAACGCCATCAGCTTCGGGATGTTCGTCTCCGGATCTTTTTCAAGATACCCAAGTCCCTGCTTTACCACCGCTTCTGTAAGCGCTGTCTTTGCTTTATCTGTGAGTTTCATGATTTCTCTTCACTCCTCATCTTTCTTTTCACGTAACTGTTCCATGCCTTCACAGTTACATTCCCAGATCTTTTGTCTATTCATGTTGTCCGCAATACACAGAACATATGGAACAGCAAAACGAACGACGCCCCACCTGTAAAGGTTCAGGTCCCTGCGATCGCGCTTCTGCTGTCTCTCTGCCATGTGATGATACAAGGGACAAAAGGTCAGGAATGGAACGCTTGCGTTCCTATTCATGACCTTGGGGACCGCAACAACATGAGGAAGTAGCCATTTTGGCTGATATTTTAGCCAAAATGAGCGAATTCCGAATGGTGTTAGGATTGCGGGAGTGCGAAGCACGCAGCAATCCGTGGTATCATCCCCTACTCCGCTCGAATCATTAAGAAACAACTGAGTCATGATGCAGGGAGTATCCATGCAAGCGTGAACAACATTTGTAGCAGGATGTATACTAACACCCTGAACCCGAATATTCAAGCAACAATTTTTCATATCTGTTGCATTTTCGAAATTTTCTCTTGTTTTTTTGTAACACAGGTTGTACACTGTGTCCCGAAAAAGGAAAGAAAGGAAAGCCTGCAATGAAGGAGAAAACCGAAAATACAAATATAAAAGAAAAAAAGTATATCGCAGCCACAAACGCTACCCGTGATTCCTTTATCAATGCATTTTTTATGCTGGCCCACCAGGAAAAAATCTATCAGATTTCCATCCATGAGATCACGGATATCGCCGGATATAACCGCGCCACCTTCTATCGGTATTTTGCGGATATTTATGGTCTCATTGAATATGCTGAGGATGAATTCCTGCGAGATATGCGCAAAGCCATCGAGGAAAAATGCGGGGAAAGTCAGGTTGGAGAACGCCAGTTTTTTAAGATCATGATCCAGTGTTTCCGCAAGAATAAATACCGGGTATCCGTCCTGCTCTCCGAAGAGAACCGGTCCCACTTTTTAAGAAGGATCAATGAAAACATTGCGAAAAATCTCAACCGCCCGGATCTGAATACCCCGCAAAAAAAGACAATCCGAGATATCTACTTCTTTGGGATTTTCTATGCAATCTCCATCAACCTGCAGAGCCGGGATGCCCTGAGTGATGAAGACCTGCTGGACATCATCCAGGATCTGTTCGATAAGTGGTACCGGCCGGAAATGGGATTTATTGAATCGTAAAACTCAATACGCGATTCTATTGCGCGGCTTCCATACAGCCGCAGACAAACGATTAAGGGAGATAATGATAATGAAAGAAAAAAAGAGACAGAAGAAGAAAAAGAATCAAAAATTATTACGATACCGAATATCATGTCTTTATTCCGTATCATTCTGATACCATTTATTGTATGGAATTATGGAGCCGGCCGAAGAAGGATTGCCTTTTCACTGCTTGTAATCTCATGGCTGACCGACATTTTAGACGGCCAGATTGCACGGCAGTTTCACATGGTCAGCCATCTGGGAAAAGCCCTGGATCCGCTGGCAGATAAACTGACACAGGGATTCTTGTTACTGACCCTGATATCCGAATTTCCGGTCATTAAGATTCCGTTTCTTGTTTTTATTCTCGTAGAAGCGGTCATGGTGGTCACCGGAATCCTTATCATCAAAAGGACCGGCTCGACCTACAGCGCAAGCTGGCACGGGAAGCTGGCGACCGGAATGCTGGATATTACTGTCATTTTCCACATTATCTGGCAGGATATTCCTGCAGGGTTCTCCTCCCTGCTGGTATCCGCATGTATTGTTTTAATGCTGCTGTCCCTGCTCTTATACATCATAGAGAACAGAAAACGCATTCAGGGCGGGAAGGGCTAAAGGAGGAATGAATGATATGGTTTACATTTTACTTTCACTTTCCATCGCTATTCTTGCAGGGCTTCTGATGACCCGTGTATTTAAGCCTTTCAATCTGCCGTCTGTCACTGCCTATCTGGTGGCCGGTGTCCTGGTCGGTCCATACTGTCTCGGACGTCTCGGTATTCCAGGACTGGGGTTCACCAGCATGGAAAATGTCGAATCACTCAGCCTGATCTCCGATGTAGCTCTCGGTTTTATTGCCTTTTCCATTGGCAATGAGTTCCGTCTGTCGCAGCTGAAAAAAACCGGGAAGCAGGCGACTGTAATCGGTATCGTTCAGGCATTGACAGCAACCTTGTTTGTCGATGCGGCACTTCTGATCGTATGTGTGGCAACCAATGGTGCACTGACCATGGCTCAGGCAATCACACTCGGTGCCATCGCGACTGCTACCGCTCCTGCGGCGACGCTGATGGTCGTCCGCCAGTACAAGGCAAAGGGGCCTCTGGTCGACCTGCTGCTGCCAATCGTAGCGCTGGATGACGCAGTCGGGCTGGTGGTGTTTGCCGTAAGCTTCGGCGTTGCCCAGGCTATGGTGACCGGCTCAATTGACTTTATCTCTATCATTGTCAACCCGCTGTTGGAAATCGTCCTGTCCCTTGCTCTCGGCGCAGTGATGGGCTGGCTGCTCACGCAGATTGAAAAGCTGTTCAACTCCAATACCAACCGTCTGAATATGTCCATCGCGTTTGTGCTCCTGACTACCGCACTGTCCATGCTTGAATTCGATATCGGCCCGGTGACCATAAGCTTTTCCTCTCTGCTGGTATGTATGATGCTGGGCACCATTTTCTGCAACCTCTGTCCGCTTTCCCATGAAATCATGGACAAGACGGACAGCTGGACCAACCCGCTCTTCGCCGCCTTTTTCGTCATCTCAGGCGCACAGCTGGAGCTGAGTGTCTTTTCAAGCGGCATCATCGTGCTGATCGGTCTGGTCTACATCCTTACCCGGTCTGCCGGTAAATACATCGGCGCGTTTCTCTCTGCCAAAGCAACCCACTGCAGCGATACCATCTGCAAGTACCTCGGCATCACGCTTCTGCCGCAGGCCGGCGTTGCCCTGGGGATGTGCGTCACAGCCCAGCAGCTTGGCGAGCAGGGCGAACTGATCCGCAACATCACGCTCTTTGCCATCCTGATCTACGAACTGGTAGGGCCGCTGCTTACCAAGACAGCCCTGAAGAGTGCAGGCGAGATCCAGCCGATGAGCGAGGATGTGAAAAACCGCCGCCAGACAAATCTGGAGGCGGCAAAAAACATGCCATGGGAACGGCATGCAAAGCATGGAAAGTAAAGAAACTGAGTCATAGATGTGTTATAGCTATTGTACCTATATGTGTCAAGAGACATCATCTCATTTTATAATTTTTTCAGTTGTGTTTGCTTTTATATGTGTTATAATACAGATATAACAAACTGTGACTACAGATCCTGTTATACATTTTTATTAATCAACAAGTCTGCAAAGCATCAATGCAAAAAAGTATATAAAAATGAATGGAGGCAGCTTATGAAACGAATTATCACCATCAGCAGAGAGTTAGGCAGCGGAGGGCGCACAATCGGGAAAATGGTGGCAAGTCAAAAAAATATTCCTTACTATGACAGAGAATTAATTGACGAGGCCGCTAAGGTATCAGGTGTTCCTAAAGAGTACATTGAAAAGTCTGATCAGAAAATCACCAGCAGTTTCCTGTACAACCTTGCCATGGGAACCAGCTATGGCTATGGTATGCTCGAAGAAGCGAGCAATCAGCCGCTTCCTTTAACTACACAGGTTTTCTGCGCACAACAGGAAATCATCCGAAACTATGCAGATTCCGGAAGCTGTGTTATTGTTGGCAGATGCGCGGACTATATTCTCAGAGACCGCAAGGATGTGCTTCGCGTCTTTATCTATGCAGATATGGAAAAACGCATGGAACACAGCGTGAAAGAATACGGGATGCCGGAGGCAACCGCCCGCGAGGAAATTACCCGTTCTGACCGTGAACGTGCCCGCCACTACAATATGTTTACCGAGCAGAAATGGGGAGATCGCAAGAATTACGATATACTATTGGACAGCGGGACTCTAGGCTATGAAAATTGTGCTCAAATCATCTGTTCCATAATCGGAATGAACTAACAGTAGTATACCTTACGAGATTGTTGAATGCATTTTCTGACTAATATTGCAGTTATTTTAAGGAATACAATCAATGCTCAACACGCAAAAGATACAGATAACCATACAAAGCCTGTCCCGGAAAGGGCAATTCACATCAGAAAAGGCTTTCCAGCATCACAGAGATACTACGGTATACGGCCACAGTGTCCATGTTGCTGAGGTTAGTCTTTTGATGGCTGATTCTCTGCCCTTCACCGTTGATGTGAATTCCCTTATCCGGGGTGCATTGCTCCACGATTATTTTTTATATCGCAGAAAGGAAAGCCTGAAAACTTATATCCTGCACGGATACCGGCATCCAGTGATTGCAGCTGAAAACGCAGAAAAAGATTACGGAATAAATGACATCGAGAAAAATATTATAAAGAGACATATGTTTCCGTTGACACCGATACCACCCAGATACAGAGAAGCATGGATTGTATGCATAGCGGACAAATACTGTGCAGCTATGGAATTCCTGCCTGCAAAGTTCACGAGGAGGTTTAGGGCTTTTCCGATTTGAACTACTGTTGTTTCCTTTTACGGCTCAGTCCTGATTTTCTGACGGATTACCTCTATATTTATAATAGCCTTCCATATCATAAAATCCAAGCTCTTTATAGAGTGGCTTCGCTTTCTCGGACGCCTCCAGATAAATCTTGCCTGCGCCACGGCGTTTTGCTTCCTGCACCAGCCATTCGACGACTGCTTTCCCTACACCATGCTGACGCACGGCTGGCACGGTGTAGATATTCATCAGATACGCACATTCGCCAGTGGGGTTATCCGGCGATGGCATTTCCTGATACAGGCAGACCCCGCCGCAGCCCACAGGCTCCGCATCTGCATATTCATCCGTATACGCAAAGCAGGCAAGATGTTCTTCTCTTTTCAGTGCAGTATGATAATACTTCCGGTTTGCGGTGAGAAGATCATCCATGTTTTTTTCTTTTGGAATCGAAAATACTTCTCTTAAAACGATTTCTCTCCAGCGCATCAGTTCATCCAGGTCAGTAACATCGGCTCTTTTTATCCTGATTTTCATTTTCAACAAACTCCTTCGTAACTTCACAGCATGTGCGAAGTACCGACAAAAATAGTTATGCTCCTTCTTTTAATACGACCGGCAGACTGTCCAGATCCGGTTTTCCATTTGGAGTGAGCGGAATATGATCCATGATCACAAAAAATTCCGGTATCATAAAGGCAGTCAAATATCGTGACAACTTCTTTTTTATCTCCGACAGGGTAAATTCTGTGCTCTGCGGAACTACGTAGGCCGTCAGATAAGAAAGACCGTGTTCATCCGTAAACGGCCGGACGACAGCCGTCTGCACTTCGTCACAGTCGCAGAGTACATTCTCCACTTCCTCCGGTTCCACCCGTTTCCCCAGAATCATCACCTGTGAATCTTTCCGATGCAGGAAAGCCAGATTGCCATCCGGCAGCAAATACCCCAGGTCGCCGCTCCGGTAAAGAGGTCTTCCGTCCGCGCTGGTCACAAACATTTTATTTTTACTTTTGTCAAGATATCCGTCGGAAACGCCATCGCCCAGGATACAGATCTCGCCTGTGCTCCCGTCAGGCACTGGATTCAGATTATCGTCCAGAATCTCAATCTGCGAGCCGAATACCGCCTTCCCGATCGGATAGGTCCCATCCTCCAGGGCTTTCTGTCCGTTACAGTGGAAATAACTGCAGCAAACCGTTGTCTCGGACGGTCCATATGTGTTATAGACCGTGACCTGCGGCAAAAGATGATTTACATAGCTCTCCCGGAGTATGTCCCCGCCGCTGATCAGAAGCCGCAGACTTGACGGAACCGCTTCTAATTCATTCATTTCCATCAGAAGATACGGAAATCCGCTGATGATCGTCACCTTCTTTTCCCGGACAAAGTCCATCAGGGATAAAATGTCTGTTCGCGCAGCACCTCCGGGAATGGCAAGCGCCGCACCGGAAAGCAGTGTCGTAAAGACTTCTTCCACGAATATATCAAAAGAACAGACGGAATACTGGAGCATGACATCTCCTGCCGCGGGATGGAATTCTTGCTGAAATGCCCGGACATAATGACATACATTTGCGTTTGTCACGCATACACCTTTCGGGACTCCGGTAGAACCGGATGTGTACAGAATATAAGCGAGGGATTCCAGACGTGCCGCTCTGCCAGTGCCGACATTCTCTTCCTGCGCGGGCAGAATTCCCGCAGCAGCATCCGCAGCCTTTTTTCCCGCTGAGAAACAGTTGGGAGCTTCTTCTTTTATTTCCTCCAAAAACAACAGCGGGAATCCCTGCAGCTTATCCTGATACTTTCTCTGCGTAATGATAAATCTTACCCTGCTTTCTTTCATCATAAAGCGGATCCGTTCTTCCGGGAAGTCCGGTTCCGCCGGAACATAAGCCGCCCCTGTTTTCAGCACAGCAAAGATAGAGGCTATCTGGTCAATTCCGTGATCTGCCACGATACCGATACAAATGCCCTTAGCCCCGTCTGCGCGTGGCATCTCTACGTCTGGAAACTTTTCTGCAATCCTCTGAATACGCTGATCAAGCTCCCTGTATGTCAATGTCCTTTTATCTTCCACAATCGCAGTCTGCGCGGGAAATTCTTCTGCCACTTTTTTGAATTGTTCATAAATTACAGATCTGCTTTTGTCATCAGAAACCATTCCGTTCCTTCCTTTCCTTATGATCTCGCTTCTGTCTTCTACTATAGCTGCATGGGCGAGAAATACCTGCAGAATTCCCGGTAATTATAGTCTTTCTCCGGGCGGCAGAGAACAGCAAAATCAATCGACTCAAACAGCTGATCGCTTCCTTTCCCTGCATAAGAAAACTTTGTGATAGCACGGTAAAACGAATCCGACACAACCGCCGCATCGTTCCCGAATACGCCGCATCCAAAAGCACCCAGAACCAGATGACGGTATCCCTGCGACGCCGCGACAAGAAGCATTCCCTGAATACGGTTATATAGCATTGTTTCGTATTCCTGCTGCGACATTCCCTCCAGACCCATGCGGATCATCGGTGCCGCACAGCTCATGACGGAAATCGGAAATGGTTCTGAAAGCATTTCCGCAGAGGCATCTTTAAGCACTTCCACACAGGGAGAAATCATCACGCCGTCCGAACCCATACGTGTCTTTCGTGCGTTATTGTAATCGTAATATTTCTTTGCATTCTCACTTTCCAGAGACAGCAAAAGGGACGTTCTGCGGCAAAGGTCTTCCTCCTGTGCGCTGGCTCCTTTCCGTGTCTGACCTCCCGGGTGCGTAGAACTTGCCAGATTCAGAACAAGGACCCTGTGCGCTGCTTCTCCCTTTTCTTTCAGTTCAAGATATTTTCTCTGTGCAAGGATAAGGGCGTCCATATTTTCGCAGTTAAACGTGCAGGATGGTTTTTTCACCTGCCGGCCATTGTCCTGTCCTGCAGCTTCGACGCGGCTCTCCCGTAAAGAGCTTGATACACCTGTTCTGCTCCGCAGCTCGTCAATTTCATCCGGCAGAAATACCTGTATCCTGCGCATCTGATCCGGGGTAAACTGCAGTTTTCTCTCCTGCCCATTTTTTTCATAACTGCCTTTCTCCAGAATAGACAGCGTATCCTCCAGAATCTCAATATTCTTTTTTCTGCGCATTTCCTTCTGCCGCTCTCTTTCCTGAATTTCTTCTTCAGAGAGTCCCTTATATTCCGCAGCCCGCATCTGTGCTGCCATCTGCTTTAGCCGTTCCTCTTCAGATTGTTCCTTCGCTGTTTTCTGCTCCGCCATTTCCGCTCCACCTTTCTATCAGTTTGTGAAATACATCGTCGCACGCTTCCCGGATATTCAGAGCCGCAACACGGTCAAAGCCGGTATGCCCCGGATTGATCTGGACAATCACCGCATCTCTTCTCCGATAATCCCAATAGGCACTTCCATAATATCCATTCGTTCCGATCACAAGGATCAGGTCCGCCCCGGAAATCCACTCCCGCGCTTTCTGTACGCCTTCCTCCCAAAGGCTGATGTGGCTGTAAAGCTCCCAGGGAAGGATGCTTCCCCCGCAGGATTCACACTTTGGCAGTTCCTCCTGATTCCAGATTTCATAACCGTCATAGTGGCGGCCGCATTTAGAACAGCGGTTGATCTGAAACCCTCCCTGGATTTCCGCCACGTTCTTCGAACCAGCCATCGTATGCATGCAATCCTCATTTGTCGTGATAATCCCAGTCAGCTTACCGGCTGCTTCCAGGTCACGCAGCGCGTAGTGACTGAAGCTGGGTTTATAGTTGTGCATTGCCTTCACATAAGAGCGAAGGAATTCATCACTTCCAAATCCGCCTGATCCCGAGCGGACTGTTCTGGAGAGCTGGCTGTATGTGATTCCACCGCCGGCAAGTGAGATGCCTGCCCCGGTAATGGCAACCATGCTGTGGCTCCGGTCAATATAGTCCGCCAACTGCTGTATTTTATCCACGTTCCGGCCTCCTCTTAAAAAACCTGCCCTGCTTCTCTTCATACCTCTTTATCCCGCGTTTCCATTAACTTGTGAAAGACCTCATCAGAGCCTTGCCGGATATTCAGATCCGCAATACTGTCAAAGTATGTATGCCCCGGATTGATCTGGACAATCACCGCATCCCTTTTCCGGTAATCCCAGTAAACATCCCCATAGTTTCCATGCGTTCCGATGACAAGGATCAGATCTGCTTTTTCAATCCATTCTTTCGCTTTTCTGACATCCGGGTTCCACACGCTGATATGGCTGTAAAGCGGCCAGGGAAGAATCTCTCCGCCGCATGATTCGCACATTGGCAGTTTTTCCTGTTTCCAGATTTCATAACCCTCATAATGACGGCCGCAATTGGAACAGCAGTTGACCTGCAGGCTTCCCTGTATCTCAGCAACATTCTTTGACCCGGCAATCGTGTGCATACAGTCCACATTCGTCGTGATGATCCCGGTCATCTTTCCCTCCGCTTCCAGTTCTGCCAGGGCATAATGCGCATAGCTTGGCTGATAGGAAAACATCGTCTCCAGATAGGAGGGCAAAAAAGAATTGTGTCCAGCTTCGGAGCTGCGCCTTCTTGCGCTGCCCCTGTTGGCAAAACGCATCTGTCCGTATGTCACTCCCCCGCCGGCGACCGAAATCCCCGCTCCTGTCGTCGCGACAATACTGCTGCTCTGATCGATATAGTCTGCCAGCCGCTTTATGTTGTCCGTATCTTTGTTTTCTTTGAAAAGTCCCATAGTCGCACCCCCAACCTGTTGATCGCCCTGTCCAGTATCTTAATCCATAACCGCACCACATGTCCGTATTCGCTAAGCGAATATGGATCATAATATTGCACTAAGAGCTTCCGCAGCGTCCGCCCGAATGTTCAGATCCGCAATCCGGTCGAACTGTGTTTCGGATGGGTTGATCTGTACAATCTTCGTCCCGGTCTTCATACGGCTTAGATATTCATTGCTGCGAAATCCGGTGGTCCCAATGACAATCACAAGATCTGCTTCCGCAATCATGTTGACAGCATTCTTCATACTGTCACGTAAAACCTCTTCGCTCACTTTGAATTCTCTGCAGAAGCCTGTAGGCATCAGCGGTGCGCCGCATTTTTCACAGCGCGGCATCTGTCCCTGGTTCCATACCTGATAATCAAACGAACGGGTCCCGCACTCTGTACAAATGTTGTCCCGAAAGCTGCCCTGAAATTCCACTACATTCTGAGAGCCTGCAATGGTATGCAGACAATCCAGATTCTGCGTGACAATACCGTAGAGTCTGCCCTGTTTTTCCAGCTCCGCGAGCTGCTTATGGACCGTACTCGGCCCTTTCACGAAAGTAGCATCCAGAAAGGCATTCTTCATGACTTTATAAAATTCTTCCGGTTTTTTGCGGACATAGGAAGCAGAAAAAATCCGTCCGGCATTCATCCGGCCCACGCTCTGCTTCAGTCTGCTCACACCATAGAGATAAGAAATCCCCGCACCGGTGACCGCAACAGTTTTGCTGCTCTGATCCATGTAGTCCTTTAACTGACTGTATTCGTTCTTCATTTTTACCTCCATCATATATAATCGCGCATAAAACAATAACCACCCATCAAAGGCAGGATATTTTCTTTGATGGGTGGTAAGAGGAAAACGGCTTATGACGTTTCCGATAAACTATTTTCAGATATAATTCGTCTCAAGTGAAACAGACAGCTCCCTCGGCTTCGCACTGCCGCTCTTACTATAGCCGATTGCCGCGGCTGAGACAGGCTTAAAGCCTTCCGGTATTCCCATTTTAGCGCACATATCCGCATTCTTACCAAGAGCCTGCACGCCGCCCCAGAGATAAATGTTATCCAGACCGGCATCCGTCGCTGCGAGCAGCATATTTTCGATCACGCAGGCGGCGTTCGCGCATTCAATGCCCGGTGCCATCTGCTTCTCAGAAGCGGAAACAATGATCACGACAGGCGCCCCGTAAAAGAAATCCCGCGGCTCCATTTTCATGGCCGCTGCAGTGGACTGATTGATCTCCTCAAGGATTTCTCTGTTGCGGCATACGGTAAGATGCAGCGACTTCCGGTCGTTTCCGCCAACCGGAGCCTGGCAGCCTGCCTTTACCACCGTCTCAATCAATTCGTCCGATACTGCCCTGTCCGGATCAAAATCTCTCGTTGATTTTCTTTTTGCGATTGCTTCTAATGTTTGCATAATATATACCTCCTTAATTCTCCCAGCCGATTTAATGTAATTATTGTTTTTACATTATATAACCATATTAAAGTAATGTCAATACTTACAATTGTTTTTTTAGAAAAAATCTGCTATACTTCTTTTTAGATTTATGTTTGAAGAAGAAGGTAATACCATGCGTGTCAGTAAACGATTTCCAACGGCAGTCCACTCGCTGCTCTATGTTGCGGTACTGTCCCCAAAGCGCCGCGTCACCAGTACACTTATCGCAGAAAGTACCGGGTCTAACGCTGTCATCATCCGAAACCTTTTTCAAAATCTGTCAAAGAGCGGCCTGCTCACTGCATCTGCCGGAAAAAACGGAGGCGTACAGCTCGCCAGAGAACCAAAGGATATCACCTTATGGGACATCTATCAGTCCGTGGAAACCAATGATGTCGAAGAAATTTTCAAAATTCACGAGACAGACAGCGACTGTCCTGTCGGCAAAAATATCTATCAGCTCCTGTACCCTCACATGCTTTCCGCCGTAGATGCGATGAAAGAAAGTATGGAACAGGTAACATTAGAAACGCTTCTGAATGAGTTGAAAAACCTGCTGCCTGATATACAGAAAAATGAGCCCCCGGTCCAGCCAATCTTTGTTCGATGAGCAGCTATACTTTCACCAAATGTTCTGTTCAACTTTTTTGAAACAGCCGGTCTGTTATCCTATTCGTATTCGTCCATGAGCAGTTCCCCATTCCTGCCGCTGATATGAACCGCAAAACTTCGGCTGTCTCCAGCCGCATCTGTAAAAGAAATTCCATAAGCGGTCATATCCCCGTAAAACGCAGCGTCTGCCACAAAAGCGGTTCCCGGCTTCAGTTCTGAAAGTGTATAGAGTTCCTCCGCTGATCTCCACGAGCCATCCTCACTGTATTCCAGCAGGGAGAATTGCACATCTGTCAGATCTTCGTTCGGTCTGAACGCAAGCGCTGCCAGCTGCCCGGAATCCGCCGCAGAATACTCCACGCAATGGTATTCTTTCAGCATCTCTTCATTCGCATATACAGCTGTAAGCGGTAATGCGGCGGCTTCTTCTGATATGGCTTCCGCAAGGTCAACCCAGCCAATACCGGATTTCAGTTTTCCCCACAGATTCCCTTCCTCATCTTCTTCTTCCTGAATGACCGTATAGGTACCGCTGTTCCAGATCGCAGCGGAACAACTGTAATCATAGCCGGGGCCTTCAAATACCGGAAGGTCATTGCGCTGTACTTTGATCGTGTACGGGATCTTACTGTTTTCCGCTTTCGTTTCCGTATCTGTCTCCATATCTGTATCTGTCCCTATATCTCTTTCCGCCTCTGAACACGTTCTGGTGATATGCGTCACGAACCCGTTTTCTGCTGTCACTACAGTATCCTCCGCTGTAAAAAGAGGCGTAACAGCAGGCTTACTTTCTTCAGCAGCCTGTATAGTTATTGAAGGCGTCAGCATACATAAGCATAACAAAAATAATCCTTTCCTTTTCATCCTCTCTCCCTCCTTCTGAATTCCGGCGGCATTCCCGCTGAGTTTCACAGAACTTCATTATTTTCAACAAACAGCTACGATTCATCCGTATGCTCATTTACTTATGTTCATTATATCTTATCCGGACACGGAAGTCCTTACTTTTTCACTGAAGAATTCTTTAAAATCCTAAGGATTTTTAAGTTTTTTGCAAAGATTCCAGGATCTGTCAGTGTTACAATATAACCCGAAGTGTGTAATGATCACGTCTTTAAGTACCTGCTGCCAGTAGGTGTTAATAGCCTTCTTCTCTTTCAATGAACTCCTGTACATTGTCAATCGTCATGTATTCAACAGGAATCTCAATGAAAGGCTGTTGTTCAGCACATAGCTCGCAATGATCTCCGGATGCCCCAGTCCAAGAAGATAGGACGCAGCCTCACAGGACATCTCTATATTATTGCTCATAATCGCCGTTTTTTTATTCCATGAATCTTCCGGTCAGTTAAGATAAGTTTTGAAGAAAGATTCCATCTTATCAAACGGAATCACATCCATCTGGTCATACAGATCAGTGTGAACCGCTCCCGGAATGATCAGAAGTTCCTTGTTGTCGCCTGTCAGCTTTGCAAACGCATCCTTACTGAAATAACAGGAGTGAGCCTTTTCCCCATGGATGATGAGAACAGCATTCCGAATTTCCTGGCTGTACTGCAAGATCGGCATATTCATAAAGGACTGACAGCCGGTCACGTTCCATCCACCGTTTGAGTTCAGGCTGCGCGGATGATAGCCGCGTTCGGTCTTGTAGTAGTCGTAATAATCCTTTACAAAGAATGGCGCATCCTCCGGAAGCGGGTCGACCACACCGCCGCCCAGGGCATAGCTGCCGTTTTTATAATCGATAATACGCTGCGCGCAGAGAGCCTTGCGCTTCTCGTACCTGGCTTCCTCGCTGTCTTCACTGTCAAAGTAGCCGTTGGCATTGACGCGGGTCATGTCATACATGGTGGAAGCGACCGTCGCCTTAATACGGGTATCCAGTGCCGCCGCATTCAGTGCCATACCGCCCCAGCCGCAGATACCGATGATGCCGATTTTCTCCGGGTCAACATTCTCCTGCACGGAAAGGAAGTCTACGGCAGCCATAAAATCCTCGGTATTGATATCCGGGGACGCCATATAACGAGGCTGTCCGCCGCTCTCACCGGTGTAAGACGGGTCAAATGCGATTGTCAGAAATCCACGTTCTGCCATCGTCTGCGCATAAAGTCCGGAAGCCTGCTCTTTGACTGCGCCAAAGGGGCCGCACACTGCGATAGCCGGGAGTTGTCCTTTCGCATCCTTTGGCTCATAAAGATCAGCCGCCAGAGTAATGCCATAGCGGTTGTGGAACGTCACCTTCCTGTGATTTACCTTGTCGCTCTTTAAAAAAGTCTTATCCCATTCTGATGTCAAATACAATTTTTCTTCCATGTCTTATTGTCCTCGCTTTCTGTAATTAAATAATTTTTGTGTTTTGGCTTATTGCTGATCCGGAAGCGACAGAGTCACGGTAACATCTCCGTCACCCAGAAGTTCCAGCAGAGCCTCCACGGAAGAATTATCTTCCATCTCTGCTGTCAGCTTCGTTCCATTCACGGTAATAATCATGGCATTGTCCTCCTTTGTTATTTCTCCACCATCAGACTTTTTTATTTTCCAAATTCGTCATGAATCATTTTCATCCGCTCACTCTGGCGAACATGGAACGGACAGCGGCTGTCGCAGTGACCGCAGCCGATACAGTCTTTCGCCGTTTTATCCAGCGTCAGATAATGCTCTCTGGCCAGAGGATCTCCCAGCATAGCCAGATCGTAATACTTATTGATCAGCGCGATATCAAGCCCAGCCGGGCACGGATGGCAATGCTTGCAGTAAACACAGACTCCTTCCGACTCTTTCGGTGTAAATCCTGCAATGACTGAATAGTCTTTCTGCTCATCTGAAGTATTAAAATAGTCCAGAACCTCCATCAATTCCTTCTCATTACCGTATCCCGGAACAACAGTAATTACGCCCGGCTTATCAAGGGCATACTGTATGCACTGATGTTTCCCCAGCGCCACGCCAAATGCAGACTTCTCTGCGTCAAGAAGCTGCCCGGCACAGAAAGGTTTCATGACAACGATGCCCACTCCCTCTTTTTCACAGCGGCGGTACATCTCATAACGCTCGCTGCTGCTGCCAAAGGCATAGTCACCCTGCCCATAGTCATACAGCGGATTAATGCTGAACATGGTGACATCCAGAATCCCCATATCCAAAACCTTGTGAACAACCGATGGTGTATGAGAAGACATTCCGATATGACGGACGATTCCCTTCTTTTTCAAATCCAGAATGTAATCCAGAACACCATTTTTAATGTAGGTATTCAGGTCCTTCTCCTCATCCATGCAATGGATAAAACCAAAGTCAATATAGTCCGTCCGCAGTTTTTCCAGCTGCCACTGAACAGAATTCCGGATTTTCTTAAGGTCGGTTGTCCAGCCATATTCTCCGGACGTATAGTCAGCGCCAAAATGAACCTGCAGATAAACCTGATCCCGTTTCCCTTCCAGAGCTTTTCCATAGGCATCAAAAATTGTCGCATGCCCGCCAGCCATATCAAAATAGTTGATGCCGTTTTCCATAGCGGAATGGACGGTTGCAATAATTTCTTTCTCCGGGCGTTCACCGATCACGGAAGATCCCATTCCGATGACGCTGATTTTTTCGCCTCCATGAGGTAATATACGATATTCCATATTCTTCATTTTCCTTCCTGCTTTTTCATCTGATAGCTGAGATAATCCAGATAGTCAATTTTCTTTTGTTCCCGATGCAGCTGATCCAACAGCCTCCGCCGGTGACGGTTTAAGAGCATATCGCACTTCTTTTTCTCTCCCTGCCTGTATTCGAGAAGAAATTCCCGAATACAGGCTTCGTCACAGCCGGCATCCTTCATATTCTGAATGATTGCTTCTTCACTGTATTCCATAACAGATTCCTTCTTTTTTCACTTCCGGTTTTATTCTCATGATTTAAGATACGATTTCAATATTTCCTGTATTTTTAAAATCTGAATCATATTTTTAATACCAGTCATGCCTCAATTTTTCTGATTGTCTTTGCAGGTACGCCGCCTGCGACCGTATAAGGCGGCACACTTCCTTTGATGCTTCTATTGTATATTTAAGCAAAAAGAATAGCAAATACTTAATTTCTATTTCTGGTTATTCTTGCAGAGAATATCTGTATATGTTAATATAACCAATAGGTTAATCTTGGAGGTAAGTGCAACACGACAAATTCTAAACGCAACTTTTTCGCTTTTCCAAGTTGTAATTGCAACCGCCAAGGGGTAAATGCAACAGATTCGAAAGATTTTTCCATGTTTTGATTGCGCTTTTTATCTGATCCGAGTAAAATTTTCTTAAAGACAGGCATGGCAAAGGCCGGACTGCATTTTCTGTTTCTTAGCCAGGTTCTAAATGCACCCCGTTTTTGACGGTTTATATGTCTGCTCTGCCCTGCTGTCTTAACTGGTTAATTTCAGCTATTTCAATAAAGCTGGAGTTAACAGGATGGAATCGGGCGGGATCTTTTCCAGGCCCAGAAGAGTTGCAGCTTCCCGGCCATATATTTGTACAAACAAATCGATCGGAGACTGCCCGTTCCATTTTTTGCGCGGATAGGAATTGATATGGTTCATCATGGTTCGTATCTCTTCCTCAGAATAAGATTCTTTCCCCTTATTTTTAGGAATGATATATCTTATGAACTCACGATTTCGTTCACATCCGCTTTTCTGGTTGCTGTTTTGCGGATCGCAATAAAATACCCGGCACTGGATTTCTCCGGTCTGTGTATCAGCTTCTATCTTTGTCGGATCCGTGAATTCGCTTCCGCGGTCTGTGAGCACTACCTGGAAGATCTGGCTGAATTTTTCCCCTCCAAGATTTTCTCGGAGGTTTGAAAAAATCGCGCTGACGGATGCCGCTGTATTCCGCTCTCTCAGATACATCAGCTGCAAATCACAGTTGGTAAAAAATATCGTAAGGATACATTGCCCTCCTTTATGGATGATTACAGAATCCATCTGAGATACTGTCTGATCCGGGTTCTCCTCCATGTAAACTTCATAATCCCTGTAGGTACGCCCAACATGGCATTTTCGGTCTACATGAAGTACCGGCCCAGATTTTTCTCTCTTCGGACGGCTCACCTTTCTGCGAAGATCAATGTTTTTTTCTTCAAGCAAGCCGTTTTCTATGTAGGAGTAAAGCGTCGTATCCGAAAGATGGATTTCATCCCGGAATGTTTCACAGATAACCGGGATGGAAAGTCCCGCCTGTATCTTTGGAGTGACAAAATCATTCAACCGGATAAGTTCTTCTGTCAGGGAGATCCCTTTCAGGGATTCGGAAAGCTTATTTTCATACTCTTCCTGTGCTGTTTTTGCATCATAAAGCATTCTCCGGAGTCTGCATTTGAGGCGTTTGTCACAGCCATTACATACATACGGCGCTCTTTCGTAGTCGCTACAGAATTCCTCCTGGAATTCCTTACAGGATTCATTACAGCCATTACAACTGCTTTGACAGTTACGTCTACCGCGGTAGCACTTAGTTCTGCAATCAGGGACTTTTTTACAGTCTGTTCGGTGTACACAGCTGTTTCCCTTTGAGGTCTTCACCAGATGCCTGTGAGCTTTGACTTCACGGCTGATGGTTGAACGGGATACTTCCAACTGCTTTGCGATATCCGAAAGGGAATGTCTCTGCTGAAGACCGCTTTGGATAACGATTCTGTCACTTAATGCTAAATGTTTTTTGTTCACGTCTGCCTCCTGACTGACGCAGGACAGACCATCATTGTAACAATAAATCAGGCAAAAAGGGATCCATAAAGATGTAGCTGCACCTCTATGATCCCTTATCGAATCAAGATGTAAACGCAACAACCCCTGTTGCATTTAAAATTTTATTTAACCAATATAACCAATATAACAATATAACAATAGAAACATATTCGGCCCACAAGGACACGGGAAACGGAGGATTTTATAGAACTGCGTGTTTTGCGATATTTTATGGAAGTGGCAAGAGAAGGAAGCATTACAGGAGCGGCCAGATCGCTCCATATTTCCCAGCCCACTTTGTCTAAACAATTCAAGGAACTGGAAGCAGAACTTGGATGCAAACTGTTTACCCGCGGCAACTATAATGTACATCTGACTGAGGAAGGAATTCTGCTGCGCAAACGCGCAGAGGATATTCTTGAGATGACAGATAAGACCATAGAAGAATTTCAGCTCCTTAATGATATCACCGGCGGAGACATACGGATCGGTTGTGCAGAATCTTATCTGATCCATTACCTGGCCAGCGCCATCAAAGATTTCCGCCTGCAGTATCCGGGACTTCGATTTCACATCACCAGTGGGGATACCCGCGTCGTGGTGAATGATCTCGAACAGGGGCTGTCGGATTTTGCTGTTATTGTGGAGCCGCCTGACCTGTCAAAATACAATTATCTTTCCCTCCCAGATGGAGACGTCTGGGGTCTTTTGATGCGGACGGACAATCCTCTGGCACAGAAAACCGTGATCTATCCGGAGGATTTGCAGGGCATACCGCTCATCACTTCGCCCCAGTCTATCCGTGCAGACCTTCCGAGATGGTGCGGTGAAGCCGTTGATCATCTGAACATTGTCGGGACCATAAACCTGTTTTATAACGGTTCCGTTTTCGTCAGGGAAGGGCTGGGATGTCTGCTGGTGTTTGACCGGCTGGCTGATGTCAGTTCCAAAAGCGGACTGTGCTTTCGCCCCCTTTCTCCTAAGCTGGAGACCAAAATGTATATCATTTGGAAAAAATATCAGGTTTTTACACCGATTGCAGAAAAACTCATTGATTCGCTGAAAAATCGCTTTTTGGAAAGTAATGGGACATAATACAAACACATTCGGAAACAGACTACATAAATTCTGCAATGTTCCGCATTTTGCAGCTGTGGAATGAAAGAGGGAAGGATCTGCCCGCCGAAGAAGTCAGCACATTAATGTAAAATCTGATGCTGCACAGTTTGATGGCTTATCTCCCGGAAGCCAACGATCCATTCCTCCTTAATCTGTGCTAAGGCCTCCATATTCAGCCGGGGATTCCGCAACCATTTGAAGCTGACTGTCAGTGTCAAACTCGTAGGTCACGGTATCCGGCTTTGCCTTAAATGCTCCACCGATACCAAAGAACCGTTCAAAGAACGTTTTCAGCTTGTCAATGACCGTCTGTTTCTTCTTTGCACGTCCTCCGCCGAAGCGGGAGACTGGCGGCATCAGTTTGTCGATGTCCGTGCCGGTCGTCCTGACCTCGCCGTCCCGGAAAGCGTTCTCGATAAACCTACGGGTTTCCGGCTCCTTCAAATGCTCCTCGCTGATGATCTGGGCAAGCTCCCGTTCTCGTTCTTCAGCAACATAGGTCTGCCATTCGCCCATCACATCCTTGACTTCATTCAGACTGCCGATAAAGTTTTCGATCAGTTCCTTCTTACTGCGCAGTTCTGGGCTGGCGTCCACTGCCTTGCGAATGGTGACAAGCACTTCTTTGTCCTCACAATGGCTGCTGTGATACTTGGCAACCAGCATCAAGATGTAATCAATATTGATCTCGATCTGCTTAATCAGCTCTATCTCGAAAACAACATCATCCGTGATGTCCTTTTTGTCTTTACCGGGTCTGTGCCATTCGTCCCGCAAATCCTGATACCGTCCGAGGTAGTCCTGCAAATCACGCTCGTTAATCAATTCCTTGCCCTTGAATTCATCAAAGGAGGAGAGCAGGTTCCGCATTCTCAGGATAGAGCCGAACAGTAAAATGAACTCCTTCTGATTTTGTTCCCCGATGATCTGCGGCTCGGAAAGCGGATACTTTGTCTCCAGCTCTTCGATCATCTCCACATAGCCGGGCCTCGGCTTGTCATCAGGGCCGACGTAGCCGTTGTAGTAGTCTTCAAATTTTTTCAGAAGGACAACGCCGCCAGCGTCTTTGTCTCCGAACAGGGAGATCGCATCATCCACTCGCTTTTGCAGATTGCGAAAACAGACAATATTGCCGAAGGTCTTGATGGAATTGAGGATACGGTTGGTTCTGGAAAACGCCTGGATCAGACCGTGCATCTTCAAATTTTTATCTACCCACAGCGTATTCAGCGTGGTGGCATCGAAGCCGGTCAGAAACATATTGACCACTATGAGCAGGTCAAGTTCTTTGTTCTTCATGCGGAGAGAAACGTCCTTATAGTAACTCTGGAACCGCTCACCGTCTGTGCTGTAATTGGTATGGAACATCTCGTTATAGTCCCGGATAGCGTCATCCAGGAAGTCACGGAAGGTCTGGTCAAGCCCGCTGGTGTCCTCGGAGTTTTCTTCATCCAGGATACCATCTGCCTCGGCTTCATTGGCTCCATAGCTGTAAATAACAGCGATGCGCAGCGCCTTGGTCGGGTCGGCAGCCATTTGCTTCTGGAACTCCCGGTAATATTTCATAGCTACCGGCACAGAGGCCACGGCGAAGATAGAGTTAAAGCCGCTGACCCGCTGTTTTGCCTTGATCTCCTCCACGGTTCCGTTCTTGCCGGAGGCCACTTCGGAGATATTTTGCAGGACAGAAAATTCAAAGGTCTTGTCACCACGATAGGTTTTCTGGTCAAAGTGTTCCAGAATATATTTTGTGACGAGGGCAATCCGCTCCGGCGACTCCAGCGCCTTTTTGCGGTCAATGTCCCAGACATCTTCATCGTCAATGTCGGCGTCCACGTCCATCGTTTTGATATAGTCTACCCGGAAGGGCAGCACGTTTTTATCATTGATAGCGTCCACGATGGTATAGGCGTGAAGCTGGTCGCCAAAGGTCTGCACCGTCGTAAAGAACTGAGGATTGCGAACTGCGCCGGTATTGGCCGCAAAAATTGGTGTACCGGTGAAGCCGAAGATATGATACTTCTTAAAGTTCTTGACAATGGCTGCGTGCATATCCCCGAACTGGCTGCGGTGGCACTCGTCGAAGATGATGACCACATGCTTGGTATACGCCTCGTGAGTTTTGTACTTCTTGATAAATGCGGACAGCTTCTGAATGGTGGTGATGATGATTTTTGCGTTCGGGTCTCTGAACTGCCGTTCCAGAACCACAGAGGATGTGTTGCTGTTGGCCGCACCCTTCTCGAAGCGGTCATACTCCTTCATGGTCTGATAGTCCAGGTCCTTCCGGTCAACGACGAACAGCACTTTGTCAATGTAGGGGAGCTGAGAGGCCAGCCGTGCCGTCTTGAAAGAGGTCAGCGTCTTACCGGAGCCGGTGGTGTGCCAGATATAACCGCCGCCCTCGATGGTTCCGTACTTTTTATAATTGTTGGCGATTTCAATGCGGTTCAGGATGCGTTCCGTTGCCGTGATCTGATAAGGCCGCATGACCATTAGCATATTTTCCGCCGTGAAGATGCAGTATTTTGTTAGGATATTCAGGATGGTATGCCGGGCAAAGAAGGTCTTGGTGAAGTCGATGAGATCGGGAATGACTTTATTCTTGGCGTCGGCCCAAAAAGAAGTAAACTCAAAGCTGTTGCTGGTCTTTTCCTTCTTCGTGTTCCTGGCGTTTGTGTCCTTAATAGCGTTGAAGCGAGTGGAATTGGAGTAATATTTGGTATTGGTGCCATTGGAAATGACAAAAATCTGCACATACTCATACAGGCCGCAGCCCGCCCAAAAGGAGTCCCTCTGATAGCGATTGATCTGGCTGAATGCCTCCCGAATAGGAACGCCCCGGCGCTTTAACTCCACATGAACCAGCGGCAGGCCGTTGACCAGAATGGTCACGTCATAGCGGTTGTCGTGCCGTGCGCCATCGTCCTGGCTGACCTCATATTGGTTGATGACCTGGAGGTGATTGCTGTGGATATTCTTCTTGTCAATCAGGAAGATATTCTTCGTGCTGCCGTCATCCCGCTTCAAAACCTGAACATAATCCTCCTGAATTTTCCGGGTCTTCTCCACAATATGCTCCGTCGGATTGGCGATAGCATCCTTGAAGAACCGCTCCCATTCGGCATCAGAGAAGCGATAATCGTTCAGCTGCTCCAGCTGCTCCCGGAGGTTGGCAATCAAATTGGCCTCGGTATGAATGGGCAGATAGGTGTAACCCTGTTCCCCCAGCAGGCGGATAAACTCCCGCTCCAGTGCGGCCTCGCTCTGATAGCTGTCAGAACGGGCTGTGACCGGCTCATATTCTGTGACCACTGTATTTTCACTGGTGGCGGCAACGATATTAAAGTACGGCATCTCTGACCCTCATTTCTCTATTTGTAAAGTCCCTGTTCCTCGCGCTCAATGCGTATATCTCTCAAAACCTTTCCCTGATACATCCAATACACCGGTCCTTGCAGTGCGTGGTCAACCTCCAGCAGTTTCATCGCAAGACCTGTCAGGGAGTAGGTCAGGCCATGATATTCAATGTGCCGGTCGTCCTTTACTGTGGCAATAAACTCCGGATGGTTCAGCAATTCGATTTCAGCGCCTACTGGAATTCCACATTTTGTGAAGGAGAACGGAGAACGGCGTTCCTTTGCCTCCTCCTGGATTTCCGCGGCTACTTCCTCGTCCAAAATCTCATGACCTTCCGGTGTCATACGTTGCAGCCTGTCCTGTGTACCGCTCAGTTTGGCGATGCTCTCCAACAGGGAATAGGCGTCTTCGGCAGACATGGCGTAAAACTCTTTTGTGCGGGTCTTTCCGTCAAATGTGTCGATAGCTCTCAAGTCCGGGTTCAGGCTGTCTATGATGCTGTGAAGCTCCTTATCCTGTAGAGGCTTTGTGACCTGATATACAGCATAAACACGAAACGCAAACGGAATGCACTCACTCCGGTTCAGTTGCTCCAGACGCTTTTCCAGGTTGGAAGCATATCCGATCTTGATATAATCCGGAAATGACGGATTTGTCAAAATATAAATCACTCCGGCCCTTTTCTCAGTTGTCATACAGTTCTCTCCTTAAAAGTTAGCAGTTTGTCTCGGTAATATTCATACTGCTTCTGGCGAGCCTCAATCTCAGCAGGCAGGCCGGAAGACAGATCATTGCATAGGGCGTCAAAGCGGTCAAGGGTTGCAGCCAATTCAATCTGTTTTTCGTAACAGGGCACAGGAATTTTAATGTCCATAATTGCATCGCCCCTGACATGAGGGACACCGCTGCCGCGCTTCATGCCGTGAAGCTCTGTCTGTATATTTTTCAGGCAATGGTAAATATAACGCATATCATTTTCATCCTTTGCCTCAATGATAAAGCCATCCGTCACGAAAATAGGTTCATCCCAATAGGATACAAAACCGGCATAAGCTCCACTGCGGGAAATGACGATAGCTTTTCCTTCATGGTTGCTACTGTCGCAATAATATGCCGGTTCCTGGCCTCCGAGGATGACCGGAATATTGCCGGGACGGGTATCCTTCTGCGTGACATAGGTTCCACGCTTCATTACAGCAACATCACTCAAACGGATAGAAATTGTTCCAAAAACGTATTGACAGAGTTTAATCAGGGCACTATACTCCGCTTGCTTGCTTGCTTGCTTGCTTGCTTGCTTGCTTGCTTGCTTGCTTGCTTGCT
>JAJBTU010000026.1:0-51114 GCA_020860715.1 Clostridiales bacterium | reverse complement strand
GCTTGCTTGCTTGCTTGCTTGCTTGCTTGCTTGCTTGCTTGCTTGCTTGCTTGCTTGCTCAGAGATTATTTCGCCGGTGGCGGCGAATGTCAACAGTTTGTCCCGATAAAATTCATATTGTTTTTGCCGGGCTTTGATCTCAGCGGGGAGGCCGATTTTCAGGTCAGAGCAGATAGCGTCAAAGTTGTCGAGAGCATGAACAATTCTATTTTGAATTTGAACTGGGGGAATTGCTATCTGCAATCCTCGCACAAAAGCTAAATTAGCCATAGCCAATTTAGACCCCTGCGTAAGTGCTAAAAATTTAGGATACAGCATTGTACAAGCATAGTATACGTATGATGGATTCAATGAAGTTGTGTCCTTCGGGTAAATGCCTGCTATATTCTGGTTAATTGCGGCCTCAAAGGGAAGGAACGCAACTTTCCCAATAGTTGCACCGACTAAAGCTATGAGCGTTGTATTTTCTCTCATCATTTTTGCGGATGATTCCGCCAAGCCTTTCTCGGTAATAAAGTCCGTGACTTCGTCGACAGACTTTTGATTTTTACAGACCGTTGAGCCAAGCCATTTGATATCTCCGCCTTGCCAATATTCATTATTCTTTTTTGATGGTGTATCTCCAGAAACAACTTCGCACACATCTCCAAGTGTCCGCCAAACAACGTCACTTGTCGCCCCCCCGTGGACGTTGAAAGTCAGGAGCTTATCTCTATAGTATTCATACTGCTTTTGCCTTGCTGTAAGCTCCGCTGTAAGCTCCGCTGTAAGCTCCGCTGTAAGCTCCGTGAAATTGTCCAGAATCCGGACAATTTCACGTTGCACCTCCAGAGGAGGCACAGGAAATTTGAATTTTGCAAGCCTCTTCATATCAACAGATGCAAAATTCCCCTCATTGACATTGTTCTTGCACCAGGTATCCAAGTTAAAGCAGTAATAAAAGATAAACTTGATGTCAAATAACGGTTTATATTCTGGCCGCATTGTCAAATAGGTAAAGCGCTGATTTGATACAGACGGCACCGTAATAAGTGCGTGTTCACCAATAGTAGCAGACGTAGCCACTATGATAGAATTTGCCTCAAATGGCTCCCCTTTAACAGCTGAGACATTTATGTGCTGGATGGAATCTGACAAAATGTGCCCATTTTCCCTGATGTCCTCCATTCTGAACCAAGGTACAGTTCCATTTGCCCAGAACTCCGGCTTGTTTTTGGATGGCGTGTAACCGCCTCTAATATTAAATATTTCATCCGCTGCCTTAAACTCCACCCCATCCGGGCAAAACTCCTGAATCAGTTCATCCAACTTACTCATCCGCTTCGCCCTCCTTTTCCTTTAGGGCAGGGTGCTGCATATAGAAAATTTCCTTTTGCCGCTCGATCTCTACCTTCAACTGCTCCTCGGACGGCAGATTCAGCTTGTATTTAGTGGCAAAGAGATGCTCGTTGTCCTTGAGAATGGAGTATCTCGCAATATCCTGATCTGTTTCGGAGCAAAGCACGATCCCAAGGGTGGGGTTATCGCCCTCCGTACATTTCAATTCGTCATACATACGGACATACATATCCATCTGTCCCACGTCCTGATGGGTTACCTTTCCGATTTTCAGGTCAATCAGGACATAGCACTTCAAAACCACATTGTAAAACACAAGGTCAATGTAGTAATCGTCCGCTTCGGTGCGGATATGCTGTTGACGGGCGACAAAAGCAAACCCTTTTCCCATCTCCATCAAAAACTCCTGCAAGTGGCTGATAATGCTGGACTCCAGATCGGATTCCGAATAGCTTTCCTCCATCTTGAAGCCGAGAAATTCCGCCATGACAGGCGTTTTCAGTATTTCCAGCTTATCAGGAGCTTTCTTTGCCTCTGTAAGCTGCGGTGCCGCATAATGACGCTCATAATACTGCGTTGAGATATTTCGGCTCAGCTGCTTCACGCTCCAGCCCTGTGTGCTGGCATTTGTCAGATACCACCGCCTTGCAGTCTCATCTCCCACCCGAAGGGTCATCAGAATATGTGACCAGCTCAAATTTTGCAAATGCGTTTGCAAAATTTCCGGGTTCGGTACGGTCAGATAAAATTTCCTGAAATACGCAAGGTAGCGCTCGCTAAATCCGCCCCCATACGTTAGCTGTAGCTGCTCTGAAAGATATTTAATCAGCTTCTTCCCGTATTGGGCACGCTCCTGCCCACGCTGTTCTTCCTCGACGATACGACGGCCAATGTTCCAATAAGTCATGGTCATAATGGAGTTCACAGAAGAATAGGCTTTATTTCGCCCTTCTTCAATGATCTCTTTAATATCATCAACCATTGGCTGATACGCATTGCTCAATTCATTTTTATTGTCTGCCATAGTCATACCTCGATCTCCGCAATAATCTTGGCAATCTCGTCCCGAAGCACCTGCTCACGGGCGACGATTCCCTCGATCTCTGCATTTAGCTTTACGATGTCGATCTTCTCCCGTGTGTCCTCCGCCTCCACATAGGTGGATACGGAAAGGTTGTAGTCATTGTCGGCTACCTCATCATAAGAAGCCAGATGGGTGAAGTGCGCTTCGTCCGCACGGGCAGTAAATGCCGCGACGATCCGGTCAATGTTGTCGGCGGTCATCTTATTATTGTTCGTGACCTTGATACACTCATTGGTAGCGTCAATGAACAGAACCTTGTTGTCCGTCTTGCCCTTTTTCAGTACCATGATGCAGGTGGCGATAGAAGTACCGAAAAACAGGTTGCTGGGGAGTTGGATGATACAGTCGATAAAGTTATTGTCAATCAGATATTTACGGATCTTCTGTTCAGCGCCGCCACGATACATGATGCCGGGGAAGCAGACAATAACCGCCGTTCCGTTGGCAGCCAGCCAGGAAAGGCTGTGCATAATAAAGGCCATGTCCGCCTTGCTCTTGGGGGCCAGCACTCCGGCAGGAGAAAAGCGGGGATCGTTGATGAGCAGCGGATTATCTGACCCCTCCCATTTGATCGAATAGGGAGGATTACTGACGATCAGCTCAAACGGCTCATCATCCCAATGCTGGGGTGCAGTCAGCGTGTCCTCACAAGCAATATTGAATTTATCGAAGCCCACATCGTGGAGAAACATATTGATGCGGCAAAGGTTGTAGGTGGTGATATTGATCTCCTGACCAAAGAAGCCGTTGCGAACAGCATCTTTTCCAAGAATTTTTTCTGCCTTCAATAATAGTGAGCCAGAGCCACACGCAGGGTCATATACTTTATTGATCTCTGTTTTTCCGACAGTTCCGAGCCGGGTCAGCAACTCAGAGACATCGGCGGGTGTAAAGAACTCGCCGCCAGATTTGCCCGCATTACTGGCATACATGGTCATCAGGTATTCATAGGCATCACCAAAGGCGTCAATGTCGTGGTGCTTCACATCGCCCAGGTTCATGGCCGCCACGCCGTTTAACAGCTTGACCAGCTTCTCATTCCGCTTTGCCACGGTGCTGCCCAGCTTATTGCTGTTCACATCAAAATCATCGAACAATCCAGCGAAACTGCCCTCGGATTCGCTGCCTTTTGCAGACTCCTCAATGTGCCGGAAGATAGTTTCCAGTGTCATATTCAGGTTTTCATCGCTGGGAGCCACATTCAAAACGTTCCAGAAAAGCTCACTGGGCAAAATGAAGAAGCCCTTTTCTTCAACAAGTCCTTTTCTGGCCTCCTCTGCCTCTGCGTCAGGCATGGCAGCATAGTCAAAATCCGTGTTCCCAGCGTCGATCTCACCCTGATTGATATAGTTGACCAGATTTTCAGAGATATAGCGGTAGAACATTGTGCCGAGAACATAATTTTTGAAGTCCCAGCCGTCCACGGCACCCCGGAGTTCGTCGGCAATGGCCCAGATCGCACGGTGCAGCTCGTCCCGTTCCTGTTCTTTCTTTGTGTCAACCATTACTGTTCCCCTCCGTTTTATCAGGTATGATCTCCATAATATCATTCATTGTACAGTCCAGCGCTATACATATCTTTACAAGCACGGCAACACGGACATCCTCGTTCTTTCCCAGGTGTGCCATCGCATTTGTGCTGATTCCAGCTTTCCGAATGACCTCTGTCTTACTCATGCCTTTATCAATAAGCATTTTCCAGAGTTTGTTATAGCTGACTGCCATCATAAAATCCTCCCGATTAACCATTTGAAGCCACTGCATATATTATAGCAGTCGGATTCTCTGAATTCAATCACGATTTGAAGATTGCAACTGGTATTTTTCGAGATTTCAAGCCTATTTAGCAGATGCGGAGCCCATGCCGGTTCCCATAACCATTGTTTTAAATGTTTCCAGTTGACATTTTCTTCTCATTATAGTATTCTAACATACAGAACAAATGTTCGTATTCCGAGGAGGTGACACGATCTGTGCATCCAAAAGCAAAAGCTCTGCACCCGTCCAGAGAGAAGGTCTATGTGACGGTCAATTCCGACACCGACGCTACCGGCTATACGCAGCCTAAGACCATCACATGGGCAGACGGGCGTACGTTCAGGATAGAAGCTGTGCATGATTTCCGCCCTGCCGGCACGGTCGGCATCGATCTTCCGGGCGACTGCTATACGGTAGTGATCCAGGGACAGGTGAAGCATCTGTTTTTTGAGCAGATGGATTCCCGCTTCCGGGGGAGACACGGAAGATGGTTTGTGGAAGTGCGGGGCGACTGCGGTGCCGATGATGCCGGATAGCGGCTGAGAGCGAACTTCAGCAATATGGTTTCGCGTTTCCATGAAAAGGGCCGGCAGACTGTTTCGAAAAACAGTTCATGAAAGGACGGTGAAGTGCCATGGCCAGAGCCTGTCTTGCCATTGATTTAAAGTCATATTATGCTAGCTGTGAGGCCGTTGACCGCCGCATGGATCCGCTGACCACACATCTTGTAGTCGCTGATGAGTCCCGGACAGAGAAGACCATCTGCCTTGCCGTCTCTCCTTCTCTGAAAGCCTGCGGTATTTCCGGACGGCCGCGGCTGTTTGAGGTGGTTCAGGCCGCAGAGCGGATCAATGCAGAGCGTCTGCAGCGTCTTCGCCGGATCACACATGATCCCAAAGCGGAGTTTTCCTCCTCTTCCTTCGATGCGAATGCTCTTGCGGCCGACCCATGGCTGAAGCTCACCTACATCACGGCTCCGCCCCGCATGGCGCGCTATGTGGAGATCTCGGCACAGATTTATTCCATTTATCTGAAATATGTCGCTCCGGAGGACATCTTCGCCTACAGCATTGATGAGGTATTCATCGATGCGACCGCCTACCTTGGGACCTGGCAGATGACAGCGCGGCAGCTTACCATGACCATGATCCGCGAGGTACTCTATGCCACAGGCATCACAGCCACGGGCGGCATCGGCACCAATCTTTACCTTGCGAAGATTGCCATGGATATCGTGGCAAAACACGTCAGGGCCGACCAGGACGGTGTCCGGATCGCCGAGCTGGATGAATACACCTACAAAGCCGCTCTGTGGGATCATCGGCCTCTGACTGATTTCTGGCGCATTGGCAGGGCGACCGCCCGAAAGCTGGAGAAGCACTGCCTCTATACAATGGGGGATATCGCGCGCGAAAGCCTTGCCGATCCGGAATGGTTTTATAAAACCTTCGGCATTGACGCCGAGATTCTCATCGACCACGCCTGGGGCATTGAGCCTGTCACCATGGTGCACATCAGGAATTATAAGACGGATGACCACAGCATCTCAGAAGGGCAGGTGCTCTCTGAACCGTATCCGTTTGACCGGGCAGAAGTGATTGTTCGTGAGATGGCAGACAGTCTGGTGCTGCAGCTGACAGAAAAAGGGCTGGTTACGGACAGTCTCACACTGGATATCGGCTACGACAGGGAAAACGTGGATCAGGGCATTTACACCGGCGATGCCAGAGCGGATCACTATGGCCGTCTGGTTCCGAAACCGGCGCACGGAAGCTGCCGGTTTTACTCCGCCACGAATCTTGGTTCTGTCATTCTGGACGCCGCCACACAGCTTTTTGAGAAGATTGCCGACCGAAATCTGACAGTAAGGCGCATCACCATTGCCGCCGGACATGTCTCCGCAGATGAGGGGATCTATCAATATGATCTGTTCTCAGATACAAAAAAGCAGGAAAAAGAACGTAAACTGCAGGCAGCTGTGGCTTCCATCAAAAACCGTTACGGCAAGAATGCTGTCCTGAAAGGGATAAACTTTGAGGAGGGCGCGACCATGCGGGAGCGCAACGGTCAGATTGGCGGCCATAAAGCCTGAAAGGAAAGGAGGCCTGCAGAATGACCCCTGCAGAAGAGGTCTACAAAGACATTATCCATCGCTCATGGCCGGAGGATCCGGCCGTTTTCCGAAAGCATCCCCGGATGCCGCTTGATGAGCGGGCAAAGATTTTTGCCCCGTTTGCCGCTCTTCGCGGCCATTCGGACCGGCTCTCTGCCGAGACCGGAAAGCTGCTTCGCCGCAGCCGGGTCTCGCTGTCCGAAGAAGAATCCGCAGCATTATCCGACAGGCTCCTGCGGGTAAAGTGCGGTATGACTGTCACGGCAACTTATTTTATACCCGACGTCTCCGACGGGGATGTCGGCTATTATGTTTCGCTGACCGGATATGTGGAAGCGTTTGACCCCGTCTTCCGGACGATCCGGATCCGCACAGGTGAGCAGTCAGAGAAAGGTGACGCTGTAAAAACCATTCATTTCGATGATCTGCTCGACATTGTTGATGCAGACGCGGCCGGCCCGATGTCGGGCTGACCTTTCCGCCAGGGCAAGATCATCCGGATACCGCTTTTCATCTTATTCGTCCTGCAGAAGAAATCTGTGAATGATCTCTGCTGCCCCGTCGTGGTTGTTGTCCACTTCCGTCACATAATCCGCGTGCTCTTTTACACCAGGGAACGAATTGGCCATAGCCACGCCGACACCCGCCGCCTCAATCATCTCAATATCGTTCGGCGCATCTCCTGCCGCTACGGAACATTCGACCGGAATCTGCAGAAAGCCGCACATCCAGAGCAAAGCCTGCCCTTTCGTCACCGCATCGGGCACAATCTCCAGATAAGAATTGTTGGAAAAATAAGCATTCAGAACACCGGCATACCGCTGTGTCAGGCAGCGCTGAAATTCCTCAATCTGCCCCCTGTCCTTCTCCTCGATCGCAAGCAGCTTGCACGGTTCCTGATCGAGCGCCTCCGCTATCGAAGGGACGACCCGGCAAGTCTGCAGCGTACGCTTCACATACTCATAAAGTTCCGGGCGGTCCTCTTCTGTAAGAACCTCCCGGTCAGAAAATGTCTGAATATAAATGCCGCGCTGATGTGCGGCCTCAAAAATCGGCGGAATCAATGCCCTAGGAACCGTTCTGCGGTAAATTGACCTGCGGCAGGATGTATCGTAAATCTCACCGCCGTTAAACGCGATCACATAGCATCCTTCCCGCGTAAGCCCCAGTCGTTCTGCCTGAATCAGCGCGCTTGCCAGCGGCCGCCCGGTCGTAACGACCACTTTATGTCCTTCCTCAAGCGCCCGATCCACCGCGGCCTGATTGCCGGATGTGATTTCCTTCTGATCGTTAAGCAGCGTACCGTCAAGATCTGTAAAAAATATCTTTTTACTCACGCCGTCCCTCATGATGCAGCGGACGCCTCCGTACTCTCTTCCGTACTCTCCTCATCGCTTCCATAGATAAAATCATGAAGAATCTCCAGCGTCTCATCCCAGTCCGGAACCAGCATATCCTGCCCGTTCACATAGATTGTACTGTACATTCCGTCATAGGGAACACGGCTCGTCTCAAATTCATATTCCAAAAGATCCGGCAGTTCTGTCACCAGACTCCAGATATCGGTCTCCGGAATGTTCGTAGTGACGTATTCCAGAATTGACTGCATCTTTTCCGTCATCTGCGCAAGAGAAAGCTGTTTTACCTCCTCCATCAGCTGTGTCAGAATGTACCTCTGCCGCTCCGTCCTGTCGAAATCCGAGTTGCCGACAAAACGGTTGCGCGCGTAAGCGACCGCCATCACGCCGTCCGCACGGACTTCTCCTCCTTCTTCCGGGAAATAATGTCCGGAAGGATCGATTTCAAGCAGGCGCTCACACATATCCTGTATATAGAGGTTCGTAATTTCAACCTCTTCCTCCTCAATCTCCATATCCAGACCGCCGATGATATCAATAATATCCACCAGATCCCAGAAATCGACAGCGACATAATTGTCCACCTCGATCTTGTAGGTCTCCGTCACTGTCTCGCAGAGAAGCGGTCCGGCGCCATATGCATACGCCGCATTCAGCTTCTTATAGCCGACATCCGGAATGTTCACATATGTATCACGCATCAGGGAAACCATCGTCACGCGGTTGTCCTTCGTATTGATGGAAAGCAGAATCATACAGTCGGAATTGCCGTTCCAGGTCTTCTCCTGACGGTCCACGCCGATGAGGAGCACGTTGTAGATCTCATCCGCTGAAAGCACACTTCTGGAAGAATCCATCGCATCCTGAATGGCCGCCAGTTCCTCATCGCTCACCAGATCGCCGACGCCTTCATCCGTCTCCTCCTCCGGTATCGTATCTTCGACCACAGCGTCCTCATCGGCAAGGTAATCCGCGCTTCCGTAGAAGTAGCTGAACACATTGGGGATGGCTATAAACATGGCCAGAACGAGGGCCGCCACTGTAGTTAAGCTGATTATAAATGCTTTCTTTAAATTCATTCCATATTCTCCCGCCTGCTGAATCATCCGCGCTGCTGCGTGCTTTCCTGCATTTTCACAGCCGCAAACCTTTGTCGAAATCCATTATCCCTGTTATACGGTCAAATGTCAAACACTTCTTTAACAAAATTCTCCATAAAACACGGTTTTCCAATAGAACAAAAAAACTTCCCGCTGTAATCTGCGGGAAGTTTTGATGCGGAGGATGGGACTTGAACCCACACGATATTGCTACCACAGGCACCTGAAGCCTGCGCGTCTGCCAATTCCGCCACCTCCGCGCTTGGCAAGTCATCTGACTCACATCGGCTATAATACTATACGTATCCCGAAAAGTCAAGCGCTTTCTTTTTTATTTTTTAAAAATTTTTGTTGACTTATACTACTCCGTTTGATATAATACCGTTTGTTCGCGGAAGTGTCGGAACTGGCAGACGAGCAAGACTAAGGATCTTGTGAGCATTGCGCTCGTGTGGGTTCAAGTCCCATCTTCCGCACGAAAAGCCCCCGGAATGATTCATTCCGGGGGCTTTTTTATCCTGTCAGACTGTTCTCAGACTGTTTTCCTGTCAGGCCGTTTCAATATTCCGGCTCAATCAGGCCGTAGGTATTGCCTTTTCTCTTATATACCACATTCACCTGATCGCTCTCGGCATTGACGAACACATAAAAGTTGTGTCCGAGCAGTTCCATCTGTACACACGCATCCTCCGGATACATCGGCTTCATGTCAAAATGCTTTGTGCGGATGATCTTCACCTCATCCAGCGGTTCAGACTCTTTCTCGATAAACTCTTTGCGGAAATTATTTCCTCCCTGATGACGGTCAATAATCTTTTCCTTATATTTACGAAGCTGGCGCTCAATCACTTCTTCAACAAGGTCAATGGATACATACATGTCGTTGCTTACCTGCTCAGAACGGATGATATTGCCCCGCACAGGAATGGTCACTTCTATCTTCTGTCTTTCTTTTTCCACGCTCAGTGTAACGATGATCTCTGTGTCTGCAGTGAAATACCGCTCAAGTTTTCCCAGTTTTTCTTTGATCGCAGCCTTCAGGCCATCGGATACTTCAATATTTTTACCGCTGATAATAAACTTCATACTGTCCATCTCCTTTGCTTGATGATAGAGTCATTATAGCACACATCCCGTATTTTTCAATAAAAACTTCTAAATTTTCCAAATAATTCAAACTCTTCTCGTGCATTTCTCACAATTTTCTAGCAATTTCAGGAATGCAGTATCCGCAGTATTTCGCGATAGGACAGCGGCCCTCCGAACAGATCCAGAGCGCTGCCGATGGTCACGTCCACCTTTTCTTTTCCTGCTTCGCTCAGGACCTGCAGATCATGATAGCTTCCAACCCCTCCGGCATAGGTAACCGGCCGTTTTCCCCAGCCGCCAAGCAGCTTTGCCACCTCAGTTTCAATTCCGGCGGATTTTCCTTCCACATCTGCCGCGTGCACCAGAAATTCATCGCAATATCCTGCCAGCTCATCCAGCGTCTCCTCGCTCAGACGCACTTCGGTAAATTTCTGCCAGCGGTCCGTCACAATGTAATACGCTCCTTCTTTTTTGCGGCAGCTCAGATCCAGCACCAGATGTTCCCGTCCGGTCACACGGACAAGCCGCTCAAGATTTTCGTAACGAATCTGTCCATCCCGGAAAACGTACGATGTAACAATCACGTGAGACGCCCCCGCATCAAGAAATTCTGAGGCATTTTCCGGATTTACGCCGCCGCCGAGCTGAAGGCCCTGCGGATATGCGGCAAGCGCGCGCATTGCCTGCGCCTTTGTCGCCTCATAGTAAGGCGATGTCGATGGGTTGAGCAGGATCACGTGTCCGCCGCGAAGATTGTCCTTCTGATAGAGTTCCGCGAAAAAAGCAGCGTCCCGTTCGGATACAAAGTTCTCTCTGGCGGCGTCTCCTTCATCCCGCAGGCTGCCGCCTACGATCTGTTTTACTTTTCCATTATGTATGTCAATACACGGACGAAACCGCATACCGTACTCCTTTCTCTTCTGCACCAGGCAGGAGCGCTTTGTCTGCTCCCGCCCGGCCTGTCCGTTTACTTATTCTCTGCGTTTGTCTCATTGCCGGTCAGCGCGTCCCCGGCATCCTCTACGCCGTCAATCACGTCTTTCCCCGCATCCCCGACACCGTCCACAATGTCTTCTCCGGCATCGCCGAGATCGTCCGCGGCCGAGCTGCCGTTGTCTGTGCTATTTGAGTCTCCCGTCCTCATACCGCCGTCTGTACCGGCCGTCCCGTCCGTGCTGCCGTCGGAAGCGTCATTTACAAGTCCGTCGTCCTCCGTTCCGTCCGCATCATTGGCGCCGTCTGTACCATTGATATCGTCTGTACCTGCATCATCCGTACCCGTTCCATCCTCAGAATTATCCGCGGTGTTCCCGGCGTCTGATTCCGTATTCTCCGTCGTGCTGCCGTCGGAATTTCCATTGTCATTGCCGCAGCCTGCCAGCAGAGCCATGCAGCAGACGCAGGCGATACATAATACGTACTTTTTCCAGCGTTTCATATCCTTGTTCTCCTTTACATATAATCCTGTTAATTTCGGTCCGTCGACCGTTCAGTCATAATATGTACTATTTTACGGATTTTTATACGGAAAAGCGCCGGAATCTTTGACTCTTTACATTATTTTTCCATTCCCGTCCTGACGGTTCTTTTCGATGTTATATCTTACCATCCCGAAAACGTATTTGTAAAGTCTGATCTTCCCCGCGGCAGTCCGAAGCGGTTACTGCTGTTCTGTTTTCATATTTCTGCATAAAAATTCTCCCATGCCCAATATAATAGAATAAATTCTGGCACGTGGAGTTACAATATGGGTTCCGGTTCAAAAATCATTGTTTTCAGGCTTCGGGAAATTATTTACACGATCCTGCTTGCCTTCTTTATCCTTCTGCTGATTGTCTGTCTGGTCCTGATGTTCCGTCAGGGAAGTCAAAACAATACAGCCGCAACACAGAGTGAAACCATGCAAAGTGATGCGGTCCAGAACAGTACGGCACAGGACGATGCAGCGCAGAGTGATGCCACGCAAAGCGATGTATCGCCAGCCTCTGCCTCTGCAGGTTCGGGTACTTACGTTGCGGGCGTCTACGCATCCTCTCTCATGCTGGGCGATTCGGCGGTCGATGTGCAGGTCACAGTCAGTTCTGATTCCATCCGTTCCATTGAGCTGGTAAATCTAAGCGAGGCAACAGCAGCCGCTTATCCGCTGGTTTCCTCCTCCTTTGATAACCTTGTCTCACAAATTCTTGAAAAACAAAAGCTGGACGGCATCACCTGCTCCGCGGAGAACAGATATACCTCCCAGCTTTTGCTGAACGCGATTTCAAAAGCGCTGAAAACCGCGCAGAAATAAATTCTGTTTATTTGTGCGCAGCCAGACGTTCCTCTTTGGTTTTCCAAAAGCACTCAAATACGGGAATCAGCAGGAACGCGACAATTCCGCAGGTGAAGCCGCCGTTGTACAGACAAAAGCTGCCGTGCAGCAGCGGTACGCTCATAACAAGCGTCGCATGCAGTGCGCCCGCAATCACTCCGCCCCAGAAGCCGTATTTGCCGGAAACCGGAGCAAGACCGCTGGCGAAGCACATCCCCACGAGAATGGCCTGCGTCGTGAGCGTCCAGTTCTGTGTATCTGTCACGCCACCCACATACATGAAGAACGGAAGAAAGGACGCGATCGCGTAGCCAACCATAATTGGAAATACGGTCCGGGGCTGCGCACCCTGCGCACAGAACGCATACATGCACATGATCGCGCCCATCGTCGCGCCGGTGAACTTTGCGCCGGTAAATACGAGCTGTCCGTCCGTCACGGTCATCCCCTGCACTACGTTGTAATAGAGAAGGATAAACAGGCCGTAAACAGCCATATTGACCAGCGTCGCCCCCATACCGAATGCGGACGTGTAATCCGTTTTATAACCGTCGCTTGCCCACAGCTTTTTGTAGTTCTTCAGGCAGTCCTTATCCAGCAGCCAGGCCGCCGCAAGGCACAGAAGAAAGACGATGATAAAAAAAACATTCACGAACAGCCGGTGTCCATCGCCAAGATTCGTATTCGTCGGCACCTCCACGCCCGGAGAGCGGTACAGCACACAATAGACCAGAAAAGCCAGAAAACCGGCCGCCGGTCCGGCGTTATAGAGATCATATCCTTTATGAAATGCCGGAGCGTGCGCGCACAAAGACGGCATCGCGCAGCCGACAACAACTCCCAGCAGGATTGCCAGCAGCAGGCCGACAAAGGAAAACCCGCTGGTCTCCAGATTCGGATAGCGGAACATCAGCTCCATCGCGAATGGAGCCAGTGCGGTCGAGAACATCGCCATATTCGCCACGCTGCCAAAGGAGACCTTTTTGATTCTGGAATATACCCACACGCCGAAGAAAAACGGCCAGATGCCGACAAAAGTCATGCCGAAAGTAGCGAATCCCACGTTCAGCCAGTAGGCCGCCACCGTCAGCCCTGTGCATTTCGCCTTTGTAAAATAAAGGAGCCCACAGCAGGCAAGGCCCACCATTCCGGTGTTCAGAAACGCGCTGCCAAGGCCGCCCAGCACAAAATAATCCATCGTAAACTGGGATGGTCTGGTATTGATCGTGATAAATCCCGGGATCAGATTGCCGATATCGCCGGCAAACAGGGAAGCGATGATAAACGCGGCCGAGAAGCAAAGAAGGATTTTTAAGATCAGAGCGCTGTTGTCCTCTTCTTTTATTTTCATTTTCTCACACACCTCTTTAAGAAAAAAGGCCCCGCCGTATAGAATCGCAGTGCCGTTCCCGGTCTGCTGCGCAAACCGGAAACATTCACCGCGCAAGGCGGGACCCCTGTCATAACATAAATTTCAGGATACAGGAAACAAAGTTACCTGTATCAGAACAGACCGGAAATCTTTCCTGTCTCATCTACGTCGATACGCTCCGCAGCCGGTACCTTCGGCAGACCCGGCATGGTCATGATCTCGCCGGTCAGAGCTACGATGAAGCCTGCGCCTGCGGAAATCTTGAGGTTCCGTACCGTTACCTCGAAGTCGGTCGGCGCACCCAGCTTGGTCGGATCATCGGTCAGGGAGTACTGCGTCTTCGCCACGCAGATCGGGCAGTTGCCATAGCCCATATCCTCAAGCTGCTTCGCCTGCTTCTGCGCCTGTGCGGTCAGAACAACGCCCTTGCCGCCGTAGATCTTCTGAACGATCTGATTCAGCTTGTCTTCGATGCTGCCTTCCAGCTCATAGCTGAAGGAGAAGTCGTTCGGCTCTTCGCACAGACGGATGACTTCCTCTGCCAGCTTGATGCCGCCTTCGCCGCCCTTTGCCCATACCTCGGACAGAGCCACGTTTACGCCCAGCTCACGGCACTTGTTCTCAACGAGATCCAGCTCAGCCTTGGTATCGGTCGGGAACGCGTTGATCGCAACGACACACGGAAGTTTGTATACGTTCTTGATGTTGCTTACATGCTTCAGCAGGTTCGGAAGACCCTTCTCAAGCGCTTCCAGATTCTCATTGTTCAGGTCAGCCTTCGGAACGCCGCCGTTGTACTTCAGAGCACGAACGGTCGCTACGATCACGACTGCGTTCGGATGCAGGTCAGCCATACGGCACTTGATATCAAGGAACTTCTCAGCGCCGAGGTCTGCGCCGAAGCCCGCCTCTGTAATCGTGTAATCTGCCAGCTTCAGAGCGATCTTGGTAGCGGTCACGGAGTTGCAACCGTGTGCGATGTTCGCGAACGGGCCGCCGTGAACGATAGCCGGTACATGCTCCAGAGTCTGTACCAGGTTCGGCTTCAGGGCATCCTTCAGAAGCGCTGCCATTGCGCCCTGTGCGTGAAGATCGCCAGCGGTCACCGGCTTCTGCTCTGACGGCTTGCCGTAAGTATAGCCAACGATGATTCTGGAAAGGCGGTTCTTCAGGTCTGTGATATCGCTTGCCAGACAGAGCACTGCCATGACCTCAGATGCAACCGTGATATCATAGCCGTCTTCTCTCGGCACACCGTTTGTCCTGCCGCCAAGACCGTCTGTCACGAAACGAAGCTGACGGTCGTTCATATCCACGCAGCGTCTCCAGGTAATCTTACGCGGGTCGATATTCAGCTCATTGCCCTGGAAAATATGGTTGTCAAGCATTGCCGCGAGCAGGTTATTCGCTGCGCCGATCGCATGGAAGTCGCCTGTAAAGTGAAGGTTGATATCCTCCATCGGGACTACCTGCGCATAGCCGCCGCCTGCCGCGCCGCCCTTTACGCCGAATACCGGACCCAGTGACGGCTCACGGAGCGCTACCATAACGTTCTTGCCCAGCTTCTGCATACCGTCAGCCAGACCTACCGTCGTCGTGGTCTTGCCCTCGCCTGCCGGAGTCGGGTTGATCGCGGTCACGAGAACCAGCTTGCCATCCTTCTTATCGGTCTCACGAAGCAGATTGTAATCGATCTTTGCCTTGTACTTGCCGTACTGCTCCAGATACTTCTCATCAATCCCGGCTTTCGCGGCGATCTCGGTAATCGGAGCCATTGTCGTTTCCTGAGCGATCTCAATGTCTGATTTGAATCCCATAGCTAAAAATCTCCTCTCCTTTTGATGCCTTCCGGCATTCTGTTATAAGAACCTCTCCGGCCGCCTCACTCTGCAGGCAATACCCTTTTTCACGCGCCTCGCCGCACATGGTCCGTCAGCCGAATCAGCTTTGTAAAACGGTGCCGTTCATATTTTATCAAAATAATATAATATTTGATCTTGATATCAGGATAATTGCATATCATTATGCGGATCGGTTTCCCTCGCAAAGATAAGAGCAGTTCCTGTCAGGAAGATAAGCCCAACAGGCGCAAAAAAACTGCGCAGGAAACAAATGCCGCTATATCCGAAATATCAGATACAGAAACGGACATCCGTCTTAACGCAGTAGCGGAAGCGATACCGTAACGCGGAATTCTTCCTTCGTTCACAACAAAGACCTTCCCATCATGTGACACTTAACGTACAGTATCTACTCTACAGATCATAATGAAATTGCGGTCAGAAGCCATCTTGTTTTGCCTCTCTGACCGCAGATTATTATAGCAAATCCTGTTTTATTCGTCAAGAAATTATCAAAAAATATCTGTATAAATTTCTCAGAAAAAATGAGAACGGATTCTCAGCACCAGCACCGCACAGATTTCCCTTAAGATATTGTGCGGCTGCATCACCGGAACCGATTCTGCCGGAATCCCCGATACATTCGTATATCCGGTCTGTCTGGCCAGAAGAAGCGCACGGTAAATATGAAAATCACTGGAAAGGACGCCCACGGATGCAGTCACCGCCTCAGCGGCATAACTTACGGATTCCTCTTCTGATTCCGGTTCGGAAGCGGTACGATCACTTCCGGCATCCGCAGTCCCGGTATCCGCAGCCAAATCCGACGTTAATAAGGTCGCGTCTGCATCCAGTCCGCGAATAATCTCCGCGGAAAAGGCCAGATTCTCCCTCGTACTGGTGGATGCGTCTTCCATAAGCAGCCGTTTCTCTGACACCCCCGCCCCCACCAGGCAGCGGTACATGCATTCCGCCTCCGAAATTCCCTCGTCAGAGCCCTGACCGCCGGAAAGAATGAGCAGGGTCTCCGGATTTTCTTCGGCGTACCCGGCAGCGCACTCCAGACGTTTTTTCAGAGAAAGGGACGGACTCGTTCCGCGCACCTGCGCTCCGAGCACGATCACATATTCCAGATCCTGCTGCGGCGCTGTGCGCATCGCCCCGGCAATCCGGCCGCCAATGATCCATGTAATCACAAGCATCGCAGCGATCAGAACAAAAGCCAGACCTGTCAGGCAGCGAAGCCAGACATACGGGTGCAGCCTCTGGTACCGCAGAGCCGACCACAGCAGAATCAGCACAGCTCCGCCAGAGAGCCATACTTTAGAAAAGCTGGTCGTGATGCCCGCATAGAATACAATTCCCACATAATAAAAAAGACAAAGGATGCCTAAAATTAAGCATCCCATCTCCAGAGCATGTCTCATAACCCCTCCACATCAACCGTGCGGCCGCAGTATGATTCTTCCGGTCACTTGCGTCAAAGCAGCGCAAAAGAGTGCTTTTGATTCAGCGGCCGCAGCAGTTTTTATACTTCTTGCCGCTGCCGCAGGGGCACGGATCATTGCGGCCGATTTTTTTGCCCTTTACAATCGTATTCATTCTTTTTGCTTCGATGTAAAGCGCATGTTTTTTGTCCGCGTCAAAAATCTCATCCCACGCCGGAAGGTTATACAGCCAGTCCGCCTTTGCGTCCACCATGTTTTTGTAGAGCTTCTCGTTGTCAAAGTCCAGGCTTACTGTCGTGTCCTCTTCCATCTCATTGATCGGATTCGGAGTTTTCAGGCTCTCGTCGATACCGTCCAGAAAACCGGTCATCTCCATCACGGTAACACCGTATTTTTCAGCCAGCTCCTTCACCGTGCCGGAAACAGCCTCCTCCGGATTGGCCAACAGCTTCTCATAGATGCTCTTCTCTTTCAGAAAATAATCTTCCCAGAACCGTTTCAGCACATTTTTGTCCGTATTCTGTGAATAGGCCGTTTCTCTCCAGGTCTCTAATAAACTCATGATTTTCTTCCTTTCTTCATATATAGTTTCTCTTATCATTTCCGTCTGCTGACGGCAAATCGGCCGGATTCTTTGGGGCGCTGATATCATTCCCGCTCGTATATGATGATCGGATACCCGGCCGTGATGGTATTGTAAATCGTCTCGGCCGCTGAGAGCGGAAGATTAACGCAGCCATGGCTTCCGTAGTTCTCATACCGGCTCCCTCCAAAACTGCTCCTCCAGGTTGCGTCGTGCAGGCCCTGGCCGTTGGCAAACGGCATCCAGTAGGTGACGTCTGTCTCATAGCCATAATAATCACTGCTGAGCGTATAAGGGCTGGCCTTGTAAGCAATGGAAAACGCGCCCTGCAGGGTCTCGCGCTCCTCCGTCGGCTTGCCGGTCACCACGTCTGTGCTGACAACCAGAGAATAATCCTTATACAGCCACAAATGCTGCTGATCTACGCTGACCTCAATATAACTGCCCGCCAGATCGTCCACTCCGTTCCTTGCCAGGCCAGACTCGCTGTAGACAGGTTCCCGCTCAATCTGCGTACCGCTTTCCAGATCCTCACACAGCTGCACGTATTCCGCGTCCTCATCGATCCGGTATCCATATTCATTGTTATCTATGGTCACCGTATCTCCCGCAGTCGTTGTAAAATACCGCGTATTATACTTTGTATTGTAAGTATCCGCCAGTTCATCAATATAAGTCCAGATCAGGGATTCGTTCAGTTCCACCCCATTGTCAGTGATCGTCAGCCAGGAACAGATCGTATCTGAATCCAGCACTTCCGTCTCCTGTCCGAACACATAGACGATCGAAGTATTCCGGTAGTTCTCCAGACTCTGGTTCAGCTCGTTCAGTTCCCCGTTTAATTCTTCGGAATCCTCTGTCACTTCCACGGTCTCGTATGAGCGGACATCCAGCCGGACTGTCACAGACTCCTGCACCAGCCCGTCCTCCAGCGTCTCCTCCAGCGTTTCCAGCAGAACCCCGCGAAGATTATCCTCATCAATGGCATTCCCCTGCCAGCTGGAGACAATCACAAATTCGCCCGCCTCGCTGTCATACGTGATGTATGCCTCAGAGGAGGCTTCTCTCGCCAGTTCCACTTCAAAATGTTCCGCCGAGAGCGTATCGGAAAGTGCGGCTTCGTCCGTGAGTATGGTATAATCCACCTCAATATTCTGTTTCTGTTCAATCAGGCCGCGTGTTTTCAGCATTTCCGACTGCGTCTCGCGCAGTATCTCCCGCAGCGCGTCCATATCCAGTGAAAAACCGGCCTCCCCAAGTGTCGTGCTGTAGAGTTCCCCGCCGTTCTCCGTAAAAATAAGCGGCATAGACGCAAACGCCGTCTCAATCTTCTGTGCAGCGTTCTCCACGGTCATCCCCGACACACTCACTCCATATACGGAAAGGCGATGCGCCATCCTGGTCTGATCCAGGCAGTAGTCCCCGAGCGCCAGAGCGATAACAGCGAGAAACAGAACCAGTACCGCCGCCTGTTTCGTCAGGGACCTGCGCCGTCTGTCTTTTATTTCTGATTTTCTCTGCTGATATTCCCGCTCTTTTTGATAAGCAGCATGTTTCTCCTGATCCATCAAAGTTCCCCTAAACTCCGCTCTATATTTCCATTATATAAAATGATATTCCCGCGCTTCCATGCCGGAACCTTCACCGCCGCAAATAAATCACGAAACAGAGCGTCCATAAGACGCCCTGGACAGGTCCCGTGCATTCCCCTGCGGCGCACGCTGCAGCCGCATCACAGCCCCCGGTCAGGCCACACAGCCCTGCGGCCAGATCACCGGCATCTGTTCGCTGCAGATCATCCCGGCCAGAGCCTGCAGGCCAAAAGAACAGACCTCTGTGATCCAGCGGCAGTCATTCAATGCTGAATGATCCTCCTGCCGCATATATGTCTGATGCATCCGCTCCACATAGGAAAACAGCTGTTCCGGCGTGTGAAGCCGCCTTGCGCGGAGCCGCTGCGTCTCAAACACTTCCCTGGCCTCCGCCGTATACAGATACGCACGCATCAGGTATTTCAGTTCATTCTCATGTTGACAGTGTCCCTTCAGGCTCCCCTCATAACAGGCGTTATGCGGAAACGTAAAATAATCCGCCAGATAATGTATCACAATCCCGGTCTGCGTCCAGACGGCATGCCGACTTACGTCTTTCTCATTTACGCCGGAGACGATCTGCAGCACCAGCTTCTTTACCCGCGCCCAGCTCTCCTCAAACTCGTGCGGTTCCGAAAACATTCTTGGATTCAGATCCGGCTGTATTGAGCCAAAGTAAAAGTCTTTCCGATATCTGTCCATCTCCTCCAGCTGCGTTGCGGCATTCAGAAAAACTGCCAGCCCTATATGGGATTTCTTCCGCATGAAATCTTCCTCGCTCATTCCGGCACCCGGTTTCTTCCCTGAAAGCAGACGAAACCGGAACCATATTTTTCAAATCGTTTCTCTCTTTGCATCACCAGCTGCATCCGCGGCTGCTTCGCGCCTTCCTGATCCGGCCCAAACAGTCACATGCATTTTACGCTCCCGGCCTGTATTTTGCAAGGAAAACCATGTAAAAATTAAGAAAAACAGTGTGGAAATTTCTTCCATACATCTGCTGCGTTTCCTGCAGCATCCCTCTATCCCTACATTCTCTTGTCTATCTCGGCAATATCCACAAGCGTCAGCCCGTGGATGTCGTTGTTCTCAAGGCTTGTGATCAGCGCGTTTGCGGTATCCAGCGAGGTCAGAACATTCACACCGGTCTCGATCGCGTTGCGGCGGATAAGGAAGCCGTCTTTTGCATGCTCCACTCCCTGTGACGGTGTGTCGATGACCAGATCGATCTCGTGTCCGAGGATCAGGTCAAGGATGTTCGGCGATTCCTGCTCCACCTTGCGCGTCATGCGCACCTGCACATCCGCTTCCATCAGAGCGCGCGCCGTGCCCTTTGTCGCAAAGATGTTGTAGCCGAGTGCCTCAAACCGCTTCGCGATCTCCACCGCGTCCGCCTTGTCCTCGTCGCGGACGGTGATGATCATATTCTTGTACTTCGGCAGGTTGATGCCCGCGCCGAGGAACGCCTTGTAAAGCGCCTCATCGAAGGTCGCGGCAATGCCCAGACACTCACCGGTCGACTTCATCTCCGGTCCGAGGCTGATGTCCGCCCCCTGAATTTTTTCAAAAGAGAACACCGGCATCTTGATGGCAAAGTAATCCGCCTCCGGCTGCAGCCCCGGCTTAAAACCGAGTTCTCTTATCTTCGCGCCGAGGATCACCCGCGTCGCCAGCGGAACGATCGGGATGCCCGTCACCTTGCTGATATACGGCACGGTGCGGCTAGACCGCGGGTTGACCTCGATCACGTACACCTCGTCGTGGCTCACAATAAACTGTATGTTGATCAGGCCGATGACATGCAGGGAACGCGCCAGCTTGCGCGTATAATCCTCGATGACCCGCTTGATCTTATTGGAAATGCTCTGCGCCGGGTAGACGGAAATACTGTCGCCGGAATGGATGCCGGCGCGCTCAATGTGCTCCATAATGCCCGGAATCAGCACATCCTCACCGTCGCACACCGCGTCGACCTCGATCTCTTTGCCGACCAGATACTTGTCTACCAGGATCGGATGCTCCTGCGCGATCCGGTTGATCACGCCGATGTACTGCTCCACATCCTCATCGCTGATCGCGATCTGCATGCCCTGCCCGCCCAGCACGTAGGAAGGACGCACCAGCACCGGATAGCCCAGCTCATTGGCTGCTTTTTTCGCCTCTTCCGCGGTGAATACCGTGTGACCGGCCGGGCGCGGGATGCCGCACTGCTCCAGAATCTCATCAAACAGCTCGCGGTCTTCCGCCGCGTCAACGTTCTCCGCGGAGGTACCGAGGATCGGCACACCCATCTTCATCAGGGACTCGGTCAGCTTAATCGCGGTCTGGCCGCCAAACTGCACGACCGCCCCGTCCGGATGTTCCAGCCGCACAACATTCTCCACATCCTCCGGCGTCAGCGGCTCAAAGTACAGCTTATCCGCGATGTCAAAGTCCGTGCTGACGGTCTCCGGGTTGTTGTTAATAATAATCGTCTCATAGCCCTCTTTTTCAAACGCCCAGGTGCAGTGCACCGAGCAGAAGTCAAACTCAATACCCTGGCCGATGCGGATCGGACCGGAGCCGAGGACGAGGACTTTTTTCTTTTTATTGGCAGCTGCGCTTTCTTTCTCATCTGCCCTGCCCTGTTCATCAGAGGCTCCATCCGGATTGCCGCAGCCGCTTTCGCCGGCCGAATTGTAAATAACCTCGTTTTCGCTTCCGAACACGGAATAATAATACGGCGTACTTGCGGCAAACTCCGCTGCGCAGGTATCCACCATCTTATAGGCGGCGATAATGTCATTGTCCCAGCGCAGCTGTTTGATCTCGTCTTCCGTCTTACCGGTCAGGCGCGCGATCACATTGTCCGGGAACTCGATGCGCTTCGCTTCTTTTAACAGCTCCACGGTCAGTTCTTCCGTGCGCAGGCGTTCCTCCATCTCTGTCAGGATCGCCAGCTTGTCAATGAACCAGATATCGATCTTCGTAATCTCATGGATCTTTTCATACGGCATCTTCCGGCGCAGAGCTTCTGCGATCACCCAGATACGGCGGTCGTCCACCTGCTCCAGCTGCCGCAGCAGCGCGTCATCGTCAAGTCCCGAAAAATCATAGGAAAGCAGGCAGTCCACATGCTGCTCCAGTGAGCGGATGGCTTTCATCAGCGCGCCCTCGAAATTATTGCAGATGCTCATGACCTCGCCGGTCGCCTTCATCTGCGTCGTCAGCTTCCGGCTGGCGCTGATGAATTTGTCAAACGGCAGACGCGGCATCTTCACGACACAGTAATCCAGCATCGGCTCAAAGCTGGCGTAGGTCTTGCCGGTAATGGCATTTTTGATTTCATCGAGCGTATAGCCGAGCGCGATCTTCGCCGCCACTTTCGCGATCGGGTAGCCTGTCGCTTTGGAAGCCAGCGCCGAGGAACGGCTCACACGGGGATTGACCTCGATGACACAGTATTCAAAGCTGTCCGGGTTCAGTGCAAACTGGACGTTGCAGCCGCCGGTGATCTTCAGCTCGCTGATGATATTCAGAGCCGAAGTACGCAGCATCTGGTATTCCTTGTCGCCGAGCGTCTGCGACGGGGCGACGACAATGCTGTCGCCGGTGTGTACGCCAACCGGGTCGATATTCTCCATGTTGCAGACGGTGATCACATTGCCCGCGCCGTCGCGCATCACCTCATATTCAATTTCCTTCCAGCCGGCGATGCAGCGCTCCACAAGCACCTGTCCGACACGGCTTAAGCGAAGACCGTTCTCCAGGATCTCCACCAGTTCCTCATAATTGTGCGCGATGCCGCCGCCGCTGCCTCCCAGCGTGTAGGCCGGACGCAGCACCACCGGATAACCGATCGTGTGAGTAAACTCTACGCCCTCCTCGACCGATTCCACGACCTTCGAAGGCGCGACCGGCTCGCCGATCTTTTCCATGGTATTTTTAAATTCCTGACGGTCTTCGGCCTTTTTGATCGTCTCCGCTGTCGTACCGATCAGGCGCACACCGGTCTTTTCCAGAAAGCCTCGTTCCACCAGTTCCATTGCCAGGTTCAGTCCTGCCTGTCCGCCGAGCGTCGGCAGCACGGAATCCGGCCGTTCCTTTAAAATCAGCTGCTCGACCACTTCCACAGTCAGCGGCTCAATATAGACATGATCTGCGATGTCCTTATCCGTCATGATCGTCGCCGGATTCGAGTTCAACAGTACCACGTCAATGCCTTCCTCATGCAGGGCACGGCATGCCTGCGTGCCCGCGTAGTCAAACTCCGCCGCCTGTCCGATCACGATCGGGCCGGAGCCGATCACAAGTACCTTTTTGATATCCGGATTCTTTGGCATTACGCGTGCACCTCCTTTTTATCCATCATATGTCCCGATTCGCCCCGCGAATCGAGGACGCAGGCCGCGCCATTGCCGGAACGGCAATTCTGCACGGCGCGGCTCTCCATCATCTCCATAAACCGGTCAAACAGATAGCCCGAATCCAGCGGTCCCGGAGACGCCTCCGGATGGAACTGGATTGTAAAAATATTTTTGCCGTTATAGGCAAGGCCCTCATTCGTCCCGTCGTTGACATTTTCAAACGCCGGAACCGCCACCGCGGGATCCATGTGCTCCGCGTCCACGACATATCCGTGGTTCTGTGAGGAGATGTAGACCTGTCCGGTCTTCAGATCGCGCACCGGATGGTTGCCACCCCGATGTCCGTATTTCATCTTGTAGGTATCCGCGCCGTTCGCAAGCGCCATCAGCTGATGCCCGAGGCAGATCGCAAAAATCGGCACATCCGACGCATACAGCTTCTTAATCTCTTCTATAATACCGGCGCATTCCTTCGGGTCGCCGGGACCGTTCGAGAGCATGATGCCGTCCGGCTTCGACGCAAGGATCTCCTCCGCCGTTGTCAATGCCGGATAGACCGTCACTTCACAGCCTCTCTTATTCAGTGAGCGGGCGATATTCCGCTTTGTGCCCAGATCCAGCAGCGCCACCTTCGGGCCGTCCCCCGCAAGCATATATTTTTCTTTACAGGTAACCTTTTCCACCACCTTGCCCGTCGTATAGGCGGCAAGCCGCGGAAGGATCTCTTCCAGCTTATAGTTCTCATCCGTCGTAATGCAGCCGTTCATGGTGCCTTTTTCACGAAGGATTCTGGTCAGTGCGCGCGTATCAATGCCGGCGATTCCGGGAATGTCATATTTTAAAAGGAAATTCTGAATCGTATCTTCTGATCGGAAATTACTCGGGATGCGGGAAAGCTCCCGGACAATAAATGCGTCGAGCCACGGCCTGTCGGACTCCATGTCCTCATAACAGATACCGTAATTGCCTATAAGCGGATATGTCATCACTACCGCCTGTCCGGCATAGGATGGGTCTGTCAACACTTCCAGATAACCGGTCATGGATGTATTAAATACAATCTCACTCACCACTTCCTGCGGTGAGCCGATACTGGTGCCGGTAAACACCGTGCCGTCCTCAAGTATCAGAAACGCTTTCATATGATCGCCGCACTCCTTTCCTGTCTCAAAAACGAACTGTCCTCTTCCTCCTGCGCACTTCGCAGCAGATGCGAAGTACTGTCCCGAATCATTACGAATGGTCATTGATCGTAACTGCTCGTACAAAAAGCCGGTGACTATGCACAGGCTTTCCTTTAAGTCAATAGATTCTACCATATTCGATTTTATATTTCAACTTGTTTTGAAAAGGAAATTGGATGTCAGATTTATTACAATTTATAATTTCGGTTCGCACTTATCCTCTTTTCGCATAGTATAGCTTATCGGAAGTTCTGTAAGAAACTGCCGATAAAAGGGGCGACAGCCCCGTCAATCTGATTACAGGGTTCTGCGCAGCAGGTTCCTGTAATATAAGATAGCTGTAACTGCTGTGAATCGTTACGAATCATCATAATCAGAGGGGAAAAATATGCCAGTAGAAAATGTAAATCTTTCGGACAGAGGCACACTGCAGGTGCGTGCACTCTCGGAGCAGAATGTGCCAATCCAGGGCGCAGAGGTGGCGATTTCTTTTACCGGCGACCCGACCGGGACGCTGGAGGATGTACGCACAGATGGAAACGGACAGACGGAACCGGTCTCGCTGGCTGCGCCGCCGGTCGAATATTCTCTGGAACCATCAGAGGCGCAGCCCTACGCGGAATATACGCTTACGATCACCGCGCCCGGATTTGAGCCGCTCACCGTCAGCGGCGCAGAGGTTTTCAGCGGGCAGCTCTCTTACCAGAATGTCATATTGCGCCCGCAGATGCCGGATGAGCAGCCCGATACCATTGTCATCCCGGAGCATACGCTGTACGGCTACTATCCGCCCAAAATTGCAGAAGCCGAAGTAAAGCCGGTCAATGTCAGCGGCGAAATCGTTCTGGATCAGGTAGTCGTACCGGAATACATCGTGGTACATGACGGGACGCCCGGAGACTCCTCGGCGCGTGATTATTATGTGCAGTATAAGGATTACATCAAAAATGTCGCCAGCAGCGAGATCTACTCGACCTGGCCCTACGCGACTCTGGCAGCCAACATTCTGGCCATCCAGTCTTTTACGCTCAATCGGGTGTATACCGAATGGTATAGAAACAAAGGATATCTTTTTACGATCACTTCCTCGACCGCTTATGATCAAAAATGGGTGTATGGGAGAACCATCTTCGAAAGCATCTCCGAAGTGGTAGATGATCTTTTTGAAAATTATCTTTCCAGGCCGAATGTCAGGCAGCCGATCCTGACGCAGTACTGCGACGGCTCGCGTGTGACCTGCCCGCAGTGGCTCTCCCAGTGGGGCAGCGCCGCGCTCGGTGAGCAGGGCTATACGGCATCGGAAATCATTCATTATTACTACGGCGATGACATGTATATCAACACTGCGGAGCTCGTGACCGGCATCCCGGCGTCCTATCCGGGTTACCCGCTCTCCATCGGCTCCGTCGGCGCGGATGTGTTCAAAATTCAGGAGCAGCTGAACGCCATCTCCAACAATTATCCGCTGATCCCGAAGCTGGTGCCGGACGGCATCTTCGGAGAAGCGACGCAAAACGCCGTCCGCGTGTTCCAGTCTGTCTTTGGCCTGACGCAGGACGGCATCGTCGGCAGCCGCACCTGGTATCGGATCTCGGATATCTATGTCGCCGTGACCCGAATCGCGGAGGGTGGATGATCATAATAAAATACCTGCGTCTCAAACATAACCTCAGACATCCGCAAGCAGGCGGTAGGCGGTGGATGTCTGAGGTTATGCAGGTAGTGCAGGTAAATAACAGCCCTCACTCCAGAAAATTTTTCAGCTCATTCATGAACGTGTTGACGTCCTTGAACTGACGATAGACAGACGCAAAGCGGACATATGCCACACCGTCCAGGTCTTTCAGGTTGTCCATGACAATCTCGCCGACGGTTTTGCTCTCGACCTCTTTTTCCTCCATATTAAAGAGTTCTTTTTCGATGGCATCGACGGTCTCGCGGATTTCCCGGATCGGAATCGGGCGTTTGTAGCAGGCACGCATAATACCAGCTTCCAGCTTGCTGCGGCTGTACTGCTCCCGGCTCTGATCCTTTTTAATGACGATCAGCGGAATCGTTTCGACCTTCTCATAGGTCGTAAAACGCTTGCCGCACGCGTCACACATCCTGCGCCGGCGGATCGATGCGCCTTCGTCCGCGGGTCTCGAATCCACCACACGGGTGTCGTCCTGGTTGCAAAATGGGCATTTCATAATCGTGTCCTCCTGATTTATTCTCATTTGCAAATCATATCAGACTTCGCAGCCGCGCCCGTCTGATCAATCATTACCGTCACGCTGCCATACCTGCCTGGTTAATCATCATCTAATTTCAGCACGCTCATAAAGGCTTTCTGCGGAATCTCCACATTGCCGAACTGGCGCATGCGCTTTTTGCCTTCCTTCTGCTTTTCCAGCAGCTTTTTCTTCCGGGTGATATCGCCGCCATAGCACTTCGCAAGCACATCCTTGCGCATCGCTTTCACGGTCTCACGGGCGATGATTTTGCTGCCGATCGCCGCCTGAATCGGAATCTCAAAAAGCTGGCGCGGAATCTCCTGCTTTAGCTTCTCGCACATCTTCCGGCCGCGTTCGTAGGCAGTATCCGCATGCACGATAAAAGAAAGCGCGTCGACCTCTTCTTTATTGACAAGAATATCCAGCTTTACCAGATCCGAGCGCATATAGCCTTTCATCTCATAGTCAAAGGATGCGTAACCGCGCGAGCGGGATTTGAGTGCGTCGAAGAAATCGTAAATGATCTCGTTCAGCGGCAGCGTATATTTGAGCTGCGCACGCGTTTCCTCCATGTACTCCATGCCCTCATAAATGCCGCGGCGCTGCTGGCAGAGCTCCATGATCGCGCCGAGGTATTCCGTGGTAACCATGATCTCAGCCTCCACAACCGGCTCTTCCATATATTCAATCTGAGACGGATCCGGAAGATTGGTCGGATTGGTCAGCTCGATCATCTCTCCATCTGTCTTGTATACTTTATAAATCACACTCGGCGCGGTCGTGATCAGGTCGAGATTGTATTCCCGTTCCAGCCGTTCCTGTATGATTTCCAGGTGCAAAAGCCCCAGAAAACCACAGCGGAAACCGAATCCCAGCGCTACGGATGTCTCCGGCTCAAACTGCAGAGAAGCATCGTTCAGCTGCAGCTTTTCCAGCGCGTCACGCAGATCCGGATACTTCGCGCCGTCGACCGGATACATCCCGCAGTAAACCATCGGGTTCACTTTTTTGTAACCGGGCAGCGGCTCCTCACACGGATATTCCGCGTCTGTCACCGTATCGCCGACCCGCGTATCACGGACATTTTTCAGGCTGGCAGTCAGATAACCGACCATACCGGCGCTCAGCTCGTCGCACGGAATAAACTGTCCCGGTCCGAAATAGCCTGCCTCCACGACTTCCGCCTCCGCGCCGGTCGCCATCATGCGGATTCTCGTCCCTTTCTTCACCGTCCCATGCATCAGGCGGATAAAGATGATGACGCCCTTGTAAGAATCGTACACCGAGTCGAAAATCAATGCCTGCAGCGGTGCATCCGGATCGCCGGTCGGCGCAGGAATCTTTTTCACCACCTGTTCCAGCACATCATGTACATTCTGGCCGGTCTTTGCGGAAATCTGCGGCGCGTCCTCCGCCTCGATCCCGATCACATCCTCAATCTCATGAATCACGCGCTCCGGATCGGCACTCGGCAGATCAATCTTATTGATCACCGGTATCACATCCAGATCGTGGTCGAGCGCCAGATAGACATTCGCCAGCGTCTGCGCCTCGATACCCTGCGCCGCATCCACAACAAGAATCGCGCCGTCGCAGGCCGCCAGAGAGCGCGAGACTTCATAATTGAAATCCACATGCCCCGGCGTGTCGATAAGGTTGAACATATACTCTTCACCATCGTCCGCTTTGTATATAATGCGCACCGCCTGTGACTTGATGGTAATCCCGCGCTCACGCTCAAGATCCATATTGTCCAGCACCTGATCCTGCATCTCTCGGCTGGTCAGAAGCCCGGTCATCTCAATGATCCGGTCCGCCAGCGTAGATTTGCCATGGTCGATATGCGCAATGATGCAAAAATTTCTGATTTTACTCTGATCTGCTGCCACTTACGTTCGCCACTCCTTTTGTATCCTATTTGTATCTAAACTCTCCTGCCTGCTTTGCGGCACTGCTCATTATAAAAATCGGCTGCTCAGTGCTTCGCAATGACTAATATTCACACATACTTATCTGTATCATAACACATTTCGAGTGAGAGATAAAACATAATTTCGCCGAAATCCTTTAATTTTACCGAAATCAACGACACAGGTTCAAAATCACAGATCCAAAACAGCACCGATATCTTCAGTCTGCGGCCTGGCGTTCTGCACAACTGCTCTTTCAAAACCTACGGTTCCAGAACCTGCCGGATCAGATTCGCAAGCGGCTCCATCGCCCGCTGCTCCTCCTCCACCGTATTCAGCTGTGTGCCAGCCTCGATCAAAAGGGAACGGGCGCGCAGATGCAGATTATAACGTTCCTCTTTCAGATAGATTTTTCTTGCAAATCCGGGATATTCAGAATTGGCCAGTATCTGCAGCTGCAGAGAGAACGCAAGATTTTCTGACAGATACGCATTGGGCAGCCAGCTGATCTCATCGCCGTTTTCATCACGGGAAAGTCCGTTAAAAAACATGATTTTCGAGACGCTCTCCCCGTCAATTTCCGTCACAAAATCCTCTTTCCCGCCGCTCACCCCGTCACGATGCAGATCGATTACCACTTCAATCGAAGGATATTCCTCCAGGATATCCGTGACAGCCTCGCGAGCGTAATCATACGCGGCGCTCCGATCCAGCACGCCATCCACCAGATCATAGACGCCGGTATCATGAATTACATTGTATCCGTACGCGCGAAGCTGATCCGCAAGGATTTCTCCCATGCCGACAATCGTATCACTCACCTCACCCTCCACAGAATCCGCAAAGGCTTCCTGCGAATGGGTATGATAAATCAATATCTGCGGGACAGACAAATCCTGTCCTATGCTCAGATCCGCAGAAAGCAGCTTTTCCACATCCAGAAGCTCCGCATCCGCCGACGTATCCGCATCCACGTTGTAATAATTCGAAAGCAGATAAGTAAAATCAAGAAGCTGCGGCAGCGCCTGCGAAAAAATCGTGCCGACCATGGTCTCCTGTACAGGAATCTCATCCGCAGACGTTTCCGCACTCCCTATCTGCGTTTCTTCCCCGCCTTCCGATGTCTCGTTCGATTTCTCTGTCCCCGCATTTTCCGCCTGTTCTTCTGTCATATCACTCACGTGTGCCATCGTTTCTGTCTCAGTTGCTGCCTCCGCCTGCAGTTCCGCTGTTCCTTCCGTATCTGTCTCAGCCTCCGTCTGTAACTCCGTCATTTGGTCTTCCTCTGTCTCATCTCCGGTCTCCGCCTGATCCACCGCATAGCTGAACACCGGCGCGATCTGACTCATCCAGAAAGACCATGTATTTCCGCTCTGTTTTCCTTCCACCGCCGCCGTGTAAGCGGATGCCCACGTTCGCATGGCAGAATCTTCAAGAGAGCGCTGTATACTCCCATCCTCCGACACCTTTTGCAGCCGGTTCTCCAGAAGCAGCAGGCATCCGCTTTTATATATAATGTAGGCTCCCAGTATCGCCATTAAAAAATAAAGAAATTTCTGCAGCCAGCTGTTTTTTCGCATAAGGCCTCCTGTATCTATCCTATGCTGCAAAAAAATAAAATAGACGAGATGGAAGCAAGAAATAATATATGTGTGTGTAAGATGTCTAATCAGATATCTTACAACTGTTTTTTCTGTTCTGTTTCATGCATACTATAATTCGTACACGCGTATCATACAAATTCAACAAACGCAACTGTTCAGTGCCTTCAGGATTACCGGCAAACAACAAAGGAAAAGAGGAACTGCCATGAACGAAAGACAATTTGGAACCATCCGGATCCATCTCGATGAGTTAATCAAAGAGCGCGGAATCAGCAAGAACCGGCTTTCACACCGCGCAGAAATGCAGCGCACACAACTCAATCATTACTGCAACAACGATATTGCCCGGCTGGATATCGCGGTGCTTGCCAGACTCTGTACTGTGTTGGAATGCGGGATCGGAGATCTGCTGGAATTTGTTCCGGCGGACGATGCCGACAATTCCACGCAGGAAGAATCGTAACCCATTACCCGTCAGCGCGTGCGTCAGACAGGCAATTGAGCAGGAGACGGTTTTTCGGCTCCTGCTCTTCCGCACACAGCAGGTAATAAGCCTGACACGCTCTGTCAGGCTCATCTTTAGGCACGCGCTTTTGCGTTTTTGTCTTTTCTACTCTTCTGTGCTCTCTGCCGCTTTTTGGGCAAATTCGTCAGTGACCAGATCATCATACGGCACGCGTTCTTCCAGTTCTCCCGCACTCTCCAGAATGTCCTGCAAAAGTTCAAAACTCTCCTCTTCAAAAATCAGGTTTTCCTTCCAGGTGTCCTGTTCATAATAGCGTTCCACAATGGCAGTGATGGTCTCCACATCGTTCTCCGGAAACTGCGGCGCGATTATCTCAGCAATTTCTTCAGGCGTGTGAGCATTCACATAGTCCATGCCCTTTTGCAGTGCATTGGTAAACGCCTGTATTACATCCGGATGCTCCGTGAGATAGCTTAGCTTCGCACAATACGCCGTATACGGCACGTAACCGGACTCTACGCCCAGCGATTCCACAACATAGCCGACGCCCTCCTGCTCCAGCGCGGTCGCGCTCGGCTCGAACTCGATCGTGTAATCGCCCTGCCCGCCGGAAAAAGCCGCCGCGGTGGAACCAAAGTCGATGGACTGATTAATATTGACTTCAGACGGGTCAATGCCGTTCTGTTTCAGAATGAACTCAAATACCATTTCCGGCATACCACCCGTCGTACATAACAGAATGTAAATATCTGTCCGATAGCTGCCTTGCAGTGATATCCTCAGGCAAACCGGGTACATACCTGCTGATAAACGCCGCAATTTCCTCCTTTGTTTTCACAATATTGTATGGTTTCAGCGAATTATCTGTTTCCTCCAGAATTCCAAGCTCCTTCATCAGTTCAATATAGGGCAGGATGCTTTTCTTTGTTTTCTTAAAACCCAGCTCCGTGATGTGCGCAGATAAATATTTTGCTGACGTGCAGGCACGCTCCTCTTCACTGATCAGCTTCATCACAATCGCGATGATGACATTTTCCCGACGGTTCATCTCATCAGCAGGACTGTATTGGATCAGATTGGATAAACCATATTTTAACGTGATCTCCGGCATCCCGTTCTCATCCACTTCAATGCGTTCAATCAGCAATTCAATGTCCCTGCGGTCCAGAGTCCCTCCGGCAATAATCTTATCCACCACATCCAGAGCATTCTTCAGCTTATCTTTCACATCCGGCGTCTCCAGCTTTGTCTCATCCAGCTCTTTCAGCTGCATTTCAAGGCCATGAATCTGGGCGAACAAATCTTTCTGCATGGAGTCATAAACCTCATATACCAGCTCTTCATTCCCGGCCGCCGCAGCCAGATCCTTTACTTTCTGCGAAAAAAGCACCTTTAGCTGCCCTTTTCGTTCATTGATCGCTGCGTTCAGTTCCAGACGTTTTTCCTCCAGGGATTTTTTCTCAGCTTCAAAATCCTTCAGGTCATAGGTAGCAATCACCTCGCATAACGCATTCCGGCACATTTTGATATACGTCAGGACATCATCCATCAGGTCCTCTTCCTCGATCAGATGAGCCTTTGCGCAGTATTGCCTGCCTTTCGTATTATAGGTAGTACAGATATAATATTTCCGTTCCCTGCTGGACGTCTGGCGTTTGATCGGTGTGAGCCGGCTGCCGCAGTCCTTACAAAACAGACAGCTTCCGAACGGATTAGGGATTTCCGAGCCAAGCCACTGTCCGCGGCTGCCGCGATAATTCGTCCGATTGCGCTTTTCCTTTAATTCCTGTACCAGATCAAACGTTGTTTTATCAATGATAGCCGGATGATGATCCTCAAAAACAATCTGTTCTTCCTTTGGAACACGCTTATCTTTTCCATGAACCGTTTTTCTCATCCTTTTTTTCAGGCGAAAGGTACCAATATAAAAATCATTGTCCAAAATATCCTTGACCATGCCGTCAGACCATTTGGAGGCAATCACCCGTTTCGACAGACGCCCTTCTTCCAATTCACGTTCTCTTTGTATCATGGACGGCGTAGGCTGCCCCTGTTCCGTTAGATACACTGAAATCTTACGATAACCGGAGCCGGAAAGATAAAGATCATAAATCTCCTTCACTACATCCGCTTCTTTTGGAACAATCTCCAGGATCGTCTTATCTTTCGCATTCCTCTGATAGCCAAAAGGAGGCCGCGTGATCAAGGTTCCTTCTTTTTGTCTGGCGCCAATGGCACGTTTGATTTTCTTACTGGTATCCTTTACATATCGTTCATTAAACCATGTTTTGATACCAATGGTGTCATCGCTGGAATCCATGGAATCATAATTATCATCAATGACGATCAGATGCTTCCCGCGTTCCTGAAATTCATCCAGCAGCAGGAGAACCTTTGCATTGTGCCTGCCGAGGCGGGAAAAGTCTTTCACATAGACAGTATCAATATCCTTGTCCAGATCCTCCATGAGCTGCTGAAATCCCGGCCGGTCAAAGACATAACCGGAGATACCATCATCTTCATACCAGCGGTCAATCGCTTCTCCCTGTTCATCAGCGTATTGATTGATAATCAGTTTCTGGTTCTCTATTGAAACGTAATTTTTGTGGTCGTCATCTCTGGAAAGACGGACATAGCCTGCATTCATCTTCGAATCCTCCGATGTAATTTAATTACCTTAACACAATGTAAATTTATTATATATCTGAAAAAGAGGATTGTCTATAAAATTTTTCATTTTTTTATGTCAAAGCGGCAATAGACAGAGACCGTTTTAGGGAGTATAATACTGTAAACATCAGACGATGCTATGTTTTCATTTAAATGCGTATATTTCATGCAGCAGTATCGCTACATCATTACAATGTAAAAAGCCGATCAGCGGCTCGAAAAGGAAAGGAAGATGAGATAATTGACTGAAAAAACAGGAGCAATTCATGAAGCCTATTTAATGTGCAAAAAAACATTTGATCCAAGTATAGAATTGTTAGACGAATCAACCAATATCACAGATACCGAAGAGCTTCGATTCTTTCGAACTATGAGCGATTTTTTCATGCAGCAAAAACAGCGGAAAATTATAAAAGAGGTATAACTTCATGGATAGCAGAAAGACATATACTCTTTATGCCGGTGTAAATGGTGCCGGAAAGTCTACCATCTACAAGGTAGTTTCTCAAACTCCAGATGAAGCCAGAATAAATCCGGATGAGATTTTGCTGAACAATGGCGGCGACTGGAAAAATACAAAAGATCAAATTTCCGCCATGCAGGGATGCGTAAGAAAATTGCATCAGTACATTGAAGATGGCGTGTCCTTTAATCAGGAAACCACGCTTTCAGGACGCTCTATCTTCTCAACGATTCAGAAGGCCAGAGAGAACGGCTATCTGATAAAGCTTTTTTATATTGGACTGGAAAACGCCGATCTGGCTGTCCAAAGGGTACAGCAACGGGTTCAAAAAGGCGGTCACGGTATTGATGAAGCTACGGTAAGAAAAAGATATTCTGTATCCATGGCCGCTTTGAAAAATATTATCCCCTTGTGCGATGTTGTAGAAATATTTGATAATACTTCAGAGTTTACAAGCGTTGCAAAATATCAGAATGGCAAATGGATCGAATTTGATTTCAACTGCAAATGGCTGGTCGAAGCTCTTCCCAATGTGCGTACAATCTGATTTCATTGTTATTGTTTATCCCAGTGATTTTTTACCAGAGCTTTGATTCCGGTGTTGATGTCAGCATCCGTCGGGCCGTCCAGGAATGTGACAACCCGGAAGCCGATTCTGGAATATTTTTCACGCTCTGCTTTAAAATCCTGTTGCGACGAAAAGTCACTTCGCCAGAGATAGTATGTTGGCTTTCGCATCGTTATCACTTCCTTTCATGTCCTGATATTTTTATGATATTGACATCCGGCATTTTTCGTGCCTGTCTATCTAATAGGGAACGAGGCCGGCAGGGGTGTCAACGATTCCCGTCAACAAGCATCAGAAAATTTTTTCTTACGCTTTCCCTGCCCCTCATCCGCAATTTTTTTCTTTTCCTTTTCTTTTTTGTTGATAAAAGAAATAAGGAGAAAAAAGCCCGTAAATAAAGGAAATAAGCTGTCAACAGACCTGTCAACGCAGTGTCAACAGACTTTGCTTTTTGTTGACAGATACAGTTAAAAAGGCAGATCCATCTGCTCCGGAACAGGTTCAAAGCCATCCGGCAACCCGTCTGATTCGTTGACATGGTTGACATCTTTTGTGCCTTTCTGTCCGCTCCCGTCACGTTCCCAGGCACGTTGCTGTCCATATCCCGGAATCCGGCGCTGCTTCTCACATTTCTTCCAGCCGATCACGCTGTTGTTCATGATGTCATTCAACTCACGCGATTCACGGTTCGTCGGCCGGTCAAACGGATGCTTTAACGCCTCCCGATATAACTGTAAGGTGCAGACCGCTTCTCCTTTGAACTGATCAAGAAAGACCTGAATAATACCTGCCAGACTGTCATCCGGCATACACTCTTTCTGAATTGCCAGAAGCTGGGGTTCCAGGCGTTCCGGAAATTTCAGTTCATAGTCTTTCTTTTGATACAATTCCATAGCCTCCGCCCACATCTGGATCATATAGGCGCGGCTTTCTGCTTCGTTCTCCAGAAGATGAATCTCCGCTTTGTCCATATCCACAAGTACCGGCAGAAACCGACGGTTGCCTGTCCGGTCAAGAGGAAGAAAGTCCATCCGGTTGGTAGTGCCGCCAAACGCACACTGCCGGAGCCTGTCCCGCGCGTATTTGTCATACGGGTCTTTGTAGGTCTCCTTCTGGCGGCTTAAAAATGACTTGATCTCGTCTGTGCTTTTTGCTGTTCCAATACCCAGCATTTCCGACATTTCGATGATCCAATGGCCGCTCATTTTCCGATAGACATTATCATCGTCCAACTTTTTAAGGTCGTCTGAGAACCATTCATCATGAATTGCCAGCAGCCGGAAGAATGACGACTTTCCGGCGCCCTGTCCGCCGACCAGACAAAGCATATAATCAAACTTGCATCCCGGATGGTAGACGCGCTCAATGCAGCCCATCATAAACAGCTTCAGAACCTCATAACTGAAATCATCTTCTGTTGCACCGAGAAAACGATGCAGCGCGTGTCGAATTCGTTCTGTCCCGTCCCACTGCAAAGATTCCAGCAGCTCACAGACCGGATGAAACTGCCGTTCGTTGGCAATCAGTTCCACGGCTTCTGCAATATTCTTTGGATTCCCCAAATCATAATTTTGTTCCAGGTGCAGCCGCAGATACCGCAGGTCCGTATCTGTCAATGCCGATGTTTTCCGTTTCCATCCGACCGGCTTCACAATTTCCACACGCTCCGTCATGGTATTCAGCCGGATTGCGTCGTGCAGAAGCGGGTCGCAGGTCAGGGCGGTCACATAATTCTCAAACCGCTGCATAACTTGCCCTTTTTCGTTCTGGATTAACATCTCCCGTACTTCATCTGTCGTCCGTGCCGGTTCGAGCAGCCGGGCGGCATTCTCCACGGCCTGCCGGGTCTCGGGCGGCAAATTCTGATATTCTTCGTTCAATCCGTATCACCTCCTCTCCCTGTGCTGCGATCAACTCCGCACGTTCTTTCAAAGATCCAGACAGCAGTACATCAAGCAGATATTCCACATACGTCTGTTTTTTCAAATCTTCCACAAACAGCGGATGCCAGTTTTTCTCATCCGGCTTCGGAGCGTATTCTGTCCGCCACCGTTCTAACAGCCGGAGATAATCCGAATAAACACGGATACACTTTTGCTCTGCCTGTTTAAAACGCAGTTCTTCCGATATTTTTCTTTTCACCGGACGGGGTGACGCACGGCTCCCGCTTTTATGACTGCTTTCATAATTAATTCCAAAGTCAGTAGCCAGCTTTTCTGCAGCCTCCTTTACCGATAAACCAAAAAGCCGAGCTGCGAAGTCAATCACATCACCGTCAGCCTGACAGCCAAAGCAGTGGAATCGCTGCTTATAAAACTTCATACTTGGATTCTTATCGGAATGAAATGGGCAGCAGGCCATCCCGCTCCGGTTTACTTTTACCCCGTAATGCTCCGCAGCCTGCCGGGGAGTGACAAACTGTTTCACCGCTTCAAATACATTCATCACAATCTCCTCATCAAAATAAAAATGCGCCCGACATTCTCAATATGAAAATGGCAAGCGCCGGTTATATCTCCATATTCTTTTTTCGGGTTTGTCGGCCACTTTGCCGTGCCCGGCGTTCCTCATTCTGTTGATCAGCTTTGATCTTACCTCTCTTAAGAGCGTCATAGATAGATTCCCTGGCTTTTTCCTTCACCTGTTCCACACCATTGTTTCTGTTCTCCGGCGCTTTCAGTGCGGTGCTGATTTTTTTCTGCATCTGCTTTGCAGCATTTTTCAAAATTGACTGGACATTATCCAGAACTCTATTAACCGTAGGCAGCACTTTGGAGTTGACTTTCGCATCCGGCAGATTAAGTTTTTTCTGATAATCAGCAACCGCAGCAATGTCCTCCTGCTGGGTCTGCACCCGGACTTTTTCAGTCACGACTTCCACCGCTTTATCGTAGGCAGCTTCCGATACATCCTGTATCAAAGTCTCCACATCTTCAACCTTTAAAGATAGTTCCTCCAGCTTCTCCGTCTGTTCTCTGATCTGCCCGGCGTTCTCTTTGATCTCCGCGTTTTGAACCAGCAATGTCTTGACCTGATCGGAGATTTTCTCTCCCTGTTGTTCAATTGTCAGGTCACGTTTCGAGATTTTTTCTTTCTGTTTCATCAGAATATAATCCTGTTTCTCCAGATATTTGCAGCCTCCGTATTCCGGCTCCTCATCCAGATTTAAGCCGTGACTTTTTGCAATATCAAACATCATCGCGCGACAGGCAGAATCGAAAACCATCTTCCGGTTATTATAACGTCCTGCTTTCTTGTCCGGCTCCGGCAAGTCGAAGCCTAAAGCTTCCAGTGCTTTCTCCTGTTGCGGACACAGTTCACCATACTTGTTTTCACAGTCGAACACATGGCGCTCATGAATATGCGGCGTACTCTCATCCAGATGAAGCGCCCAGTCCAGTATATGGATATGGGAACCAAATCTTTTCTCGAATGCATCCATAAACTCCAGCGCCACCTGCAGCAATACTTCCGGCGAAGCATGATCATCCATCGTCCCAAGCTGAAAGAGCGATTCTTCCGGACAGGTCTTTTTGTTCTTCCGAATATCGTCAGCAGATCGGTTGCGTTCCGAATGCCGGTTTTTTTCGTTCCGTCCATTCTGTCCTTCTACAAAGTCACGGTAAAAATGAGAGTAATATAATTGCTCCACATCTTCAAACGTGTCCGCAAGCTCCGTCTCTTTGTCCATATCCGCGAAAGATCGGTAACCGTTAAAAATATCCCAATAGATATTTTTCCTTGCACGCTCCGCGTCAATGTGTTCACTGTTTTCCAGATTAAACCGACGGTCATTGTGCTTCGGGTTGTAAGTTCCATTCTTGCCAGAGCGCCCGTTGTGCCTTGTCATTTTCATAAAACAAAAATCTCCTTCCTTTCAAACCTGTCTCAATCAGCCTTAGATTGTGAGCCTTTTTGCGGCAGGTAATACCCAGTACAGATTGACGCAAGGCATCAATCTTAGCTGGGCAAGGCGTTCCACCCTTGACCCGGCAAGGACTGCCGTCCTTGAATCACACAGCCCGGCAGTTTCCCGATTGAATAGTTACGAATAATTACTATTTACACCGGATCTGCTACAATCTTCCTGCCGGGTTCTTTTCCCGGCGTATTGCTCACTTTGGTGCGCTCATGTCATCGCGTCACTTCCCCCGAAAGCATATTCCACTCACAGCCGGCTATTCAGTTGTCAATGTACCCTTTGTTTTATAAGAATTGTACCAAATAGGGCGGTCTTTTCCCGTATGTCCAAGACGCAGGAAAAGCCGAGAGAAAAAGGATATTTCCACGCTTTTGGAAATCTGTTATAATCCCTTAAACGGCCGGTAAAACCGACCAGATGAAAGGAGACAGCAAGCATGGAAACAAAGCTGACCATACAGGAACGGCTAAAGGATTTGCGTGTAGACGATAAGCACCTTACTCTGGAACAGTTATCGGAGCAGACAGGTCTGTCGCGTTCTGCTCTGGGTAATTATGAGTCCAATAATTTTAAGGACATCAGTCCATTCGCCATCGCAACTCTAGCGGAATTTTATGGTGTCTCCACCGATTATCTTCTGGGATTATCTGAAAATAAAAAACATCCAGACACAGATCTGCAGGCTCTGCATCTGAATGATGATATGGTAAAGCTATTGAGCAGCGGCTGTATTAATAATCGGCTGCTCTGTGAACTGGTACTCCATCCCGGATTTTGTCAGCTTCTGACAGATATTGAAATTTGTGTTGATCGGATTGCAGATATGCATATTAATGACATGAATCAGCTTCTGGAAAAAACACGGCAGACCATTATTGAAAAATACTCGCCGGACGATCATGATATTACCGTCCGGACATTAGAACTTGCACAGGTCAATGAAGATATTTTTTACAGCCACGTAATCCATGACGACCTGGATTCTATTGTAAGGGACATCCGTGCCGCACACCAGAAAGACCAAACAACTGCCGACACGGATCATGACACTGCCGCGACCACGGAACAAGTACAGGAAATGCTGGAAAATGCTCTGAACTACGAGGGAAGCCTTGACCAAAAAAGAGCGTATTTAGTCTGTCAGACATTGAAGATTGATTATGACCGACTCTCACCAGATGATCAGGAAACCCTTGCGCGCATTATCCGCAAATCTCCCATCATGAGCACGGTCATCAGCCAGCGCGGACGGGCGGCCCTTCACCAGCAGAAAAATTCCAGTAAGAGAAAAAAGAAGAAATGAATATATTTTGGTCTGGGTCAAATTGACCCAGACCACTTTAGATATCTGTTTGCTAAGTGGTCATTTTGACCACTTACCTCGCATGAAAGAGTAAAAGAAATATTTTTTATGCTGCCATGATGATACAGCGTAGAAAAACTGTTGATGTAGCAATTCAAAAACAGTTTTTGGTCTGGGTCAAACTGACCCAGACCACTGACACTCCGATTTTAGTAAAGAGCAAAATTGACCCTTCACCAAGATCAACACATGAGAGAATCTGAAGCGGTATCTCACTTCCTTTATTCCGCCAAGTGCAGGGTCACCGTCTGCATAATACTGCTCACTACAGTATCCAGGTCAGCCTCGCCTGAGAGATATTTCAACCCCTCCTCTTTCACACTGTCTGTAATAACTGCATCCGTAACACTTCGGTTGGAAAGCTCCGGTATCATAGCTTCTATCTGGTCAAACAGGTTGCGAAGTTCTTCCGCACTTACTCCCCAGCTTGTTTCTCCGGTATCATCCGCACCCAGGACATCCTCTTCCATGATCTGGAAAGCAGTCTTATTGATCGGATAGCCACGGTCTGAGACACTAAGCTCGCTCTGGCATTCCGACGACAGGAATTCTTTTACAAATTCCAGAGCCGCTTCCTGGTTGGTGCTTTTCGCATTTATGCCTATGATCTGTGCCGGAATAAACACGTTGCTACTCTGTGCCGCTGCACTTTCGTAGATCAGATCCGTGCCAAGATATTGCGCGATGGATGCTGTCGTATTGAGTGCCCTGGATTCGAACAGTCCAATGATCTGTGACTGGAAATTTGTAATATTCAGGACAGCCTTTATCTCTCCCCAATCGTTATCATCGTCAGATGCGGCAAATTCGTCTATATCTGCCTGGCTCACATTTTCCTTCTGTGTATCATTGATGGATTTTACTGCTTCCAGAAACTCTCGAAGTGCAGTTTCATCCAATGAGCCTTCTTCTGTCATCCATGCCGGTGAGCAGATGGCAGTCATCATTTCCAGCAGTTCTTCATCATAAAGTCCGAGGATGCTCGTCTTGTCCGGGTCCGCTTCTTTCCATTCCTGCATACTCTGGCACAGAGAATCAAGGTCAGTAATCTGGTTCAAATTTTCCTGTGTCCCTACCATCATCATAATCCGGAATCTCGCCGGCACCGCATAGACTGCCCCACTATCCGTCTGGTAAGTATATGCGATGTTCTCATAAAGTCCTTCACTTTCTGCCACTTCAGATAAAACGCCGGACAGGTCCACCAGCATCCCGCTCTCGGAATAGGAATCCACACTCATTCCGTCCAGAAGAATAATGTCCGGCCCGTTCCCTGCCAAAATTTCCGTATTCAATGTTTTAATCGCATCATCAACCGTAAGGCCACTGTCTCCGGACAGCCCCACTTCTATTGTCACCTGAATATCTGTGTGGTTCTGATTGAACGTATTCACCTCATCGGTCAGCAGTTCATTTTCATACAACGTATAGAGTGTCAGTTTTTGTGTCGTCGGGCTGTTCCCTGAAAAAGAATAGCGTACCAGCAGGGAAGCGCCACTCGCTGTTAAGTAATGACACAAAACGCAGGAGTCACTAAGTGCGGCAACCGACCAGACCGTATAATCAGAGTCACCCAGCTTTGTAGCACTTCCCTCAAACAGTTTTTCCGCAACACCTCCGCCCCATTTATAGTGATAAAGTCCGCTTTTGCTCGCATAGAAAATTCCGGTGCCTTCTATATCATCCACAATTCCCCCGCCGCTGGATGTCGTCGACCATGCTTCATAGTCAGCCGATACAAGGCTGCTTATAATCTCGTTTCCCTCCTGTAATTCTCCCTTGTAATTGTAAATCTTCACGCCGTCATTTGTAATGGTCAGGACTTCCCCATTGACAGGCGCATAAGCATAGTGCATCTCATTACTGGAAGGGATCGTACCAACAATGCTGCCATCCGAAGCCGAAAGGATATAGATAGTTGAACCGGTGTCTCTTAACGTCAGCGTATCATCATCTGCAAAATTGATTCCATAGCACTGTCTGCCATCATCAAATGTAATACTCAGTCCCGTTGACGATCCATCTGTACTATATACAAGAATCCCTGCCGATTCCGTGTAAAACGCCATCTTTCCGGAATCGCTGATTGACGCATAACCATCTCCCTCTGAAATTTCTTCTGGCAGCCATCCGCTCTGCTCTTCCTGCCTTGCCCAACTGTCTCCTTTGTCTGTCGATGTATATACACCATTTTCCGTGATCAGCCAGAGGGTTCCATTAATTTCCCGCATAGCAAATATCTGCGTGCTGTCATCCGGCAGTTCCAGATCCTCTTCCCTATACGTAGACTCACTGTTATCTACAGTTCCAGATAAAGCTGAAACATCTGAATTCTGAGAGTCAGTATCCGTATCAGCGGTCAAATCCTCCTGTGAATTCGCAGCCGTTCCTTCTGTAGTGCTTTCAATCTGCACCGCATCATCCGTTCCCGATGAAATGCCTGTATTCGTAGCACTTCCACAGCCGGTCAAGGCAAGCACCATAACCAACACGAAACCCATTTTTTTAATGTTCTCTTTCATTTCAAACCTCTCCTTCCATATATTGTATAACAGTTCAGAAGCGGAGCGTAGACCCATCAAGCCTCAGGTGCTGAGCGCCAGTGGCGCTCGTTTAGTACCGACCGGAGCGGCAGCGGAGAATATGACGCGCAAGCGGCATATAGCCTTCGGAGAAGGCGGTCTGTGGCCTGCTGTTCTGAATCAGTTACATATTTCTTCTATCCTTTCCTCAGTCACTTTTCTCGTATAACGGATTGCATAGCAGGAAGCAGCACCTCCCAAAACGGTCCAAAAGCTAAGGCTCAGACAATTTTGAAACCACTGAATTTCCAGTGCATAGAATGGAAGTTCCAAAAAACCGGTCATTCCATCTTTCCATGTATCAAGAACCTCCCCATAAAAGCTGAAATCAGACCATTTCGCCGGTATAAATTCGGCCGAAATCTGAGTCATTCCTGTTAATTTCAATAAGAATACCAGTAATAAAACACCTATAAGAAATTTTATAGTGCCAGCGAAACGCAGATAAATGCAATCAGCCCGCCATGTTTTTTTCGCTCTACGCCTCCGGGAATGAACCAGCCGGGCGTAAACTGCCATCACATTGAAGCAGAACAGAATTTTTACAATCTCGCGCAGGAAGCCCCACCGAATCTCACTTAACGAAACCTGATATTTGTTTTGAAGCGTATTTTTCAGATTCCAGCTTGTGGTATCTCCATTCTTTTCCGCAGTAACCCTTGTAAATACTTCCCCGCTCCCTAAAGGCATCTGGATGATTATTGCAGATTCGGAGATGTCCAGCAAGCCAAGTATCTGATATTCCCGGCCATCATAGCATACTGAAAGACCAATTACATCTGTATTGCCGAAGAGTTTCAAGGCAGTAGATTTATTGATCAGGCATCCGTTTGTATCCCCACTTTGTGGCACGTTATAGTTACCAACCAGAAGACGCGGATCACCGCGAATCAAGATCACATTTGCTTCCGTTTCCCTTTCCACCGGCTCTGTAACGGATATTACCTGGTCACTTTTCTGCGCCCAGAATACCATGTCTGTCAGATTCTGATCTGAGGCGACTGCTTCCAGTATTTCCTCTGCCGTTTGCAGGGAAATACCACCATTACTCACATAGCTCCATCTGCCATCCTGGCTTTGAAAACCTCGCAGTTCCCTGAATCCCATAGCAACACAAATTACCAATAATACCATGCAGATTATAATTCTCATCCAGTCAGATATCCGGGCAGCTATAGCTGCCGGTTCCATCAATTCACATGGATATAAATATTCTTTTTGCTGGCTTTTGGCATCCTGTTTTCTTCTTTTTCTCATGCTCATGAGACCTGCTTTCTGACCCTGTTTCCATCTTTTACCTCGCGGTCTGACTGGGTGATAATATCCTGGTCAACTGCTCCCGTGGCTGAAATAGCCGCATAACTGCTGTTTTTATCCAGTACTGTCACTATAACTTTCTGTGCTTCCAGCACCGTACCCAGGATTCCTTCTGTTTCCTGCACGATCAATACATAAGTCTCATCGTTGTCAGTATAAATTGCATTTACCGGAACCAGCATACTGTACTGCTCTGATTGTTTATCAAATGTCACCGTTACCTGTTCTCCAAGGGATAGTCCCTCACTGGTATTTTCTGCGATTACAATTTCCGTTCCTTCAGCAGAAACATCTTCACTATTGGATGAATCTTTTTCCGAGGCAGTCGTTGATGTCAGTAAAACAGTCACTTTCAATAAGCTCGTATCATCCTCGTCATACTGGATATCAGATATGGTTGCTCCTGCGATTGATTCCGTCTCCCCATATTTTGTTACGGTTACACTGTCTCCCGCCTCTATGTATTCCTCATATTCGGCAGACACGGTGACTGTAACCTTCTTGTTTTCGGAATCCACCGCCAGCACCGCAGCCGCTGACGTGGTAGTCGTATCACCCGCCAAGACATTTACATCCTTTACGGTTCCCGCCGTTTCCGCATACACAATACAGTCATCGGAAAGCCCATCTTCCGCATCCGCAATGTCTTTCACCTTTTCCGCCAGCCCGCTTTCAAAAGTGTCCAGTGCCTCCTCATAGTCCGCAATCGCATCTTCCAGCGCTTCCCGCAGTTCCTTTTCTTCATCTGTACGGGAATACTGGTAGGTCTTATCCCTGCTGCGCTGATATTCATAATAAGCTGACCTTGCAGTCACGACTGCCTCCCTGGCGCTGAAAACTTCATTGCGGGTATTTTCTACATCAGAATTATCAGTGTCAAAATTTTCAATCACATCCTCCTGCCATTTGACATAGGTTTCCAGATAAGTCTTATATTTTTCAAAATACTCATACTGGGCCGCCCGCATGGCTTCCTCCAAATCGTCCTCTTCATGGTCTGCTTCCGATTTCCAGTACCAGCCATCTGTTTTTGTCAGATATTTCTGCCAGCTCTCATATGCATTAAGGTAAGTGTCCGCCGCAGTTTCCAGATTCATCCGTTCCTTTGTCTCCCATGTATAAAACGCTTCCTGTGCCTCCGCCAGTTCCTGGTTTTCGGAGAGCAAAAAAAGGGCGTCACCAGCTTCTACACCGTCACCTTCCTGCACATAAACAGCCTCAACCGTTCTCTGTGCCGGAACCGTTATGGATATTTCCTGCGTCGATTCAATTTTTCCGGACACGCTCACCGAATGGCTGATCCTTCCGGAAACCGCTTTCTGGGTCTGAACCACATCAGTTGTCACGCTCGCAGCTGCCCGTGAAAGAAAGGTAAAGCTGACCATTACAGTCAGAAAACCGACACTGACGTTCCTAAGCCATTTCTTCATATTTTTATCCCACTTTCGTTTTATATTGTTTCACTGCTTCACCTGTGAAGCGGATATTCCCTTTTCCAGATACTCCTGCCCATTTAAAAATATCAGCAAGGCAGGAAGGAAAGTCAACACAGACACTCCAAACGCAAACCCGATGCTTCCCGATTCGATTTCCGGCAGCAGAATGGATAATGGCCACAGGCTCTTCGTTTTTAAAAATGTCATTGGCTGCTCAATCATACTCCAGCTTTCCAGAAACCCAAGGATCATTGCAGAGAATATACCGGATTTTCCAAGCGGAAGCCCAATGTAAAAAAACAATTTGACATCTCCCGCCCCATCCAGCCTGGCCGCCTCCATCACGTCGTCCGGAATCCCACAGAAAAACCGATACATAATGAAAACCGGAAATGTCGAAAATCCGCACAGCAGTATCAGCCCCAGATGACTATCCAGCAGATTCAGCCTCTGCAAAACCAGATAATCCGAGAGCATCAATACCTGAAAAGGCATCAACATCAGAACAATATACAGCCACAGCAACGCTTTCTTCAAAGGAAACTCCCATTTAGCGAATCCCCATGCGGCTAATGTGCCAAATATAAGCTGCACTGCCAATGAGCCTGCTGTAATCTTCACGGAATTCCAGAACATTACAAAAAATTCCGGCGTGTCCAGCAAAACTTCTACATACGCTTTTAATGTCGGATAAATGGGCGTCAGCGTCAGTTCCGCATAACCGTCCCCTGTTCCAAGGATCGCGCCTAGCTTCAGGATCAGTTCATCTTCACCCATAAAAGAACCTGCTGCCAGTATGCAAACCGGAACGATCATAACCAGAATAAACAGCAGTATCAACGCTTCCATTCCCTTTCCGCAATGCTTCATATCCTTATATCCACTCCTCTCTCCAGGGTCAGCAGAGATCGTCTCCCCACGCCCTGTACAAAAGAATGATCATCAAAAGGATCACCATGCCCAGCAGCACAGATGCTGCTGACATCTTATCCAGGGACAGCGCCGCAAACCAGTTGTTAAACAGATGCTGCATCAAATACATGCTTTCATGCGGATAATTGCCCGCCACCAGATAAGCCTCCCGGAACACTTTAAAAGAATTCAGCAGGGACAGCACCGCCACTGTGTAAAATACCTGCTTCATATTTGGAAGAATAATCCAGAAAAATATCCTGATTTCCCCGGCTCCATCCACACGGGCTGCTTCGTAAATGTCATTTTCAATCTGCTGCAGGCCAGCTATCCACAAAACTATGTCATACCCGATATTTTTCCACAGATAGCTGAGCACCAGAACCCAGAAGGACGCCCCCGAATTCAGCCAGTCTGTTGTTTGAAGCCCGATCAGGGTCAATCCCCCGTTTAATACGCCATGGTTATGGAACAAAAGCTTCCAGATCAGTGCCACCGACACCGCCGGTAAAACCATCGGCAGCAGCATTGCACTTTTATAAAAATTCCCCCATCGGCATCGCACGATCACTACTGCCAACAGCAATGACAAAGACAGCAGAAGCGGGATGCATACGGCAATAAATCGCAGCGTATTTTTTGCTGCCAGCTGAAAGGCTGTATTGTTAAAAACCGTTTGAAAATTCTTCAGTCCAACAAATGCAGAACCTGCATTTTCCGTCACTGAGCGGCGGATTACGTCCATCAGTGGTACACAGTAAAAAATAATTGTTCCAAAAAGGCTCGGCAAAATCCATAGATAGCCCTTCCAGCGTTTTTGTCTTGTCATAGCCTCCGCTTTCTCCTTTCAGCATTCCTGCTCCTTGCTTCTGATACCATTCTATCAGGCAAATATCTAAATTTAATCTAAATGGAAAAATTTCTTTATCTAATTTTCGTCTAAAAATCATTGAAGATTAGATAAAATTTAGACATTCGTAGTGTATAATGTAAATTACAAGAAGTTTATGCTGTATATGTTCAAGTAGCGCACTCATCCCAGTCCTGCTATATGATGATCCTACTTTGAACCGCGCAGTCTTCAGGTATGTTCCTCGGTTGCATTTATCCATATCTCAGGCGGACAGTCAAGAATAGCAAAGGTAGCTCTGCGTATCCTTGACAAGATATCAAAGGCATGGTACACCAGCACAAAAACCAGAGTTCTGAATACTTCTGAGGAAATACGCAGTCTATCACGAAAGAATCACAGTTTTCTCAGAAAGACGATTTTGGTATAACCAGAATTTGCATTGATACTACTTGCAGTAATGAAGTTTTTAAACTGGCAGCAAATATTCAGGCCATTTATGGAATAGAATTTTGTATTATTATGAAAGAGAGAGGCACACATGAGAATATTGCTGATTGAAGATGATCTTGATTTTTCTTACTCGTTAAAGATACAGCTTGCCAACAGCGGATTCGAAACGGATACCTGTACAAATGGCAATGACGGCCTGTTTTACCTGCAGCAGCAGACCTACCATCTGATTCTGCTCGACTGGAAGATGCCGGTTTTAAGTGGCATTGATTTTCTACAGATTATAAGGGATAAGGGGATTGCTATACCTGTGATCTTTCTCACAGGTATAGGCGATCTGGAGCAAAAAATTGAAGGTCTGAACCGCGGAGCTGACGATTATCTGGTAAAACCATTCGCTTTCGAAGAACTGTTAGCTCGTATCCACTGCATTCTTCGTCGGCCTCAAATAATAAAGACCGGCCCGCCATCTGTTGGAGATCTGGTTTTAGACACAAATAAACAGGTCTTACTATGTAACGGAAAAACAGTGCCGATTACTGCGCGTGAATCCGCCCTTCTTTTATTTTTCATGAATCACGCAAACCAGACCTTTTCGAGAGAGGCGCTCCTTGCAAATGTCTGGAATGGGAATGCGGAGGTGGAGAACCGGAATGTGGATAATTTCATCTATCTTCTGCGAAATCATTTGAAGAAACTTGACAGTCTCGTCCAGTTAAAAACAGTAAGAGGTGCAGGATATCGATTGAATGTAGAGGAGGTGTCTGAATAAATGTTCCGTAAACTCCGCATAAAAATGACACTTTTCTGTATCCTTATCATCTCTCTGATTCTATTGTCTATGACTGCTGTTTTACTCTTTCTGCTTCACCAAAACGAAGAACTGACCAGCTTTCAGGATTTTGAGGAAACGGTGAGTGAGCTTTATCAGGATTTCACCGGAGAGGTTACGCTTTCCCATTCCTGGCTTGACGAAGTATGTTTGAGCAACGACCTTATAATTTCGGTTCTGGATAACGGAGAGCCTCTTCTCTATCGCCAAAATCAAGTGGATGCAGATGTGGAATTGTTGTTTACCCAGGCGCAGGAAACGGCTTTGAATGAATTTGCCATCTCAGAGCTTTCGGTCGCAGACGGTTCTTCGCTTGTACACAAAGAGTTTCAAATGAATAAAAGCTCTGAGGGAATCAGCAGAAGCTGTCAGACATCCGTGGCCTATATTTCCACGAATTATTCTGTTCTCTGTATCACTGCTATCCGCTTTCCCGTGTTGCAGGATATCTGGACGAACAGCCTTTATCGGTCTGTTATTATGATTACTCTGTGCGCTATTTTCCTGTTAAGCCTGCTGTCATTCTTCCTGATTCGCCACCTCGTTCGTCCATTGGAAGAAGGGCATAAGCGCCAGATCAATTTCTTTGCGGATGCTTCACACGAACTACGCTCGCCCCTGGCCGTGCTGATTTCGTCCCTGTCTGCAATGGAATCCTGTCCAGGTCAGAAAAAGGAATTTCTTCAGACTATAAAAAAAGAAAGCCTGCGTATGCAACGCCTTGTAAATGATATGTTCACGCTTGCCTCCCTGGATAATGGCAAGATCGCAATCCATAAAAAAGACGTCTGCCTGTACACCCTGTTTCTGGAAACATATGAAAAATTTGAAGCGGCTGCGATACACAAAAATATTTTTCTGGAAATCTCAATTCCTGAAGAATCCGACGCTATGGCATACTGCGATCCTGAACGTTTAACACAGGTTTTCACAATTTTGTTTGATAATGCGGTTTCCTATACTCCTGAGGGCGGGCATATTTTGGCCGCTGTCTTTGAATCTCACGATAAATTTACCATTACAGTAAGTGACAGCGGCCCCGGCATTCCGGACGACGCAAAGGAAAAAATATTTTCGCGTTTCTATCGGTATGATCAGTCCAGAACCGACAAAAATCATTTCGGGCTGGGACTAAGCATTGCGAAAGAGATTATGGAACTGCATGATGGCACTATCTCTGTGCAGGATTCAGCGGAGGGAGGCGCCGAATTTATAGTAGTGCTGCCTGCAAATACGAACAGCAAACAAATATCAATCCACTGATTTGTCTCTTATTTTTGCTAAGTGGTCATTTTGACCACTTACCTTGCATCAAAGATCGCGATTGCCGATACCTGTGGTTTCAAATGATTCATTCCATTCCTTGCTTTTCTCTCATTTTTCCATTGTCCGCATTTAGAAACACAAAAATAAGCATCCTCGATAAAATTTCCACGGATATCACTTTTGCTCTCATTTTACCCTTAAAAATAAGGCTTTCAAAGCCTCTAAATGCAGACAGTATGCCTTTGGTAAGGGGTCAAAATGCCCCTTTACCAGATTAAACTATATCATTCAGACAGAATAGAAAAGCCGCCTCCGAAGAGACGGCTCCGCTGTTCCAATACATAGTCATTGATAAATCATTTCTGCCCGGATGATCTCCTCGGCACGATTCTGGATGTTTTCCATATGCTGCACCCAGCCCCACCAGGGTGCCCCAACGCGAAGCGTTTTTATATGGGCACCCGACTTGCCGCCGAGTGAAACGAGGGGGCGCTTCCAGTAATCACGGCGCTTCAAATCCTCAGTCACACCTTCGGTATCTTTCATCTGATCAATGATGACTTCCAGGCGCGCCTGTGCTTGCTCATTCAGGTCGGCAAGATATGCCCAAAGTCTGCCGGACAGCAGCAGATTATTATACACCACCGGACGGCATTCCTTCAGATATTCTTTGTGCATCCGTCCCCATTTCCCAATAGAGCGCTGTTCCTCTGGTTCTTCCTTAGGCTTGTCCAGAATCAGGTCAGGGATGTAATAATCTCCAACAAGCACATAGTCCAAGCCGTTGCTGTCGTCATGAATCCTTTGTCTCAAATCGTTCATTTTGTTCCATCCTTTCCACCCAGTTATATAAAATTACAATCGTCTCATAATTTACATTAACAAGGGGACGGCACCCGCACGCCCGCCCAACACATCTTTTCCGATCAGATCACTCCACTCAAATTCATCGGTATCCTCTCTGGCGACCACAAAATTCCCGGCGCGCTGGGTGAGCTGCGCAAAATTGACCGGTGCATCCGCCGCACCGCCGCTGTAGGTATAAATCGAGGACTCCGAGCCCATAAACCCGATATCCGCCTCACCAGAAATCAGCGCAGTCATTGTCTTATCCGCGCCGAAGCCCGTCACAACTGTAAGATCAATACCTTCCTCCTCAAAATAACCCAACTCAATCGCCACGTACTGCGGTGCGTAGAAGATTGAATGAGCCACTTCGTTTAAGGTGACAGCGGTGAGTTCCTGCTCTGTTTCTGCTACAGCGGACTCCGTCTCCGATAAAGCTGCCTCATCCATAGCAAAGGCGGCTGTAGAATTCCCGATCACAAGTATCAGAGAAAAAGCTGCCGCCATGATTCGTTTCCTTTTCATATGATAATCCTTTAAAATGGTTTTCTTTATCATATGAAATATTCGGGAAAACGCTACTTGGTATTTTGTGGACGTAAACTCATGCCGTCTTCCAATGCTTCCATACAGCATCAGGCGGATTTGTCTGAAATCAGCTAATCTTGTCTATCCGAGATTATCATCTGATTATTTCTTCTTGACAAAGCCACTAGCTACCAATAAAGTAGTGATCAATGCAACTATTGCCGACATAACAGAAAGAAGACGATATCAATGACTGAAAAAACAAGAGCAATCCATGAAGCATATTTGCTGTGTCAAAAGACATTTGAACCAGGTATAGAGTTACTGGATGAATCAATCAACATTACTGATACCGAAGAGCTTCGCTTTTTTCGGACTATGAGCAATTTTTTC
>JAJBTU010000033.1 GCA_020860715.1 Clostridiales bacterium | reverse complement strand
GCAGGTAAACCTGCACAGTCTGTCTTTTCATTTCGATGCTGTTCTGAACTGTTACTGAATTTTATTTCTTCTTCGTCCGGCTCATGACCACACTCTGTATGATCAGGAACAGACACAGCATTCCGGCGATCGTGATGCCGGTCCACCATGCGTCGTCCAGACCGATCGAGGATACGATGTTCTGAATCGTATTCAGAGAGAGCACGCCAAAGAAAGTACCTATGACGTTCCCCACGCCGCCGGTCAGCAGCGTTCCTCCGATGATCGAGGAAGCGATGGCGTTCATCTCCATGCCGTTCGCGTTCGATGTCGCCGCGCTGCCGATGTGCATGAAGTAGACAAATCCGCCAAGCCCGGCCAGCAGGCTGCAGATGAGGTGCGACATAAACTTGGTGCGCTTCACGTTGATGCCGAGCATCAACGCACTCTGCTTATTGCCGCCGACCGCGTAGAAGTTGCGGCCGAATTTTGTATAGCGGAGCATCAGGAACATTAGAATGACCACGACGATCGCGATCACTGAGCCCAGCTCGATCGTTGTATTGATATAGGTGCCCTTTTTGTTGTAATAGCCAAGCCCCGGAAGGATGAATTCGATCTTGCTTAAGGCTTTAAACGCCTCGTTCGTCACACTGATCGGGTTGGTGTGAATGATGGTCGTCAGGCCTTTCGCGAAATACATTCCCGCGAGGGATACGATGAACGGCTGGATCTCCAGATACGCCACCAGAAAGCCCTGTACAACACCGAACGCAAGACCGATGCCCATGGCGATCAGAAACGCGGTAAACGGATTGCCGTTCTGCAGTTCCAGATTGACCGCACAGCTCATGCAGATCAGGCGCACAACGCCGCCGATAGAAATATCAATTCCCTGCGTGATCATGACAAGACTCATGCCGCAGGCCGTAATGACCAGACCGGCGTTCGCGTCCAGAATGTTAAAGAACATCTGCGCTTTCCGGAAGCCTCCGCCTAAAAAGATCACTGCACAGGCATACATCACAACGAATACAACGATTGTGATCAAAAGCAGAAGGTTTGCGTCCGATAATGTCCTCTTTTTCTTTTCCATATCAGCCCACCTCCTTTGCTGTCGCTTTCCTGCGCTTGCTGATTTCTGACAGCTTTTCCTTCACAACCGGAGAGCTGAACACGATCAGCAGAATGACGACGACTGCCTTGTATGCCGGAAGGGCATCCGAGGATACCTTGAATTTATAAAGGGTCGTTGTCAGCAGCTGGATCACATATGCCGCAACAACAGAAGCCCAGATGTTAAACTTGCCGCCGCCCAGGCTGTTGCCGCCCAGCGCTACCGCAAGGATCGCGTCCATCTCAATATTCTGCGCAACAACGGAGTAGTTGATCGTCGAGGTACGGCTGCACTTGATCAGAGCCGCGACCGCAACGCACACGCCCAGAATCACGAAAGACAGAATCTTGATAAACGCCGGCTTCAAACCGTTCAGCTTTGCTGCGTTCTCATTGATGCCAACAGACTGGATATAGAGGCCCAGATTTGTGAACTTCATCACCAGCGCAATCACGATAATGCACAGGACTGCGATCAGGAACGGCGTCGGAACCGGACAGCCCGGAATAAACCCGCCAAAGTATGTAAATACTTTACCCGGCACGATCGGCAGCTGATTGTTGTTGATCCATGCCGCAATCGAACGTCCTGCCGTATACAGGATCAGGGTAGCAATCATCGGCTGAATCCGGAACGCCGCGACCAGCACGCCATTAAACACACCGCAGAGCATACCCACCAGTACCGCCACGAGGAAGCCGAGAATGATCGGCGCCGCCAGTGCAGACGGGCTGGATTCCGTGCCGCAGAGGATGCGGAGCATCGCGCTGCCGCTGATGGCGATGGTCGCGCCGACGGAAATATCCTGTCCGCCGGAGGCCGCCGTCACGAGCGTCATGCCGATCGCCAGGATTGCCAGCTCAGAACCATTGTTCAGCGCAGAAATCAGGTTGCCCGAAAGCACCGGATTGCCGTCACTGTTTGTACCCAGCGTAATCCGGAAAAATGTCGGATCCATAATAAGGTTAAATACCAGAAGCAGCGCCAGCGCGACCAGCGGGATCATCATCTGTGAGTGCAGAAGGCCGCTTAAGGGATTTTGTTTTTTTGCAGAATTCTTTTCCATTATGCCTCTTCACCTCCCGCAATCGTACTCATGATCTTATTCTGATTCAGATCGTCGCCTGTCAGTTCGCCGACTACCTTGCGGTCGCGCATCACGACAAGTCTCGAACAGGTTCGCAGCATCTCGTCTGTCTCCGAAGAAATAAACGTTATGCTCATACCTTCTGACGCCAGCTTCAGCACCAGCTTCTGAATCTCTGTCTTGGTGCCGATATCAATGCCTCGTGTCGGCTCATCCAGAATCAGATACTCAGGATGCGCGAACAGCCAGCGTGCCACGATCACCTTCTGCTGATTGCCGCCGGAGAGCGATTTGATCGGTGTATCCTGTGAGGCTGTCTTGATGTCAAGCAGTTTGATATACTCGTCCGCGGCCTTTTCCGCCTCTGCTCTGGAGAACGGTCTGCAGAACCCCCGCAGCACCTGTGCCGCAAGGATCAGGTTCTCCCGCACGGAAAGATCGCCGATGATGCCGTCGCCCTTGCGATCCTCCGGCAGATAGGCGATGCCGTTCTTCATGGCTTCAAGCGGATTCGTAATCTTGACATCCTTGCCCTTGATCTTTACCTTACCATTGACCACATGATCCGCACCGAATATTGCGCGTACACACTCGCTTCGGCCGGAGCCAAGGAGTCCGGTAAAGCCGTTGACCTCTCCCTTTTTGATATGAAAATCAAATGGCTGGATACCCGCGTTGCTCTGCAGGCCTTCCGCCTCGTAGAACACGGTGCCGGCGCCTTCGCCAGTGTACTCCTGTCCTTCCCCCTTGATCTCGGCCATATCATCCAGATCCTTGCCGAGCATCTTGGAGACGAGTTCCACACGCGGAAGATCCTCAATCACAAATTCTCCGACCAGCTTGCCGTCCCGCAGGACCGTGATCTTATCACAGACTTCATACACCTGATCCAGGAAATGCGTGACGAAAATAATTCCCACGCCTTTTGCTTTCAGATCCCGCATCAGGCCGAACAGCTTCTCCACTTCCTGCTCATCCAGAGAGGAAGTCGGCTCATCGAGGATCAGCACCTTGCAGTCCATATCGACCGCACGCGCGATCGCTACCATCTGCTGAATCGCAATAGAGCAGCTGGAAAGCTGCTGCGTTGCCTTCGCCGGGATCCCCAGAGATTCCAGGATGCGGTTTGTATCCGCGTTGATCTTTCTCCAGTTCTGTTTCCAGCCCTTTTCACGGCCGATGTACATATTCTCCGCGACCGTCAGGTTCGGGCAGAGCGTGATCTCCTGATATACGGTGCTGATGCCCAGATCCTGCGCATCCTGCGGAGAACGGATGGAAACAGCGCCGTCCTTACCTTTCAGGTATACCTCGCCGCTGTCCTTTCCGTAAACACCGGTCAGCACCTTGATCAGAGTGGACTTCCCGGCTCCGTTTTCCCCCATCAACGCATGAATCTCACCCTCGCAGAGCGTGAAATCCACATTCTGCAGGGCAAGCACGCCGGGAAAACTTTTGGTGATATTTTTCATTTCCAGTACAGCATTTTCTTTCACCCTTGTATCACCTCTTTCTCATTTCTTATAAAAACGCGGTGCAGGCCCGCTGCACCGCGCGTATTTCTGTTGCGATATTATTTTGACCCTTGGATTATCAGATGCCGTAGTTGTCTACATCTTCCTGTGTGATGGTCGTAGCGTCAAAGCCAACCTCTACAGAGTAGATAACCTTCTCTTCGAGCTCTTCGCCAGCCTCAAGCTGCTGGATGATCTCGTTGATCGTATCTGCCTGGAACGGGTTGCACTGTCCATCATAGTTCCAGTTGCCTGCAAGCAGCTCTTCCAGAGCCCACTGGTTGCAGTCAAAGCCCATAACGATAACGTCGCCGTCAACACCGTGTGTAATGCCGGCTGCGTCAAGAGCTGCAACAGCGCCCTTTGCCATATCGTCATTCTCTGCATAGATTACGTTGAAGGAATCACCGGAGTCGATCACGGACTGAACAATCTCCTGAGCAGTCTCTGCACTCCAGTCAGCCGCCTGCTGTACTACATAGTTCCAGTTGTCATTTGCCTCTACAGCCTCATCAAGAGCGGTCGTACGGCCGATCTGTGCGTCAGATCCCATCAGGCCCTGAATGTGAATGATGTTATACTCATCAAGGCCCTGCTCGGTCATCCAGTTCACTGCGGTCACACCCTCTTCAGACATATCGGATACAACAGCTGCCGCATAGAGATCCTCATCCGCATCCAGCATACGGTCGAACAGGATAACGGTGATGCCCATCTCCTGCGCGGACTCCAGAACGTCGTCCCAGCCGGTGGTATCTGCTGCGGAGATCAGAAGGTAGTCAACCTCATCCGTGATGAAGCCTTCTGCTGCCTGAATCTGCTCTTCATTCTCAAGGCTGTAGAAGAAAGAAGTCTCATATCCGTTCTCATTGTCCTCACCGAAAACTTCCTCGAAGTCTGCTACGTTCGCGGTACGATAACCGGACTCGTTCGGGTCGTTGTTGATGATGCCAACGGTAATCACGTCTTCCTCTGCGGATGCGATCGTAGCGCCGCTCATCAGGCTCATCGTCATAGCGGATACGCAAAGAACTGCCATAAGTTTACGTTTCATAATAAAAAATCCTCGCTTTCTTTAAAAAAATGCTCTGCGGCTGTGAATATCGCACGAACATTTGATACAGCCGCGTTTTCTTGTTTCTGTCTGTAATTTTAACAAATATGAAATAAAAGTCAACAATATTTTTATCTTTTTATACAGTTTCGTCTTTTCGAACAATACAAATAATTTTAATTTTCTTATAAATCAAATACAAATTTATTCCAATTTCATTTTTGTTTTTAAAAAAAGGGAAATATTTTCTGACCGGACAAAAAATGGTTGATTTTCTTTTGCTTTTTCTCAGGCCGTCTGAGACAGATGCCGCCGTTTCGTTGTAGTAATTTTTTCTACAACAGCTCCTGTTGGGGCATTTGGGACATTCAAACGGAGAAAATTTTCATCCCGGGTCAGGAAACCTTGACTTTTTCCCCGGATTCTGGCTAAATGATAGAAACAAAAACGGATCGGAGAATACCATGGAAATCAAATACAGGGCTCTCGCAGAGTCACTGAAAAAAGAAATTGCCCGCAGAGGTCCGCTTGGAGATCAAAAACTCCCGACCGAAGCGCAGCTTATGCGCACCTACGGGGTCAGCCGCCAGACCGTGCGGCAGGCGCTCGCTCTCCTTCTCAAAGAAGGATTGATTGAAAAGCGGCAGGGCAGCGGCACTTTTATCGCTCCCGGCCTGTTTCCGGACGCGCTTTCTTCTCATAAGATTGCTTTGCTCGTGCCGGACGTTGCCGGATATCTCTCCCGCTATCACATTGGCGAGACGGAGTCTGTCCTGAATAAGGCCGGATATACCACAGCGGTCTTCAGCACAGAAAACCGTACGTTCCGAGAGCGGGACATCCTGTTAAATCTGCTGCGCCATCCGGTCCGCGGCCTGCTCGTGCGCGGCGTTCGCACCGCCTTTCCCAACCCCAACATTGCTCTTTACCGGGAGCTGACTGCACACGGCACCGCCATAGTGTTTGTTGGGGAATCTTATCCGGAACTGCGCAGCAGTCCGGTGCTTCAGGTCTCCTCCGATGATTTCGGAGGTGGAGAATTACTGGCCCGGCATCTGATTGCACTGGGGCATAAAAAAATTGCCGGAATATTTCGTCTCGACAATCAGAGCGGTCCCAGCCGCTATGCAGGCGTTTTACACGCGCTCTGCGAGAACGGCCTCATCTTTGACGACCGCGATTTTTTGTGGTATGACCCTCTTAATGTGCGGATGCCCGATTCTAAAGTGCTGCTCTCTTTTATCCGCATACAGCTTCCCGGCTGCACAGCGGCCGTCTGCCAGGACGACGTTATAGCGGCAGCACTGATCCGGGAGCTGCTGCGCCTTGGAATGCCGGTACCGCAGCGTTTCTCCATCACAGCCTTTTCTTCCGGTCCGGCGATCCGGCAGCCGATCCGCATCACCAGCGCCGTACGCCCAGACAGAAAACCATGGTGCGCCGCAGCGGATCTGCTTCTGGCTGAAATTGCCGGAAAACCGGTTTCCTCCGTATCCTGTCCATGGGCGCTGCAGACGGGAGACAGCACCGGAGCCGCGGGCAAATGACAAAGCGTGCCCCCGGCATCCTCCGGGATCAATTTCTTTGCCCTGTGCACACGCAGTCTCTCATCATCAATATCCCCGCGACTCGATCAATTCCTCCGTAAGCATATCCGGGGTAAAATACGTTTCTTCCACATAGGCAAGTTTTTCCGGAGTCTCGCCCGCTTCAAGCTGCAGGATGATCTCCTCCACCAGCGGTCCGTGCAGCGGATTGCATTCCACGTCCAGGTTGATATTTCCCTCCATGCAGGCCGTCAGGCCAACAGCAGTCGCATCAAACGAAATGATGATCACATCTCCATCCGCTCCATAGCTGATTCCGGCCTCGTCCAGTGCCTGAATTGCTCCAAGTGCGGAGTTATCATTTTCGCAGTAGATCACATCAATATCCTGCGTCTCCTTCAGGAACTCCGAGACCACCTCATATGTCTTTGCCTGGGTATACTCGCCCTGTACCTGCGCGATGATTTCCCAGTTTTCATGCGCCGCAGCTCCATCCTCAAGGCCTGCGGTACGACCGATCTGGGAGGTCGCCCCCAGCGTTCCCACCACATGCAAAATCTTTATCTCATCACTGGCTCGCCCCTGTTTCTCCAGATCGTCTTCCAGCCATTCCATGGCTGTCTCACCCTCTTTCTGGAAATCCGAGCCAACCCAGGCCGTATACAGATCTTCGTCTTCCACATCAATCATCCGGTCTACGACAATGACCGGAATACCCGCATCCTTTGCTTCCTCCAGAACCTCATCCCATCCGGTCTCGATCACCGGATCCAGTACGATGTAATCCACGCCCTGCAGAATGTAGTTGCGCAAGGTCGTGATCTGATTCTCCTGCTTTCCTTTGGCATCCTCAAAATAAAATTCATAGCCATTTTCCGTAGTAAAAGTCGTACGCATGGATTCTGAATTTGCCACACGCCAGTCGGACTCCGCGCCAACCTCTGAGAAGGCGACTGAGATCAGGCCATCCGAAGCCTCCGTCTCTGTCTGCACCATGGTGCTGCTTCCGCATCCCGAAAGAAGTGCCGATATTGACAGTACGGCAAGTCCTGCTGCGGTCCGGATTCTGTTTTTGATTCTGTTTTTATTCGTGCTTTCAGTGGGAATCATAAAACGCTCTCTTTCTGCTCAATCTTCCTGCGGCGGAATGCGCACAGTCACACGCGTTCCCTCTCCCGCTTTGCTCTCTATTTCCAGACCATATTCCCGGCCAAACATCAGCTGCAGCCGCTCCTGCACGGTTGACATACCAAATCCAACGCTTGTGTCATGATTCAGCATGGCGCGCAGCTGTTTCAGGCGCTCTTCGTCCATGCCTGCTCCGTTATCTTCCACGGTCAGCAGGATCACATTTTCTTTCATCCGTCCGCGCACACGGATCTGCCCCTGCCCGCGCTTCAGCTTGATCCCATGATAGAGCGCGTTCTCTACCAGCGGCTGCAGTGTCAGCTTGGGAATCCGGTATGCCGCCAGTTCCGGCGCGATGTCAATCTCGTATTCCAGAATATCCTTGTACCGCACATGCTGAATTTCCAGATAGCTGCGCACATGCTGCTCTTCCTCGCGCAGCGTGATCACATCCTGCCCGTTGCTTAAGGAGGAGCGGAAAAAGGAAGACAGGCTGGTCACCATCTCCACGGCCTGCTCATTTTTTTCCATCTCGATCAGCCAGACGATGGCGTCAAGAGTATTATACAAGAAATGCGGGTTAATCTGCGCCTGCAGAAGAGCCAGCTCGGCACTGCGCAGCCGCACCTGCTCCTGCCGGTTCTGCTCGATCTGCTGATCCAAACGGCCGACCATGTCCTCAAAGCCATCGCTTAAGGTCTGGATCTCGTACTCCTGCGCCTGTATCGGCGTCCGTACAGTCAGGTCGCCGTCGCCGATGGAACGCACACGGGCGCAGAGGTCGCTGATCGGCTGAGTGATAGAATGAGCGAAACGCAGGGAGCGCCGCAGCACCACAATCAGAAGAATCGCTGCCACCGCCACGACCAACCCGATCTCCAGCCACAGATTTCTCACCATCTCATTCTGCAGCGTATCCAGAAGGGACGCTTCGTGGTAGAGATACGTATACATATATTCCTGGATCAGCTCCGTCAGGACGTAAATATTGTTCTCCAGCTGTGTCTGCCGGTCGTCATAGTTGTCTGTTTCCTCAATCAGATAAATCTTTTCCTCCAGATTCTCACACAGCTCCAGTACGCCGCTGATCGCCTTATAGCTGTCCTCCTGCGTCGTCGTCTTAAGCAGTCCCCTTGCCAGCTCCTGCGCGGCTTCCACTTCCTCAATCGGCAGGCCGTCCGAATAATGGCTGCCGACGACGTAATAATACATTTTCAGATCGATATTCTCTTTGAAATCCTGATTGAACTCGGAAGCTGTGGTGACATTATGCAAAATGGAGGTATACTGGCTGACATAGCTGACCATCACGGCAAGCATCACGCACATCATGATCAGGATGGGGATAAAAAAGGCCATAAGGAGCGTGCGCATCCGCTGATTCAATGATACCGGCCTCGCGGCAGAGCGTGCTCTTTTCATCCTGTTATTCCTCCCCCGTTCCTTCCTTCCAGCTGTTCATGAAAGTCATACAATCAGCACAACTGCGAAGTACTGTCCCGAATCGTTGCAAATCGTCTTCCTGTCAGACAGTCCCTCCACCAACTCCCGCGCAGCTTTCACCTCATCAGTCATATCCCGACCCGTTTCAATGCAGCTTCGCGTGCTTTGCCCGATAATCCCGCGGTGTGCATCCCTGTGTCTTACGGAATACAAAGCTGAAGTAATGCGGGTCCTTATACCCCACCTTCCCGGCCACCTCCGCCGAGCGCAGGCCGGAATCCCGCAGCAGTTCCTTCGCGTACTCCATACGTTTCTGCGTCAGATACTCCACAAAAGTCTGGCGCATTTCCTGGCTGAATACCGCGCTGAAATAATTCGCGCTGACATTCACCTGACCGGCGACCTCCTTCAGAGAAATCGTTTCATTCGTAAAATTATGGTCAATGTACTCCAGAGCCTTACGGATCACGGTCTTACTCTGGCTTTTGGATTCCTTTTCCTTCAGTTCAGACACGCTGGTCAGGATTGTGCGCACATAGTCCCGAAGTTCTTCCGCGTCCAGACTTCTGCCCGTAAGCTGCGCTGCAGGAAAGTCGTCAATAAAATCTTTCTGCTCATACCCCAGCGCCTCCAGATACGCGATCGCGGTAAACCGCACGTTCAGCATCAGATACTGACAGAAAAGACGGGACGTGGCCGCATCATGAAGCCCGCCGATATATTCATCCGCGAAGTTGTCGATTTCCTCCGGCGAACCGTTTTCCAGAAAGCCGCGCAGGATCGACTGGTCAAGGCGGGACATATCGACATTTTTGAGGCTGCCTTCCTCCTCGTTTTCCATCAGAGCACACGTATTTTCCTTCGTCAGCACATGGCAGTCTCCGAGCAGATGACGGTAAGAGTAGATCCGGCTGACCTCGTCAAAACAGGCCGGAAGCGCAGAAAGCCTTGAGGTCTCCTCTCCGATCGCCACATGCCATTCGACCTGATTCTCAATCGGCAGGACATGCATCCGTATCGTATCCAGGCATCGGGCAGTCAGTTCCTCCATCTGTCCCGCCTGCGCCATAATCAGCACCGCATAGGTCTGAACATTCCATCGGAACACCAGATATTCCGGATACATCTGGAAAAAATGCGTCAGCCCGTCATGCGCCTCCTGCTGTGCCTCATTCGCATCCGGATCCTGTACCAGTGCATGCCGGACCAGAATACTGTACATCAGAATCTTATATTTCTGCGCCTGAATTGCGATACCCAGCTGCTCCGCCTTCTCATAAATCTCCCCCACGGAAAGCTGTCCGGTCACAAGTTCCTCGAAAAACCGCCTTCTGGAAAACTGTTCATACTCCTGCACCTCGCTGCGGAACTGTTCCAGATAGTTTTCCTGCTCCCGCTCGCTGCTGATCTTCTCAGACACTTCGTTCAGGGTTTTGATCAGCATCGCCTTAGTCACCGGCTTCAGCAGATACTGCTCCACACCGATGTGGATCGCCTGCCTTGCATACTCGAAATCATCATAGCCGCTGATGATAATGATCTTTGTATTCGGAAATTCCCTGCTGACCAGAGTACTTAAGGCCAGCCCGTCCATAAACGGCATTTTGATATCTGTGATCAGTACATCCGGATGTGTCTGCCGGATCATGGGGAGCGCTTCTTCCCCGTCTCCGGCATCGCCCACCAGCGTATAGCCGTACTGCTGCCAGGGGATGATGTCGCGCAGCCCCTCCCGGATAATCGTCTCATCTTCTACCAGAAATACCTTCAGCATACTTATCGTTCTCCAACCTTCTGTTTCACAGTCTGTCTGTATCCATTCACAGGCCAGCCGCGCGCAGTTCTTCCGCAGTATATTCAGAACAGGCCGGCGACACAGCGCCGGCCATACGCACCTTTATCCATATTCTGTCCGGGTATCTTTGTCCCCGCCGTCACAGGTCCCCGGTCTTTATTCCGTCAGGGCATTCGTCTCCTCCCCGCTCACGGTCAGTTCGACTTCATTCGAACTGCGGAAAATCGTATTGGATGATCCGACCTGATTGACTACGATCGTGTTCGTACCTTCCGGCACCTTGCTTTTTTTGATCCGCAGCATCCGGGAGGTGTAATAGGTCGTGCTGATCTTTTCATCATTCACGTACACTTTACTCCACTTGGTGAAATTTTCTCCGATCAGATAGTAATACTCCCCGACATCCAGGATCTGATCAATGACCACCTCTTCCGTTCCCATCACCAGATCCGTGGCCGGATAAGGATTATCCCCGCCGTATACATAATGCTCTCCATAGAGGATATCGTACTGCAAAAGCTCCATGGCGTCAATATATTCTTCTTCCGTATCATACGCGTCGCGGTTCTGATGGAACGTAAACATCGTACCAACGCCGCCAAGCCCCAGTTCTTCCAGTGTGTCCGCCAGCAGCTGATAGGACGTCATGTCACTGTCATTTTTTTCAAGGCCGATATTATTCCAGGTCGCGTACGGGGTCAGGAACAGGCTTCCGGTAGACATATCTTCTTCCGTCAGATCCATCGTCGGCAGGTGATCGCCGAACATCACGACGTAGGTCGGCTCGCCGCGCTCCTCCAACATCTCAACCAGCTCGCCGATAAACTCATCCGTCTCGTGAAGCATATTCACATAATATTCCCAGGCATACGCCATCCCCTCGTCTTCCACACCGGAGATCGTGATCTCCGGATCCTCCAGCACTTCATACTGCGGATAATCACCATGGCTGCCCACCGTGATCACATAGACAAAATCTTCCTGATCCGGCGTGTAGTCCAGCGACTTCTCCACCTCTCCGACCAGGATGTGATCGGTCGGCCACGTCCCAAGCGGCGTGTACTCGCGGATGTCCATCAGTTCCTTGCTGGTAAACGTATCAAATCCCATCTGAGAAAACGCGTTCGCGCGGCTGTAAAAATTGCCGCCGTTGTTGTGCACGACATGCGTGCCATAGCCAAGCGTGGCAAGGTCGGAGGCAATGCTCTCGCAGTTCGTTTCTTTCAGGATCGTCTTATACGGATATTCGCCCAGGCCAAAAAACTGCATTCCCATCCCGGTCAGGATCTCAAACTCCGTGTTCGCGGTCCCCGCGCCGACGACCGGCACCTCCACATAACCGGAAGTATAGTTTTCAAACAGATACTCAAAATTCGGCACCGCCTCCTCACTGGTCGTGAGGAAAGTCAGCATATCCGGATTAATAAAAGATTCCAGAAGAATGACAATGATGTTCGGATTGTCCAAATCCGCCGAACCCGCCGCTTCTTCTGAAATCTCCGTTTCCTCTGAGGACATCGTTTTTGTCACAGCTACCGGTGCAAGAGAAGCCGTCGCATCTTCGTCCGCCGCCATATCCTCATCAGCAACAGCATCCGCGGCGTCTGCGCTGTCCGCCGTCTCATCCGCGCCTGCTCCCATCGTGTCAAGCACAGCCTGCACCGCCTCCTCGGAATACCCGTCCGGGGTGCTCATGCCCTGATTGAGCGCGCTGGAAGTGAAGCTGTAAACAAATCCATAGTCCTTATAGCCCTGCGCCAGATTTTCAAAATAGGAAGCAAGGACGTTGCTGCTCTTTGCGGCATCCGTCACCTGCGGCACCATCATGACCACCAGAAGGACCAGGCATACGCCCGCGATGCGGTGCGTCTTTCCCTGAAATTTCGGTCCCTTCACCCAGAGGATCACCAACAGCAGACACACCGCCGCAACCGCGGCGATCACCAGCATGGCTTCCTGATCCGTAAAATAATTGCTCTGCATGGTAAACAGATCGCCCACCATCTTCAGATCCGTCCAGCCAAACGGCGACACCCGCTTCGCCAGGATACAGCCGTTGATCGTACCTAAGAACAGCCAGAACGCACAGATCAGCACTCTCGCCGCCGTCCGGCGTTTTACTATGTACACGAGCGTCAGCGTCACCCAGACCAGAAACGAATTATACAAAAAGACCAGATTCCGGTCCACCGCGAACGCGCACGCTTCCACAAACGAATGTCTTGAAATCCACTCGATCACAAAGCAGATACCGCAGGCCAGCAGCATATGGAGCAAAAGCGAGCAGCGGTTCATCACCGCAATACAGCGCTCCGCTCCCGGGCTGCGCGTCTTCTTATGTCTTTCTGCCTTTTCTTCTGTCTTTCTGAACCATGGCATCCGGCCGCGCTCTGAACCATTTCCGTCCTCCGCCGTCTCCATGGAGCCCAGATACTCCTCTGCGCCCGCAGTATTCAGATTCTCCTTCGTCATTATTTTCTTATCAGACAACCTGCAACATCCTCCCAGGTAATATTTATGTAAAAATCAGGATAAAATATTGTGAAATTCTAAACCACAGTGAAAGATAAAGCAAATCGCAGAAAAAGTCAACCGGGAATACTGAAATTTAAGGTTTTGTTCACTTTCTTTTCATTAAGACGCTTTCAGGCAAAAATTTTAAATACTTCTGGATTCTTTAGCGATATTGTGTTACTTTATAAAGTAAGAATAAAAAAAGGACATTTCCTATATGAATATAAAAAAAAGATCCTCACTTCTGCTTTTATCCGCCCTGCTTCTTACCGGCTGCGAAAAAGACGAGCCGCAGGCCGTTGCATCCGCTGAACTGTTTGAGATCACAGACGGCGTTACGTTTGACGGTGTACAGGTCGGCGACGGAAAAGCGGAGTTTATCGACGCATACAGTGATTACACCATTCAGGCCGCCTATACGGACACCGACTCCAGCTATATGGTCATGTCCATCCACGAGATTCCTTACGATGAAAACATCTCCACGCTGATCGCAAATTTTTTTATCGACGACGAGCCCGTATCTGAAGAAGACATCTGTGAAGACAATGATATTGCATACGACGATCTCTATGATCTGCTGAGTTCCACGAGCTATCTGCGCACGCACGAGGTGATCTACCGGTACCTGCGGTTTCTCTGGGCGGACAGCGTGATCACGGACATTGATTCCGGCGAGTTTAATTACAACGAGACTTACGAAGTGCCAAAACAGGAGACGTGACGCGTCTCCTGTTTTCTTTTATGTGCAGAACTGCTTAAGATGTTTTTATGTTTGTGTCTTTCCGGTTTCCCGCGCGACAAAATACACGCGCTCACTCTTTGGCTGCGGCGCATCCTCCGTAAAAGCGTCATAGACTGCCTCAAGATGCAGACCTGCCTGTGCAAGCAGTTCACATACACGGTCAATCGCCCATGCACGCTGGATATGCGTTTCCTCATACCGTTCATAGCAGTCATCTGAACGGTCTTTTCTAATATACAGGGTCAGATCATACTCATTCAGGCGCGTCTCTTCCTCATACCAGTTCTCCCAGATAAAGCTGCCTTCGTCGCGGTTTTCCGCAAAAACATTCTCCGCCAGTATTTCCCTGTATTTGTATTCCGTATTCAGGTCGAAGAGAAAAACGCCTCCCGGATCCAGATAGTTATTGACCAGCCGGAATACCTGCAGCAGGTCCTCTTCCTCTGTAATATAATTCATCGAATCGCAGACGCTCACCACGGCACGCACCGTACCATAAAGTTCAAATTCGCGCATATCCTGAAGAAGGTAGAGGATGTCAGATTCCTTTCCCTTTACATCTGATGTCATCGGCACATTCCCTTCGCCCGATACCGCGGGATCAGGCTTATCCGCATCCGAAAGAACATTCTGAAAGTCCGGCTGTTTCTCACGGGCGATTTCCAGCATATCAATGGAATTGTCCACGCCGATCATATCATATCCAAGCCGCGCCAGCCGCTGTGTCATGGCTCCGGTCCCGCAGCCAAGCTCCAGCACAAGGCCGTCCGCCACACCGAATTTCAAAAGCAGGCCATGCAGGTATTCGCACCAGTCATCATAGGGCGTGTCCGACATGAATAAGTCGTAGACGCGGGCGAAATTTTCGTAGGATGCCATTGCCATCTTCCTTTCTCAAATTATAACCAGGCAGATACTTCCACCTCAGACACATTCTGAAATGTATCTCCGCAGAAATTCATAAAGCCGCTCCATCTCTTCATCCGTCCCGATCGTGATGCGCAGGTAGTTGTCGATCCGGGGCTTTTTAAAGTAGCGCACGTAGATGCCCTGCTCTTTTAGCGCCGCAAACAGTTCTTCTGCAGGTACGCTCTCATGTGTAACGAACAGGAAATTCGCCTGAGAGTCCGTAAATAAAAATCCGAGCGAGGCGAGTTCTTTTTTCGCCTGTTCGCGTGTCGCGATGATCTTCCGGCGTGTCTCCTCAAAATACGCGTGATCTTCTGCTGCCGCTGTTCCGAGCCGGATGGCCGCCTGGTTCATCGTGTAGGAATTAAACGAATATTTTACATCGTTCAGATAGTGAATCTGTTCCTCACTGGCGATTGCGTATCCGATGCGCATGCCGGCCAGCGAGCGCGATTTGGAAAATGTCTTTACCACGATCAGGTTCTCGTATCTGTCAAGCATTCCGGTACAGGTTTCCCCGCCAAAATCAATGTAAGCCTCATCCACAACGACAATGACATCCGGATTATGCTCCAGAATATCCTCGATGGCAGGCAGACCCAGAAATGCGCCGGTCGGCGCATTCGGGTTTGGAAAGATCACCCCGCCGTTTTCTTTATAATAATCCCTGCTCTCAATTTCAAAGGCATCGTTCAGCGGCTGCTGCTCATAGGGAATGCGGAGCATGTCAGCCCACACATCATAGAATGAGTACGTGATGTCCGGGAACAGGATCGGCTTATCCGAATTAAAAAAGGTCAGAAAAATCATCGCCAGCACATCATCTGACCCCACGCCGACGAAGACCTGTTCCGGAAGGACATGCTCCTCCCGCGCAATCGCCTCCACCAGCTGCCGTGCTTCCGGATCCGGATATTTGCGCATCGGTTCCGTGGTCATCTCCCGCAGCGCCTCAGTCACTTTCGGTGAGGGCGGATATGGATTTTCATTGGTATTCAGCTTGATCACATCTGTGCGCTTTGGCTGTTCCCCCGGTACATAGGGGGTCACCCTGCGGATGTTGGCTTCCCAGTTCTTCATAATATATCCCGGTCCTTTCCTGCACTTTGGGTTATTTTCTTCAAGTGTTTTTCTCTTTTTGTTCTGTTTCTTTTCCTGACATTTTAATCCCGGCACATTACCGGTTCTCATACAGTCTTGTATAGACGCCGTTCTTTGCCAGCAGTTCTTCGTGCGTCCCCTGCTCCTCAATGCCCTTCGGCGTAAGAACAAGAATCTTCTGCGCGTTGCGGATGGTGGAGAGACGGTGGGCGATCACGAAGGTCGTACGGCCTTTCGCCAGCTTCTCCAGAGACTGCTGCACGATCCGCTCGCTCTCATTGTCAAGGGCGGAGGTCGCCTCGTCAAAAATCAGGATCGGCGGGTTTTTCAGAAACACGCGGGCGATAGACAGCCGCTGCTTCTGACCGCCGGACAGCTTCACGCCGCGCTGGCCGATGTCCGTGTAATAACCGTCCGGCAGCTGCGAGATAAATTCATGCGCGTTTGCCAGCTTTGCAGCCTCGATCACTTCCTCATCGGTCGCATCCGGCCTCCCGTAGCGGATGTTTTCCATGATATTCTCCGTAAACAGATATACGTCCTGCTGTACGATACCGATCTGCCTGCGCAGATCCGCAAGTTTTATCCTGCGGATGTCTGTGCCGTCCAGCAGAATCGCGCCGCTGTCCACGTCATAAAAGCGCGGAATCAGGCTGCAAAGGGTCGTTTTTCCGCCGCCCGACGCCCCGACGATTGCCAGGTAGTCCCCGGCTTTCACAGTCAGGTCAATGTGGCTTAAGACGGTTTCCTGACCTTCTTCGTATTTAAAAGAAACGTTTTGAAAGTCAATATTGCCCTCTGCCGTATCCATGCCCACCGCGTCCGGCGCGTCCTTGATGTCCGGCTCAATGTCCATCACCTCAAGAAAACGTTCGTAGCCGGAAAATCCGTTCTGGAACTGCTCAGTCAGGGTAATCAGCTTTTTGATCGGATCGGTGAAATTGTTGATATACAAAAGGAACGTCACGAGATCCGCGATCGCCATCAGCCCCGCCGTGATGAGGCCGGTGCCGACAAGCAGCACAACGATGGTGACAAGGGTCGTCATTGCGCCAAGCCCCGAATTGTACAAAGCCATGAATTTATAGCTCAGCTTTTTCGCCTCGACAAACCGTTCATTCCCGTCGTGAAATTTTTCTTCCTCAATACCCTCGTTGCCAAAGGATTTTACCACGCGGATGCCGGAAAGGCTGTCCTCGATCTGCCCGTTGATATTCGCCATTCTCCTGCGGTTTTCCTTAAACGCGGCCTTCATCTTTTTGTTCAGATACAGCGCGTAGCAGGCGATGACCGGGATGAACAGATAGGTCACCAGAGTCAGCCGCCAGTTGATCTGCGCCAGAATGATGCAGGAACCGATCAGCTTGATCAGCGAGATCACGATGTCCTCGGGACCATGGTGCAGCAGTTCACTGATGTCAAACAGATCCGATGTGATGCGGGAGAGCATCTGCCCGGTCTGATGGTTGTCATAATAGGCAAAAGACAGCTTCTGATAATGGCCGAAGATCTCAGCGCGCATATCGCGCTCAATTCTCGCCCCCATGTTGTGCCCGTAATATCCGATGTAAAAATTGCAAAAACATTCCACCGCCACCATCACGATCATGGCGATGCCCAGCCTTGTAATGATCGGAAGCGCTTCGTTTGACGGAAGCTGGATAACGTTGTACGTGATATAGCGGACCACCAGCGGAATCGCCAGCGTAACCGCTCCTCCCAGGATTGCAAAAAACATATCTGAGGCAAACAGCCCCAGATATGGCTTATAATAAGAAAGCAGCCGCTTCCATTTGTGTTCCATGATTTTCTCTCTCCTCTGTCCCCGTAACGATTCCGTATCTTCGCAGCAAGTGCGAAAACCCGTCCGAATCATTCCCTGTTTTTTCGAAACACAGCGGTACGCAAATTCACTGACTGCCTCCCACTTTCGTGTCATGCTCTGATTTTTATTCCTGAACCAGTCCCTGCTCTCTCATCACATGAATGATCGCATTCACGTGCTGCGCGCAGAGTTCATCGGTCTTCGCCTCGGCCATCACGCGGATCACCGGCTCGGTACCGCTCTCGCGCACAAGGATGCGGCCCTCGTCGCCAAGTGCCTCTCCCGCTGCCTCGATAGCCGCCTGCACCGCGGCGTTTGCCTTTACCGCCGCTTTGTCCGCAACGCGCACGTTTTTCAGCAACTGCGGATAAATCTCTACTTCAGCTGCCAGCGACGCAAGGCTCTGCTTTTTATCCATCATGACTTCCATCACCATGATGGACGTCAGGATCCCGTCGCCGGTCGTCGCATATTTGGAAAAAATAATGTGACCGGACTGCTCGCCGCCCAGGCAGTGTCCGTTCTCGCACATATTTGCGTAAACATATTTGTCTCCGACCGCTGTCTTTTCATATTTGATCTCTTCGCGGTCAAACGCTTTGTAAAGACCGATGTTGGACATGATCGTTGTGACGACCGTATTGTTTTCCAGCTGACCGTTCTCTTTCAGATATTTTCCGCAAATATAGAGAATCAGATCGCCATTGATGACACACCCATTCGCATCGACCGCGATGCAGCGGTCCGCGTCCCCGTCGTAGGCAAAGCCGACATCCAGCCCTTTTTCAAGGACAAATTTTTTAAGAGTCTCAATATGAGTCGAGCCGCAGTCGCGGTTGATGTTGGTCCCGTCCGGTTCGTTGTTGATGACAAATGTTTTCGCGCCGAGCGCGTCAAAGACGCTCTTCGCGATGGAGGAGGAACTGCCGTTGGAACAGTCCAGACCGACCTTCGTGTTCTTATAAGAACGGGTCGCCAGAGAAATCAGATGTCCAATGTAGCGGTTCCGCCCTGCCTGATAGTCCACCGTACGGCCGATCTTTACTCCGGTCGCCAGCGGAAGTTCGCCAATTTTCCCGTCAATGTAAGCCTCGATCTTGTCCTCCACCTCGGCCTCGATCTTTTTGCCGCTGCCGCTGATCACCTTCAGGCCGTTGTCATAGTAAGGGTTGTGGCTCGCGGAAATCATGATGCCGCAGTCAAAATCCTCTGTGCGCACCACATAGGAAACGCTCGGCGTCGTCGTCACATGGAGCAGATACGCATCCGCACCCGAAGCCGTCAGCCCCGCCGCGAGCGCATACTCAAACATGTAACTCGAACGGCGCGTGTCTTTGCCGATCACGATACGGGCTTTCCGGCGCGGAAACACCGTTGTATATCCGGTTCCGGCAGAAGCGCTGCCGGACTCGTCCGCTTCCGTCTGCTCGTCAACAAGCTGACCATAATACCACCCCAGATAACGTCCTACCTTAAACGCGTGCTCTACATTCAGCTTCACATTCGCTTCTCCGCGAAATCCGTCTGTTCCAAAATATTTACCCATGGTTGTTTCCTTTCCGCATTGTATTTCCTGATTATATTCTCCGGCAGATGCTTTCATTAAAATCCGTGTTTGTCGCAGTGTCTCTGCCGCACAATCTCAAAGCTGAGCACTCCGGCCGCGACCGAAGCGTTCAGAGAATCAATGTCGCCCCGCATCGGGACGGACACCCCGAAGTCGCATTTTTCACGGACAAGGCGGCTCACGCCGCTCCCTTCAGCGCCGATCACCAGGCCGATCGGGCCGGTAAGCGCCGCCTCGTACATCGGCTGCGCGTCCATCACAGCGCAGGCAAACCAGATGCCTTCTTTTTTCAGTTCGTCAATCGTATTTCCAAGATTCGTCACACGCGCGACCGGCGTATAATTCAGCGCTCCCGCAGAAGCGCGCGCCACCGTCGCAGTCAGCCCCACCGCATGTCTTTTCGGAATGATCACTCCATGCGCACCCGCCAGATTCGCGGTGCGGATGATCGCGCCAAGGTTATGCGGATCTTCAATTCCATCCAGCAGGATCAGAAACGGGGGCTCCCCTTTTTCACGCGCCGCCTCCAGAATGTCCGAAACCTCCGCATACTCATAGGCCGCCGCACAGGCGATCACACCCTGATGCCGGCCGGTCCGGGACATACCGTCCAGACGCTCCTTCGGCACAAAGTCAATAATCGTCCCCGCCTTGCGCGCCTCTCTTTTGATCGACTGGATCGGACCGTCCTGACAGCCGTCCTGAATCAGCAGACGATCAATCGTCTTTCCGGAGCGATAGGCCTCCAGAACAGCGTTGCGGCCTTCGATGAGGCCGGAATCCGCCGCATCCGGCTGCACATTTATTTCCTGTTTTCTCATATTGTCTCCTGTCATTACACCTATACCGGACACCTTGCCTCAGCATCCACCGCAGCCACGTTGATTTTTGCATTTTCTTGCGCCGCTTATAATCTTACGCGAGCCCGATGCTCTTAAGCCCCTTCAGCGTCAGTTCCGTCATCCGCTCGTATTTTTCTTCCAGGTACAGATAGCCCATGAGCGCCTCGAAGCCGGTCGCTTCCAGGTACTCTGCCATGGTGGCGTTTTTCGCCTTTGTATAGGGCTTGGAATTGCGGCCCCGGCGATAGATAGCCGTCTCCTCTTCATCCAGTTCGGGCAATAACGCCGCGATCATTTTCGCCTGCGCTTTCGCGCTGACGCAGCGCGTCACCTTCTGGTGCAGTTTCTGCGGCTGAATGTCATGCTGTTTCACATACACCGTCCGGATGATCAGTTCATAGGCAACGTCCCCAATATAGGCGAGTGTGAGCGGCGCATACTGCTTCCAGTCTCTGGACGGGAGCGCAAACGCGGTATTTATATATTCTGTCATGCCCGTTTCCACTTTACACCCTCACGCGTGTCCAGAAGCGTAATACCCTGCCCGGCCAACTGGCTGCGGATCTCATCCGCCCGCGCGAAATTCTCTGCCTTGCGCGCTGCCTGCCGCTCTTCGATCAATGCCTCGATGTCCGCATCCAGCAGCTCTTCCTTTTCTTCCACAATCAGGCCAAGGATGCCGCACAGATCCACCAGTTCCTCATATACAGCCTGAACCAGCTGTTTTGAATTTTCCACAGTAATGTTGCTGTTTGCATATTTCACCAGTTCAAAAATTGCCGCAATCGCGTCCGCCGTGTTAAAGTCATCGTCCATGGCTTCATCAAACTTTGTCTCAAAGGCTTTCGCTCCGGCCAGGATATCCTGCTCTGCAGCTGTCAGAACAGCATCTTCCGAAGCAGCACTGTTTTCCATAATATGTCCCGATTCTCCATGAGAATCGAGGACGCAGGCCGCACCATTGCCCTCCGGGCAATTTTGCATGGTGCGGCTCTCCATAATATATTTCAGATTCGACACCGCGTTGCGGATGCGCTCCAGTCCGTTCCCTGCCGCCTCCATCAGATCCGCGCTGAAATTCAGCGGGCTGCGGTAATGTGCGCTCAGCATAAAGAAACGAAGCACCTGCAGGTCATATTTCTCCGAGATCTCACGCACGGTAAAGAAATTGCCGAGCGACTTGGACATCTTGCGGTTGTCAATATTCAAAAACGCATTGTGCAGCCAGTACTTTGCGAACGGTTTGCCGTTGCAGCACTCACTCTGCGCAATCTCATTCTCATGATGCGGGAAGATCAGATCCTCGCCGCCCGCATGAATGTCGATCTCCTCGCCGAGATACTTCTTCGACATCACCGAGCACTCGATATGCCATCCCGGACGTCCCTCGCTCCACGGCGACGGCCAGAACGGCTCGCCCTCCTTTTTCGGTTTCCAGAGCACAAAGTCCAGCGGGTCCTCCTTTTGATCCTCGCCGGTCACCAGAAGGGAACGGCCGCCTGAACGCAGATCGTCCAGATTCTTGTGGGACAGCTTTCCATACTCCGCAAACTTTCTGGTGCGGAAATACACCGTGCCGTCCACATTGTAGGCATAGCCCTTGTCCATCAGCGTCCGGATCATCTCAATCATCCCATCAATCTCCTGCGTCGCGCGCGGGTGCGTCGTCGCCGGACGCACATTCATCGCTTCCATATCCTTTTTGCACTCCGCAATATACCGCTCGGAAATCTCCTGCGCGGAAACACCCTCCTCATTCGCTTTCGCGATGATCTTATCGTCCACGTCCGTAAAATTGGACACATAATTCACTTCATAGCCCTTGTGCTCCAGATAACGCCGCACCGTATCAAATACGATCATCGGGCGCGCGTTGCCGATATGGATCAGATTGTAGACCGTCGGTCCGCAGACATACATCTTTACCTTGCCCGGCTCCAGCGGCACAAATTCTTCTTTTCTTTTCGACAGTGTATTGTAAACTCTCATCCTGACTCCTCAACTTTCCCGGCCACAGCTGTATCGCAGCAGACAGCCATTCGTAAATGTCTGTGACCAGTCTATGCAAAAACCCTGCTTTTGTCAATTCCTTTTCAAACTTCACCCGCGTCCTGGCCTTTTACGCACCCCGGGCAGCCCGCGCATCTGCTTCCCTCAATACCACCGTCAGATATCGTATTTCCGGAAATCGCGCAGCCAGACGCACCGTCTCCATACATCCTGCCGTCCGCGATACCGTCCATCAGCGGCTGCAGCAGGCAGACAGCGTGAGCGGAAATGCCCTCGCCGCTTCCGGTAAAGCCGAGTCCCTCCTCCGTGGTCGCTTTCACGTTCACGCGTCCCGGCTCCAGATGCAGCGTCTTTGCAATGTTCTGCTTCATCTGCTCCATATAGGGCAGCAGCTTCGGCCGCTGCGCGATGATCGTCGCGTCAATGTTTTCTATTACCATACAGTTTTCATCCAGCATCTCCCCGACGCGCTTTAAAAGCTGCACGCTGGAGATTCCCCTGTACCGCTCATCCGTATCCGGAAAATGTTTCCCGATGTCGCCCAGCGCAGCCGCGCCAAGCAGCGCATCCATGACCGCATGCAGCAGCACATCCGCGTCCGAATGCCCCAAAAGTCCCTTCTCATATGGTATCTCCACGCCTCCGAGGATCAGTTTGCGATCCTCCGCAAGACGATGCACATCATATCCCATTCCGATCCGCATTGATTTCTTCCTGTTCCCTTTCTGTTTCTTTTTCTATCCGGCCTGCACGTCTTTTCTGCTTCTTCGTTCCCAGTTCCAGATAGCGCCGCAGGGTCTGCCGCGACATCCCCTGTGTCAGCGGAAATGTATCCTCACCGGATTCGCCATGCTTCCCGTCCGAAGAATATGGATAGCCGGACACATACGCCTTTGCCATCTCCTCATAAGATGCGTCGTCAATCACCTTTTCCCCGCGTGAATACAGATGGTGATAGAGGAAAAAAGCCTCCTCACTTCCAAGCTGCATGGCTTTTTTCAGGCAGACACGGCCCAGAGTCCTGTCGCCGCCGCTTACACCGCCCCGGCGCAGGTAATACCTGCCCAGTCTGTAAAATGCCTCCGGATCATCACGGCCAACCGCCCGGATCCAGTCGTTTCTGACGTTCTTTTTCATATTCTGCCACCATCCTTTCCGATGATGACAGTGTAGCAAAAAACGGCGTCTGATTTTCCACCAGAAGTATACAAAACAACCGCATCACTTAGCCTTTTTATTTCGTCAGCGGCACAAGCAGAGGCAGGCGGTATTCCGCCAGAACGCTGTCCATTTCTCCTAAGGAGAGGTGGTTTTTCAGTCCGTAAATGATGGCGCGGTCACGCAGTCTGGCGGCGGTCAGCGGCGCGCAGTGCCCGCTCTTCAAAAGAGCCTGCGTCTCTTCGGCAGTAAAGTCCAGAACAAAAGCAATTCTCAGCAGAGTATCCTGCGTGGTATTGCCCTGATTGCGGATCAGCTTGTAGCCGGCTGCACGGCTCAATCCGGCGAGCTGCGCCATAGTCTCCACAGACATGTCTTTTTTCCCAAGTTTCGGAAGAAGCAGATCTCCAACCGTCTTCATGGACGGTTTGTCTTCCATCATCTCATCCAGCGGTACATCCGCCTCGATCATACGGATCGTCGCTCCTACCCGCTCCACCGCGGCATTGATGACCGTCTGCTCCAGATATTCCATCACGACATAAGCCGTGCCATTTTCCTGAAAGATATCCCGCGTCGCTCCGATCTGCGGATGACGCAGAAAACGCGTGTACGCCTTCGCATCACGGATAAACTTGTCCAGCCCGGTCTGGTATGTCTCCTGACAGCCCGGTCTCGGGACCAGCAGGCTTCTGCCATTCTCTGTTTTTCGGCGGGCAGCATTTCGCGGATTGTATTCGCGAATCGCCACCTTGCGCTCCATGTTCAGGTCCCAGCCGATATGAGTGTTCCCGATATCATCGCTCTCAAAGACTTTCCCGGAGACATACCGTCCTGCCAAAATGGTCTTCGCCGGGAGATACGCCATAACGCCTGCTCCTGCTTCCTTTTTCGCATCATATCCGCAATGCGGACACACGCCCTCACCTGTCCATTCTTCCATGCAGCCCGGGCAGCGGTTAAATTCCATTGCTAATCCTCCTTCCGCAAGCGCACTTTTCTTCTGCCAGGTCGTTGCCGCTATTTAAAATCGCTTCGCGATAGCGGCAACTCGCAGCTATCGATTCTGTCACTGACTTATCGGTTCCGAGTACGCAAGCGTCCTCTCCTTCCGATAAGTCACATTATATGGAATTCGTGCGCAAATTACAATCTTTTTCATGAAAAAAAGACGGCCGCCAATGCAGCAGCCGTCCTTTCCTTTTGTGCGCAAATCCTGTATTTTTTCCTGTCACCACGGCCATGTATCCAGCGTTTCCGGCTCGTTTCCGGTAAAGCTGCCGTCCTCCTGCACTGTGATGATGGGGTTGTCTCCGTCCGCCACCGCATAGACAGTACCCGAATTTTCCAGCGTACCGGTGAGGCCGATCTCGTTGCAGAAGCGAACGGTACCCGTGTTGACCAGGGAGCCGCTGATATCCGTTGACGGGGCGTAACGAATATGCAGTTCTCCGGCGTTCTCCACGCTTCCCGCTATCGTCACCACAGACTCTCCGAGTTCCATCACGCCGCCCTCTTCAATCATCACCGCGGACTTTGCATCTATGAAGAGTCCGCCGCCGTTGTCATAATTCTCCACGTCCAGAGTCCCGCCGGATTGGATATTCACGCTGCAATTATAAATTGCCAGACTGTCATTACAGAAAAACTGTGAGTCCAGGAGCAGCAGGCTGCAGCTGTACAGTCCCAGATCGTGCAGACTGGTGAAATGCGCTCCGTCAGATAACGCAATCGTCATGCCGGACAAATCCGCTTCATAGGAATTTATCACAATTCCGGCGTTTTCACGGACTGTGATCCCGACACAGTTTTCCAAAAGATCCGAAGTCTCAAAAATCGCTGCCGCACCGGTATCAAGAACGAGAGTACCCCCGTACAGATTGATCGTGCCGCCCGCTCCGTACAAACCTCCGCTTTCCCCTGAGACGATCAGATCTCCGTCTTTCACAATCAGAGAGGTATCTTCTCCGTCTATGACCAGCAGCTTATCCGTAACAGTAAGATCACCAGACACCTCGATCGTGGAATCCTGCATAACAATGCATTTGCAGTTCTCATCGGCAAGAGCGCTGTTCAGTTCCTCTTCCGAATAGACATCACAGACAGATTCCAAATCCAATACATTCCAGCCAAACCAGAGAAAACCTGAACTGCCGGAATCCGGAATGTCTGTAGCTGATGCTTCGCTGTAGAAAATGATGCCGGTATTGTCACAGGCACTGCCCTCAGCAAGAGCAAGTATACTGGAAGACTCATTGCAATAAATCAGGCCGCTGTTTGACAGCCCCGAAGTCTGGGATTCCAGAGTGATCGTCCCGCGGTTTCGAATGATCGCGTCGCTGGTGAGCCAGCTGTTTTCACCGATGGTCAACGTACCGCTGTTCAAAAGACTGGCATTCCCATGCAGGGACAGATACATGGAATCCATTGTCTCCGGCTCCACCTGCAGGGTTCCGTAATTATAGAAGGCCGTATAGAGATCGACCCAATTCTCTCCGGCCTGTTCCGTGCCGGTCATGCGGATCGTACCCAGGTTATAAATCAGCGTATTTCGGACTTCGTGGCAGCCGATCTGCATACTGCCATAATTCAACAGCCAGCCACTTGCCTGCATATCAATGATTTCACAGTCCATCGTGCCATAATTAAGCGCAGTTACGTAACCTCCATTGCTGTCGTCCGTATTCAGTCTGCCGGACAGCGTACCGTAATTCACCAGCACCGCGCTGCCCTGCAGGAATATCGTCCACGGATCATCCCCGTCCGCAGAAGTCTCACTCCCGCCCGACAGGGTCACGCCCTCGCTGATCATCAGCGGAATGTCTATCACACTGTATTCCTCGCCCAGCGTCAGATCCGCGTCAATGACGATGGCGGACGCTCCCTTTTCTCTGGCCTCCTGATAGTCTTCCTGCGTCGTTACGTGAACCGCATCTGCAAATAACTCATCGATATCAAGGAGGAACAGCATGTCCGGAACGCTCTCCAGCGCTTCCTCCCGTGTGTCATACGAATTTCCGTTCAGAGAGAGATCTGCTCCGTCCTCCAGCAGCAGGTTCTCCTCCTGTTCCAGCCAGATCAATGCATTGTCGGCCAGAAGTCCTCCGTCAGCAACGGATATGCAGCCGCCGTCCGTCACCTGAAGTAATCCGTCCCACGAGCAGAACTGGCCATCCTCCTCGATCCGGACATACCCGCCGCTGCTGACGGTGATCGGCACATAACCGTCAAAGCCACCGTTCGCGGTAATCTGCAGAGGTTTTGATATGGCAAGCGCTCCCGTCGTCAGACCCAGATGTGAGTCCAAAATCACCGCCGATACATCGTCTGATGCAAGCAGTTCATAAAATTCCTCCTGCGAATCGCCGCTGTAGGTGACTGCGTCCGCAAAAATATCCTCCAGGGAAAGCGCCGACAGCTCGATCCCTGTCATCGAGGCAATTTCCGTTCCATCGCTTCCGTCGTCTGTGTCTCCGGTCTTACCACTTTCATCCGTCTCGCCGGCCGCATTCACGTCGTCTTCGGCCATCGCAGCAGTATCCGTCTCTGTTTCCGGCACAACCGTGCCCCGTTTTTCCGAAAAGACGGCAGCACAGAGGATCCCGATCACGAGCACAGCTGCCGCGGCAGTGCCGCCGATCACGAATTTCCATTTTGGGCCGGGATCCGGCGTTGGTCTGATTTTCGCCAGTTCCCTGATCAGTTCCTCCATGCTCTGAAAGCGATCCTGTGCACGGACAGAAAGGCCCTTCATCAGAGCCTTTTCCTGCTCCGGGCGGATTTTGACTCCCAGCTCAGAAGGGGATTTCAGTTCATCCTTTTCCCGCCGGTCCAGCGCATCCATCGGCACCTGGCCGGTGATGGCGCGGTACATCGTCGCGCAGAGCGAGTAGATGTCCGTCCACGGTCCCTGTTTGCCGCGCTTGCGGTACTGTTCCTCCGGCGCGTAGCCGGGCTTTAAGATCACGGAAAGACTCTTTTCATCCGTATAGTCCCGCGCGGAGCCGAAATCCAGCAGCGTTACCTTCCCCTCCGGATCGACCATCAGGTTGTCCGGGCTGATATCGCGGTGGATCATCCCCGCCTTATGTACCTTTGCCAGCGCCTCCATGACCGGAAGCATCATGTCAAAAACCCGGTCTGCCGGAAGACATTCTCCCGGCATCTGCGCAAGCAGCTCCCTGAGTGTCTGTCCTTCCGCAAATTCCATCACGATATAGGCTGTGCCGTTTTCCTGAAAATAATCCCGCACAAAGACGATCCCCGGCTGACGGACAAAGCGCGCCAGCGTCTTTGCCTCCGTTAAAAATCCGTCCAGGCCGGCATTGTACTGTGAGACATAGGTGCGGTTGAACACAGACACACAGTGGCTGTACTCGGCCTGTCTCGACACAAAATTGTTCGGATAATACTCTTTGATCGCGATCTTCAGATCCAGATTCAGATCCCATCCGATATACGTGATGCCGAATCCGCCCGCGCCGAGTGTCCTTCCGATCAAATATTTTCCGGCAAGTACTGTCCCCTCCGGGAGAACATTCAGGCTGTTATTCTGTTTTCCTGATTCATAGCCACAATGCGGGCATGGTCCCATCCCGCTCCATGGCTCCATACAGCCGTAACATCTCTCGATCCCCATCTGCGGCACTCCTCTCTGCTCTCTTTTTCCAGCAGTACAAAGCGTTTCTCTTTATCGAAATTCCAGCACAAGAGCCGTATAATTGTCCTGCCCGGTCCGATTCTTTGTCTGTATCATCTGCTCCATCACGCGGCAGGCTTCCTCCACGGAATCTTTCATTGCGCCTGCAATCTCTTCCTCACTCAATGTGCCAAACACTCCATCCGACATCAGCAAAATCCGGTCGCCCCTCCGAAGGCAAAGCGGGCGAGTATTGCGGTCAATTTTCTTAATCTTATCCATCCCGACATAACTTGTCAATGATTTTCGCCCGGGATCTTCCATCGCTGATTTCGCGCTGATCTCTCCTCTTGCCGCCATTTCATCCAGTTCCACCGCGCACACATGATCCCGGTTGAGCTGGAGAAGACCGCCGCCGCGGTAAAGATAAATATGACTGTCTCCGACAGAAAGCCAGTACATCCTGTTTTCCCGGATCAGCACAGACACTACCGTAGCGCCGTCTTTTTCCCGCCCGCTTCCGTCCAATACTCTGTTGACCTCATTGTTTGCATCATTCAGCATGGCCAGAAGTTTATGGTCGCCGCGCAGCTGATCCGGCTGCATGGCAAACGACTGCAGCATGCTGATCCCTGCCTGCATACTGGCCTGATCTCCGCTCTTAAGACCGCCCATGCCATCCACAACAACCGCAGCTACCCCGACGCCGTCCGTACTCACGCTGCCGCCTTCTCTGGAAATGCCAAAGGTATCCTGCTGCCTGCTTCTTGAACCGATGCCATGTATCTTTCCGACCAGCAGACGGTTTTCCGTTCCGGTTTGCCGGCAGATCGGACACTGATTGCTTACCGATGCGTCATAATAATGGCCTTCCGGACATTTCTTCAGTTCCATGACACACACCTCCTGTTTTCTGTTTCCATCTGATGTCCAGAGTCTATCAGAATACGCTTCTGTTTTATCTACTCCGTGTGTACAGACATACAAAACCCTGTGCAGATTATATCGTTTTAACGTGCTATTTATATCGTTTATTTACATCTTGTGATTTCCGGAATTTCGGCTATCATGAATAAGAAAAATAAAAAGCAGGGGAATGATTTTCGAATCAAAAGGAAAGACTGATCGTTATGAAGGATTCAAAAGAATTACAGGCACTCAACCGCATTCAGGAATTGTGTGAAGAGCGGGGCTGGTCTTACTACCGGCTGGCCAAGGCCTCCGGCATCACCTATTCGACTCTGAATACCATGCTTCACAAGCAGAATCTGCCCTCGCTCACGACGCTGCAGAAGATCTGCGACGGTTTCGGTATCTCTATTACGGACTTTTTCGATCCGAACCGGGACGTAAGCGGGCTGACCGATGAGCAGGCAAGATGTCTTTCCCTTTTCACTTCTCTTCCGCCGCAGAAGCAGGAGCTGGCACTCGCCTATATGAAAGGATTGTCAGAAAAATGACCGTTCCGCTTCACCGTAAAAGCAGAACGGCCTTTTTGTCATATTATCATTTATATCTCATTTTGTTTCCCGCCTGCAGACCGCTCACAGACCATTCACACATCAGGCATCCGTAATTTAATCACCAAGCAGTCCTCTGATATCCGAAATGTTCAGGCTTTTGTCTTCCCCGTCCTCTCCCTGTGACGACGCACTTCCATCTTCTGAATTTGTCCCCGTGATTTCCTCCCAGTTCAGGGATACGTCCGCAGAGAGATTGGAAACATAAATGTAAATATAATCCTGATCATCGCTGATCGACGACGCGATCACGGTGACCTTTCCCTGCGTCCGGTCTCCTTCCGGCGCAAGGTCAACCGTCATAACGTAATCTGCAACCTCTGATGACTCATAGTCATATTCCTTATTTATGATCTGAAAGCCATAATCCGATTCAAGAAGAGACACATAGGCGGACGCTGCCGTCTCCGCATCCGCATCCAGCCGATACTTTACGGCAGCTGAGTCTTTCACCCATTTGCCCTCAGCACCAAGAACTGTATCCGGATCAGGCAGTGAAAAAACTGCACTGCCCTGTACGTAGGGCTCCGTCTCCGCCAGCGTATAAGAAGAGAAAACGCCGTCAGCCGTGCCCATCGCGAATATATTTCTCTCTTCATTATTATGCGCATATCTGATGAAAATTTCCCCTTCCTCCGGATCTCCATCATAAGCAAGGGTGATTTCCACTTCTATGAGCATAAAATCCTCCGGATCCGGATCAGAAATGCTATCATAATCAATCTCCCAGACCTCCGTTTTAAAATTATAATCGGATATCAGCAGATTCGCATAGGCTTCCACCGCATCCATCACATCATATCCAGTAGCACTGCTATATTCAAAATTTTCACCATCAGGAACATCTAAAATCTCATCTTCCTCAGCATTGAAAAAGGCGACCGGATCCGGAAGCACGATCTGCGTCTGGGCAGATACCTTTTCACAGGAAATCCCCTGTGAGATGATCAGCGCCGACATAAGCCCGGCAGCCGTTATAAAAGCACCTGTTCCTGTTCTGTGTAAACTTTTCATTTTCATACTCCGACTCCTTTTTCCGATCACAATTTATCCTTTATTGTCACGGCTCATACCCTGTCCCATCGCAGCGGGTACAGGTAACCTCTCCTGTGCCGTGGCATTTCATGCAGTCCTCATACGCTGTAGTTGACGTATCGCTGTGTCCGGAATAATTCGGAGTCTGAATATATACTTCCTTATATCCTTTCCCGTCACAATTCGAACATTCAATCTTTTTCGTGCCATGACATTTTACGCACATAGTCTTGAGTCCGGTGCTGCTGTCATCATCGTCATCATCATAGATGTCATAATCCGTAGAGCTGCTCGTTGAAGTTGTGTTCGCCGTCCCGCTGTCCTCCGAGTCGGCAGAAGTCTCATCCAGATCGCTCAGGCTTGCGCTTCCCTCAATCATGTAATACTCCGTTGCAGGACGCTCTCCCAGATCCATGATCGTCAGGTCCTTGCTGATATCGATCTGCAGCTCGTTTGGCACTTCCTCCATATAAAGAAGATCCGCTACAATCGTACATCCTGCTTGCGATTTGTAAAAGCCGTACACCCCGTCATTGCCGGCATAGCAGAAACAGCGCATCCAGTTTTTCCCGGTGCTCGCCTCCGTGAATTTCTCCAGCAGCAGTTCTGAATACTCATCGTATGCGCGGCTCGCATCCTCCGCGCTTTTAAACTTAAAGATCAGATAAACTGCCTCATCGTTGCTGCCTACCTGTATCGGCGTTGTTCCAAAATAGTCCTCCGGATTCTGGATCGTCAGCAGATCGTTCACCGCATCCGAAGAAGACGCTTCTGTTTCCTGCGCGGACGCAGACGCGGCTGCTTCTGTTTCTTCTCCGTCTTCCAGGCCTTCTCCAATGATGTATACCGACTCGTTCGATTCCGCATCGGAATCTTCCGACGCATCAGAGGACGAAGCCGTTCCCGCCGCGTCGAAGATGGATACCCCCGACGATGCGGAAGCCACAAGGACGGAAGCATCCGTCAGCGGAGCCACACTCGCTGTAAAGATCAAACCCATTGTCAATAATAATGCTGTACCTGTTTTTTTCATGATAGAACCTCCTTAATTCTTATCGTTTTATTATTTGCTTCTTTGATGTCCTGATTTCATTTTTCCTGATTATAACGCATATCCGTTATAATAACAATCAGAACTTTTTTCTGATGTCTCTACCATACTCTTATTTCTCCTGTTTTTTTCTACTCCGAGTAGATAAAAAAAGAAGCTGATCTGGTAAACTTCGATCATCATAAACAAACGTACAGAAAACCACAGCGCAGCCGCGGCGGCTGAAATGAAAGAACCCCTGACGATCTCTTTTCATGGCTTCCATATTAAGATTTCGAGTTGAAATTATAACGTATTTACGTTATACTGACTCAAAAGGGAGTACGTGTGATCTGTACATCAGAAAAGGAGGATTTTGAACATGAATCAAAAAAAGACAAACCGTCTCACAAAATTATGGAGTGTGCTGCTCCTGATCTTCTCGATGGCAGCAGCGATGTCCGTCCCGGCCGCAGCGTCCGACTCTTCTTCTTCGGAGGATCAGACGGACAAGATCTTTCTCATAATGGGAAGTGATTCCGAGGATGAGCTTGTTTCCTACGGAGCCGCATTTATCGTGCAGAATACAGACGGTTCGGTGTTTATCGTCACGGACCTCTCGGCAGCATCAGAGGACGCGGTTACCTACTCTCTGGCAGATTTTGATGAAATGGTTTCCTATGATGTGGAAGTCACAGGCCAGATGACCGATTATTCTCTGCTCACACTTGAATTTACCGGCAGTTCCCCGTCGTCCTCGCGTTATGTGACACTGGATTATCCTCAACAGGATTCTATCGTGCACTGCGTATTTTTTGACAATGATCTGGAAGCGTCAAGTGAACAGATCCGTCTGACGAAAGCCTCGCTGGAAACGATCGGAAGCACAGAGATCCTGACGCTGGATGGCGATGTGTTATCGGATGATGCCTACAGCAACGGCGTTGGTCTTGAACTGTCGGGTCTGATCGATGACGACGGGAATCTCATCGGCATCTATTCGAGTGCAGGGACATTCTTCAGTCTCATGTCGGATGCGGAGGAATTCCATTCGGAAGAAACGGATGCAGAAGCAGAAGAAGAAGCTGCAGACACAGCCGATGAAGAAATGGCTGCAGACATGGCCGAAGAAGAGGCGGATGCAGACAATCTGGCCAAAGGTCTGCTGGATGATATGACCAGCGGGGAAGAAACTGAAGCGGAAGCCGAAGCAGAAGTGCCTGAATATCTCGCGCTTCTGGTGGGGACCGATTCCGACGATGAGATCGTTGCGTATTCTTCCGCTGTCGTCTTAGACGGCGGAGACGGCTCTCTGGTCGTGATGGCGGATTCTTCTGTCTATACCTCGGAAGCAGCCTCTTATCAGGCTTATATCGAGACCGGTTCGGTAGAGGTCACATACGCGGGCGTACGGGGAGATACCGGGATGGCGTTGTTCTCCGCAGACAGTTGGAGCGGAGATCCGGATGAGGATTATCTGGTCTATGAAGCGGTACGCGCCAGTATCGGTGAATCGGCGACCCTCCTTTATCTTGATGGGGATCTGGAAGTAAAAACAGCAAGCATCACTATTTCCGGCTCCTCCGTGCTCTCAGACGGGTTATATGGACTGGAATGTGAAAACGCCGACTCGATTGAGGAAATGCTGCTTGAAGACGATTCGCTCCTGCCGGCCGCGATCGTGAACGCAGATGGGGACTGCATCGGCGTCTGGATGCCGGAGAGTGTTGACGGAATCTACATTGAAGCCTTCGCAGAAGCGTCATAAAGAATTCATTCTATGAATACATCCGAACGCCCGGAATCGCTGCACAGCCTGCGGCGGCTCCGGGCTCTTTTTGGGCGTATTCCATTATAAAGCAGCAAGCTGCGCGAGACCCGCTTCCAGTCTCTGCATGCCATCCAGGACCCGTGAGCGCGGGCAGGCGACATTCATGCGCAGGAACTGCGCGCCATTCCCGCCGTATGCGCTTCCGGAGGAGACATACAGACCGGTCTTCTCCCGGATAAACGGAGCGATATCAACCGATGGATCTGCCCCACCTTTCTGAGAAGAGGCCCCTGCCGATAACGGATTACCCGATCGCGCCGCTGTCACCCATGCCCCGCAGTCCAGCCACATCAGATAGGTCGCCTTTGACGGAACCACATGCAGCTGCGGAATGTGCTCCGCGGCATACTCTGTCACCGTCTTTTTGTTTTCCTCCATGTAGGCCCGCAGTTCATCCAGCCACGGAGCTCCTTTGGTAAAGGCCGCGGCCGCCGCGTCCACCGCGAAGGCATTCGGTTCCGCCGCCTCGTCCGTGTTCAGACCGCGCCAGACCTTATGGCGCAAGGTCTCATCCGGCACAGCGACGGCTGCCGTCTGCAGCCCGGCCAGATTGAACGTCTTGGTCGGCGCCAGACAGGTCACGCTGATCTCATGGCAGGTATCCGACACGGAAGCAAACGGAACGTACTCATACCCCGGCGAGGTGAGGTCACAGTGAATCTCGTCCGAAATCACCGTCACATGATATTTTTTGCACAGGTCTCCGATACGTGCGAGCGTCTCGCGGTCCCAGATGTTCCCTGTCGGATTCTGCGGATTGCAGAGAATCATCAGGGATGTCTGCGGGTCGGCCAGTTTCTCCTCCAGATCTGCAAAGTCCATATGATAGGCTTCCCCATCATACACCAGCGGGCTTTCGAGCACCTGGCGCCCGTTATTTATGATCGAGTTAAAAAAGTTATTGTAGACCGGTGTCTGCACCAGCACCTTTTCCGCCGGAGTCGTCAGCTTGCGCACCATGCTGGAGATGGCCGGTATGGTGCCCGTGCAGAAAATCAGCCAGTCCTTCTCCATCCGGAAACCATGGCGGCTCTCCCACCAGCCGATATAAGCCTCATACCAGGCGTCCGGAATATCTGTATAGCCGAATACCCCGTGCGTGGCACGCGTCTGGATGGCTTCCAGAATCTCCGGGGCTGCCCTGAAATCCATATCCGCTACCCACATGGGCAGTTCATTCTCTTTCACATTCCATTTCAGGGAATTGGTGTTTCTCCGGTCTACCGGAGTGTCAAAGTCATAAATCATTTTTCCTGTCTCCTTCCGGCTTTCTTTTACACAGCCCCGCCTCAGGCCGGAACATCCGCGCTGTTTCTGCAGATAATCACCGTCTTCGCCGGGTCGATCTTATCCTTCTCCAGAATCAGTTCGCCGATGGACCCGGCACGAATGCTCCCGCCGGACGGGTTCAGCACGCTGTCAATGTGGCTGTCGATCTCTGCATCCACCGTGGAATACTCAAACGCCAGCGTCGTGTTCAGCAGTCTGCAGTTCTTCATCACCAGATTGTCAATGTAGCACATGCCCTGCAGGCTCTCAACCGTGCAGTTGATCAGCGTCAGATTCTTCGCGTTCCAGCCCAGATATTCTCCGGAAATGAACGAATCATATACCGTCACATTCTCGCTGTTCCAGAATGAATCCTTTGATAACAGCCGGGAATCCCGAATCTCCACATTCTTCGCGCCGTCAAATGAATAATTTCCGTAGAGTGTAAAGTCCCGCACGGCCATATTTTCACAGTTCATGGCAAAATAATCGCCCTTTGCCGTCACCCGTTCCAGGCAGACACCGCGGCAGTTCCAGAACGTCTCGGCCGCATTCGGGAACGAGACATTCCGGAGAGTAAGATCCGTGCAGCGGCGAAAATTCTTCGGAGCCTCGATCGCACAATCCTCCACGGTCATATGCTCCGTATACCACACTCCTGCCCGGGCCATCTCAAACCAGGTGCTGTCCTTCACCGAAATATTTTTTGCGTACCAGAGCGGATATTTCCACTTGAACATACAGCCGTCCAGTTCTATATTCCGGCTCTCCTTCAGCGGGGATTCCCCATCGTCAAAAATTGTATCCGTGATCATCAGATCCTGCCCCTGAAAAAGCGCCCGCTCCCCGGTCAGAATCTTCTGATGAATCTTTGTTTTCTCACTCATGCAGCTATCCTCCCAAATGCAGTTCCTGCCGTCTTTTATAGAATGATTTTCTGTTCAGAACAGTCCCTTCACAGTTACAGATATTTCCAAACGGCACAGGCAGTATCAGTATACTCCGTCCTGCCTGCAAAAACAAATGCTTTATGAAAAACTCCGCGGAACACACTGCCCCGCGGAGTTATCTGTTTCTGATCTGATATATGATTTTATAATACGCTCCTCAAAAACTGCTGTGCCTGCGGCGATTTCGGATTTCCAAAAACCTCCTCCGGCTTTCCCTCCTCCAGGATCTGTCCGTCCGCCATGAAAATCACCTTGTCCGCCACTTCTCTGGCAAAACCCATCTCGTGGGTGACACAAAGCATCGTCATGCCCTGATTGGCCAGGTCTTTCATCACGTTCAGCACTTCGCCGACCAGTTCCGGGTCAAGAGCCGACGTCGGCTCGTCAAAGAGCATCACCTTGGGCTCCATGGCGAGAGCACGTGCGATCGCCACACGCTGCTGCTGCCCGCCGGACAGTCTGGACGGATACACATCCGCCTTATCGCTTAAGCCCACTTTTTCCAGAAGTTCACGGGCCGTCTTTTCCGCTTCTTCTTTTTCACGCTTACGCACATTCACGGGAGCCAGCATGACATTCTCCAGCACCGTCAGATGCGGAAACAGGTTGAACTGCTGAAACACCATGCCCATCTCCAGCAGCATGCTGGAAAATTTTTCTTTCTCCATCTTATTGACCGTGGTGTCGTTCTCACGGTGGTAAAACAGTTCATCCTCAATATAAATCTTTCCGCTGGTGATTTTCTCCAGCGTATTCAGAGAACGCAGGAATGTGGATTTCCCGGCTCCGGACGGGCCGATGATGACTACCACCTCGCCCTGCTCTACAGTAAGGTTGACATTTTTCAGGACTTTCAGGTCGCCGAAGTTCTTGCAGATATTTTCCGTACGAATCATTGACATGAGTTTGTTCCCCCTTTATTGATATACCGAATATTTATTCTCCAGCTTATTGAAAATAAAGGTGAAGAACGCTGTAATGATCAGGTACAGGATCATGGCAGGTATATACACCAGCGCGGTCGCGGACGAGGACGAGATCGCTCTCGTCACCTTTGTCAGGTCGGTCAGGCCGATGATCGCCACGAGGGAAACATCCTTGAGTACCATGATAAATTCGTTGCCCACCGGCGGGATCAGTCTACGCACCGTCTGCGGGATAATGACCAGCCGCATGGTCTGTCCATAGGTAAGTCCCAGAGCCTTTGACGCCTCAAACTGGCCTTTGTCAATGGACTGGATACCAGCGCGGATATTTTCCGCCAGATAGGCCGCCGTATTCAATACATAGGCGATCAGTGCCGCTACAAAAGCGCTCTGGATCGTCAGCGCCGGATTTAACTGCGGCAGGCCAAAATAAATAAAGTATATCTGCATCAGCAGCGGCGTCCCGCGAAAGAAAAAGATATATGCGCTGCAGGGCGCGCTGAAGATTTTGTGTTTTGACATCTTGCCCAGAGCAAGAAAGACAGCCAGCACCAGTCCGATGCTGACGGAAATCAATGTGATAATGATCGTGGTCCTTGCTCCCTTTAAAAGCTGCGGCATCCACAGTATGATTCGATTTAACATATCCAGACCATCCTTATAAGTCTTTACGCACACGGGCGCGGGACTGCTCAAGCAGTATTCCCGCGCCCGCATGCGTCCGTACTTTAATCACGCGCAAATTCTATTTCTGCACGATCTTTTCCTTCACACGCGCGGCGATTTTCCGCGTACCTTACTCTGCGCCAAAGCCCTCTGCCAGACCATCAATGACATCCTCGGTACCGAAGTACTTCACTGCCAGTTCAGCCATGGTGCCGTTCTCAAACAGTTCCGCCATGCCTTCATTGATCTTTTCTGCCAGCGCATCATTGCCCTGCTTCATGCAGATCACGATCGGCTCTTTCTCATCAGACTGCCATACGGTCTTGTAATCGCTCGCATCGTCGCCCAGGTAATAAGAAGCTACTACAGAATCCGTGCAGACCGCGTCAACCCGGCCGGCCTTGATCTCATCAAAGGCATTGATGACTTTCTCATACTGTCTCAGATCGGTGTCCAGACCATCTGCGATGTACTCCTGGATCAGATAGTCCGCGGTCGTCTCCATCTGTACCGCGACAGACATCCCTTCCAGATCCATGACGTCCGCGATCTCAGAATCGTTCGGAACCACGATCACCGGCGCGTTTGCCACATATGCGGAAGACAGCAGATACGTGTCATTTCTGTCCTCTGTGTAGGAAACGCTGGAAATGATGCAGTCATACTTGTCCGTAGTCACGCCTGCGAAAATACCGTCCCAGGCAGTATCTACAAGCTCAAGCTCCAGTCCCAGCACATCCGCCAGAGCAGTCGCTACTTCTACATCAAAGCCGATCGCCGTCGCGCCATCCTCGTCAAAGTACTCCATCGGCGGATATCCAATCTCCATACCTACCATCAGGGTTCCCTCTTTGAGAGTGTAATCAGCAGCTTCTTCAGCCTCTTCTGTCTCAGCTGCCTCAGTCTCTTCTTCCGTCTCCTCTGCAGCTTCGGTTACTTCCTCCGTTTCCTCTTCGGTCTCCTCAGCCGCTTCCGTCACTTCCTCGGTTTCCTCTTCGGTCTCCTCTGCAGCCTCGGTCACTTCTTCGGTCTCAGCTTCGGTAGCCGCTTCCGTTACTTCTTCGGTCTCAGCCTCCGTCGCCGCTTCTGTCACTTCTTCTGTCGCCGCCTCGGTCGCTGCCTCGGTCACTGCCTCGGTCTCCTTGGTATTGGAACCACATCCGCTAAGCGTAGCCGCAACCATCATGCCTGCCAGAACAACTGACAATAATTTCTTCTTCATGTTGTTTTCTCCTCCTACTTGTTTTCTCATAAAAGAAGGCAGACTGACCGCACGATCAGACCGCCTTGTCTTATCCATTACTTATAACACGTTATTCGACGTTATGCAAGCATCTTTCGTATTTTTTTGCAAAAGATCCCCTAGGTTGATAACAATGACATCACTGTTTCATCCTCCAGCCGGGATGATATTTATTCTTCAGGGTTCCATTGACGCAGCGCCCCCAGCCAAGGGGAAAGCCGTTGACGCAGACAAGGCACCATCCTTTTTGCGTATGCAGGCAATCCTGTTTTAGCAGGTCGTCCACCTCAATTGTCTCTCCGCACAGGTAGCGGCGGAGGCGATCATCCACAGCGCCGCTCAAATGCGCAGCGTTTTCTGCATGAGCGGAGAGTGCTTCCGCACAGTCAAAATCCAGAATCACTTCCGGAGCGCAGTCGCCGGAGCGCAGCGCCATCGCCAGAGCCTGCGATGGTTCAAAACGATCTTTCCTAATCTCTCCCAGATAAAGACCGCTGCGAAGGAACGGAATCCCGCCGGTGATATTCAGGGCGCGGATGGCTTCCGGGACAGAATAGACCTGGTTCCCGTGAATGTCCAGATCACCTGTTCTGACAGGATTCCTGCCCGGCGCTGCCATCTGATCTGCCTGCCCGGTCCGTTCCGTCTGCCCGGTCCGTCCCGTCTGAACCATATTCTCCGGCTGCAAAATTTCCTGCAAAAAAGTCTCGACAGCCTGTCTTTCGGTATCTGTTTTTTTCACAGCGGCCTGCTGTTTTTGTTTTTTCCCCGATTTTTTACGGGTTCTGAAATCCGGGAGATCCTCTCGTTTTGGCTTTTCTCCGGTCTGATATTCTGTCAGGGCAGGATCCCCTGCGAGCATGTCTGCATGGGAGAAAGTGGTTTTCTGCACACGCTCATCGCCGCCGCGTTTCCGCAAAAGTGCCATAAAATGCCCCTCACCGGGCATTTTGTGTGGGAAAATACGCACGCATCTGCTCAGTCCCGGTAAATCCGGTACAGGATGCTCCGCGGAAGGATTTCCCCCTGACAGACATGCCGCTGCCTGATTCTCAGCTGACCGCTCTCCCCGTCTTAGCCAGTCCTCAGAAAGCACATCGTCCCGCCCGGGCGCAAAGCCTTCCGCCATCGGAAGCTCCAGCAGCTGCATCTCCGGGTGGTGCTTTAAAAGATGCGCGATCACCTGCTCATCTTCCTCCGGTGAAAAGGTACAGGTAGAATAGAGCATCATGCCGCCCGGACGCAGCATCGACACCGCACTGGAGACGATTTCTTTCTGTATTCCTGCGCAGTCACTGACCTTTTTCAGACTCCATGCAGCGGCGCTGGCCGCGTCTTTGCGGAACATCCCTTCTCCGGAACACGGCGCGTCTACGAGAATTTTGTCAAACGTTTCCGGGAAATGTGCAGCAAGAAGATTCGGCGCTGTATTGGTCACAAGCGCGTTGGTCACACCGAAAAGTTCCAGATTTTTCAATAACGCTTTCGCGCGGGAAGCGCTGATATCATTGGCCACGAGCAGTCCCTGGCCCTGCAGCTTTGCGGCGAGCGCAGTCGCCTTGCCGCCGGGCGCCGCGCACAGATCCAGCACCCGTTCCCCCGGTGTTACCGGGAGAAGCTGCGCGGGCGTCATGGCGCTTGGCTCCTGCAGATAATACAATCCGGCATAGTAAAAAGGATGTCTCGAAACGGCATCCTCTTTTTCATAAAAAAATCCATTGTCGATCCACGGAATGGGTGTCAGATGAAACGGCGCGATCCGCTGAAATTCTTCCACACTGATCTTGAGCGTGTTCACACGCAGTCCGTAGCGGCGCGGTTCTTCAAAGGACTGAAGAAAAGCGGGAAATTCGTCTCCTAAGAGCGCTTCCATGCGCGCCAGAAATTCCTGCGGCAGATTCATACTGATTCCTCCCACCGATACCGCGTCAGTTCTCCCTGCGTCTTCATCCCGGCAAAACCGTTCTGCCGCAGCGCCTCATACAGCACGATGGCCGCGGAATTGCCGAGATTCAGAGAACGTGTCTCGCCGATCATCGGAATGCGCACGGCCGTATCCGGGTGTTCACGCAGAATCTCTTCCGGAATGCCCGCGCTCTCCTTGCCGAACATGATATAGCAGTCCGGCTCATACCGCACCTCTGTATACAGGTTTCTGGCTTTTGTCGAGGCAAAATAAAGTTTCGCCCCGGGATTTTTCTCCAGAAAATCTTCGTAGTTGATATACCGGGTCACGTCGAGCTGCGGCCAGTAGTCCATCCCGGCGCGCCGGAGCGCCTTTTCTGTCAGCAGAAATCCAAGCGGCTCAATCAGATGAAGCCGTGTGCCGGTCGCGACACAGGTACGCCCGATGTTGCCCGTGTTTGCCGGGATCTCCGGCTCATACAATACAATGTTCATCTGATTATTTCTTCCTCACGCAGCCTCGTGATAAACTTCTCCAGCCGGCCAAGAGCCACCTTCAGCGCATCGATGGAGTAGGCGTAGGATATACGCAGAAAGCCTTCTCCGCAGGCACCGAACGCCGTGCCCGGCACGACTGCCACATGCTCCTCCTCCAGCAGCCGCATCGCAAACGCGTCGGAAGTCATGCCAAATTCTTTGATGCACGGGAAGACATAAAAGGCCCCGAACGGCTCGAAGCACGGAAGGTTCATGCGCTGAAACTCATGCATCAGAAAACGCCGGCGCTGGTTGTAGGATTCCCGCATCGCGGCAACATCCGAATCTCCGCTGCGCAGCGCTTCTACCGCCGCATACTGACTGGTGGTCGGCGCGCACATGATTGCGAACTGGTGAATCTTCAGCATCTGCTCAATGATCTGGCGCGGGCCGCAGACATATCCCAGCCGCCATCCCGTCATCGCGTAGGATTTGGAAAATCCGTTGATGGTCAGAGTTCTCTCCCACATCCCCGGCAGGCTGGCGATCGAGACATGATCCCCCTGATAGGTCAGTTCCGAATAAATCTCATCAGAGATCACATACAGATCCTTTTCGATGACAACCTCCGCGACCGCTTCGAGATCCTCACGCCGCATGACGGCGCCTGTCGGGTTGTTCGGAAACGGCATGACCAGCACCTTGGTCCGATCTGTGATCTTCTCCAGAAGTTCTTCCTTCGTCAGACGAAATTCATCTTTTTCCTGCAGTTCAATGATGACAGGCACGCCTCCGGCCAGCTGTACGCAGGGCAGATACGAAACGTAGCAGGGCTGCGGAATCAGCACCTCGTCCCCCGGATCCAGCATGGCGCGCAGCGCGATATCGATCCCCTCGCTTCCGCCGACCGTCACCAGCGTCTCATGCACAGGGTCGTACGTCAGATGGCAGCGCCGTTCCAGATAGCGGCAGATCTCCCGGCGCAGTTCCAGGAGGCCGGAATTGGAAGTATAGAATGTCCGTCCCTTCTCCAGGGAATAGATGCCCTCGTCACGAATGTGCCAGGGCGTATCAAAGTCCGGCTCGCCCACACCGAGGGAAATGACATCCTCCATCTCATTGGCGATGTCAAAAAAGCGGCGGATCCCGGACGGCTCAATGGTCATTATTTTTTGTGATAACGGATTTCTCACGGGGTCATCAACATCCTTTCATCTTTCTCTTTTTTGCCGAGTATCGTGCCATAGTCCTTGTATTTTTTCAGAATGAAGTGCGTCGCCGTGCTTAAGACAGAATCCAGAGTGGACAGCTTGTCCGAGACAAAGCTGGACACCTCACGCAGCGATTTGCCCTGCAGGATCACCAGCAGGTCATACGCGCCGGAGATCAGATACACGGACTGTACCTCCGGGTAGTTGTAAATGCGTTCCGCGATGGAGTCAAATCCCTGTCCTCTCTGCGGAGTCACACGCACCTCGATCAGTGCCGTCACCTTTTCCGAGTCTGTCTTTTCCCAGTCGATCAGTGTGTGGTAGCCGCAGATGACCTGCTCCTGCTCCATCGCTTCTACCTCTTTTTTGATCACATCTTCGCTCGATCCGAGCAGAACCGCCAGTTCTCCTAAATCCATCTTGCTGTTTTTTTCCAAAAATGTCAGAATCTGTTCTCTCATGATTTCTTTACTCCTATAAGTCTGCATTTTTTATTCCTGAACCGTCCCGCGCCTTCTCCGTTTCTCACTCCGATGTCTCAGACGGTTCATTCTGTCTCCACACCCTGCACAGCCGCCATCTTTTCCGAAAACCTCCACAGTTCCTCCTGCTGCGGCCGGTCCAGATACCGCCGGTTCTCCCCATTTCGAAGCACCCGGTCATTGCCTTCCGTCACCTGCCCGATCACACAGGCCGGAATCTGATCTTCTGCAAGCACAGAGATCAGCTCCTTTGCCCGATCCGTGCCGACCAGAAGCGCCCCTTCCGAATACAGGTAATATGGATTGATGTCAAAAAATTCACATATCTCTATCGTTTCCTGACAAACAGGAATTTCCCGAAGATCCACTTCAAGCCCGACGCCCGACAGATCCGCCATCTCCCAGAGCGCATTGAAAATGCCGCCCTGCGCGATGCGCCGCATGGAGCATCCGCCGAAGTGGTTCACGGCTCGCGCTGCCTCCGTAACGGACATCCAGCGGTCAAATCCTTTCGCCCGGTCGACCAGCCAGATGGGGAAACGTTCCCGCAGCCTGCTTTCATACGCACGCGCCAGCGCCGCCGTCCCGGCCAGCCCGATCTGTCTTAGCACCACCAGATCCTGCCCGGGCGTCATCATCCGGAGCGCAGGCCGGGTCCCGATAGCAGTTACAAAAAACTGCGGCGCGGCAACGCAGTCCGATACCTGTATCTTTGCACTGCCAAATGTCATCCCACGGTCTGCCGCTTCTGCCGCAAACCGCCTCATCAGCTCCCGAAGCGCCGACTCCTCCGTCGTCTGTGGAATAAGGCCCTGCAGAAGCAGCTGCTGCGGCTCTGCGCCATCCGCTGCAAGAGAATTTGCCGCGGCGGTCACCTGACGCCACGGCATATCTTCATAGCCCGGCAGCGGGCCGGCTGCTGCTATTCTTTGTTCCGGTAAGTCTCCGGGCTGCCCTTTCAAAACAGCCCGCTTTGTACGGACCGCACCGGTTCCCGTTCCTGCCATGTGAAGCTGTCTGAAAACAGAGCGGTCTTTTACCGCATCTGTCAATTCCCCTTTCCTCATTGCTCTTCCCTGTATATCGATCCGTTATTCCACAACCACCGTCTCACCGGATGCAGCCGCAGCCGTCTCCGTCTGTGCCGCTGTCTCCGTCTGCGCAGCTGTCTCCGTCTGTGCCGCTGTCTCTGTCTGCGCGGCCGTCTCCGTCTGTGCGGCCGTTTCTGTCTGTGCGGCCGTCTCTGTCTGCGCGGCCGTCTCCGTCTGCGCGGTCGTCTCGCTCTCAGTCTCTGACTCTACTCCATTCGCGATCAGATTCTGCACCTGCGAAAGATTGTTCGCGGCAATCGCCGCATACATGGCCGTCTGAAGCGCGCTGTTGCTGGTAGCGACACCCACCTCATAAATCGCCGCCGAGGCTGTGTACGTGCTGCTGTTGACCTGCACTGTCTCAGAAAGTACACCGTCTATATAGATTTCTTTCCAGAGCACGGCGCTTAATCCCTGATGCGCGCTCTGAACCTGATGTAAATAGCCGACGCTTTCGCCTGTATTTGCCGTAAGCGTGATATTGCTCGCCGCGTCCGTCTGGCTGATCGTCTCGCTGACAAGCTGAAGCGTACGGTTGGAAGGCCTGGTCTCCACACCGTAAATCGTAAAGGTCAGAGTCCCTGACCATGCCGTTCCTACAATATAAATCGGATAATCCAGTGAGTTGGTGAACTGGAAATCTTTTGAGCCAACCGCGATTGCCGCGTCCCTTGACGGATCCACATAAGATACCAGCATGGAATGCGGGTACCTCTCATCCACCTGCAGTTCCGCTTTCAGCACCGCATTGTACAGCGTCGTTGACACCTGGCAGATGCCTCCGCCATAAGATTCCACAACCTGCCCCGCCTCATAGGATGCCGCCAGCGCATAACCGTTCTCTTCCGTCACCGGCGACAGAGCGGTCGCCACGGAGAAGGATTCTCCCGGCATCAGCAGGGTACCGTTGATCTTCGAAGTGCCGTTTTCTACATTTTTGGCCCGGTTGGAAGTAGAAGAAGCATAGCTTGTCGTCGCTGTTCCGAGCACATCGGTCATCTGGCTTAAAAGCTCCGCGGTCAGAGTCGGTGATTCCACATCCGCCGTCGCCTGAATGATCACATCCCCGGCCTCATATGTCGTCAGAACTTCCTTCAGGCTCGCTAGCGTCGCGTCCACATCAAGCGTCATGCCGTCCGTACCGCTCTCAACCTGAAGCGTGCCGTCATCCCCCATGTAAATCGTGCCTTCCACCGGTTCGGAATTATAGACCGACAGCGATTGTACAAAGGCCTCCTGTGCATCTTCGTCGAGTTCATATTCTATCTCATATTTTGTGCTCTGGTTTTCCAGATCTTTCTGTTCTTTATATCTCTGAATAATGTTTCCGGTCGTCCCAAGTTCGCTGATCTCTTTTACCAGATCCGTGTTCGTCCAGGTAAGCCCCAGCTGTGCCCAGGTCGCGTTTACAGACGCGTCGCCCATCTGAATCGTAATAATGGAAGCAGACAGCTTCTCCACCTCATTCTCCACATAAGCCTGCACTTCATCGACTGTCATCCCGCTGACATCTTTCTCGCCTATCAGAACGCCGTCGCTGATCACAGGCATATCATCCGCCGATGCTTCCATACCTGCCAGCCCGCACAAAAGAATCGCGGCCAACAGCAGAACTCCCTTATATAATTTACTTCGCATGAATATCCCCTTCTGTTCCTTCAGTCAAATCACCAGTGCAGAGACGATTGTCCCCAGCACCATTGCCACAATGACAACAATAACAATAATCGCGGCGATCCGCTGTTTTGTTTTGGAATTATTAAAATGCATCATCCTTCTCACCCCTGTCTTCATCGTACCCTGTCGATGTCCTGTATCCGTTCCCCGCTTTCCGGTTCTGTCTCCGGCCGCCCCGTCCGGGCGCCGGGACAGGCGCTTTCACGGCATGATCAGAGGACCATTTTCGCAGCCCCGTAAATGCCGGCGTCATTTCCCAGCTTTGCCAGCGCAAATTCCGTGCTTCTGCAGGCTGAAAATGTATTTTTCCGGAAAGGCTCCGTCACATAATCAAGCAAGACCGGTCCTGCCTTGGAAACTCCCCCGCCGATCACAATGATCTGCGGATCCACTACCACCGCAAATACTGCCAGCGCTTTGCCCAGACAGTCTCCAAACTTCTCCGCGACACGAATGGCAAGCGCATCTCCTTCTTTTACCGCATCAAAAACCGTCTTCGCAGAGACAGCCTTATGTCCGCGCATCAGTGACGGTTCATCGGTGGAATCCAGGATCTCCCGTGCAAGATTTGCGATCCCGGTAGCCGATGCCACCTGCTCCAGGCAGCCGTAATTGCCGCAGTTGCAGGCTTCTGTCATGGTATCGCTGACATGTGCATGGCCGATCTCGCCGCCCGCGCCGTGCGCGCCGGCCAGGATCTTGCCGCCCAGAATAATTCCTCCGCCGACACCTGTGCCAAGAGTCACCATGATCATATCCTGATAGCCTGCGCCGCCGCCCTGCCAGAGTTCTCCGAGCGCCGCTACATTCGCGTCATTCCCCGCCTTTACCGTAAGTCCGGTCAGACTGCCGAGATCCTTTGCGACATTGACATATCCCCAGTGAAGATTCACCGCGACCGGCACCTCACCGGCCTCATTGACCGGTCCCGGAATGCCGATCCCCACACCGGCCACCTCTTCCTTATCCAGATGCTTCTGATCCATCTTCTGAAGGATCGTCTCCGCCACATCCGGAAGGATATGGCTGCCATTCTCTTCCATCCGGGTCGGGATCTCCCACTTTTCCAGCAATTCCCCTTCCACGCTCAAAAGTCCGCATTTGACCGTCGTGCCGCCGACATCAATTCCAAAACAATACTTTTTCATTTCTCACTGCTCCTTTTTCTGTGCATTTTTCATCAGAGAATTCTGTACCCGGTTATACAGCTCCTGCGCCGCGTTGTAGCCCATCTTCTTCTGCCGGTGGTTCACCGCCGCCGCTTCCACAATCACAGCGAGATTTCTTCCCGGACGAATCGGAAGGGAATGGCACACGACCTTATTCCCCAGAAACTCCGTGTATTCCTCTTCCAGGCCAAGCCGGTCATATTCTTTATCACGGCTCCATTCTTCGAGTTTGATCACCAGATCGATCTGCTGCGTATTCTTTACACTTTCCACACCGAACAGGGTCTTCACATCGATGATGCCGATGCCGCGCAGTTCAATAAAATGCCGCGTAATATCCGGCGATGATCCGATCAGCGTCGCATCGCTGACCTTGCGGATCTCGACCACGTCATCCGTGACCAGACGGTGTCCCCGTTTGATCAGCTCCAGAGCGGCTTCGCTCTTGCCGATCCCGCTCTCTCCCATGATCAGGATCCCCTCGCCATATACATCAACCAGAACCCCGTGAATGGAAATGCACGGCGCAAGTTCTACATTCAGCCAGCGGATGATCTCCGCCATGAACCCCGATGTCGTCTGTCTGGTGGTAAAAACAGGCACCTGATACTGCTTCGCCAGGCGCAGCATATCCTCATCCGGTTCCGTCATTGTTGTATAGATGATGCACGGAACATTGTAGGACAGAAATTTCTCATATACCGGCACCTTCGTCTCTCTGGACAAATGCTCCAGATAGGTGTATTCCACATACCCTATGATCTGCACACGTTCTGAATAAAAATGGTCAAAGTAGCCGGTAAGCTGCAGCGCCGGGCGATTGATCTCCGAAGTGACAACCTTTTTCCCGGAAATATCGATCTCCGGGGTCATATTTGTCAGCTCCATTTTTTCTACAATCTTCTTCAATGGTACACTGGCTGTTGGCATCTGCAAATCCCTCCATATCCTGTCCGACATTGCCTTTTATGTCGGACATAGACCACGCCATTGCCGTCAGGCAATTATAAATGGCGTTTTTCTTCATATATTACAGTTATACAGGATTGTACCTGATTCTGTCCGCTTTGTCCAGAAGAAAGAGTATAAAATGCGGTTTTATCTGCCCGGCACCGTATTCTCTTTTTCTTCTTCTATTTCGATCCGTGTTCTGCCCGGCCCGCTTCCATGAAAATACGCAAATACTTCCTGCGCGCTGCGTGCATTCATCGAAGGCGCATTCGCAAGCTGTTCCAGAGACGCATCGCGGATGGCTTCCAGAGATTTGAACGTCCGCATCAGCGCCTTACGGCGGGTCGGGCCGATCCCTTCTATCTCGTCTAAAAGGGAATGCACCTGGCTTTTGCTGCGCAGACTTCGGTGATATTCAATCGCAAAGCGGTGCGCTTCATCCTGGATCCGGGTAATCAGGTGAAACGCTTCGGAGTGCGTATCGATCGGCAGTTCCACGTTGTCAAAATAAATTCCTCTCGTCCGGTGAAAATCATCCTTTACCATACCGCAGACCGGGATGGAAATTCCAAGCGTATCCAGAACGCGAAGCGCCACATTGACCTGTCCGCGCCCGCCGTCCATCAGAAGCAGATCCGGAAAACGGCTGAAGCTGCCCATCTCATAGCTCATTCCTTTTTCATCCAGTTCCTGCCGCTCGGCAAGCCCGTGCCGGAAACGGCGTGTAAGCACTTCCTCCATACTCGCGTAATCGTCCGGCCCCTGCACGGTTTTGATTTTAAATTTGCGGTAATCGCTGCGCCTGGGCTTTCCCTTTTCATAGACAATCATCGAGCCGACCGACTCAAATCCGCTGATATTGGAAATATCATACGCTTCCATGCGCATCGCACGGTCAACGCCAAGCAGTTCCTCAATCTCATGAACTGCCCCGATCGTGCGGCCTTCCTCCCGCTTAATCCGCTCCCGGTCTCTTTGCAGGACGATCGCCGCGTTCTCCGCCGCCATCTCGACCAGTTTCTCTTTCGTGCCTTTCTTCGGCACACGCAGAAAGACTTTCTGGCCCCGCTTTTCGGTGAGCCACTGTTCCACCAGTTCATGATCCTCGACCTCTGTCTCGAGCATCAGTTCACGCGGCACAAACGGAGTCCCCGCGTAATACTGTTTGATAAAGCTGCTTAAGATCACCGCTTTCGTGTCATGCGGCGCGACCCGCAGGTAAAAATGATCGCGGCCGATCATCTTGCCTCCGCGGATAAAGAATACCTGCACTACCGCGTCGCCGCTGTCCGCCGCCATCGCCAGCACATCCTTATCCTCGCCGTCTTCATGTGTGATCTTCTGCCGCTGGGCCACCTGCCGGACACTGTTTAACAGATCCCGGTATTCCGCCGCTTTCTCAAAATTCATCTCCTCAGAGGCCTGCTCCATCTTACCCTGCAGCATCTCCAGCACCGGCGCGTATTTTCCATTCAGAAATTCCATCGCCGCATCCACCGATTTTCGATACTCCTCACTGCTGATCAGCCCCTGGCAGGGAGCCGGGCACTGACCGATATGATAATACAGGCACGGCCGGTCTTTACCGATATCGCGGGGCAGGGAAAGCGAGCAGTTTCTTAATTTATAAATCTTATTGATCAGTTCGATCGTATCCCGGACCGCGCCCGCGCTCGTAAACGGGCCAAAATAACGGGATTTGTCCTTCTTCATCGTACGGGAAAACATGACACGCGGAAACGCCTCCCCGAGTGTCACCCTGATAAACGGGTAGCTCTTATCGTCCTTCAGCATCGTATTGTACTTCGGACGGTGCTCCTTGATCAGGTTGCACTCCAGCACCAGCGCCTCCAGTTCCGAGTCCGTCACGATATACTCAAACCGGCTGATGCGCTGCACCATCTGCTCAATCTTCGGTCCTTTATTGCGGCTGGTCTGAAAATACTGCCGCACCCGGTTCTTCAGGCTGATCGCCTTTCCGACATAGATGATCTCATCCCGCGCGTCATGCATGATATAGACGCCCGGTCTGGCGGGCAGTTTTTTTAATTCTTCTTCTATATCAAATACAGGAGTTTTTTTATCGTCATCCAAATCCTGAAGCTCCCTTTCCGTATCCTCCGATTTCCGCCATATCAATACTGCCGCAGTTCCTCGCCTTCCTCATCCTGCGACTTGTCAATACTGCGGATCACTACATAGTACCCGTAGTTCTCATTTACCTGCACAAGAACACGGTCTCCGACCTTATGACCAAGCAGCGCTTTCCCCATCGGAGATTCAATGCTGATCCTGCCGTCAAGGGAATTGCCCCGCACAGAAGTCACGATCCGGTAGACTTCCGTCTCGTCGTCCTCCTCCACATAGACTTCCACTTTATTGTGAATCCCGACCTCGTCGTCTTTGGACGCATCCGAGATCACTTCCGCCGTCTTCAGCATTCTCTCCAGATAGCGGATGCGGCTCTCATTCTTATTTTTATCCGCCTTGGCCGCGTGATACTCAAAATTTTCACTCAGATCGCCGTGCGCCCGCGCCTCTTTCACCGCTTCGATCGCTTCCTTGCGCACCACCAGCCTGCGGTATTCGATTTCCTCCTGAATCTTCTTTACATCCGATTCTGTCAATTGCTCCCGCATACAATAACGCCCTCTTTCCTTTATTCCGGCAGAACACAGAGCACTGGTTCTGTCAGTCCGTTTTGCTTATTATTTTTTTGCGTTTCTCCTCTGCCGATGCGCCTCGTACATCAGTACAGAAGCCGCGACCGCAGCGTTCAGGGATTCCACCTGCCCGCACATCGGAATACGGACACTCTGATCTGCGAGCGCCGCCGTCTCCTCTGTCAGCCCACGGCTCTCATTTCCGATCAGGAATCCGGCCGGGCCGTCATACGACGCCTCGTCATAAGGTACGCTGCCCTCCAGATGCGCCGCATACCACCGCACGCCCTTTTGCTGCAGCAGCCGCATATCCCGCTTCAGATTCTCCGTATAATAAAAAGGCATCCGGTAAACGCTTCCCATAGTAGAACGGATGACTTTTGGATTGTAGATATCCACACAGCCCGGGCCGAGAAGAATCCCGGTCGCGCCGGCGCCCTCCGCCGTGCGAAGGATCGTGCCGAGATTGCCGGGATCCTGAAGGTTCTCCAGAGCGATCAGCAGCGGTGTATCTGCACCGGCAGCGCCATCCCGGTCCCTGATATCTCCGGCTTTGGAAAGATTCGTTTGCGCACCGGAAACTTCCGGGACTCTTCCCTGCATCAGATCCTCAAGCCGATAATGAAACTGCCGCACAACACAGAGGACTCCCTGCGGAGTCCTCGTATCCGACACACTTTCAAAAACACGGTCTGACAATACCGTGACCGGCTTGCCGTCGTCAAACAGCGCCCGCTCTCTGCGGTAAAAACCATCTGAAACAAAGACATCCAGAAGCCGTTCAGGCGGCGTTTCACGAAACATCTTCGGTCCTTCTGTCACGAACACATCCCGCTCATTCCGCTCCTTCGCTCTCTTTTTAAGCGAAATCAGATCCTTTACGCGGGCATTTGAGGTGCTTGTAATCATCTATGTTCTCCATTAATCCTATAATGATACTGCGGGACACAAAGTCACAAATTCAGATGCAAGCATCTGAATCGTGACCTTTTGTCCCTTGTATCATCAGATCTGCATCGCCTTCGCCACACGCACCATGTAATCCGGCAGTTCTTTCTGCATCGCAAGCGCCTCGTCAATATCATAATCTACGTACTCGCCGCCCTTATAGGCCACCACGCGGTTCGACTTGCCCTGCACAAGCAAATCGGCCGCCATCGCTCCCATCATGGAGCCGTATACACGGTCCCGGCAGGTCGGACTGCCGCCGCGCTGCAGGTGTCCGAGGATCGTCGCACGCGTCTCCATACCGGTCGCCGCTTCGATACGCCGCGCCATACTGGTGGAATGTCCGATGCCCTCTGCATTGATAATGATATGGTGTTTCTTTCCGCGTTTGCGGTTGTTGATAATATTGTTGATCAGCACCTGTTCATCGTAATCATACTGCTCCGGCAGGAGAATGTCCTCCGCACCGTTCGCAATACCGCACCAGAGTGCGATGTATCCCGCATTGCGCCCCATCACTTCAATGATGCTGCAGCGCTCATGCGAGGTGGATGTATCCCGCACTTTGTCAATCGCGTCCATCGCCGTATTGACCGCGGTGTCAAATCCGATTGTGTAATCCGTACAGGCAATGTCCAGATCGATCGTGCCCGGCACGCCGATCGTGTTGATGCCTCTGGCCGCCAGCTGCTGCGCCCCGCGGAACGAACCGTCGCCGCCGATGACCACAAGACCGTCGATCCCGTGTTTCCGGCAGATCTCGGCTCCTTCATCCTGCCCTTCCTTCGTCCGGAACTCGTGGCATCTTGCCGTATAAAGAATCGTGCCGCCCTTCGAGATCGTATCTGAAACGCTCCGCGCCGTCAGTTCCTCGATCTCCTCATTCAAAAGTCCCTTGTAGCCCTGATAAATGCCCATGACTCTCACACCCTGTGAAAGGGCTTTGCGCACAACCGCGCGAATGGCCGGATTCATGCCGGGCGCATCGCCGCCGCTTGTCAGTACGCCAATTGTCTCCACCTTTTTCGCCATATCGCACTTCCTCCTGTACATTTGTTTCATTTTAATCCATTTTTCTTCGTTTGTAAAGAATCCGCGCAAAATGCGCCGTGAAATGCTTTCTGTTAAGCGGAAGTCTTTTTAAATTTTACATTTTCTTCCCCGAAAATATCGCGCAGGGTGGCCACAAGTTCCTCGTCCGCGTCTATGCTCCAGTTCGCGCCCAGACGCCGGATCGCACGTTCACTCCGTACATAAATGACGACATCGTCCCTGCCCTCACTTTCGCGCAGCAGATCAAACATCTGTGATTCTTTCTGCGCGTATTCCTGCTTGTCGGCAAACTGCACCCAGAGTTCACGTCCGCTGCCGGACGGCTTCATTCTGTCCGGCGCACAGCTTTCCCGCGCCATGTTTCGTTCAGGCGGCCTGTTCTGCCCCTGTGCGGCCTGCTCAGGCTGTTCGAACGGCCAGATGCGCTCACAGATCAGCTTGCTCGGCCGGTCGTCCTCACAGCTGACGCGCCCGCGCACAAAAATTTTGTTGTCCTCGGTCAGATACCGGCTGTATTCTTCATAGTCCCGCGGAAAAACCACCACTTCTGCCGTACCGACCAGATCCTCCAGCGTCACAAAGGCCATCGTCTTGTTGGTCTTGGTATATTTTATCGTCTTCGCGGTAATCATCCCGCCGATAATCGCTCTTGCATTGTCCTGCACCCTGGGCTGGTTCGTCTCCTCATCCAGCTGAAAATCCGTGGTGACATTGGAGATCGTCCGGCGCCATTTCTCCTCATACCGTTCCAGCGGATGCCCGCTCACATAAATACCGAGCACCTCTTTCTCGTACGCGAGAAGTTCCTCCTTGTCAAACTCCCCCACATTCGGAAGTTTTACCTCAAATTCCCGTTTTTCATCCTCTCCGAGCAGATCGAAAAGAGACATCTGGCCGGATACGGAATCCTTTTTCTCCGCGATCACATGATCCATAATGTCTGAATAGCCTTTCAGCATCTGCTTTCGTGTCGCCCCGAAACAGTCCAGCGCGCCGGCCTTGATCAGGCTCTCGACCGTGCGCTTATTGACATCCCTGCTGCCGCTGACCCGCTCAATGAAATCCTGCAGGCTCCGAAACATGCCGCCGCGTTCCCGCTCCGCCACAATCCCGTCGATGACTGAGCGGCCGATGCTTTTGATCGCGGAGAGCGCGTAACGGATCCGGTTTCGCGGATGCGGCGCCGTCTGACTGCCCGCCGCGCCGGCCGCTGCCATATCGCCGTTTTCTGTCATCCGGGTCTTCGATCCTTCGCGGCCATTCCCGTCCGGCCGGCTCTGGCCGGAACGGTCATCTGCCACTTCGACGGAAAACGAGCTCAGTCCCGTATTGATATCCGGCGGCAGGATCTCGATTCCCATCTGGCGGCAGGTAAGCGTATACTCCGCCACCTTGCCGGCATTGTCGATCACGGAGGTCATCAGCGCCGCCATAAACTCTACCGGATAATAGTATTTCAGCCACGCGGTCTGATACGCCACCACCGCGTAGGCCGCCGCATGCGATTTGTTGAACGCGTAGCGGGCAAAATCCGTCATATCGTCGAAAATTTTATTCGCCGTCTTCTCGTCAATGCCGTTCGCAATGCAGCCCGGCACGCCCTCTTCCTCATTGCCGTAGACAAAGTTCTGGCGTTCCTTCGCCATCACGGAAGCCTTTTTCTTGGACATGGCACGGCGTACAAGATCGCTGCGGCCAAGCGTATAGCCGCCCAGATCCCGCACGATCTGCATGACCTGCTCCTGATAGACGATACAGCCGTAGGTCGGCTCCAGAATCGGCTCCAGCTGCGGGCAGTCATAGGTGATATCCTCCGGGTGATTTTTCCCATAAATATACTTCGGAATAAAATCCATCGGTCCCGGACGATAAAGGGAAATACCGGCGATCACATCCTCCAGGCTCTGCGGTTTCAGTTCCTTCATGAAATTCTTCATGCCCGTACTCTCCAGCTGGAACACGCCGTCCGTCCGGCCGGTGGCAAGAGAGTCGTAAACCGCCCTGTCGTTAAAATCGATCTCATCAATGTTGATGGATGTCCCGCTGCTGATCTCAGCCAGCTTTACCGCGTTCTGAATCACGGTCAGTGTGCGCAGCCCCAGAAAATCCATCTTCAGAAGACCCAGTTCCTCAATCGTCGTCATCGTAAACTGTGTCGTGATCGTGCCGTCGGCCGCCCTTGAAAGCGGGACATATTCATCCATATCTTTCTGACTGATCACCACGCCCGCCGCATGCATGGAAGTGTGCCGCGGCAGACCCTCCAGCCGCTTCGACATGTCGATCAGCTCATGTACCTGTTCATCTTCCTCATAGGCTTTCCGCAGTTCCTGGCTCATTTCCAGAGCCCGGTCCAGCGTGATGTCCAGTTCCTTCGGCACCATCTTGGAAATCGAATCGCAGAGCGAGTAAGGCAGATCCATCACACGTCCCACATCACGGATCACGCCGCGCGCCGCCATTGTGCCGAACGTGACGATCTGAACCACACGGTCCTTGCCGTATTTGCGGACCACATAATCAATCACTTCCTGCCGCCGCTCGAAGCAGAAATCCACGTCAATATCAGGCATGGACACACGCTCTGGGTTCAGGAAGCGTTCAAACAGCAGATTATAACGGATCGGGTCCAGCTGCGTAATGCCAAGGGTATAGGAGACCACGCTGCCGGCCGCCGAGCCCCGCCCCGGTCCTACCATAATATCGTGTTCTCTCGCGTAATGGATGAAATCCCAGACGATCAGAAAATAATCGACATATCCCATCTTCTGAATCACGGAGAGTTCATAGTCCAGCCGCGGCCGGATCTCTTCCGCCCGGCCGCCATAGCGCTTAATAAGCCCTTCCGAGCACAGCTTATTCAGATATTCCCAGGAAGTACAGGGCGACGGAACATCGAACTTCGGCAGCTTGGTCACGCCAAATTCGATCTCCACATGGCAGCGTTCTGCGATTTTATGCGTATTCTCCAGCGCCTCCGGCGCATAGGGAAACAACTCCGCCATCTGCTCCGGCGATTTGACAAAATACTGGCCGCCCTCATAGCGCATGCGGTTTTCATCCGAAAGTTTTTTTCCGGTCTGAAGACAGAGCAGCACGTCGTGCGCCGCCGCGTCCTCCTCATAGGTATAATGCACGTCATTCGTCGCCGCCAGAGGAATATGCAGTTCCCTGCTCATCCGCACCAGCTGCTGGTTGACCAGTTTCTGTGCCGGGATCCCGTGATCCTGCAGTTCCAGAAAATAATTGCCCTCACCAAAAATCTCCAGATGCTCTTTCGCGGCCGCTTTGGCCTCCTCGTACATCCCACGCTGCAGGTACCGCGGCACGAGGCCCGCCAGGCAGGCGCTTAAGGCAATGATCCCTTCGTGGTACTCGCGCAGAACTTCCATGTCCACACGCGGCTTGTAATAAAAGCCCTCAACAAAACCTTTGGAGACAATCTTCATCAGGTTCTGATAGCCGGTATTGTTTTCCGCCAGCAGCACCAGATGATAGTAACGGTCATCTGACTGTCCCTGTTCCCGATCAAATCTTGATCCCGGCGCCACATACACCTCGCAGCCCAGAATCGGGTTGATGCCCTCCGCTTTTGCGGCGCGATAAAAGTCGATCACGCCGTACATGACGCCGTGGTCAGTGATCGCAGCGCTGTCCATCCCCAGTTCTTTGACGCGATGCACATATTCTTTTATTTTATTCGAGCCGTCCAGGAGGCTGTACTCCGTGTGGACGTGCAAATGCGTAAAATTCAAAGTGCGCTCCTCTTTTCGCCCCTGATTCCGGTCCTGCCGTCATTCAGCTTTCCGGTTTGACTGCGATCGCTTCCACCTCAAGCAGCACGTCCTTCGGCAGCCGCGCCACTTCCACGCAGGAACGTGCCGGAAAAACGCCGGTGAAGTAGTTCGCATAAATCTCATTGATCTTCCCGAAATCATTCATTTCTTTAATAAATACCGTGGTCTTGATCACCTGCTCCATATTGGTTCCGGAAGCCTGAAGCAGCGCCGCCATATTGGAAAACGCCTGCTCCGCCTGTGCCTCCACGCCCTCCGGAATCCCGCCTGTCGCCGGATCCACCGGAATCACACCGGACGTAAATACCATGCCGTTTGTCTCGATCGCCTGTGAATACGGGCCGATCGCCGCCGGCGCCTTATCTGTGCTGATTGCTTTTTTCATGTCCTGGTTCCTCCTCAATTTTTCTATCATTTTTCCATGAAAGAATGCCTGCGGATCATTAAGTCATGAATCCGAGCGCAAGCGCTCGATTTCTGACTTTTGACCCTGGCATTATTTCACCTTGTAAATCCTGTGGTCGCGGATCTCGGCTCTCCCCTGCTTCATCAGCCGGCCGACCGCGCGCTTAAACGCATTTTTGCTTATGCCAAACTCCCGCCGGATCATCTCCGGATCTGCCCGGTCATCAAACGGAAGCACCCCGGCGTATTCCTCAATGACGCCCATCACCATCTCGGCGTCCTCATCCATCTGCAGATACGCTTTCTCGCGTATGCTTAAGTCCAGCTTGCCGTCCTCCTTCACGCCGGTCACCCGCGCATGAATACAATCCCCGACCTTCAGTCCCGTGACGCCTTCCCTGCGGGGGATCAGAGCGGAATACCGGTCGTCCACCGCTACAAACGTACCAAAATTCCCGCTGAGTTCATATACGCGGCCGTTCACTTCATCGTTGATCCCATAGGGAGAATTGCGGTGCAGATACGGATATACCCGCATGGTCGCGCAGAGCCGCCCGCTCTTATCGACATACAGGGCCGCCAGGCACTCATCGCCAGGCTGCACCTTCGCCGTCTGCTCATGAAACGGAAGCAGCAGATCCTTTTCCAGCCCCCAGTCCAGAAACGCGCCGATCTTCGTCACTTCTTTTACCTTTAATACCGCAAACTTTCCGACCGTCAGCATCGGCTCCCGCCGTGTTGCGATCAGACGGTCCTTCGAATCCCGGTAAAGAAAAACGGTCATGTGATCGCCCACCGCGGCATCCGCCGGTACCTCTTTTTTGGGAAGAAGCACCTTCTCTGTCTGCGCACCGTCTTCTCCCAGATAAATGCCAAAATCCACCTTTTTTAAAATTGTTAATTCCTGTTTTTCCCCTGCCCGCAGCATTTCCGTCCTCACTTTTATTGTACTTTCTTTTCATGCCTCACGATCGCGTAAGGCTTTCCCGCCTCATTACAAAGGCTCACCGACACCTCGTTCCCGCCGCGGTACACATGCGGCACGATCACGTCGTGCAGCCTCGCCTGCTGCCGGTATTCCACTAAGAGCCGCCCGGTCTCAAAGCCCTCCGGCAGATATTCCTCAGCCATATAGATATACTGGCCATTATTCACATGATGATTCGTATCCAGATGCTGCCTGCCGACCCGAAAGGATTCCATCTGCTCACCTTCACCGGAAAGCCGTATCTTGCGCGGCATATAATCCATGTCCAGCTTCGGCTCCATCTCATAGCCGTCAACCACATCCGGCAGCACTTTCATCGGCCGTCCCGTCTTCAGATCTATCAGCGCCCACACACTGTTCGCTTTTGCCAGATACTTTTCTTCCTCATCCAGCAGGACAAAATTCCGATAGCCGTAAAACGCCTGAAACTCATAGGGCCACGTCCTCGAAATCACCTGCTCGCCAAGCATGGGCATCCGCAGAAGGTCAATCTGCCAGAACAGGATCATCCAGACACAGCCATGCGCATTCAGACAGTCAATCCCGTTCCCGCAGGCTTCGGAATGAAAGGTCGAACAGTCCTGAAAATAATCCGCCAGTGATACCAGCGTCAGCTTCCTGTCCGGTCCCACCTCACTGAACCGTATTCTTCCGTCAAACTGATATGCCATGATATCCTCCGTTTCCGTCTCGTTATCCCTGCCACAAAATCAAAATCATGATACCACACGCTTCTTGTTTTTACAAGGAACAAAAACCCCACGGGAATTTCATTCCCGTGGGGTTTTACATTCAAGTTCCCATCTGCTTTTTCGGTTCGCACAGATACTTTCCCACTGGCATCCTCCGCAGATTTCCGTGCGTCTTCCCACCGACAAAATACGTCTCTGTACCAGAGAAATAAATTCATCAAATTCCAAAATATCTCCGTTTTCCAGACCGCACAGTTCCAGAACACCGCAGTCAAAGTCCCGCACCTTTTCCTCATCCCGGCAGAAACCGTCTTCATTATTCGGACACGCAGAGCAAATATCATCCGTTCGGGTCACCAGCCGCACCGGAACCTTTCCGCCTCTGTTTTCATCCTGGTTTACGTTCCTGGCATTATCCGCATCCGCGGTGCTGTCCCTGACATCCATGGCTGCTGCGTTCCCTGCGGTGCCGTCTATGACCCCCACGGCTGCTGCGTTCCCTGCGGTGCCGTCCGCCGCAAGAAGGCGTTCCAGCATGCTCTGCATATGCGCCGTAAAGCCTTCGCTGTATCCTTTTCCTTCAAAATATGCCAGGCACATCCCGTGGTGCGGACGCAGCAAAACCGGATCCGTTTTCTGATGTCCCTTCGTTTCCTTCACAGCCATGCTTTTCTTACACCGCGTACTTCCGCAGCCGGTTCGAAAGAAGAAATGCCAGCGCAATCTTCACCAGATCCGGAATGATAAACGGGAAAATGCACCATCCGAGAACCGTCATCAGACCGACCGCACCTGTCTGGCTCGTGTAAACCGCCATAAACCATACCGTACCAAACGCATAGCAGACAATCAGGCCGGCCACCATCGAAACGATCTGCACGGCCGCGCTCCGGCCAAGTGTATTCTCCATCAGCCACATCGTAAGCGCTGAAAACAGAAAGCCGACAATATAGCCGCCGCTGGTGCCAAGAAGCGCACCGATGCCGCCGGAAAATCCCGCAAATACCGGAAGTCCGACCGCGCCAAGCAGAATATATACCAGCACCGCCAGCGTTCCTCTTTTGCCTCCCAGAATACCAACCGCCATAAACACGCCAAAGGTCTGCAGGGTAAACGGTACGGTCGTCGGAATCGAAATCCATGAGCAGACTGCCATCAATGCCGCAAATAAAGCAATATACACCAGATCGATCGTTTTCATGCCGGTTCGCCCGGACTCTGTCTTTGTAACTGTACTCATCATTTCCTCCTCTTTTTGCAGTCAGAATCCCGAATGCCTTCCATCCTTTTCCTCTGTCTGCGGATGCGTCCATGCACCGTACATCTTTTCTCTGCCGATACACTGGCTGCTTTGCCGGAGGATACTTTAGCATATGCGCGTTTTGTTGTCAACTATTTTTTAATCAAAGTTGACAATGCTCCCTGTATCAAAAAAAATCACATCCGATGGATTCGGATGTGATATTCACAAGCAGGGCTACCAGGATTCGAACCTGGAAATGACGGAGTCAGAGTCCGTTGCCTTACCATTTGGCGATAGCCCTAAGCACAAGCGGTATTATATCTTAAGTCTTTTTGAAATGCAAGCCCTTTTTTTGAATTATTTTCATTTTTCTCTTTCCTTTTGGAGAAAATGTGGTATAGTCATAAAAACAACTTCGGGACATACAAAAACAAAGGAGCTTATCTCATGAGTACATTAAATCTGACCCTTCTGACTGACCTGTACGAGCTGACGATGATGCAGGGCTATTTTGAATCCGGTTCCAATGAGACCGTCATCTTTGACGCTTTCTATCGGAACAATCCCTGCGGCAACGGCTACGCAATCGCCGCCGGACTTGATCAGGTCATTGACTATATCCGGAATCTGCATTTTTCTTCTGATGATATCGAATATCTCCGGGGTCTTGGTATTTTCCACGAACCGTTTCTGAACTATTTGAAAGAGTTTCGGTTTGAGGGAGATATTTACGCGATCCCGGAAGGAACTGTTATGTTCCCGCACGAGCCGATGCTGAAGGTCATCGCGCCGATCATGCAGGCACAGCTGGTGGAGACCGCGGTGCTGACCATCTTAAACCACCAGAGCCTGATCGCGACCAAGTCCGCGCGTGTTGTACAGGCGGCGCGCGGCGACGGTATCATGGAGTTTGGCCTTCGAAGGGCGCAGGGGCCGGACGCGGGCGTGTACGGTGCGCGGGCCGCGATGATCGCGGGCTGTGTAGGTACCTCAAATGTTCTCGCCGGACAGATGTTTGACGTGCCGGTCAAGGGTACGCACGCGCACAGCTGGATCATGAGCTTCCCGGATGAGTATACGGCATTCAAAAAATATTCCGAACTGCACCCGGATGCCTGCCTGCTTCTGGTTGACACCTACGATACGCTCCGTTCCGGCGTGCCGAACGCGATTCGCGTCTTCCGTGAGATGCGTGAGGCCGGTATTGAACTGAAGGGCTACGGCATCCGTCTGGACAGCGGCGACCTCGCCTATATGTCCAAACAGGCGCGCGCGATGCTGGACGAGGCGGGCTTTACGGACGCAATCATCTCCGCATCCAGCGATCTTGATGAATATCTGATCGACAGCTTAAAGACACAGGGCGCGGCGATCACCTCCTGGGGCGTGGGCACCAACATGATCACCTCAAAGGACTGTCCCGCGTTTGGCGGCGTCTATAAGCTGGCGGCTGTGCTGGATGAAAAGAGCGGTGAATTCATCCCGAAGATCAAGCTCTCGGAGAACACGGACAAGATCACCAATCCGGGCAACAAAAAGATTCTGCGCATCTACGACAAGGCAAGCGGAAAAATTCGCGCCGACCTGATCTGCCTGGTCGAAGAGGAATACGATCCGGAACAGGATCTGCTTATTTTTGATCCGATCGAGACCTGGAAAAAGACGAAAATAAAGGGCGGCACCTACGAACTCCGGGAACTGCTTGTGCCGGTCTTCCAAAAAGGGGAATGCGTCTATACCTCTCCGGCGGTCATGGATATCCGTGCGTACTGTGAACAGGAAAAAAATACGCTCTGGCCTGAGGAACGGCGGCTGACGAACCCACATGACGTCTATGTCGACCTCTCTGATAAACTGTACGGGATCAAACGAGAACTGCTGAATCAGATGGGAAAGGCCGCGCTGCAGAACTGATGCTATTGTAAATCCTGTTTGTCCTGCGCATAAATCTGTGCATAGCATCATAGAACACAAAAAGGCTCCTGCTTCCGTTCTGGATCGTTTTATCGGTTACGATCCGCTCCGGTGGCGAAGAGCCTTTTTTATCTATCTTTTTATATATCACTATGATGATGTCAGTATCCGCAGCAGAGGATAACGGCGGATCCATCCGCTCTTTGCGCCTTATTCCACATCTCCGGTCCGATACAGCACAAAGTCGTCCCACGCGCCCCAGCAGCCCGCAGAGGCATTTACCGTGCAGCCTACCTCAACGGTGGTCGTCTCTGTGATGGTAATGTCCTCAATGGTTGGCGTGGACCAGTTCCGCCAGCCGGTTAAGCTGCAGTCAACCGTGAACTCTCCGTTATCCGCCGCCGCATACATGGTGAACGTGTCGCCGTCTCCGGCATCGCCGCCCTGCAGGTAAGCCGTCAGCGTGTAAACACCCGGCTCCAGCGTCACTTCCTGTACGGCTTCAAACGCGAAATCAGAATCACTCCAGAAATGCAGGCACCACACGCCGGACCAGACATTGGTCGTCTCGTTATCCTTGATGCCGCCGCCCGTGCCGGTCACGGTCCATGCGGTATCTCCGTCCTCAAAATCTCCGTTTTCCAGAAGGTTTTCCACCGAATCCGCAAGGTCGGTTTCCGTTTCTGTTTCTGCTTCCGTCACCACGATGACGCGTTCCGCTGTCGTTCCGGTCTTTACATAACTGAATATTTTCAGAGACTCCAGCGGGTGTCCCTCAAAATCAAACAGCGCCTGATTGTCGACCGCTGAACCGCCGTAGTAAACGCCGGCGTCGTCCGGGTCGTATTCCGCCGCAAAAGAGGAAGCCCATCCGGAGCCGCAGGTCTCCCAGATTTCCTGATTCTCAGCAAGGATGGTTTCCGCGTCGTCCGCATCCGCATCATACACCTGTACCGGAATCCAGGCCGGTTCCCAGTAAAAGACGCCGATGCCGTTCGTCGCGTCAGCCACCGCGGCGATCACCGCCGCAACCTCATCCGCCTGTCCCTGCACAGAAAAATCGTAATATTCCAGATCCCCGTAGGCTGTGTCGTTGCTGCCCTTGGCAACTGTGTTGTCCCAGCCGTCGCCGTCCGTAAGCGTATAGGCCCAGGACGTTTCCGCTACAATTACATATTTATCATAAGTCTCAGCGATCGCGGAAAGTGTTTCGGTCAGATTTTCCAGTGTGCCGTGCCAGTACGGATAATAGGAAGAGGCAAATACATCATAATCCACCCCGTTCTCTGCCAGCGTCGCGGCGTAATCCGCGTACTTTCCGCTCTCCGGATTCGTAAAATGCAGCGCCACCAGGATATCCGCGTCAAATTCGGCTGCTGTCTCACGCACCGCCGCGCTTCCGGCAGAGAAAAGCGTACACATATTCGTCCAGTCCGTCTCGCCCGCGATGCCGGTCGTCGTCTCGTTGCCGACCTGTACCATACCGACATCCACGCCCGCTTCCAGAAGCTGCGTCAGCGCTTCCTTCGTCCAGGAGCCAAGCGCCTCAGCCTTTTCTTCCAGCGTCATGTCTTCCCACGCTTTCGGCGCGTACTGCTTACCCGGATCCGCCCAGAAATCCGAATAATGGAAATCAATCGCCACCTTTAATCCCGCCCCGGTCGCCCACTGTCCAATCCGGATCGCCTGCTCCACATCACAGCTGCCGCCGCCGTAGCTGTTGCCCTCGGAGTCATACGGGTCATTCCAGACGCGGATACGCACGTAATTGACTCCGCACTCCGCGAGCAGTTCAAAAAAGCCCGCTTCGTCCAGTTCATTACCGTCAAAATCATAAAAGACGACACCGCTGTCGATCAAAGATGCGTAAGATGAGATATCCACGCCCTCCATAAACTCTTCCGGAAGGTCGATATGATCTGCCGCAATGTCCGCATCCACCGGAGCAACCGTGTCCGTTACTTCCACAGCTGTCACCTGTCCGGTCACATCTTCCACAGATTCCAGAGTGATCTCTCCGTCAGAGTTATCGGTCACAACAACATCAATCTCGTCATCTTCCACCAACGCATCAGCTGCGCCACTGTCTGTCTCATCAGTTGAAGTATCGGCAGTGTCTTCCCCTGCAACGATCACGTCCTCCGCAGCTGCCGTCATCGGACCTCCAGCAAAGGACGAAACTGCCAGCATTGCCGCCATGGCTGCTGCCGAAAATGTTCTTTTCCTGTTTCTCAAAATTTTCCTGTACATAAAAGTCCCCCTGTATTTTTCAAAAGAATCTGCACACTTTGTTCTCTGTTGATTTGAATTCAGTTTACCACAAAGCACCGGACATTCAAACATCTTTTTGAATAAAGTTCCTCATTTTACAGATACTAGTTTCACACAGGGATTCTTATCCGCGGTTCCGCATCAGAACTGTCGGGAAAGAGTTCCACTAACATACGATAAACATTGGAAAATGGAGGAAAATACAGTATGAAGGCAACAGGAATAGTAAGAAGGATTGATGACCTCGGCCGCGTCGTTATCCCCAAGGAGATCCGGCGGACCTTACGTATCCGCGAGAGCGACCCTCTCGAAATCTTCACAGACCGTGAAGGTGAGATTATCTTAAAAAAATATTCCCCCATCGGGGAACTTGGAAGTTTTGCAAAAGAATATGCTGAAGCGCTTGCGTCCGCTTCCGGACACAGCGTCTGCATCACGGACCGTGATCAGGTCATCGCCGCGGCCGGAGGCATCCGCAAAGACAGTATCGGTGCCCCGGTCACCGGTCAGCTGGAAGAAGTCATGAGCGGCCGCGAATACGTCAATACAGACCAGAATCCCAAAAAGCGCGTCAAGATCACCAGCGAGGATGCCGGCGATACCCTGCCGCAGGTCATCAGCCCCATTCTCTGTGAAGGTGATGTGATTGGCTCCGTTATCCTGCGCGGCCGTGACGGCAGCCACCGCATGGGCGAGGCAGAGCAGGTCCTGGCCAAGTGCGCCGCCGGATTCATGGGCCGCCAGATGGAGCAGTAGATTTTCCAGAGCGCCAAAGATTCCGAAAATACGGAGTAATCAAAATTTCTGTGGAAATTCCCTCACATTCTATTTGACAACACCGAAAAGGTATGCTAGAATGACTAACCGTAGCGGTTCAACACCTGCTGATGTGGCACAGTCGGTAGCGCACCTCATTGGTAGTGAGGAGGTCACGAGTTCGATTCTCGTCATCAGCTCTTTCAATCGCAAAAAGCCCTGACTGCACATGCAGTCAGGGCTTTTCTTTATTCATCCTGCAGATACTCAATCCGCATCAGCGTCAGCCCGTGAGCCTGCGCCGTATCCCCGGCAAGACTGCGGTCCTTCGCCACAAGGATCACCGCCATCTCTTCCGGCTCCATCATGCGGCTTCCCACCTTCAGAAGCGTGCCCACAATGATGCGCACCATGTTATAAAGAAATCCATTGCCGCAGATGCGCACCGTGATCATCCCCGCATCCTCTCCCTGTCCTTCGATCAGATCCAGCGAGTAGATCGTCCGCACCCGGTTTTTGACATCCGGTTTACTTGTACAGAAGCTGGTAAAATCATGCGTCCCCACCAGATAGGAGGCTGCCTGCCGCATTTTTCCCACATCAAGATCCCAATGATAAAAAAGCGAATAAAGCCTGCTGCAGGGATCCGGAAACGGACGGTTACAGATTCTGTATTCATAGGTCTTGCGCGTCTTCGCAAAACGCGGGTGAAAATCCGTTGAAACCTCCCGCGAATCCTGGATGCGGATATCCTCCGGAAGACGGGTATTCAATGCATAAGAAATCCGGTCCGCACTCATGCGGGCCGCAGTATCGAAAGCCGCCACATTTCCGCGCGCATGCACCCCCGCATCCGTACGGCTCGCACCGAGCACGGAAATGTCCTCATCCAGCAGTTCACTTAAATGATGATTCAACACACCCGCAACCGACACACCGTTGGGCTGCACCTGCCATCCGCAGTAATTGGTGCCGTCATAGGCCACGATCAGTTTCACTCGTTTTAAGGGTTTGTTTGGTTCCGTCATATTCTTTCCCGCTGCACAGCCGTTCAGCGCCTTTCCAGTCATGATCAGCATTCCGGGTCACCACCCCAGCGCTCCGAAAAGCAGCGATTCCAGCACGGAGAACCGGTTCACCGCAAACATCACGGCAAAGTACCCCAGCAGGATCAGATAGCCTGCCTTATCCCTGCTCTTATAGACGAGCGGGCGCATCTTCGTCCGCCCCTCGCCTCCATGGTAGCCTCTCGCCTCCATCGCCATCGCCAGATCGTTGGCGCGGCGAAAGGCTGAGATAAAGAGCGGCACCAGAAGCGGCACCATATTTTTTGCTTTCTGAAGCAGATTGCCCGACTCAAAATCCGCGCCGCGGGCCTGCTGCGCTTTCATGATTTTATCGGTTTCCTCAAGGAGAATCGGGATAAAACGGAGCGCAATGGACATCATCATCGCAATCTCATGAATCGGCACGTGCAGCTTTTTGAGAGGAGAAAGTGCTTTCTCCAGCCCGTCCGTAAGATCATTCGGCGTCGTCGTCAGCGTCATCACGGATGAGCCGATGATCAGGTAAATCAGCCGGATGGCCATGGAGACCGCAGTCTTGATTCCTTCTCTCGTAATCTGAAAAATCCAGAATTTGAATACAACCGTACCCTGTACCAGAAACAGGTTGAAAATCACCGTGATCATCAACAGCATGATAATGGCTTTTAACCCCTTGATCATGAATCGAAACGGGACCTTTGAAATCATGATCACCGCGGCGAGAAAAATGGTCGCCACAACATATGCTTCGATCGATCCGAACGCAAACAGCGATATGATAAATACCAGCGTGCCTGCGAGCTTTACTCTTGGGTCCAGTTTATGAATGACCGAATCGGTCGGATAATATTGGCCTAACGTAATCTCTCTTAACATGATGGCTTCTTTCTTATTTTTTGTATTATATTATTATCACTAAATAATGCCTGCGGATTTCTCCGCACTTCGGTCTCCGCTCCGCATCGGTCGGCGAATATCCCGTACGCAGTATGGGATGCCACCCGGCGAGGGCTAAACGGGCATCCACTGGATGTCCGGCGCTCTGGCATTACAGGCACTTCGCGATAGACGCTGCCGCCTCCTCAGCGGTCGCCGCGTCCGTGTTCACATCCCATCCCAGAGCGGCCAGCTGATGCATCAGATAAACCTCCTGCGGGGCCGCCAGTCCGACAGCTTCAAGTTCTTTGTAGTGACGAAATACCATGCGCGGCGCATCGTCGTACAGGACCTCGCCCTTATTCATCACGATGATGCGTTCCACGTACCGCGCGACGTCCTCCATGCTGTGGGAGACCAGAACAACCGTGATCTTCCGTTCTCTGTGCAGCCGCGCCACCTGATCCAGAATCTCATCCCGACCTCTCGGATCGAGTCCGGCCGTCGGTTCATCCAGCACCAGTACCTCCGGCTCCATCGCCAGAATCCCGGCAATTGCCGCACGGCGTTTCTGTCCGCCGGACAGGTCAAATGGGGATACCTTATAGTATTCCTCTCCAAGCCCAACCAGCTTCAGCGCGTCCTTCGCCCGACGCTCAATCTCGTCCTGCTCCAGCCCCAGATTTTTCGGACCGAAGCAGACATCGGTAAAGACATCCGTCTCAAACAGCTGATATTCCGGGTACTGGAACACCAGCCCGACTTTGCTGCGGAGCTGCTTCATATTGTAGCCCTCTGCGTAGATATTCTCATCGTTATAATAAATCGTCCCGGAAGACGCCTTCAGCAGCCCGTTCAAGTGCTGGATCAGCGTGGATTTTCCGGAGCCGGTATGGCCGATGATGCCGATAAACTGCCCGTCCGGCAGTTCCAGATTGATATCTTTGAGCGCCTGCTGTTCAAAAACGGTACCGCCGCTGTAGACATAATTTAAATGCTCTATTCTGATTGACACGTTTTTGTCTCCTCGATCCTCTGTTTCCCATGCGCGGCCCTGTACTTCTGCAGTTCCTCCACCAGTTCCTCATTCGAGAGAATATCCGGGCGCAGATCAAATCCCTTCTCCCGAAGCTGATGCGCCACCAGTGTTGCCTGCGGCACATCCAGACGATAGGATTTCAGTTCCTCCACGCGCCCGAAGACTTCATGCGGCGTCCCCTGCATCACAATCTTCCCGGCATCCATCACAAACACCTTGTCCGCGTCTATGACTTCTTCCATGTAGTGAGTGATCAGGATCACTGTCACATGCTCCGTGCGGTTCAGCTCATGCACCGTCCTGATAACTTCCTTTCGCCCGTTCGGATCCAGCATCGCCGTCGGCTCATCGAGCACAATGCATTTCGGCCGCATCGCCACCACGCCGGCAATCGCTACGCGCTGTTTCTGCCCGCCGGACAGCTTGTTCGGCGAATGCGAACGGTATTCCCACATACCGACGGACCGCAGGCTTTTCTCCACGCGCTCCCAGATTTCCTGCTGCGGCACGCCCATATTTTCCGGGCCAAATCCAACGTCTTCATCCACGATCGTCCCTATGATCTGATTGTCCGGATTCTGAAACACCATACCGGCGGTCTGGCGGATCTCCCAGAGTTTGGACTCATCCTGCGTATCCTTGCCGTCCACATAGAGCGTTCCCTCGCTCGGCAGCAGAATGGCGTTCATGTGCTTCGCGAGCGTCGACTTGCCGGAGCCGTTGTGTCCTAAAATTGCGATAAAATCACCGGCTTTTATATCGAGATCCACGCCGTCAACAGCCCGGATCTTCGACTCCACATTGCCGTTCTCATCCAGTTTCAAATAATCAAAAGCCAGCTTTGCCGCTGAAATAATTCCCATTTTGTGTCCCCTGTTTTCGTATACAATTCCTGATAAATCGTAACTATTCAGAACAGCAGGTCACTGTTCTGAACTGTTATTAAAAAGAATGCGCCTTGGCGCATTCTCGCGCCGTTGCTGAGCGCCAGTGGCGCTCGTTTAGCAACAACCGAAGCGGAGCGTTTTGTGATATAGGGAACGAAGTTTCCTATATCACAAAAAAATCAGGCAGGATCCTTCCGACAGCCGCAGTCTCAGCCGTGAGACTGGCTGTCCGATCATATTCTGCCCGATTATATCAATTCATGTTATAAAAAGCAAGGGTTTCTCCGCATTTATAATGACTGCTTAGATGGCCGCTGTAGACGTCCCGACCAACAATTCCCCATCAAAGATCAGGCGACTCTTCACCTGTTTCCCTTTGATCAGGTCAAACAGCAGGCGAATGGTCGCTTCCGCCATCTCTCTGCGGGGCTGCCGGATCGTGGTGATTGCCGGCTCATAATAAGAAGCCATATCCAGTCCGTCAAATCCCGCCACCGAACAGTCCTCCGGGATACGTTTCCCTGCGTCAAAAAGCGCCTTGCACGCGCCGATGGCCATCCGGTCCGAAACCGCGTAAATACAGGTAAATTCCTGCCCGGAATCCAGCAGATCCTTCGTCAGGCGATAGCCGCTCTCCATCGAAAAGGTTTCCAGGTCATCCGGCGTCCACCTGACCAGGCCCTCATCGTATGTAAGTCCGTGCGCCTGCAGAGCCTCCTGATATCCCCGCTGACGCAGCATACCGACACTGGCATCCGCTTTGACCGTAGTCAGCAGCGCTATGCGCTTATGTCCGCACTCGCAGAGATAATCCACCATCTTCCGGCTTTCTTTTTCATTATCCACCGAGACGGACGGATACTCTTCCCCCATGTCCGCGGCGTCCGCCGTACTTAAGACAAACGGGGCCGAAAGCTGCCGCAGCTTTTCATCCGTACGATTCGTCACGCCACCGAGAAACACAACGCCTTTCAATCGCTTTTCCTTCTCGATGCGCAGGGCGACATCCACTTCGTCCTCAAACTCTTCCACATGCTGCAGCACAAAGGTATAGTTGTTCTCATTGGTCTCCCGCTCCAGGATGCGGATCATGTCTCCAAAAAACGGATTGCTGATACCCTTGATCAGCACCGCGATCGTGTTTGATTCCGCACGTTTCAGATTCCGTGCGCTGTTGTTCGGCACATAATTGTATTTCTCGATGGTCTCCATGACCTTGCGGCGGGTCTCTTCGTTGATATCCGGATGATTGTTGATCGCCCTGGATACCGTACTGACGCCTACGCCGCAGAGTCTGGCGACTTCTTTAATCGTGATCTGTTCCATGCATCCCTGATCCTTTTTAAACTGCAGTGTGACTGTTCCGTATCTCCACAGTCACGCTGCTTTTTACATCGTTTTTACATAATCATCAAACACTCGCTATTGTACCATCATCGACTTCTTTCAGCAATCCTTTTTTCCTTTTTCAATTGTTTTCAATCTGCCATATGTCCCGCATACGCGTCGGATTCTGTCCGCCAGTTCCTCTGAAAATTCCCCCGGAAGCAGACGCCAAGTCCAGTTCTTCCCGAGTGTGGCCGGGTGGTTCATCCGCGCTTCCGCCCCCAGACACAGATAATCCTGCAGCGGAATGATCGCGGTATCCGCGACACTCGCAAGCGTCATGCGGATAAACGCCCATACCGTCTCACACCGGTCTTCGTCCTTCAGGCAGAGGTATTCCGCGGCAAGCGCACGATCCTCGTCTGTCAGTTCATCATACCATGCCGCCAGCGTCTGGTTGTCATGCGTGCCCGTATATACCACACAATTCTGCGTATATGTATAGGGCATATAATTGCCGGCCTCACGGGAATCAAACGCAAACTCCATCACCTTCATCCCTGGATAACCGCTTTCTGCCACCAGGCGTTTGACGCTCTCCGTCACATAGCCGAGATCCTCCGCGATGATCTGCAGTTCTCCCGCTCCGGTTCTCTTCCTGCAGGAGTCCCCCGCTCCGGAATCCTTTTGAGCATCGGATACTGTCCGTGCATTTTTTTCTCCAAAATGCTCCTGTATCGCATGAAACAGTTTCATCCCCGGTCCGGGCTGCCAGCTTCCTCCGGCTGCCGTTTTGTCCCCATAAGGAATGGCAAAATATTCGTCAAAACCCCGGAAATGGTCGATCCGCACCACATCATACAGGGCAAAGCAGTGTTCCAGACGTCCAATCCACCAGGAATACCCCGTTTTCTCATGATAGTCCCAGTCGTAAAGCGGATTGCCCCACAGCTGCCCGTCTGCGGAAAAGGCGTCCGGCGGGCAGCCCGCCACCCGCACCGGCCGGCGCTCGCTGTTGAACTGGAACAGCTCCGGATTCGCCCAGCTGTCCGAACTGTCAAATGAGACGTAGACAGGAATATCTCCGATAATTTTTATCCCCCGCCGGTTGGCGTAGGCTTTTACCGCGCTCCACTGTTTTGCAAATTCATATTGAAGAAAGCTGTAATAGAGAATTTCCTCCCGGCAGTTCTCACAGTAGCGTTCCATCGCCTCCGGCTGCCGCATGCGGATATCCTCATCCCATTCGTCCCAGCTTTTGCCGCCAAAGCAGTTTTTCACAGCCATAAACAGGCTGTAATCCAAAAGCCAGTCCTTCTGTTCTTCGCAGAACTGCCGGAATTCCGCATTCTGCTCGACCTTCGCCCGCAAAAATGCGTTTTTTAGAACCTCAAAGCGGGTTTGATACAGCTTTTCATAATCAACGCTCCGGCTTATCGTCCCGAAATCCAGCAGCTCATATTCCTCTTTTTCAAGCAGCCCTTCCTGCGCCAGCGTATCCAGATCAATAAAATACGGGTTGCCCGCAAACGCGGAAAACGACTGGTAAGGCGAATCCCCATACCCGGTCGGCCCGAGCGGCAGAATCTGCCAGTACGTCTGTCCCGCCTGCGCAAGATGATCGATAAATTCATACGCTTCTTTGGAGAAGCAGCCAATTCCATACGGAGACGGGAGGCTCGACACAGGAAGTAAAATGCCACAGGTTCTCATCTCTCTTCTCCCTTCTAAAATATCTGTTTCCACAGCTATGAAGCCGACCAGAGGTCATCTCCTGCTGTCCTTTTGAATGCCCGCTGTCATGCGAGGTATTGTCCTGAATCGTTACATTTACTCTTTTGAAACGCATACAGCGAAGCATCCGTGGGAATCAACCCTTCACCGCGCCCGCGACCACGCCTTCAATAATGTATTTCTGGCAGACCATATAGAACGCCACGATCGGGATGATCGCCATCACCAGCACCGCCATCATCGCGCCCCAGTCCAGCTGTCCGTGGCTCTGCTTTAAATACTGCACCGCAATCGGAATCGTGCGGTATTTGTTGACGTTCAGCACCAGACTCGGCAGCAAATAATCGTTCCACACCCACATTGCTTCCAGGATCGCGATCGTTACGGTCGTCGGCTTTAAGATCGGGAAGATCACGCGGAAAAATGTCTGCAGCGGATTACAGCCGTCAATCACCGCCGCTTCCTCGATCTCCAGCGAGATACTGCGGATAAAACCGCTGAACATAAAAACCGCAAGTCCCGCACCGAATCCGAGATAAACGACAATAATACCGAGCGGGTTCGCCAGATGAAGGATATTCGCGAACTTGGAGAGGGTAAACATCACCATCTGAAACGGCACCACCATGGAAAACAGGCAGAGCGTATAGATGAGTTTTGAAATCTTTGTATGTACGCGGGTCAGATACCATGCAGTCATCGAACAGAACAGAATAATGGCCGCGACGGATCCCACCGTAATAAACAATGATGTTCCAAAACAGTTGAAGAAATCCGTATCCTCCAGCGCGTTTTTGTAGTTCAAAAGGCCCACCATCACCTTCTCAATACCGGCCTGCCATTTTTCAAAGCCATCTTCGAAAAGAGATTTGGAACTGATGCCGAACGGATATTTAAAAATATATGCTTTCCGCTTAAAGGAGTTCAGAAGCACAACAAAGATCGGCGTGATCCATGCGAGGCTTAAGACCGTAAAAACTGCGGTGAGAATGCCGCCATGCTTCGCTTTTCTGGCCGCGTTTACCTGTTCACTCTGCTTTTTTGCCTTTGCCATTATGCCTGCACCTCCTTACTCGTCGTCAGCTTATTCTGGAGCAAAGCAATGACTGCTACCATAATCGCGAAAAGAACCGCTTTTGCCTGGCCGACGCCCTGCCAGCCTGTGGTGCCGTACATCGTATTGTAAATGTTCAGCGCCAGCAGTTCAGACATCTTGCCCGGATTGCCGCCGGTCAGCGCCAGGTTCTGGTCGAAAAGTTTGAATCCATTTGTCAGTGTCAGGAACGTACAGGTACTGATGGTCGGCATCAGCATCGGAATGATGACATAGCGCAGTCTCTGCCATCCGCTCGCACCGTCAATCTTTGCCGCTTCAATCAGTTCTCCCGGCACATTTTGCAGACCTGCGATGTAGATGACCATCATGTAGCCGATCTGCTGCCAGCAGACGACGATAATCAATCCCCAGAAGGCGTACCACTGCGTGGACACGATCGTCTTAGAGAAATTCTGCAGTACCGCGTTGAAGATCATCAGCCAGATATAACTTAAGACGATGCCGCCGATCAGGTTCGGCATGAAGAACACCGTACGGAAAATCGTCGTCCCCCGGATTCCCTTCGTCAGTGCCATCGCGATCGCAAAGGCCACAACATTGATGATCAACATGGATACCAGCGTAAAAAGTACGGTATACCAGATGGAGTGAAGGAACGTGGTATCCAGTTTCCCGTTGACATAAAAGATTCTCGTATAATTCTTCAGTCCGACCCAGGTCCAGTCCGTCACTGTCGTAAATTTGCAGAACGACAGGAACACGCCGTATACGAACGGAACAATAAATCCGATCGTAAACGCGATCAGAGTCGGAAGCACAAAAATCGGAAAATATTTTTTGATGGATTTTTCCATAATAAGCCCCGCTTTCTTTTCAGCCTCGCCCGCTGACGCGGGACGCCCCTAATCCTAATAAGAAAGGGGCGGGTGAACGCTTCACCCACCCCAGTGTTTCCTAACGATTTCGTAACTGTCCGTAACTGTTCAATATTTTCACAGTTATGCAGCCTCGTTATTGTAATTCAACACGCTTTCACAAAGCCGGTGTCCGATCTGCATTACTCTTCATTTGCCAGTGCCCACTGGTTTGCCCAGCCGTCAACGAATGCGGATACCACTGCATCCCAGTCGCCGCTGCCGTCCGAGTAAGCGGTCAGAGCGGATACCACATCTGCTCTCCAGTCATCTACGTTCGGAGTCGCGTTGAAGCTCCATGCTACAGAGGTCTTGCCCTGCTCCGCATAGGTATTTACCATCTGCGCAAATCCGTTGCTGGACTCATACTCATCCGTAAAGGTATCAAACGGAGTCGTCAGACCCATTGCGTTTGTCAGAGAATCACGGCCCTCGTCAGAGGTGATGACCCACTCAAGGAAATCAAGCGTTGCCGCAATGTCTTCCTCGGAAGCCTGGCTGTTGACTGCCCAGTAGTTCTCGGTACCAACCGCAAGGCCTTCGTTCTCATCGTCTACACCAAAGTGGATCGGCATCATGCTGATATCGTCAGCCGTTACCAGATAGCCGTTCTCCTCGTTGGTCAGTGCGGAATACTCCCAGTCGCCGTTCTGATAGAAAACGGCCTCGCCCATGCCGAACTCGGTCTCTGCATTCAGCGCGCCGGATGCCAGGGTCGCCGCGTCTGCGTCAGAGTAGGTGATGTACATATCCCATACTTCCTTGAAGTTGTCCAGATAGGTACCGTCAATCTCTGCCTCGCCGCTGATCAGGTCAACGCCGTCATCAAGGAACTCATAATACAGCGGAAGGCCTGCAAGGTGTCCGGAGAATCTCCAGGAAGAGCCGCTGTCAAGGCCTGCGGAAGCAAACGCTCCGGCTACTTCAAAGTCTGTACCCGCATCCGCGAGCGCTTCATTCAGCTCATCCAGACGGTCTGTGATATCTGCCGCTACCGCGATCAGAGTCTCAAGGCTGTCGATCGCGTCGGAGGACTCGATCACCGCGCCGTCCAGGCCGCAGTACACGTCGAGAATCGTCTTGTTGTAAATGATGCCGTAGCACTCGTAGCAGTTCGCGATGCCCGCCACCTTGTCATTGTACTCAATCACCAGCGAGGTATCTGTCAGATGCTCATAAAGTGCGCTGCCGGACAGATCATAAGTGTAATTGTCCCAGGTCGCCGCATCAGACGTGTTGCCGATCGTGAAGATCGTCGGTGCTTCTGACTTTGCCATCTCTGCCTGGAGCGTTGTGTCATACTGGCCGTCCGCTGCTGTAAGGACTGTCACTTCCACGCCGGTCTGCTCTGTGTAAACCGCTGCCAGATCCTGCCAGGCCTCATCGGTCTCCGGCTTGAAGTTCAGCAGATAAACGCTGCCGGTCTCCTCTGCCTGTGCCGGAACTACTGCAAGACTCGCTACCATCGCTGCGGTCATCGTCGCCGCAAGATACTTCTTCATGTTCTTCATTCCTTAACCCTTCCTTTCAAAAAGATGAACTACACTGCTGCCATGGAAACATTCTCCGCTTTGGTCAGAACCCTCGGCGTTCCTATGCACAGAATGCGAAGTCCGAACTCCCTTCACGTACGCGGGAGCGGAGGCTGAATCCCGTCTATGGAAACCTTGCCGGAACCGATATCGGTAACGTTTCCAACTGATGAATTCAATCTAACACAAAAAGGAAAAACGCGCAACCCCTTTTTGCGCGTCCTTCATTATTTTCGTCTATTTTGCAAAATTTTGCAGTTGGTTTTTGTGCAATTTTTCCAGCTAATTTCTATCTATACGGCTGCGTCTTCTCTCCAAAGCGTAAAAAATATTGCAATTCTCTTTTCCAGACGCTTTTCAAATACAGAAACAACGAATCGCTTATGCCTCTCCGAAACCTGCCACCGGGAGAAACCCCAGTTCCTTTGCCAGCGCCCGCGACGCCAGGTTGCTCTCCCGTATCCGCAGCCGCACCTCATCCACATCCAGACGCTCCCTCGCGTAAGCAAGCGCCGCCCGGCACATTTCCGTGCCGAAGCCCTGCCGATGGTACGCGGGAGCCAGCATATACTGCATTTCCAGAATGTTTCTTTCCCGATGTTCTTCTGTGTTTTCCCGGAAAGTGTCTCTATATGTTCCAATATTAAGGTGGTACAGAATGATTTTTTCCCCGCGCTCTGTGAAAATCCCCACAGCAGCTTCATCATCCCACGGTTCAAATCCGCAGCAGCCGATCACCCTGTCCCGATACAGTACACTCCACAAGCCAAAGCCCTGCAGCCGGTAAGCTGTCCTTCTGTAAGAATACAGATATTCTTTTGTAAACCGGTTCCCACGCACATGCAGTTTTTTCTCTTCGCATATGTTTTTCCCGGTATCCAGTATCCGTTCATTCGGCTCATCCTGCGTTTCCGCTTCGCCGCACTCTCTCCCGATCCGCTCCAGCTCCGGAATATCTTCGTCCGCAATCTCACGAATCGTAAGCCGGTTCGTCCGCACGATCATAGCCGGCATCCCCTTTGCACGCCGCATCCACTGCTCCAGATATTCCGCGTCAACCTCCTCAAAACCCTCCAGCACCAGCGCAGCGCTATCAAACCAGCCGCTGCCTGCATTCGCAGCTGCATCTGCACCTGTCAATTTCATTGCTGATTTCCGATTTTCCCGCACATTCTGAGCATGGCAGCACCCAAAATAAACGATTCCCTCGCGTGCCAGCTCTGCTCCTGTCTGCGGGGAATCCGTGAGGACCACAGCATCTTCATTCTTCTTTATCAGCGTCAGCGAACCGTCTGTCCTCGCAAAACCAACACAAAGAATCCCTTCCCGTGCAAGCCTCTCCCTTAGAACATGTTCTTCCTGCTCCCACTCCCGACTCAGGTTAAAAAATACACACTGCAAAGCATTTTACCACTCCTGCCACGACAGCAGCTTTATCTGCCGGTTTACCGTCCTGCCGCTCTCATCGTCATTCTTACTGTCCAAAATATAATTGTCCATGTCTATCCGTCAATCAGCAAATCTTTGTCCCGTTTTTATTGATTCCATTCTATCATGCAAAATCACAAATAACAAGACGCCTGCGCCAAAAACAGCCCCTGCCAGACGTGAAATCTAATTACGTATAATCCGCGTATTTACGTAAATTCAGACTTGTAAAAAAATGCTTTTCATGTCATACTCACTTACGGCAGCGGAGCAAACGCAGAACTGAACCAGATGATTTTAAAAAAATTTACTATAAGGAAAGGAGCCAGATTATGGCACAGAACCCAATCGTAACAATCACTATGGAAAACGGCGATGTCATGAAAGCGGAGCTTTACCCGCAGATCGCGCCGAATACCGTCAACAATTTTATCAGCCTTGTAAAAAAGGGCTTCTATGACGGCCTGATCTTTCACCGCGTCATCAGCGGCTTCATGATCCAGGGCGGCTGCCCGGACGGCAACGGCACAGGCGGGCCGGGCTACTCCATCAAAGGTGAGTTCGCACAGAACGGCTTTGTCAACCAGCTGAAGCATGAGCCGGGCGTCCTCTCGATGGCGCGCGCGATGCATCCGAACTCCGCCGGAAGCCAGTTTTTCCTGATGCACAAGGCCGCTCCGCATCTCGACGGCGCATACGCGGCATTCGGAAAAGTAACGGAGGGCATGGATGTCGTCAATAAAATCGCGGAGACCCCGACCGACTTCCGCGACCGTCCTCTGACCGAGCAGCGCATCGCGTCAATGACGGTGGAGACCTTCGGCGTGGACTACCCGGAGCCGGAAAAATGTAAGTGATGTAAAATCCCTTCGCTAAAATAGCCGAAGGGATTTTTTCACACGGAATGTCCTGTCAAAGGTATGGTCTCATGTTCTTGCAGGGCTTTCCGGGTCGTCTTCGCCGTTGTCTCTCCAGTCGTTGTCCTCCTGTGTACGGTCTGTCTGTCCGCTGTTCTCCTGTCCGCTGTTCTCCTGTCCGCTGTTCTCCTGTCTGCTGTCTTCCTGCACACTGTTCCCCTGCGCAAGGTTCTCCTGCGCATCGCCTTCCTGAACATCTTCTTCCTGTGCGCTTTCTTTCTTCCCGCTTTCTTTTCGCATGCTCCGAATACTGAACCAGATCAGCGCCGCACCCGCAATGACAAAAAGCACGGCAAAGATCACGATGACCGCCTGATTGCCTTCTGATTCACCCAATCCCTGAAACAGCTGCCATGCCGTGTACAAAAGGTACACGCCCACGAGCGCGTATATCCAGGCTCTCTGCGACTTATCTCCTCTCACTTTGATCTCCTCCTGTTTCTCCCGTTGAACATTCCCATCTTAAAGCTGCCTGCGCTCATCTGTCGCACCGCGTCACAGTTTCAGACAGATATGCTCTCTGAAGCAGCTTCATCCCGTCAGTCACGGCAGCATCTCCAGCAGCACATACACACGTTCTTTCGTCAGCGCCGCAGCGGTCGTGTTCTCCAGATAAGGCTGCATGGTGCCGCCCTCAAATTCCGCGCCCGCGGCTGCCGCCTGATTTTCTTTGTCCGCAATCCAGACAAGCTGCTCCTCTGTAAGAGCAGCCATCTCCTCCTCCGACAGGCTTTCTTTCAGATAGCCCCAGAGGGTGTTGAGCATATCATCCCAGATCTGATACATCTCATAAGAATACTGGTTCAGCTCGCTCTGTGAAAGCGGCTCCGTATCCAGCTTATTTGCAATTTCTTCCGCCTGTTCCAGAGCCGCGGCTACTTCTTCGGCCGCCTTCGTCTTTATGGAAGAAATATCGTCTCCTGCGCCCGCTGCGGATTCCGTCAAGGCCAGCCAGGGAATCTCCATGTACTCATAGGCAGCTCGAATCGCGGCCGCCTCCGACTCCGAGATCGGAGTACTGTGATCGTCCCAGGTATCCGTGGTACTGTAAAAATACGGATTTTCGCTGTCATAATCGCCGTCATACAGTACAAACGAGAGTACTTCCAGTGCAGAGCCATTGAACTGATAATGCCCGCTGCCGGAGTAATTGTAGCCGCCGGAGCCTTCATATCCGATCGTACCGTCCGTACACAGGTAATACCGGCTTCGTTCTCCGCTCACCGCGGCGCGTTCCGCCTCTTCTGTATCCGCATCAAGCGTATACAGTTCGTAAAACATGCCGGTATACGCATCCTCCTCATATCTGTTTCCTTTTTCTCCGACCAGCAGTTCTTCCGTACCGTCGCCGTCCAGATCCGTCAGATAATACCCCATCTCGTCCGCGCCGGACAGATACGCGGCGAGATAGCACAGGCCGTTCTCATCAAAATCCGCGCTCTCCCAGCCTGTCTCGAAGCCGGAAATGTATTCCTGCAGGATTTCATCGTAAGCGGCATATCCGGTGAGAAAAGCCGATTTTTCTTCCTCTGCGGAATCAGCCTCTGTCTCCATCTCCTGCCCATCCAGCAGATCCTCCGCCTGTACAGAAGATACCCCTGCAGGCAAGACAAGCGAAAATATAAAGGCCGTAATTATAATGCCGCATTTTACATTTCTTTCTCTTTTCATACGATTATCCCTTCCGGATTGTCCGATTCCAATCTTAAAACCGGATTCCCCTGACGTCCATACCAAAGCCCCAATCAGAGTTCCTTTTCATATAAAAATCTACCATATCATCCTGAACTTTGCAATGATTAACCAAAACATTTCCCTGTGGAATTCGTTTACGCATCTTTTTCTGAGGCCGAATATTTTCTTAATTTCGCCGTTTTTAACAAAATTTTTAGATTTTTCATTTTTTCTTTGGAAATATCTTGAATTGACATTTTTGCCGCCGCGCTCTTATAATAGGGACAACAACGAAGGCGTTGGAGAATTTTCTCCAGCGCCTTTTCTGTTGTACAGGGGGCATTTCCGTGAAGCGTTTCCCGCATCTGGCACTGTGAATCCGTCCGAATGCAAAATATTCGAATGACGGTAGGAAAACATTTCATGTACCCTGCACGGCAGAATTTTTGAAAAGAGGAGGAACTATTATGACAGAAGAAATTTTGAGCGCCATCAACGGTGAAGTGTTCGGTGTCTGGTTTCTGATCGGCGCCGCGCTTGTATTCTGGATGCAGGCAGGCTTTGCGATGGTAGAGGCAGGTTTTACGCGGGCAAAGAATACCGGTAATATCCTGATGAAGAACCTGATGGATTTCTGTATCGGTACCATCATGTTTATTCTGATTGGCTTCGGGCTGCTGCTCGGCGAGGACCTCGCCGGATTCATTGGAAAGCCCGGATTTGACATTTTCACAAGCTATGCGGACTTTGACTGGTCCAACTTCGTGTTCAACCTGGTATTCTGCGCGACGACTGCGACGATCGTCTCCGGAGCCATGGCGGAGAGGACGAAATTCCTTTCCTACTGTATTTATTCGGCAGTGATTTCCGCACTGATCTATCCGATCGAGGCGCACTGGATCTGGGGCGGCGGCTGGCTCTCTCAGCTGGGCTTCCACGATTTTGCAGGCTCCTGCGCGATTCACATGGTCGGCGGTATCTCCGCTCTGATCGGCGCAAAGATGCTTGGACCGCGTATCGGAAAATTCGAAAGAGATAAATCCGGAAAAATCACGAAAGTAAACGCATTCCCCGGCCACAACCTTCCGCTCGGCTGCCTCGGCTGCTTTATCCTGTGGCTTGGCTGGTACGGATTCAACGGCGCGGCCTGTACTTCCGTAGAGCAGCTCGGTTCTGTGTTCCTTACCACGACGGTAGCTCCCGCGACCGCGACTGTGGTATGTATGATTTTTACCTGGATCAAATATGGCAAGCCGGATGTTTCCATGTGTCTGAACGCCTCTCTGGCGGGCCTGGTGGCAATCACCGCTCCCTGCGACGTGACAGACTGCTTCGGCGCTCTGGTGATCGGCGCGGTTGCCGGTCTGCTGGTAGTATTCGGTGTCTGGCTTCTGGACAATAAACTGCGCATCGATGATCCGGTCGGCGCGGTTGCGGTACATATGATGAATGGTATCTGGGGTACAATCGCGGTCGGTCTGTTCGCCACCACCTCCGCTCCGGGCAATGATACACTGGTCGGCCTCTTCTACGGCGGCGGCTTTGGGCTTCTCGGAAAACAGCTGCTCGGTGTTATATCGGTAGCCGCCTGGACTGCAGTGATGATTACGATTACCTTTACTGTCATCAAGGCAATCTTTGGTCTCCGTGTATCGGGGGAAGAGGAAATCCTTGGTCTGGATGCGACCGAGCATGGTCTGCCGAGCGCATACGCAGGCTTCTCCATCATGGATGTTTCCAACACTTCAATGTCTGTCAATGCCAATACACAGCTGGGCAGCGACGATTATGTCTCCGCTTCGGAGGCGCAGAAGGATGCAGCAGTCAAGGTGGTCAAGGCTCCGGTATCCGAGACTGGTATCTACAAGGTATCGATTATTGCGAGACTGTCCCGCTATGACGTGCTGAGAAAGGCCATGAATGACATCGGCGTGACCGGCATGACGGTGACGCAGGTCATGGGCTGCGGCATCCAGAAGGGTGCGGGCGAACGGTACCGCGGAGTCGAGCTTGACGCGACGCTGCTTCCGAAGGTAAAGGTCGAGATCATCGTCGGCAACCTGCCGGTAGATACCGTGATCGAGACCGCGAAGAAAGCGCTTTACACCGGCCACATCGGCGACGGCAAGATCTTCGTCTATAATGTGGATAAGGTCGTCAAGGTCCGCACCGGTGAGGAAGATCTGGCAGCGCTGAACGATGTAGAGTAAAACGAATGTATCGCCACTGGATGTTGGTGTAATATGGCATCTATTGGCAGATGTAAATAACTGGTAAGACCTGTGCACAACCCCTTGCGCGCAGTTATGAAAAGGCCCCGGTGCAAATCTGCATCGGGGTCTTTTTTCAGATCAGTCCATCGCCGCTCCATAGAAGATCATGGACAGCATCCCCGGCCCGGTATGCGCGCCGATGACCGGACAGAGCATCGTAATCCGCACATCCGCATCCGGATTGATGTTCAGCACCATCTCCTTCAGCTCTGCGGCTGAGTCCCTGCAGTCGGCGCAGCAGATGTAGGCAGCATTGCCGAATTTCGCATCATACCGCGTCCTGTAATACTCCGCCAGAGCACGCATCGCCTGCTTGCTGCCGCGCTTGTTCGCCACGGACACCAGCTCGCCCTTTGCGTCGATCTTCAGAATCGGCTTAATGTTCAGCGCGGAGCCGACGATCGCCGTCGCCGCAGAAATGCGCCCGCCGCGCCGCAGATATACCAGATCCTCTACCATAAACCAATGATTTACATAATGAACATTGTTCCGGAGCCACTTCGCGTTCTCCTCCAGCGACATGCCGGCCTCACGGTTCTTCGCGGCCGACTCGGCAAGCAGCCCCATCCCGCCGGTCGCGGCGCGGCTGTCGATCACTTCGATCTGTACGTTCTCATACTCGTCCTTCAGGTTCTCCGCCGCCAGCAGCGCCGACTCATAGGTCTTGGAAAGTCCGCCGGAGAGCGCGATGTACAGAACCGCTTTCCCTTCTTTTACGACCGGGCCAAACGTCTCCTCATACTGATACGGCGTGATCTGGCTGGTCTTGGTCGGAATATTCTGTCGCATGCTCTCATAGAAATTGTGCATCCGCGCATCACTCTCCGGCCCCGTCGCCCGGAAGGTCTCTCCTCCGAGCATGTATTCCATCGGGACAAACCGAATCCCATACTGCTCTGCTATCTGCACATCAATATCCAGAGACATGTCTACAAAAATCTCATAATCCATCTTTTTCCCCTCCGTATGGAATCTGGCTGCTGTTTGCAAAGATGAAACCACTATACAATACCCCGTCAGAATTGTCAAGAAACGCTGCTGCGGGTGCGGCCGGTTCAGTGCGCTGTCACCAGTCTGCCGCTGTGCTGCCCTTTCATTTTTTCTTTTAAGGCAGCCGCCGGCTTCATCGAATGGCTGTCGCCTTTTGAATTCATAATCAGCATCTGCAGGCGGTTCTCAATGTTCGCGAAGCTGACATCCGGGTCATAATCCAGCGGCAGGATCTGCGCGTCCGGATACAGTTCCTTCAGTTTCTTGGCGATACCGCGGCCAACCACATGATTTGGCAGGCAGCCAAATGGCTGAAGGATCACAAAGGCACGGCACCCCTTTTTCGCGTGATGCAGAATCTCCCCCGGAATCAGCACGCCCTCCCCAGCGTCAAAGGTGTGATGAATAATCGGATCGCTGTCCTGCACCAGTTCCGGCAGACGCGCCGGACGCTCAAAGAGCGGGTGTTCTTTTGCAATCGAATCCGATACTTTGTGTGCAAGGTCAAAGACCTCATTCACTGTTCTGGGCCATGCTTTCTCGGCTGGCTTCCGGTCCAGATGGTATTCTTTGTTCTGCGACGCCTGATAGAAGTATGTCTTCTGGATAACGTCCGTCATCTTTGCCTCGATAATCTCGAAGCCGTTCTTTTCCAGATACTCTTCGATGTCGTGATTCGCGCCCGGGTGGAAATTCAGCAGATATTCTCCGACAATCAGCACGCGCGGCTTTGGCCGCGCACGGTCATAATCTACATTTTTCATGAGCTCAATGCCCTTTTTAAAGCCGAGTCTGGCTCCCCTTAAGCCATGTTTTTCCAGTCCGAAGATCAGCGCATCCATCGCCTCTTCAAACGCACGGTTCGCGCTGCCCGGCTCCTTTTCGTATGGGCGGATTTTGCGCAGCAGTTCCTCCAGTTCATCAATCATCGGCAGGCAGAACGCGATCTTTACCGAGGCAGAGACGCTCAGTTTATATCCCGGATGCAGGTTATGGGAATCCACATCATCATTTGTCACGATCGGCACATAAGAATACCCCGCATCGTCCAGCGCTTTCCGAAGCAGCGCGCTGTAATGCGTCAGGCGGCAGTCACCGACGTATTTTGCCATCGCGATGACGACTTTCCTGTCGTCATATTTGCCGCTTTTCAGCGCGGCCAGCGCCTCCCCGATCACGATCTGCGCCGGGAAGCAGATATCATTATGTACATACTGCTTCCCCAGCCGGATGGCTTCCTCGCGGCCAACATCCAGCGCCGCTGCCTTCATATGGTGCTGGCCTCCCATTGCGGCCGCCATCAGGCGGGCAAACGCGTGTGAGGTATTCGGCACCAGCAGAATTTTTTCGCTCCGATCCGCTTTCGTAAACTTCACCGGGTACGGATCCGGAAGCTGACAGATCTGCATGGCGCGGCTCTTTTTACGCCGCATTTCCACTGTCTCCACAAAAGAGCGGACGCGGATGCGCAGTGGTCCCTGCACGTCGCTCTCATCCACCTTGAGGATCAGAGGGATCTTGCCGGAGGTCTCTTTCATCAGGCGGATGATCTCATCAGAGAGATACGCGTCGTGGCCGCAGCCAAAGCTGACAATCTGTACATATTCCAGATACGGACTCTCCGCAGCGATCAGCGCACTTGAGAGCATCCTTGCGTGATAGTTGTTGACAATATCCAGACGGCTCCTGCTTAAATCCACATTCTCAATCCCCGGCACAGAATCCGCGGTCAGCACCGGAATGCCAAGGCTCGTAAACATCTCCGGCAGATCATGGTTGACCAGTGCATCATTCTGATATGGGCGCGACGCCAGCACGACCGCATATTTGCCTTCTTTTTTCACCTGATCTATGACCGCCTGCCCGGCTTTTTTCAGCTCATCGGAAAACATTTTCTGCGCCGCGTCGCCCGCCTCAATGGCCTGCATGGTCATTTCAGCCTGAATGCCGAAGGTCTTCTCCATATATTCTTTCAGCTGACGGTTGCGGTCCGTCACTTTATGCCAGTGGAACAGCGGCGCGTCAAAGGGGATGCCCCAGCGTTTTTCCGGGCTGTCGGAATTGCGGATGACGATCGGGTAGCCCTTCACCACCGCGCACATGGATTCGCTCGTCTTCTCGGTATTTTCGGATTGAACGGCCGTGATCGAGGGCATGAAAATGCGGTCGCAGCGGGGATGTCTTTTCGCAGCATCTCCCTGCACCGCACCGGTGCCACCCGCCGCATCTTCCCCGATCAGATTCCGGATGTGCCCGTGCACCAGCTTTGCCGGAAAGCAGACCGTATCCGAAGTCACTGCGGAAAGTCCGCTCTCGTAAATTTTTCTTGTGCTCCTGTCAGAAATCCGCACGCGGAAGCCAAGGGACTTCCAGAACGTTGTCCAGAACGGCATCGTCTCCCAGAAGGACAGGACACGGGGAATGCCGATCGTAATGCCGCGGTCATGTATCCCTTTTGCTGTCCCATCCGATGCCAGAGCGCCGGATGAAGCAGCTGTACCGGAAAAACCGGAGGCGCCGGCTCCTTCCGATGAACCGGACGCATCCGAAGTATACAGCTGCGGATACGGATACTCGCGGAACAGCAGTTCCTCGCGCAGCCGGAACAGATTCGGCACAAGATCCTTCTTTGCCTTCGTCTCCCGCAGCTGTTCCCGCACCGCTGCATCCTTCGGGTCTCCCAGAATCTCACCGCGCTCGCATCGATTGTTCGTAATCCACGAATTTCCATTCGAAAAGCGGACGACCGTGCGCTTGCAGTGGTTTGTGCAGAACGGGCAGGGCGAATTTGCCTCCTGCGTATAGGAAAAATTCTCAATCGCGTCCAGGCCAATGAACGTGCGCCTAAAAGCCGCAGCTTTCCCCGCGGCCGCCCCGGCAGCTTTCGTCCGGTTCTCAGGCTGAACAGACCTTTCTGTCACTTCCTCCTCGCAGTGCTCTTTCGTCAGCAGCGCCGCGCCAATGGCTCCCATCAGCCCCGGGTAAGGCGCGCGCGTCACCTCACGGCCCGTATACTGTTCCATCGCGCAAAGCACCGCGTCATTCTGGAACGTACCGCCCTGCACGACAATCGTATCACCGAGCGAATCCAGATTTGAGATGCGGATCACCTTTGTAAATACGTTTTCTATAATGGAGCGGCAAAGTCCCGCCATGATATCACCGGACTGCCTGCCGTTCCGCTGTTCCGTAACAATGCTGCTGTTCATAAAGACCGTGCAGCGGCTGCCGAGAACAGCCGGGTGCTTCGATTCGAACGCGGCCTTCGCAATTTCCCTGACCGGAATATGCAGAGAGGACGCAAAATTTTCGAGAAATGAGCCGCAGCCTGAAGAGCAGGCCTCATTCACGACAATGTTCGTCACAATCCCATGATCCACCCAGATGGCCTTCATGTCCTGTCCGCCGATATCCAGAATAAAGGTCGCGTCATCCACATACTTCGCGGCCGCTCTCGCATGCGCGACAGTCTCCACCATATGGCACTCCGTATTCCACGCCTTTGAAAACAGCATTTCCCCGTAGCCGGTCGCCCCGGCAGCGATAATCTCAAGCTGCGCTCCCGCCTTTCGATAACGGTCGCGGATCTCCAGAATCGCTTTCTTTGCCACCATCAGAGGTTCTCCCTCATTCGGGGAGTAAAAAGTATCCAGTATGTTTTCCCGCTCATCCATGAGAACGAACTTGGTCGTCGTACTTCCGGAATCAATGCCGAGATACGCGCGCACCGTCTCGCCATCGCGCGGCTGATACGGCGTGCATTCTTTCAGCGCATGGCGTTTCAGAAAGCGCTCCTTCTCTTCTTCCGAGGAAAAATAGGGTCTGGAAACGCTCTCCTTCTCCTGCTTCGATCCATTTCCCAGTCTCTCCAGCAGCTGCTGCACCGTATACGAACTCGTCCGGGCCGCAAACATGGATTCAAGAGAGAGTGCCGCACCATAGGCGATCATAATCTCCGGATGTTCCGGAATCAGAGTCTCTTCCGGAGAAAGTCCCAGTCTCTCTGCAAACACCTGGATCAGCCTCGGATGAAACGTCAGCGGACCGCCCTCAAACACGACCGGTTTCTCTATATCCAGGCCCTGCGCCAGACCGCCGATCGTCTGCTTCGCGATCGCGTGAAACGCGGAGAGGGCCAGATCCTGCCGTGCCACGCCCTGATTCAGAAGCGGCTGAATGTCCGTCTTCGCGTACACGCCGCAGCGTCCGGAAATGTCATAGACACAGGTGCCCTGCTCAGCCAGCGCATTAAATTCTTCCACCGGCGTCTTCAGCACTGCCGCAATCTCATCAATAAACGCTCCTGTGCCGCCCGCGCAGCTTCCGTTCATGCGCATATCGCTCACATTCAGCGTACCGTCCGCATCCCGGTTAAAAAAGATCATCTTCGCATCCTGACCGTCAAGCTCGATGGCGGTCCCCACATCCTCATAATACGAGCGCAGCGCGATGGAGTTCGCCACCACCTCCTGTATGTAAGGAACGCCCAGCAGCTTCGCGATCTCTCCGCCGCCGGAGCCGGTCAGAACTACGCGAAGCCTTACCTTCTCCGCGCCCGGTTCCCGCAGGAATTCCGGAGCCTTCTCCATAAATAAGTTGAGCGCAAGGCACACACTGTGTACCTGCGCTGCGTTATGTCTTTTGTAATCCGAATAAACAATCTGTTTTGTATCCTCGTCCGCCACGACAATCTTTGTCGTGGTGGATCCTACGTCAATACCGACCAGAAATATCCGGGATGCTGATGATTTCTCTGGCATACTTCCTTTTCTCCTCTATCTGTTATGCCGTCGTCACGAAACGGTCTTTCAGTCTGATTTATTTTAACATGCTGTATTTTGATGTCAAATGAAAAAACTTTGAACATTCTCAGTCGTTCATACCGCTGCTTTTAAATGTATCTGTTTCCATTTCTTTCCAGTGCTGCTCCAGCCGTGCAAGCGTCGCATTCAGATCTCTCATCTCCTCATCGGACAGGCAGGACATCAGCTGCCGCACTTTTTCCTCATGCTCCGCCTTGTAAGAGCGCGCCAGCTTCTCCCCTTCCGGCGTCAGGCGCAGGACGATCTGCCGTCCGTCTTTTTCGCTCCGCGTCTTCTCAATCAGTCCTTCCGCTTCTATCTTAATGATGACCTCACTCAAAGATCCGGACTGAATGTGAAGAATGTCCTGCAGGTCTCTCTGCAGGATGCCCCCGGAAGCTGCGGCGGTTCCGGCCGCACAGCCGGCCCCGGATGCAGCGCCCGTACCGGCGGGATTCGTACCGGCGGGGGTCGTCTCCGTTGTCCCTTCCGCTTCCATATGCTCCAGCATAATTTTCAGGATTCTTCGCCGTCCAAACTTATTGCCCATCTGATAATGCAGAAAATGTCCAAAAAACCGCAGATGCCCGATAGTCTCTTCCATCAGAGGATACCTGTCTTCCATATCTGATTCGCCTCCAGAGGCAATCTTAACGCACTCACACCTGGTTGTCAAGGTTCCTTGACATTGAAATCTCCCCTCTCCGGATGCGCCCTGGCTGTTTGGGGCATCGGTCTGGAAAACCGTAATTTTTATGTTTTCTCAGATTCTGCCGGGTTTACCTGAACTTTACGTTGCTTTTTTTTCCATTCTGTTGTATCATCCACTCTAATAAGAAGAAACCTGCTGCGCAGACATCGCATTGCCTGCATGAAGGATATTGATAAAGGAGATGATCTCTTGGCATCGGATGACGCCACTGGCCTACTGTTATTGATTCTTTTGATTTTATTCCTTAACTTCCAGAAAAATTATTTCTCAAATTTGAAAACGCAGTGAAAAAAGTC
>JAJBTU010000031.1 GCA_020860715.1 Clostridiales bacterium | reverse complement strand
AGCGAGAAGAAGATAGCAGCGGAGGAAGCAGCGAAGGAAGCGGCGAAGGAAGCGGCGAAGGAAGCGGAGAAGAAAGCAGAGAAAGAGAAGGATGCCACTATTCAGAGAATGCTGAAGAAGGGGAAATTTTCGGTACAGGAGATCGCGGAATGTCTGGCAGTATCAATTGACAGGGTTCGCAAGGTTGAAGCCGGGATGCTGCAGGAAGCCTGAAAGGGAACTGGCATAAAGAAGCGTGTGAGAGATTTCATGGATGTGCAGAAATGATATAAATACAAACGGACTTCCGTTTTTTCGGAAGTCCGTTTGTGTTTTGTGTGGCAGCAGGGAGGCTGATGGGAGCAGTTCCATAGAGGCCTATAGTATAATAATCAGCACTTGCAGGCCAGAGCGATTCAATCTATAATGAAAAATAAGGTTGCATCGTTATCAGTATGGAGGAGGGACATTTTATGCAGACTAATAATTCATTCGTTGGATGGGAATTGCTTCATGACTTTATGACAGACGCCTTCTTAGCATATGGCGTTCCCAGAGAAGATGCGCTGATTTGCACGGATGTATTGATGGAGTCGGACAGGCGGGGGATCGAAAGCCATGGGGTGAACCGGTTTAAGCCGATCTATATTGACCGTATTGTAAATGGGACACTACTGCCTGTTACAAATATGGAAATTCTGAAGGAAACGCCTACCACTGTGGTTATGGATGCACATGATGGCATGGGGATGGTGGCATCACATAAAATGATGGAGATGCTGATAGAGAAAGCAAAGAAATATGGAATGGCCGGCGGGGCCATCTGCAATTCGACACATTATGGAATCGCGGGATACTGGGCGACTATGGCGTCAGATGCGGGCCTGATTGGGATTACGGGTACGAATGCGCGCCCATCTGTAGCGCCTACGTTTGGGGTAGAGAATATGATGGGCACAAACCCGCTGACATTTTCTCTTCCGACGGATGAGGAGTTCCCGTTTTGCCTGGATTGCGCCACATCCACCATGCAGCGGGGAAAGATTGAATATTATGCAAAAACTGGAAAGGATACTCCGGCAGGCATGGTGATTACACATGATGGAGAAACATTGACGGATTCGGCGGCGATTCTGAAAGCGCTTGTAGAAGGCACTGCTGCACTGACGCCTTTGGGCGGCGCCGGAGAGGAGACGGGCGGATACAAAGGTTATGGCTACTCTGTGGTTGTGGAGATTTTGTCGGCGGCGCTGACAGGAGGCGCATTTATGAAAGCCTTATCCGGACGGGATGAGGAAGGAAAGCCGCAGATGTATCAGCTTGGCCATTTCTTCTTTTTGATCAACCCGGACTTTTTTATGGGAGCGGACACGTTTCGGAAAACGGCCGGAGATATTTGCAGGTCATTGCGCGCATCCGCGAAAGCGCCGGGGATGGAGCGGATTTACACAGCTGGGGAGAAAGAATGGCTGGCGTGGCAGGAACGTAAAGAAAAAGGTGTTCTGTTGAATGAGTCTGTGCAAAAGGAATTTATGGAGATAAGGGATTCAAAGCAGTTACCGTATCGTTTTCCATTTGAATAAGACAGGGATTACGGAGCCTGGGTTAATAAACAGAAGCTATGCGCTGCCCGTGGATATACACATCCCGGAGGGAGAACTCCTGGTCCAGGATTACGACGTTTGCGTATTTCCCCGGAGTCAGGCTTCCGTATTTATCGTAGATCCCGATCGCTTTTGCCGGATTGACCGCGGCGGCCCGTACGGCGCTCGTTAGAGGAATGCCCATTTCTTTTACCGCGATGCGGAAGCAGTCCATCAGATTGGAAACGGATCCCGCAAGGGTTCCGTCCGGGAGCGCGGCGTGTTTTCCTCTGACAGTAAAACGCTGGCCGCCCAGTTCATATTCTCCATCCGGCATGCCGCAGGCGCGCAGGCTGTCGCTGATGAGAATGATGCGGTCATCGCCGAACAGCCGAAAGGCGGCGCGCACCGCGGAGGGATGTACGTGAATGCCATCGCAGATCAATTCCGCCATGCAGTGAGGATCCTCTGCGGCTGCCCCGATCGGTCCGGGATTCCGGTGGTGAAATCCGGGCATCGCGTTGTACAGATGTGTGATCTGGGAGGCGCCTGCCTGCAGTGCCAGGCGTGCGGTATCATAATCCGCAGCTGTGTGAGCCAGGGAGATGGTCACGCTGCCGGAGAGGGCGCGGATAAATTCCAGCGCACCTTCTGTCTCGGGAGCCAGAGCCACGGTGCGGATGGTTCCGCCCGCTGCGTTCTGGAGCCGCCGGAACCATTCCGGATCGGGCCTGCGGATATGGTTCTCATTCTGAGCACCTTTTTTTGAGGCGCTGATAAAGGGCCCTTCCAGATACAAACCGGCCAGAATGGCACGGGAGCCGGTACTGGCACCGACTGTTTTGGCATGCTGCTGTTCCTGACAGTATTCGGCACAGGCTTTTGCGGCTGCCGTCAGCTGGTTTTCGGAAACAGTCATCGTGGCGGGAGTGATGGTGGTGATACCGTGGCGTCCTTCGTATTCGGCAATCGTGCGGAGCGCATCTGTCGTTCCGTCGCAGGCGTCGCTGCCGGCGCATCCGTGGAAATGGATGTCGGTGAGGCCGGGGATCACGCAGCAGCCGGATGCGTCAAGAGGCGTGTCTTCTCCCGAGAAGGCTTCATATGCGGCACGATCTGCCAGACGTTCACCGGTGATGTAAACCGTTCCTTTCTCAAAACAATGCCGGTCGGTGTATACCATTCCATTCTGAATCTGATATTTTTTCACAATTTTTCCCCGATTCGTTTTCTTTTGATAGCAGTATATATGAATGCTGAAGAAAAAACAAGGGAAGACAAATGCCGGTGATTTTTCTCTAATCTATGGCTGCCCATCAGTCAGGATATCACAAAACCTGTTGCTTCAGGTTGATTTCTACATTACTGTATCTTGATTTATAAGCAGGATTTTAAACGGCGAGACTCTTCGGACAAAGAAAAAAACACCGCCCCCGATACTCATGGTCATCGAAAACAGTGCTTTCCGTGCGCGATCAGGGGCTCGAACCCTGGACACCCTGATTAAGAGTCAGGTGCTCTTCCAGCTGAGCTAATCGCGCATTTTGTATTGCTTTTGCGAATTGTTTCCCTATTTCTCGCAAACAAGAAGTATTATAATACAGGCGTTTCAAAAAAGCAAGCCTAAATTTATCATTTTTTAAGGATTTTTTCGCTTTTTTGATAGTCTTTTTCAAGCAGATGCCGCACTTCTTCGAAAGAACGGTGAAGCTGCAGGAGTGCCCGGTTTATTCCCGGCCGGGAACTGACGAGTAGATACAGGTTTTTTTGGATGCCGGTAAGCCGCATGGCTATGCCTCCGGATGCTGTTTCTTCTATATTATATGCGTCGTTTCGCAGCGCGGTGCCTGAGCGGATGCCGGCCGGGAGATGATCAGCTTGCAGATCGGGTTTCCCTGTGCAGAGAAGCGCTCCTCGTATTCCGTCATGACGTTGCCGGGCAGCATGGTTTCATCGTGATGCAGATCAAAGGTGCAGGCTTCGAGCCTCCATCCGGCGGCGTGTGCTTCTTCAAGCGCAAAATCAAAGAGGGTGCGGTTGTCCGTCTTGAACTCTACGCGTCCGTCCGGTGTGAGGACCTGATCGTAGCGCGTGAGAAATTCGCGGCCGGGAAGACGGCGTTTGGCGTGCCGGTCTTTGGGCCAGGGGTCGGAGAAATTCAGGTAGATGCCGGAGACTTCGCCTGGGCCGAATACATCGGTCAGGTCTTCTGCCTCCATCCGCAGGAACAGAAGGTTGGTGAGCGCGGGGTTCTGCCCGCGCTTTTCGAGGGCGCGCACCAGTACGCTGGAATATTTTTCGATGCCGACGTAATTCCGGTCGGGATGAAGCTGCGCCAGCCGGGTCAGGAACTGTCCTTTTCCCATCCCGATCTCGAGATAGAGGGGCTGTGCGCGGTCGAAGACGGTATTCCAGCGGCCTTTCTTTTCCCGCATTTCCTCTTCGTGTATGACATAACGGCTTTCGGCGATGGCTTCCCGTGAACCGGGAATGTTGCGTAGTCTCATGGCTGTCTTTTCCTTTCGATGCTGTTCTGAACAGCATGCCACAGACCGCTTTCTTCGAAAGCTATATGCCGCTTACGCGTCATATGTCTGAGGCTGGTCGGGCGTCTATGCTACCGCTTCGGTCGGTGCTAAACGCGTGCCACTGGCACGCAGCACCCGCCCATCCCGAAAGGAAAATACAGCCTTTAGCAGGTAAACCTGCTCAGTCTGTTTTTTCCTTTCGATGCTGTTCTGAACTTTTATTTCCATTTTATTAGTGAATTTGGAAATGTCAAGAGGCCGTTTTTCCCGGATTTTCAGGAATCTGTGTATTGACTTTGTGACAGGTATGGGATAAAATGTTAAAAAAGATTTAAAGATTATAGGACAAAATTTTACAAACTTGTTACAGGTAAACCGATTACACGATGCATGAGGGTATGAAAGATGAGAGCTGAGTGTGAAACTGTTTTATGGAAAGAAAGAAAAGCGGGGACATTCCGGAAGATTCTGCTGATGCTGGCGTTTGCTCTGTCGCTTTTGTTTTTTGCGCCGGTTATGCGCTCAGAGGCGGCCTGGGTGACGACGAGCAGCGGAGTGATGTACACGACCTCGGATTCTGTGGGGCATGCGGTCGGTCTGGTGACGATTGACAAGGCGAAATATTATTTTGATGAGAACGGCATCATGCAGACCGGTGTGGTGACGATCAACAACAAACTGTATTATTTTGCCGCGAATGGCAAGATGCAGTATGGCTGGATCACGGATTCGGCTACGAAGAAGAAGTATTACGCGAACAAGACCACCGGGATCTTATACGTGTCAAAGTGGTGCGGCAATTATTACCTTCAGTCGGACGGCACGATGGCTGTCAGCAAGTGGATTGGGAATAAATGGGTCAATTCGAAGGGCAGGTATACCGGCAAGAGAAAGACCGGATTTGTGACGCTCGAGGGGAAGACGTACTATTACAAGACGAAGACGAAGTACAGTACGGGCTGGTTCAAGGTGAGCGGCAAGTATTATTACGCGAATGCAAAGGGCGTGGTGCAGAAGAGCACCTGGGTCGGCAAGAAGTATGTGAACAGTAAGGGTGTGATGGTGACCGGCAAACAGACGATCGGTTCGAACACCTACATCTTTAAGTCGAGCGGCACCAGATATTCCAGCTGCTGGGTGAAATACGGCGGGAAATACTATTATTGCAACGCGAGCGGTGTGGTACAGAAGAGCAAGTGGATCAGCAGCGGCAAATATTATGTCAATGCCAGCGGCGTTCGGGTGACGGGTTGGCAGACGATCAGCGGAAAGAAGTATTATTTTTCATCCAAGGGCGTGAAGCAGACCGGGGTGCAGAAGATCAGCAGTAAGTTTTATTACCTTGGTACGGACGGAGCGCTTGTGACCGGAGGCTGGGTCAATTCAAGTGAGAACTATTACGCGAATTCGAGCGGCGTGCTGCTGACCGGCCTGCAGGCGATTGACGGTGAGATTTATTATTTCAATACGAGCACGGCGAAAAAGGTGACCGGAACGATGAAGAAGATCGGTTCCTCCACCTATTATTTCCGGCCGACGTACGGCGTGGCGATCCGCAGTACGCGGATGAAGATGACGGTGAGCGGGAGTGTGCGCTGGTATTATTTTGGCAGCGACGGCAAGATGGTGACAAACACCTGGGTGAACCAGTATTATTACGGTTCCAGCGGCTACCAGACCAAGACGCGTTCGACCGGATGGTTTACCACAGGGACCACTACGTATTATCTGGATTCGGATTATACGGCAGTGACAGGCCTGCAGACGATCGATGGCTCTACGTATTACTTTAATTCTTCAGGAATTATGCAGACCGGGCTGCAGACGATCGGCTCCTATAAGTACTATTTCTATTCAGACGGGAAGATGGCCACCTCGACGACTATTACGGTCGGTTCAGTGACCTACACGATCGGCTCAAACGGCAGGGTGACCGCGGAGACCGGCATTTCCGCCAGCGGCAGTACGCTCGGGTCGCAGATTGCGAACTATGCGCTGCAGTTTGTCGGCAATCCGTATAAATACGGCGGATCGAGTCTGACGAGCGGTGCGGACTGCTCCGGCTTTACGATGGCAGTGTTTGCTCATTTTGGTATCACGCTGCCGCACAGCGCGGATTCGCAGATGAAAGGGACGTCCACCTCGGTGACTCCAGTGGAGGTGGAGGTGAGCACGAGCAGCCTTCAGCCGGGCGACCTTCTCTTCTACGGAACATCGAGTTACGCATCACATGTGGCGATCTACATCGGCGATGGCAAGATCGTGCACGCGAGCAACTCGCAGGCGTATCCGGCGGGCGGCATCAAGATTTCGAATTACAATTACAAGACGCCGGTCAAGGCACTTCGCTACTGGTCGTGATGACCAGCTGCGGATGCTTCGGCGGCTGTCAGACGGAGACTTCTTTTCCGGCCTGTATTGTGAAAACATACAGGCCGGATTTTTTCCTGGTTTCTTATGACCGGGAGCGCTCCGGATAAGGTTTCCGCCTTCTTTTTATTTTACGATTTGCATATAATGATAAAAATTCCCGGACAGAGTGTGCGAAGCGTGGAGGAGAGCGAAAAGAAAAAGCAAAGAGCCGTGAAGCTGTTTCAATATTTTATGATAGTGGTACTGTTCACGGCGGCGGTGCTGCTGCCGGCTTATGGGGCGGGGCGCCGTGCGGCGAAGACGCAGGGGGAGGCGGATGGCGCGGATGCCGTGAATGCGAACCGGATCGTCATTGATCCGGGACATGGCGGAATGGATTCCGGTATGGTGGGGGAGAGCGGAGTCAGCGAGAAGGAGCTGAACCTGGTCTGCTCGAAGAAACTGGCTGCGCTGCTTGAAGCGGCCGGGTATGATGTGGTGCTGACGCGGGAGACGGAAGACGGCCTCTACGACGCGGACGCCTCGAACAAAAAAGCGCAGGATATGGAGCGCCGTGTGGCGCGGATCGCGGAGGAGAATCCCATCCTGACGGTCAGCATCCATCAGAACAGCTATCCGGAGGATTCTTCCGTGAAAGGGCCGCAGGTGTTCTATTTTGAACAGTCCGCAGAGGGAGAAAAGCTGGCTGCCGCGATACAGGAGAGCCTGAATACGGAACTGGCGGTCGAGCGGCCGCGGACGCAGAAAGGGAATACGACATATTACATATTGAAAAGATCCGTCAGCACGACGGTCATTGTAGAATGTGGGTTTTTAACAAATCCGGAAGAGGAGGCTCTGCTTCAGGAAGAAGAGTATCAGGACCGGGTGGCGCAGGCCATTTGTGACGGGATACTGGCGTATCTGGAAAGCAAAGCGGGGGAGTGACGCAAAAACCGGTGAAAGGCTGCAAACTGGCAGTCCTTCACCGGTCTGGCTTTTCAGGTATGCGGGATTACAGCCTGATATTTTTAAATAAAGAAGCGAGTGAAGTAGTCGCGTCTTCTGTCTTCGGCATCTTGTAAGTCTCTTCCTCGATCTCCTGTGCGGCTACATCCTCCAGTGCCTTCATGCTGAGGCTGATCTTGCCGTCTTTGACCGCGATGACTTTGACCTTGACGGTCTGGCCTTCTTTAAGCACCGCGCTCGGATGCTTGATCCGCTGCTGGCTGATCTGGGAGACATGCAGCAGTCCGCTTAAACCCTTGCCGAGATTGATGAACGCGCCGTAATCCTTGATCGTCTCCACGACGCCTTCGGTCACGAGACCGACTTCGACGTTGGAAATGCGCTGTTTGCGCTCTTCCCGTTCCTTTTCGCGGAGAATGTCGCGTGCAGAAAGTACCAGACGTTTGCCTTCCGGCTCTGCGGTGATGACGCGGACTTCGATCTCTTTGCCGACATATTCATCAAGGTTCTCTACATAGGAAAGAGCCAGCTTGGAAGCCGGGATGAATCCACGGATGCCCTCGACATAGGCGGTCACTCCGCTCTTGACGGCTTCGCTGATCTTGACGGTGATGTTGGTCTGCTCTTTTTCAAGCTGCTGGAGACGTTCCCAGCCGAGCACGGCTGCCGCGGCTTTCAGAGAGAGCTGAATGCGGCCCTGTGCGTTGTCGCGGCGGATGACGGTCGCGGAGATCTCCTGACCGACTTCGAAATCACGGAAGGAAAAATCCGGGTCATCGCTCGCGTCTTCCAGACGGACAACACCATCTGTGTAGATGCCAAGGTCAACGGTCAGCTCTTCATCGGAGATACCGATGATGGTGCCCTTTAAGATGTCGCCCTCGTGAATGGGCTTCATGGAAGCGGTGATCGCCTCGTCAAAGTCCGCCATGGTCTCTGCGGGGGCTTCCGCCTCTGCTGCTGCCGCATCCGCTGCAGCTTCCGCTTCCGCAGTAACTTCCGCCGCTGCTTCTGTCACATCTGCGGCAGTCTCCGCTTCTGCGTTTTCTGTTTCCTGTGTAAGTACTTTCTCTTCTTCGCTCATACCTTACGTATCCTCCTGACGCTTGCGCCGGCTTTGCCGGACGCCTGAATGGCTTTATTCTATCACAGCTTTCCTTTTTTGAATACAGGAAAAAGAGAAAATAATAAAAATAGTTTTAAAAATGCGGTTATGGTGGTATACTGACTGAAATGAAACTGCGGCGGGATAAAAACGGCCGCTATGGGAGAACGGAACATGAAGACGGTAGTGGAAATGATGCGGGACGGTGTACACGAGGATGGCATTCGCCGCGCCGGAGAGATTCTGCGGAAGGGCGGCCTGGTCGCCTTTCCGACGGAGACGGTCTATGGGCTGGGCGCCAACGCGCTTGACCCGGAAGCCTCCGCGAAGATCTATCAGGCAAAGGGGCGGCCGTCGGACAATCCGCTGATTGTACATATCGCTGACTGGGAGTCGATCGGGATGATCACCGGGGAACTCCCGGCGCAGGCAAAGCTGCTTTCTGACGCGTTCTGGCCGGGACCGCTGACGATGATCCTGAAGAAATCGGAGGCAGTACCGGACACGACGACGGGAGGTCTTAAGACGGTAGCTGTGCGGATGCCGGACAATGCCATTGCGCGTGCGCTGATCCTTGCGGGCGGCGGGTATGTGGCGGCGCCGAGCGCGAATACTTCCGGGCGGCCGAGCCCTACGACGGCGCAGCATGTTGCGGAAGATATGGACGGCGTGATTGATATGATTATTGACGGAGGCGCCGTTTCGATTGGCCTGGAATCTACGATTGTTGACCTGACAGAAGGGATTCCGGTGATTCTGCGCCCGGGCTATATCAGCCAGAAGATGCTGAGCAGTGTGGTCGGAGAAGTCCGGATGGATCGGGGACTTCTGATTGACGACCCGTCGGTTCATCCGAAAGCACCCGGTATGAAATACCGTCACTATGCTCCGCGGGCGCCGCTTTTTATCGTGGAAGGGGAACGCAGCAGAGTACAGGAAAAGATTAACGCTTTGACGGCAGCTGAGGCTGCGGCCGGGCGCAAAGCGGGGGTGATCGCCGCGGATGAGACGTCCGGCGGTTATTCCCACGCGGTTGTCAGATCCGTCGGCTCCCGGGGGCAGGAACTGTCGATTGCGCAGCATTTGTACGCGATCCTGCGGGAATTTGACCATATGGAGGTCTCGGTGATTTACTCGGAATCCTTTGAGACACCGCAGATGGGCGCGGCGATCATGAATCGACTGATGAAAGCTGCCGGCCATCAGGTGATTGAGGTGTAGTAGGGGGTAGTGTTTTGAAAAAATTTGACAGACTGATCTTTATAAGTCAGGCGGACACGGTGGCAGGCCCGATGGCGGAGGCGATTCTGCAGAGCAAATATCTGCTGGATGAGCTGGACGTCACGTCCAAGGGCCTTGTTGTGCTGTTCCCGGAGCCGATCAATCCCAAGGCGGAGGCGGTGCTCGCGGGGAAAGGCCTGACGATGAAGGGTCATATGAGCGCTCCGCTTGTGCGGGAAGACTTTGATGAGAGGACCCTGATGCTGACCTTTACGGATGAAGTCAGGGAAAAGGTCCTGGAGACCTTTGCGCCGGAGCATGAGGAGATGGTGCAGGTGCTGCACCGCTTTGTCGGCGGGGAGGAAGGCCCGCAGAATCCGTATGGAGGTTCTCTTGCGGATTACGGGCAGTGTTATGCGGTTCTGGAAGTATTAATTAAAAAACTGGTGGTACAGTTAAATGAGGAGGAATTGTTATGTTAGCAGTGGGATGTGATCAGGCGGGCTACACTCTGAAGCTGGAGATTCTGAAGTATCTGGATGAGAAAGGGATTGCGTATAAGGACTGCGGCACCTGGTCGGAGGACGCTGTAGACTACCCTGTTTACGCGAAGGCGGTCGTACAGGAGATTCTTTCGGGACAGGCGGATAAGGGAATCCTGATCTGCGGGACCGGCATCGGCATGTCCATGACGGCCAACCGCTATAAAGGGATCCGCGCGGCGCTTTGCGGCGACTGCTTCAGCGCGGAGGCCACCCGTCTGCACAATGACGCGAATGTGCTCTGCATGGGCGCGCGCGTGGTCGGACCGGGGCTGGCGGTCAAGATTACGGAGACGTTTCTTGAGACGCCGTTTTCCCAGGCGGAACGGCATGCCCGCCGGGTGCGGATGATCGATGAGGAATGAGAGACAGGATGGCGGCTTTTTTCTAAAACTTAAGAATATCCCAAGGACTTGCGTCTGTTCGCGTGGTAAGATAGGGGATAAGAGCGAAGCATGGCAGGCGCGGAACAGAGAATGGAGAGCAGGAGGACAATCAGATGCAGAAAATAATGATCATGGATCATCCGGTGATTCAGCACAAGATAGGCATGATTCGGAGAAAGGAGACCGGATCCCGTGATTTCCGGGCAATGATCGGCGAGATCGCCATGTACATGTGCTATGAGGCGACGCGCGATCTGAAACTTCAGGACGTCGAGATCGAGACCCCGATTACGAAGACGACCGTGAAGGAACTGAGCGGAAAAAAGCTGGCGGTTGTCCCGATCCTTCGCGCCGGCCTCGGAATGGTGGACGGCATGCTGGCGATGATGCCGGCGGCGAAAGTGGGTCACATCGGCCTCTACCGCGATCCGGAAACTTTAAAGCCGGTGGAATATTATTGCAAGCTGCCGGCAGACTGCGATGAGAGAGAAGTGTTTGTGGTGGATCCGATGCTGGCCACGGGCGGTTCCGCGGTGGCGGCGATCCAGATGCTGAAGGACAAAGGATGCAGGAGCATCCGTTTTATGTGCATCATCGGCGCGCCGGAAGGGATCGAGGCGATGAAAAAGGCACACCCGGATGTGGACATGTATATCGGGGCGCTGGACGATCATTTGAATGAGCATGGCTATATCGTGCCCGGCCTCGGGGATGCGGGCGACCGCATTTTCGGAACAAAGTAAGCGGGACATCGGACTGGTTCTTGAGACGGCCGCTTTCGTTTGGATGAGAGGTGAATGACGATGAAGAAACTTAGAAAAATGGCTGCATTCGTATTGACAGCGGCGTTGCTGGTTCAGCAGTGTGCGGTCACCGGATCTGCGGAGGAAAGTCCGTCGGCACAGACGCAGGCGGTGACGGAAGCACAGACGCAGGCGGCGACAGAGGCGCAGACACAGGCGGTGACAGAAGCGCAGACACAGGCGTCGACGGAAGCGCAGACGCAGGCGGCGACAGAAGCGCAGACACAGGCAGCGACAGAAGCGCAGACACAGGCAGCGACAGAGGCGCAGACACAGACCTCGACGGAGGCGCAGACGAAGGCGGCAGCCGAGACACAGACCTCGACGGAGACGGAGGCAAAGACGTCGGCTGAGACAGAGACGGAGGCCGAAGCACAGACGGAAGCGCAGACCTCTGAGACGGAGTCATCTGAGACGGAAGGAAAGACGGCCGGCAAACAGACCTCAAAGGAAACGACGGAAAAAGAGACGGAGCGTTCCGACAGGAAGAATACCGGTGATAAGCTGAAATTGTCTGATCTGGTAAAGCAGCTGTCGTCAGTGCTGCCGTATTTGTTTGTCGGAGAGACTGTGACACTTCCGGCAGCTCTTACAGCATCTGAGGAACAGCAGGCGGAGACTTCCGGGGAGACTGCGGTCTCTGAAGAAGCTGCGGCGGCGGAGGCTTCAGAAGAGACGGAATCCGGAGACGCGAAGCAGAGCCTGGAAGAACTGCTTGCAGACGGAGACGAGGGCAAAGCGCTTCTTGCGAATCTGAAGAAGCTATCCATCCGTCTGGCAGACGCAAGATCGTCAAAGTCTGTCACGGTGATAAATATTTATGCGGATGAAGACGGCAATCTGGACGAAGCGCAGCTGGAGGCACTGTCGGAAGACAGGACCCTTGACGTGACGGATACGGTTTATGTGATCAACGTGGTGGCGAATTCCGCAGCGCAGAAGTTCACATTCTCCGGCTATACGATGAAGCGTTCCGGGAAAACGGTGGAGTACGCGGATGCGTATGAAGCGGGAGATGTGATTTACAATTTTGTCGCCCTGGAAGAGGACGGCTATACAGACTATACGGGAAAGCTGATCCTTTCTGACGGCATCCAGGGCACTGTCCTGGCGCCGGCGGCTGCGGCGGAGGCCGCAGGCGATCTTTCGGGAGCGGTCTATGCGAAGACGGTGACGGTGAAGGACGCGGATGCCGCGCTGCTGCGCGTCGCGTTCTCGACCGGCGCGCAGGAAGAGACAGAATCAACTGAGGCGCAGACCGAATCTTCTGAGACAGAAACGGAGACAGAGACAGAGACTTCTAAGGCAGAGACAGAAACAGAGACAGAAACTTCTGAGACAGAAACAGAGACAGAGACGGAATCCGTATCCCGCCTGGGAAGCGGCCTTCTGGCAGCGTTAGCCGGGGGGATCAGTACCGTTTCCGGGAGCGCATCGGAACCGGCTGCGACAGCGGAGACAGAGACCGAGACCGGGAGCGAAACAGAGACGGAAACAGAGACGGAGACCCAAAGCGGAGATAAGAAAATTACCGTTTCCGCGCAGGCACTTTTCGGGGATACGCTGTTGACGGCAGAGCAGGATGCGGCGTATTATGCGGCGCTGTTTACCGCTCAGACAGGGACGGCGGCTGCGGCGGTTTCAGCGGACGCGGACGGGACAGCGCAGACGGCGGTACAGCCGGCTTCTTCCGATCTGGTGCGTGTAAGCGGGGTACAGACGCTGACGTTGTCATCCGGGGAGACCGGGAGCGGCAGCGTCACGTTTGACAGTCTGACAGCCGGCACCTATTATGTGGCGGCGACGGACAAGGATGGCAATCTGCTGCAGTTGGGCACAGCGGCATCACCGTATGCGGCGGCTGTTGAGGTGACGCTTGCAGAGAGTGATACGGAGAAAACGGTGACGCTGCAGTATCAGTACACCGAAGACTCCTGGACGGAAGGCGCATTCAGCTGCACGGTGCCTCTGACAATCACGCTGAATGTCCTTGACCGCGACGGGACGGCGCTGGCCGGGAACGAAACGTTTTATGTGAATATTTACGCGGACGCGGACAGGACGAAGAGCGTGAGCGTTTATACGGATTCGACTCTGACGGAAGCGGCGAACAGCACCCCCATCGCGATTTCCATGGATGGAGGCAGCACGCAGACCGTTTCTGTAGTGCTCAAAGTGACTGCGGCAGAGCAGACGTTTTATATTGGCGAGACGGACAGCAGCGGCACGGCAGTGACCGGCGGAGAAAATGAATTTGCTTATAATGTCTCTTATCCGGATTCGGACGCGAATGCGGTAACGGTGCAGTGCGGTGATACGGCTGCGGCGGTGACGGTGCAGAATCAGCTGAATGATTCGACGATCCGGATCAGCGTGCGGGATGCGTCGGACGGCGGTCTGCTCTCGGGCGCAAAGCTGGCCGTTAAAGACAGTTCGGGCAGCATTTATGAAGTCAGCGCGGTCGGCAGCAAGACCTTTACCTCCGGCGGGACGGAGATTGTCTGGACTAACGCACTGGAAGACGGTGAGACTTATTATTTGACAGAGATTACGGCGCCTGACGGCTACACGCCGGTTCCGGACGTGGAGTTTACCGTGGTTCGGGGCTGCACGACAGAGGTTGTGATAGAAAATACCGCGACGGCCTCGACAGGATACAGCCTGACGGTGACGAAGCAGGTGTACGTGGGAGATGATCAGGTATACGCCTATGACACAACGTCGGGCACATATCAGGCGAAAGGGGCGTATACTTACTATTTTGCACTGTTCTCTGACTCTGCCCGTAAATACAAAGTCAGCAACGTGGTGTCTCTGGACGTAAGCGGATTTACAGGGACCGTGACGTTCTCAAATCTGACAAAAGACGGTGTTTATTATCTGTCGGAGACAGACCAGTACGGTGTCGTGAAAAGCTCGACAAGCTCACTGACCATCCGCTACACGAACAGCGGCAAGGTGACCATGTCAGAGAAGACACGCAGTATGGTGGCGCAGAATGTATACAAATCCCTGCCGGGCGGATACCGTTATACCGGTACGCTGTCCATGACACTGAACGTGACCGATTCCTCCGGGACGGCGGAGGCGGTGACGAATACGTTCTATATTGGAATTTACCGGAACTCGGATTACAGCGACACGCCTACGGTCGTGAAGATGAGCCTTTCAAATGCCTCTTCTGTTACCGTGCGAAGACGGATCCTGCTCTCCGGTGAGAACAGCATGACCTATTATATTGCTGAGGTGGACGCGAGCGGCAACCGCATCACGGATTCTTCCGACTTTTCTTATGTGGTATCCGTGGATAAGCCGAGCGTTACCATTTCCAAAGGGAGCACGCAGTCGGTGACCGTCACGAACAAATTGAAAGCCTCGAAAGTGACGCTCTATCTGACGAAGCGTGTCTATGAAGGGACGACACTGAAAGCGGTGAGCGAGACGTTCTACGTGGGTCTGTTCAAGGACTCGGCTTTGACACAGCTCTATGCGGATCCGATTGCCATGACGCTGAACAATGCGAGCGAGAAAACATTAAAGCTGACGCTGAACCTTGGATCTGCTTCCGGCGTGACGATCTACATTGCCGAGGTGGATAAGGACGGCAACGTGATTACGGACCAGCGCTCGTTTGGCTATCAGATTAAGGTGGTCAACGCGACGGCAGCATTTACGCAGGACAATCTGTCCATCCAGACGGTGCTGCTGAATTCGGTATACGGAACGACGTCGAGCGAAGACTGGGATACGATTTTGAATGCAGCGTCTTCGGATCTGCTTTCCGGCTCGGACTCCTATACGGTGGACGACAATGGTTCGGTCTCCGGTGAAGCATCTTCGGTACAGACCGGAGACGATACGCCGCTGTTTGGCTATATCCTGCTGATGGGGGCGGCGCTTCTGGTCTTTGGTGTGAATGCCTGGAGAAGACGCCGGCTGACACGGTAAGATACAGGCGGCAGGATAAGGAGTAAGGAATAAAAATAAGGAATAGAGAATAAGGAATAGAAAATAAGGAACAGAAAATAAGGAATAAGCGGCAGGACTGTGCTTCGGCACAGTCCTTTTTCCGTCCGCATGATCAGAGCGCCGGAATCATAGAATAAAGTATCTGCGGCTGTGAAGATATGGAAGCCTTCTTATCGGCTGGTGCGGCTGCGGATAAGGCTGGAAAAAACGGAGGCGGGAAGCGGATATGAAATGGCTGCTGTATTTGTCAGAGGGGATGATTCCGTTTGTGATACTCTATATTGCGGGATATGGGATGGCGGCGAAAGTGCCGGTATATGACAGCTTTACAAGAGGGGCCGCGTCAGGGCTGAAAACGGTCGTGAAGCTGGCGCCGACATGGATCGGACTGATGGTGGCGACCGGTGTGCTGCGCGCATCCGGTTTTCTGGATATGCTTGCCGCGGGGATCGGCCGGATCCTTCCGAACGAAATATTTCCTTCCGCATTAGTCCCTCTCGGCGTGGTGAAGCTGTTTTCCTCCGGCGCGGCTTCCGGACTGCTGCTTGATCTCTACAGCCAGTATGGAACGGATTCCAGAATCGGGCTGACCGCGTCTCTGATGCTGTGCAGCACGGAGACGGTTTTTTATACGATGAGCGTATACTATATGAGTGTGGGTATCAAAAAAACGAGGTATACGCTGTGCGGCGCGCTGCTGGCCTCCGCGGCCGGGATCGCGGCGAGTGTGGCGCTGGGGATGACCCTCAGCGGCGGATAAAAATAGATTGCAGTTCCATCTTATACGTGGTAAGATACCTTAATACGTGGTATTCCAATCAAGGTCAGTGAAGCCGGATATGGCGGCGGCACTGACTTTGTGCGCGGGAAAATATGGGGGGATACCGGCTGCCTCCGCTGATGGAATGCGGAGCGGACTGTCCGCGCCGGAGATACAGGAAAGAGGAAGAACGGGAGAATGATGAAGAAGATTGCGATCGTGACGGACAGCAACAGCGGAATTACGCAGAGCGAGGCAAAGGAACTCGGAATCTATGTGATTCCGATGCCGTTTTATATTGATGATAATGTGTATTTTGAGGACATCAATCTGACACAGGAGGAGTTTTACCGGTATCTGGAAAAGGGAGCCGAGATTTCGACGTCCATGCCGGCCATCGGCGACGTGACGGATTTGTGGGATTCTCTGCTGAAGGAATACGATGAGATCGTGCACATTCCGATGTCGAGCGGTCTAAGCAGCACCTGCAGTACGGCGATGATGCTGGCGGAGGAGTACCATGGCCGCGTGGTTGTGGTGGACAATAAGCGGATCTCCGTGACGCAGAAACAGGCGGCGCTGGATGCGAAGCGCATGGCCGGTCTTGGATGGGACGCGGCCAGGATCCGCGCGAAGCTGCTGGAGACCATGTATGATGCAAGTATCTACATCACGCTGGATACGCTGTATTACCTGAAAAAGGGCGGGCGTGTGACACCGGCTGCAGCGGCGCTCGGGACGCTGCTCCGCATCAAACCGGTGCTTCAGATACAGGGGGACAAGCTGGACGCTTATGCCAATGCCCGGACGAAAAAGGCGGCGCGCTCGATTATGCTGGATGCACTTCGAAAGGATATCCGGGAGCGGTTTGGTGCAGACGGGCGGATGGAGGACATCCAGATTGCGATGGCTTACACGGGAGGCTTTACCGCGGAGGTGCAGGCCTGGAAGCAAGAACTGGAAGCGGCGTTCCAGGTACCCGCAGGAGACGTCATGGCCGATCCGCTCGCACTGAGCGTTTCCTACCATATCGGCCCCGGCGCGATCGGGTTTGGCTGCATGAAGAAGCTGAAGTTTTAACGGCCGCTCTTTTCGCGGAACCGATGCGGCGGCTGCGGCGGCAGAGAAAGGCACCCTTACTCTGTAAGCGCGGCAGTACACTGTTCCTCCAGGATATCAAACGGAGCCGGGCCGGTCTCCAGGACGGCCTGGTGGAAGGCTTTTAGGGTAAACCCGCTGACGGTCTCTGACAGTGTGTCGCGCAGCGTGATAAAGTTCAGACAGCCGACATAATACTGCAGATAGTTTGCGGGGGCTTCCAGAATGGCGGTATAAAGAGACTGGGCCGTGCTTTCGGAGAAGCCGAGCTGCGTAAGAAAGGCGCTGACTTCTTCGGGCGTGTAGCCGCGGTAGTGAATACCGATGTCCAGAAGAGAGGCGAGACCGAGCGTAAAGGAACGGTTAAGCCGGCTCATGGAAGAGGAGATGCCGGAACCGCTGCTGCCGGTGCCGGATGTGCCAGTGCCGGCATCTGTCCGCAGGCTGCTTTCGTCGTAAAGTGAGCATGCATACAGTTCCACATAGGTGGCCCAGCCTTCGGTGTAGCCGCCGACGTCCAGAAGATACCGGATCAGGTCGGGTGACTGCGAGGCAAAATAAACGGACTGATAGAGGTGGCCCGGATACCCCTCGTGGGCAAGCGTGGTGTAGAGGTCGATTCCGGAATAGCCGCTCGCCGGATTGATATAGATCACGTTGGAAGTGTAATCGTCGATTGCGGGGCTCAGATAGAAAGCCGGACTTAAATACTCCTGCAGTGATGCAGGGACGTATTTGATTTCATAAGAGACACTCGGAAGCAGCGGAAAATCATCCGTGATTTTTGCGCGCAGATCCTCGATCATAGAGGCGGCGCTGCTGCTGTCTGCCGTGTCGGAGATTTCCGTACCGGCTGTCCCGGCGCTCTCTGTTTCGGTTCCTTCTGTGCCGGTTCCCGCGCTGCTTTCCGTGGTATCTGCCGCATCCTCCAGCAGCTCCTGCATGGCGGCATAGTCGGCTACCATCTGTGTCTTGATCTGTTCCTCAATCTCTTCGATGCTGCGGCTGTCGCCGACCCGGCTTTTTACCAGATATTGATAATATTCCTGCCCGTCCGGATAATAATACAGTCCCATCTCGTTTGTCCCTGTATCTTCGAGTCCGGCAAGGCCTGCCGCGAGCGTGCGGTAAGCGGGCAGCACGTATCCGGTCAGCAGGGTCCGGTTCCGCTCTTTATAGGCGATCTTCTCGTCGGCGGTCAGGTTGGTCACCGCATCGATTTTTTCATCAAAGATTTCAGCCAGATAATGCGTTTCCTCATCCGAGGCAAAATCGAGGCACTGTTCGATTACATGCAGCGCGCAGCTGCTGCTCATGAACAGGCCGGCGTCGGATTTATCCTGCTCAAATGCCAGAATGGAGTCAAAATAATCCGGAATCTGCGACAGAAGAGTGAGATAGTCTTCGATATCACCTTTTGTGCGGAACGCGTATTCTGCCAGAAGGATCGGCAGCTGTGCCTGCACGCCGAGCGTGGGTCCGAGCGGCTCGTCATAGAGCAGAAATTCTGCCGCACCGAGTTCCGTTTCCAGATAATTCAGGAAAATATCGTAGGTGAGCTGCCGCCGGTCCGAAAGTTTCTCATAGTCAAACTGAAGGAGCGTGTTGAGGTCGTTTTCCAGAGCGGCGAGGGATCGCTCCCGTGATTCCGTGGAGGCGCTGCCGAGCGTTGCTTCAGCCTGATCCAGCCCGTACCGGGACGGATCCGCGACCAGATAGTGAAGCGTCAATGTATTTCCGGAGAGTTCACTGCGGAAAACGTCCTCTGTAAACGCGGTGAACCGCTGGTCCTCAGTCAAAAAAACGGAGGGAGGATCGGTAATCAGGCGGCAGAGAATGAGCGTGATAAGGACAGCGGCAAACGCCGGCGCAAAGAGCCGGAAAAGAGGGAATGCTGCCGGACGGGTATCCTGGCGGTCAGCAGTTTTTCTGGAAATGCGGAATAATCGCGGCATGAACGGACTCCGGATGAGATTCTCAGAACAGTTTATGCCGGAAGGGCAGAAAAAAGAATTGTCCGCAAAAAAACGGACTTGTCCGTAAAAAATGCTTGAACTCGGCGGTTTCCTGTGTTAGAATGCCTAATTGTGATATATTTCCTTGCTCCCTGCGGAAGATTCCGCTTTGCCTTGCATATCAAAAAGCAGGCTGTGCTCTCATCCATTAGAAGGATGCTTCAGAGCGCGCGGAACCCGGGTCAGGGGGCCAAAAGACCATAAGGAGGTGCGAAGAAGCATGAACAAGTATGAATTAGCAGTAGTTGTCAACGCAAAACTTGAAGACGAAGACAGAGCCGCTACGATGGAAAAGGTAAAGGATCTGATCGCCAGATTCGGCGGGACTGTTACCGAAGTAGAAGAGTGGGGCAAGAGAAGACTTGCTTACGAGATCAGGAAGATGCGTGAAGGATATTACTACTTCGTTCGCTTTGAGGCTGATGCGACATGTCCGGCTGAGGTAGAGAGCCGTATCCGGATCATGGAGAATGTCATCAGATATTTATGCGTTAGACAGGATGCATAGATCAAAGAGAGGTAGAGAATATGAATAAAGTCATCTTGATGGGACGTTTGACCAGAGACCCGGAGGTTCGCTATTCCGCGGGAGACAATTCCTCGGCGTACGCGAGGTATACACTGGCGGTTGACCGCAGATTCCGCCGTGACGGCGGCGATCAGCAGACCGCGGATTTTATCAGCTGTGTGGTGTTTGGCCGGGGCGCTGAATTCGCGGAGAAATATCTGCGCCAGGGCACCAAGATCGTGGTGACAGGCCGGATTCAGACGGGCAGCTATACGAACCGGGATGGCCAGAAGGTTTATACGACGGATGTTGTCGTCGATGAGCAGGAGTTTGCGGAGAGCAAGGCCGCAGCTTCAGGCGGACAGGGCGGCGGATACCAGAATGGCGGCTATCAGAAGCCGGCCGCTGCGGCAGGGATCCCGGCGCCGTCGGATGCATCCGCGGGCGACGGATTTATGAATATTCCGGATGGGATTGATGAGGAGCTTCCATTCAATTGACGGGAAAGAGTTCTCAATAGCCAGCATCGAGGGATGTTTACATACCCGAGAGGCTGGATATTAGAGGTATTTTTGTTAGGAGGACAATGCAATGGCATATAATAAAGAAAAAGGCGATGCGCCGATGAAGAGACGCGGCGGCGGTATGCGCAGAAGGAAAAAAGTCTGCGTTTTCTGCGGCAAGGACAATGAGATCGATTACAAGGATGTCAACAAGCTGAAAAGATACGTATCGGAGAGAGGCAAGATCCTTCCGAGAAGAATCACGGGCAACTGCGCAAAGCATCAGCGTGCTCTGACGGTAGCCATCAAGAGAGCGCGTCATATCGCTCTGATGCCGTACGTACAGGACTGAGACAGGTACGGCAGTTTCTGACAGAAGATGAGATAGCCTGCACATCGAAGCGGTGTGCAGGCTTTTTGCTGTTATAAAGAAAAAGGTTCCGTCTGATTTTAGGCTTCCCCTTATGAAAACTTTGTGGTAAACTGTGAATATTATATGGGACGGAACCGGTTCCTGATGTACAGTGTACGAGGAAGGACAGGACAGATATGAAAGAGAACAGGCCGGACAATAAAATTCAGTTACGATACAGTGGAAAGATTCTGCGGCACTGGTACTGGTGTGTGCTGCTCTGCCTGCTGCTGCTGTTTCTGACTGCGGCGGTGCTGTATGTGGATACGCTTGCGGGATGCATTGTCGGAGGGTTTTCTCTGGCGCTTTATGTGTCGATTGTGCTGCTCGATGTTTACTACCGGCCGAGAGTGCTGCTGGAGCTGATCGATTTTTCACAGCGATTCGGAGGCGTGGAAAAAGATCTTCTGGATGAAATGATGATCCCGTATGGGATCGTGCTGCCGGATGGCCGTATTGCCTGGATGAATCAGCGCCTTTGCGAGATGACAAAGCGCGGCCGGGACTGCCATAAGAACATTACGTCGGTTTTTCCGGAACTGAACGCGGCCGGCTTCCCTGATGAGGGGGAGGAGGCAAAAGCCGAGATGGATTACGGCGACCGGAAGTACCGGGTGGTGATGAAACGGATCCGTCTGACGGAGATCCTGACGGATGTGGATGTCGCCGTACCGGAGGGGGAGGACTGCAGTGTGATCGGGCTTCATTTCCTGGATATCACGGAACTGAGGCGCCTGGAAAAGGAAAATTTTGAGCAGAAACCGGCGGTCGGCCTTTTGTATGTGGACAATTATGATGAAGCGATGGACAGCGTGGAGGATGTGAGGCGTTCGATGCTGGGCGCGCTGGTAGACCGGCGGATCACCAAATATGTGATTTCCGCGGGAGGACTGATTAAGAATCTGGAAAAGGACAAGTATCTGCTGGTGATGAACCGCGTGAGTCTGAATTCACTGATCGAAGACCGGTTTTCTCTGCTGGAGGATGTTAAGACGGTCAACCTCGGCAATTCCATGAATGCGACAGTCAGCATTGGCATCGGGACGAATAACGGCAATTATACGGAGAATTTTGAGGCGGCTCATGTCGCGATCGAGATGGCGCTTGCCCGCGGCGGAGATCAGGCTGTGGTCAAAGATGAAGATAAGATTTCGTTCTTCGGCGGCAAGACACAGCGCTCGGAGAGCAATACCCGTGTGCGTGCGCGTGTCAAGGCGCAGGCGCTCCGCGAACTGATCAGTGCGCGGGAACGCGTGGTCGTCATGGGACACAAAAATACAGACATTGATTCTCTGGGGGCAGCCGTCGGCGTCTGCAGCGCGGCTATGCGTTCCGGGAAGCCGGTGCATATCGTGCTGGATGATATTTCCGCCAGCATCCGTCCGTGGGTCAATTCTCTCAGGGACAATCTGGAGTACGCGGAAGATGTCTTTGTCAGCCATGAACGGGCGATTCAGCTGACCAATGAAAACACCGTGGTCGTGGTGGTCGATACGAACCGGCCGAGCATGGTGGAGTGCGAGGAACTTCTGTATCTGACAAAAACCATCGTTGTGCTGGATCACCACCGGCAGGGCGCGGATAAGATCGAGAACGCGGCGCTTTCCTACATTGATCCGGCGGTGTCCTCTGCCTGCGAGATGATCACCGAGATTCTGCAGTATTATGAGGAGGGCGTCCGGCTGAAGCCGTATGAGGCGGACTGTGTGTACGCCGGTATTATCATCGATACGAATAATTTTATGGCGAAGACCGGTATGCGCACGTTTGAGGCGGCTGCTTACCTGCGCCGGAACGGCGCGGATGTGACGCGGGTGCGCAAAGTATTCCGCAACGATATGGCGACCTACAAAGCGCGCGCGGAGGCGGTGCGGCATGCGGAACTGTTTATGGACTGCTACGCGATCAGCGTCTGCCCGAGCCAGGGCATTGAGAGCCCGACTGTGGTCGGAGCGCAGGCGGCAAATGAACTTCTGAACATCATCGGGGTGAAGGCCTCCTTTGTCCTGACGGAGTTTCAGGATAAGATTTATATCAGCGCGCGGGCCATTGACGAGGTGAACGTGCAGCTGATCATGGAACGCATGGGCGGCGGCGGCCATATGAATATCGCGGGCGCGCAGATTGCCAATGTGGATACGGAGCAGGCGCGGGTGATGCTTAAGGAAGTACTGACGCAGATGACAAAAGAAGGGGCGATCTGAGGCACCCGATACGGATACAGGAAAAGAAAGGGGCAGTAAAATCATGAAAGTCATTTTATTACAGGATGTCAAATCTCTCGGCAAAAAGGGAGAGATCGTGGAGGCGAGTGAGAGCTACGCGCGGAATGTACTTATAAAAAAGGGACTCGGCAAGGAAGCGACGGGGAAGAACCTGAACGACCTGAAGCTGCAGAAAGCGAATGCGGACAAGCTGGCAAAAGAGGCGCTTGCGGCGGCCGTGCAGCTTGGAGAAGAACTGAAGGATAAAGAGATCCGCGTTGCGGTAAAAGCCGGGGAAGGCGGGCGCGTATTCGGTTCTGTCTCTTCCAAGGAGATTGCGGAGGAAGTGCAGAAACAGCTTGGGGCCGAGATCGACAAGAAGAAAATCATACTGGATGCGCCGATCAAAACACTTGGCGTGACGCAGGTGCAGATCAAGCTGCACGCGAAGGTAACGACGCAGATCCGGGTGCATGTTGTGGAAAAGTGACCGGAGAGGAGCGTTTATGACAGAAAGGCCCGTTTGGAGCGCGGGCCGGAGGAGACATTGTGGAGGAAACATTATTAAAAAGAGTAATGCCGCACAGCACGGAGGCGGAGCAGTCGGTCATTGGCGCGATGCTGATGGATCGGGACGCTGTGACGGTGGCGTCAGAATTGCTGGTTCCGGATGATTTTTATCAGAAACAGTACGGGATTCTTTTTGACGCGATGACGGGGATGTACCGCGAGGACAAGCCGATCGATCTGGTCACGCTGCAGAACCGTCTCAAAGAGATGGATGTGCCGCCGGAACTCTCCAGTATGGAGTTTGTGCGCGATATGATCACATCGGTGCCGACCTCCGCGAATGTCAAATATTACGCGCAGATCGTCGCGGAAAAGGCGCAGCTGCGCAGACTGATTAAGACGAGCGAGGAGATTGCCGCTTCCTGTTATGCCGGAAAAGAGAGCACGGAAGAGATCATGGAGGACACGGAAAAAAAGATTTTCCAGGTTCTGCAGCAGAAGACCGGCGAGGAGTTTACACCGATCAAGGAGATCGTTTTGAATGCGCTCGACCGGATTGAGGCAGCGAGCCGTTCCAAGGGCAATGTCACAGGACTTGCGACCGGATTTATTGATCTGGATTACAAGACTTCCGGCTTTCAGCCGTCGGATCTGCTGCTGATCGCGGCGCGTCCTTCTATGGGCAAAACGGCGTTTGCCCTGAATATTGCGGAATACATGGCGTTTCGGAACAATCTGACCGTGGCGCTGTTCAGTCTGGAGATGTCAAAAGAGCAGCTGGTGAACCGTCTTTTTTCGATGGAATCCCGTGTGGACTCGCAGGCGCTGCGCAGCGGAAACTTAAACGACAGTGACTGGACCAGCCTGATAGAGGCGGCGGGCGTCATCGGGAAATCCAACATGATCATCGACGATACGCCGGGTATTTCTGTCTCCGAGCTGCGGAGCAAATGCCGGAAGTACAAGCTGGAGTACAATCTGGATATCGTCATTATTGACTATCTGCAGCTGATGACGGGCAGCCGCCGCGCGGAATCCCGGCAGCAGGAGATCTCAGATATTTCGCGTTCGTTAAAGGAGATCGCGAGAGAACTGCAGGTGCCGGTGGTGGCGCTTTCCCAGCTCTCCCGTGCCGTCGAGCAGCGCCCGGATCACCGTCCGATGCTCTCCGACTTAAGAGAGTCCGGCGCGATCGAGCAGGACGCGGACGTGGTCATGTTCCTTTACCGTGACGATTACTACAATCACGATTCGCAGAAAAAGGATGTGGCGGAAGTGATCATAGCCAAGCAGAGGAACGGCCCGATCGGGACGGTCGAGTTGGCATGGCTGCCGCGCTTCACAAAGTTCGCAAACATGAAAAAATGATGCTGCGGTTCTATTCTGGATTTTTCTCTCATATAGTTATATAAGCGAATTTATAGAAACCATCCGTCCGGGCGGAAGTTCGCCCGGACGGATTCATTTGCTTTCAGGGGGAACGGGTTTATGAGGAAACCAGAAGAGAACGGACAGGCACTGTATTCGGTGTCGGAGGCGGTGCAGAGATCCGGTGTGCCGTCGCATGTCCTGCGGTACTGGGAGGAGGAACTGGGCCTTTCCATTCGCCGGACCGCGCAGGGACATCGGGTGTACAGCGAAGAAGATCTTGAGACCTTCCGCAAAGTGAAGGATCTCAAAGAGAAGGGAATCCAGCTGAAAGCGATCCGCCTGCTGTTTGCAAAGACGGAGGAAGGCGTGCAGCTTTCGGAACTGCTCGGAGAGCGGCCGTATGAGCGGACGGAAGACACAAAGCCGCAGGGCGCCGATGTGCCGGAAGACTCAAAGCCGCAGGGTGCCGATGTGCCGGAAGACTGCGGGGAACCGGATGGGGAAGCGGTCTGTGAGATCATCCCGAAGAGCGAGACAGGTACATACCGGCTTTTTGAAGCGATGCTCCGCAGCCTGATCAGCGATGCGCTTTCTGCGCAGAATGAAAAGCTGGAGGCGGAGATTGCGGATCTGATCCGTGATGAGATAGAAGAACTGTACATACAGCTTCAGCAGGATATGGCGGAAAAGGAAGCGGCTGCCTCGCAGACGTCTCCGGCGTCAGAGTCTGGACGCAGGGGTCTGCTGCAAAGAATGAGAAGGATGTTCGCACAGAAAGAACAGGAAGATTCAGAAAAAAGAAAACATGGGATCCGGTAAAGGACCCCATGTTTTTTGCAGGAAATTTCCTGTTAAAATTATGAACGCGTTGAATCACGCTGAAACCGTGACCGTAACGGACACGGCCGGGCGCTTTCGCTGCTGCCTGAATCTTACTCAGCGGAGATTGCTCCTGTCGGGCAGGCAGCTTCACATGTACCACACTCAAGACAGACATCCGGATCGATCACATACTTGCCATCGCCCTCGGAGATCGCGTCAGCCGGGCACTCACTTGCGCATGTTCCACAGGCAACACACTCATCAGAAATAACGTATGCCATGATTTGTTCCTCCTTTTTGATATTTTTGAAATCGTGAAGATATCCTCTCGGAATCTTTGCCTTATTCTAATACAAAACAGCAAAATAGACAAGCCTAATCTTACAGCCGGTGTGTTTTTTTGTAAAAACAAATCATAGTTGGAAAATAGCCTTGCGCTTTTTTGGGTTACAATATATAATGAGGATGTTAAATTCCGAACGAACGATAATAAAAATAATCACGATTCAGAGAAAGAATTCTGGAATCGGAATATGGAGGAGGAACTAAAATGCCGGATACAATTACAAAGGACATGACGATTGGAGAAATTCTTGAGATCAATTCCGGACTGGCTCCGGTTCTGATGGCGGGCGGGATGCACTGCATCGGCTGTCCGGCTTCTCAGATGGAATCTCTGGAAGAGGCGGCCATGGTGCATGGCATTGATCTGGATCTGCTTCTGACCCGTCTGAACACGTACCTGCAGGCGACGCAGGGCTGAGGGACCGCGGCGGCGCCGGCCGTGCGGCAATGGAATGAGAGACTGCGGCGGGCAATGCCCGGAAGCTGTCGAAGGATTCTGGGAAATGGGCTGACACATCTGTGCCGGCCTTAAAACATACCTGATTCCGTGAAGTTCAAAGGAATTAATCAACAGAAAAGCTGATAAATTC
>JAJBTU010000010.1 GCA_020860715.1 Clostridiales bacterium | reverse complement strand
CATTATATCATAGATGAATTATTTGCACAAGGTTTTCGGAAACATTGTACTAGTTGAACTAATATATAGAAAACTGCTCTGTTGAAAGCGTATTACAAAGTGTATGAAGAAAATGAGCAAAAGCCGGGTTGAATAAATAGAAGTCTGAGTATGAGGGAGTGGTCTGTATGGCGCAGAAAACAATATTATTTTTGGCAGGAAAGGCAGCAGCCGGGGGCTTTCTATCACTCTGGCACTTCTGCTGATTATAGCGATTTTCGCCGTAGTGATTGTGCTAGTTGCTCCGGAACTGGTCAACGCGGTGAAACTGATCGTTCAGATTGTGAACGAGGGAATAGACGGGCTGGATCATCTGGAGGAAAATACGGCATTTGCGGAAAATCCGGTAGGAAAAGCGCTCTCTGAGATTGACTGGTCCGGGCTAAAGGTACAGCTGGAGGATTTGATTTCTGCAAACAGCAGTGACATTGTAGACCGGGCAGTCAGCGCGACGGGCTCGTTTGTGAACCATATCGTGACCTTTGTGCTGGCAGTAGTCTTTTCTGTATATATTCTTGCCAGTAAGGAGAAACTGAAAAATCAGACCGGGAGGCTGATTCGGGCCTGGCTGCCGCAAAAAGCAGGCAGCGCAGTGCTTCATATTTGCGCGGTGTGCAGCAGCACGTTCCAGCATTTTATAGGAGGAGCGGCTATAGAAGCGGTTATCCTTGGCACTTTGTGTATGATCGGTATGCTTCTGCTGCGCATACCATATGCGGCGATGATTGGCGCGATGGTTGCTGTGACGGCAATGATTCCTATTGTTGGAGCATATGTAAGCGTAATCATTGGTTCAATTATGATTTTAACGGTCAAGCCCATTAAGGCACTTGTTTTCCTTATTTTCTTTGTGATTTTGCAGGAGACGGAAAACAACCTGATCTATCCGAGAGTGGTTGGCTCTAAGATCAATCTTCCGGCTATGTGGGTGCTGGCGGCAGTCATGGTTGGCGGCAGTGGTCGGAATGCTGCTGGGTGTCCCTGCCGCGTCAGCTGTGTATACGCTGCTGAGGGAGGCAACCCAAAAGCGGGAGCTGGAATTAAAGCAAAGACAGGACAGGCAGAAACAAGACAGTGAAAACGGTTCAATCTGATGGGGACAGTCTGAAAAATATTTGCCTGGTATGAAAAGAAAGGATGCCGGAAGATACTTTTATGGAAAAGAACGATTTTGTATTTATACTGGCAGGCTATTTATTTGGAAGTGTTTTGTTTGCCCGGGTATTTGGCCGGCTGTTTGGACATCAGGACATTACAGAAAACAGCAGGGATGGGAATCCGGGGACGGCAAATGCGTTTATGCAGGGTGGTTTCTGGTGCGGAACCCTGACTTTGCTCGGAGATATGGCAAAGGGGTATCTGCCGGTAGCTCTTTATCTGCGGTACTCCGTGGAAAAGCCGGAAGGAATTGCCTTTGCCCTTGTCCTTGCGGCTCCGGTTGTGGGACATATTTTTCCTCTGTTTTTTAAGCTGAAAGGCGGGAAGGGGATCGCGACGTCTTTTGGATGTCTGCTGGGATTGTGGCCTTATTATCCCCCGGCGCTGATTCTGGCGTTGTCGTTTCTCTTCTTTTCCGTCATCTTGCGGATCAGCCCCCATTACCAGAGAACGATCTGGACCTATTTGTGTGCAATGGTACTGATGCTGTTTTGTAATATAGATACGTGTATCATACTGGGTTTCGCGATTATTGTGGCGACCATCCTGATTCGCCTGAGTAGGAGTACAGAAGAAAGAGAAAGAATGCAGGTAAAGGCTTTATGGATGCGCTGATTTTATATTGCGGTACCGGCGGGGGACACAAGGCTGCAGGGTATACGCGCTTAACAAAAAAATGGCTGAACCCATGCGGAACTACCTGTGTGCAAACGGCAAATTTAAGTGATAGTCGCCGAATCGAACAAATATTCGAAAAAGCGGCTATACTTTTTTGAAAGGATGTGGTATACTGCTGAAAGATTTTTAGAGGAGGTGGCTTTTGTGCAGTCTGAACAGAAACTCTTCAAGATTCACAGCGAATACCAGCCCACCGGCGACCAGCCGCAGGCGATCAAAGAGCTGGTCGAGGGCTTCAAAGAAGGCAACCAGTTCGAGACTCTGCTGGGTGTGACGGGCTCGGGGAAGACGTTCACGATGGCGAATGTCATCGAACAGCTGCAGAAGCCGACTTTGGTAATAGCGCACAATAAAACCCTTGCTGCCCAACTCTATGGGGAATTCAAGGAATTTTTCCCTGAGAATGCAGTGGAGTATTTTGTGAGCTACTATGATTATTATCAGCCGGAGGCGTATGTGCCTTCTTCGGATACGTATATTGCGAAGGATTCGGCGATCAATGATGAGATTGATAAGCTGCGCCTGTCGGCGACGGCGTCGCTGGTGGAGCGGCGGGATGTCGTCATTGTGGCGAGCGTGTCCTGTATTTACGGTCTGGGCAGTCCGACAGATTATAAGGATCTGGTGCTGTACCTGCGGCAGGGACAGGAGCGGGACCGGGATGAGATTCTGCGGAAACTGATCGACATTCAGTACGACCGCAATGAGATGGATTTCCACCGCGGCACGTTCCGGGTGCACGGGGATGTGCTGGAGATTTTTCCGGCGAACGCGGATGACTATGCGTACCGGGTGGAGTTTTTCGGAGATGAGATTGACCGGATTACGGAGATTGATGTGCTGACCGGCGCGGTGAAAAAGGGTCTGGAATTTATCGCGGTCTTTCCGGCGTCACATTATGTTGTGCCGAAGGAGAAGATCCTGCGGGCAGCGGACGCGATCGAGGAGGAACTGAAAGAGCGCGTTGCATATTTTAAGAGCGAGGATAAGCTGATCGAGGCGCAGCGGATCGCGGAGCGGACGAATTTTGATGTGGAGATGCTGCGGGAGACGGGCTTCTGCTCCGGCGTGGAGAATTACTCGCGGCATCTGGCCGGGCTTCCGGCGGGAGCAACGCCGCATACCCTGATGGATTATTTCGGCGATGACTTTCTGATGATCATTGATGAGTCGCATAAGACTGTGCCGCAGATCCGGGCGATGTATGTGGGCGACCAGTCCCGCAAGACGACTCTGGTGGATTACGGCTTCCGGCTGCCTTCAGCCAAGGACAACCGCCCCTTGAATTTCGGGGAATTTGAAGATAAAATAGACCAGCTTTTGTTTGTTTCGGCGACGCCGGGCGAGTATGAGGAAGAGCATGAGCTGATGCGTGCAGAGCAGATCATCCGGCCGACCGGGCTTTTGGATCCGCGTGTGGAGGTGCGACCGGTTGAGGGGCAGATCGACGACCTGATCAGTGAGATCAATAAGGAGACAGCAGCGGGCTGCAAGGTGCTGGTGACGACGCTGACGAAGCGGATGGCCGAGGATCTTACCGATTATATGAAAGAGGTCGGCATCCGCGTGCGGTATCTGCACTCGGATATTGACACGCTGGAGCGGACGGAGATTATCCGCGATATGCGGCTGGATGTGTTTGATGTGCTGGTCGGGATCAACCTTCTGCGTGAAGGACTGGATATCCCGGAGATTTCGCTGGTGGCGATTCTCGATGCGGACAAGGAAGGCTTTCTGCGTTCTTCCGTGTCGCTGATTCAGACGATCGGCCGTGCTGCGCGAAATGTGCAGGGACATGTCATCATGTACGCGGATGTGATCACAGACTCCATGCGCACAGCCATCGACGAGACGCAGAGACGCCGTGAGCTGCAGCAGAAATACAACGAAGAGCACGGCATCACGCCGCAGACGATCAAAAAAGCGGTGCGGGATCAGATCAGCATTTCCAAAGAACTGGCAAAGCAGGAAGTCCAGATGGAAAAGGATCCGGAGTCGATGAACCGCGGGGAACTGGAGAAGCTGATCGGCGAAGTACAGAAGAAGATGAAAAAAGCGGCGTCGGAGCTGGATTTCGAGACGGCGGCCGAACTGCGTGACAAGATGATCCTGCTGAAAAAGCATCTGCAGGAAATTGACAGCTGACAGATAAATTGGATGAGGATGAAAATGGGAGAGACAGTGAATCATAATAAAACTCATATCGAAAAAAAACAGTGTATCCGCATCCGCGGCGCGAATGAGCACAACCTGAAAAACATCAGTCTGGATATCCCGCGGAATCAGTTTGTGGTGCTGACGGGACTTTCCGGATCGGGGAAGTCCTCGCTTGCCTTTGATACGATTTACGCGGAGGGACAGCGCCGCTATATGGAGTCGCTCTCCTCGTATGCCCGGCAGTTTCTGGGACAGATGGAGAAGCCGGATGTGGAGAGCATTGAGGGCCTGCCGCCTGCGATTTCGATTGACCAGAAGACGACGAACCGCAACCCGCGTTCGACGGTCGGCACGGTGACAGAGATCTACGATTATTTTCGACTGCTGTATGCGCGGGTCGGCATTCCGCACTGTCCGAAGTGCGGGCGCGAGATCAAAAAGCAGAGCGTGGATCAGATGGTGGACCAGATCATGGCGCTGCCGGAGCGGACGCGCATCCAGCTGCTGGCGCCGGTCGTGCGGGGGCGCAAGGGCGAGCATGTGAAGCTGCTGGAGCAGGCGCGGCGCAGCGGCTATGTGCGGGTGCGGATCGACGGAAACATGTATGAACTCTCGGAAGAGATCAAGCTGGAAAAGAACATCAAGCACAACATTGAGATCGTGGTGGACCGCCTGGTGGTGAAGCCGGGGATTGAGAAGCGCCTGACAGACTCGATGGAGACGGTGCTGCAGCTCGCGGACGGTCTGGGGTATGTGGATACCGGGGACGGCGAACTGATCAGCTTCAGCCAGAGTTTTTCCTGCCCGGACTGCAACATCAGCATTGATGAGATCGAGCCGCGCAGCTTTTCCTTTAACAATCCGTTCGGCGCGTGTCCGGAGTGTACCGGCTTAGGTTACAAGATGGAATTTGACATTGATCTGATGATTCCGGACAAGTCTTTGAGCATTCTGGACGGAGCGATCGTCGTGAATGGCTGGCAGTCCTGCACGGATCCGTCCAGCTTTACCTATGCGCTGCTGACGGCGCTGGCAAAGGAGTATCAGTTTGACCTCGCGACGCCGTTTGAACAGCTGCCGCCGGATATTCAGCAGATGCTGATCTACGGGACAAATGGGCGGTCGGTCAAGGTGCATTATAAGGGACAGCGCGGCATCGGCGTGTACGATGTGGCATTCGACGGTCTGATCCGCAATGTGGAGCAGCGCTACCGGGAGACTTCCTCCGACTATACAAAGCAGGAATATGAAAGTTTTATGAGGATTACCCCGTGCAAAGCCTGCCGCGGACAGAGGCTGAAGCCGTCGGCGCTGGCGGTGACAGTCGGAGGGAAGAACATTCATGAGATTACATCCATGTCGATCGGGGATCTGCAGAAATTTCTGGAACATATGGAGCTTTCCGAACAGCAGCTTCTGATTGGCGCACAGATATTAAAAGAAATCCGCGCGCGCATCGGCTTTCTGGTTGATGTGGGACTGGATTATTTAAGCCTCTCCCGGGCGACCGGTACGCTTTCGGGCGGCGAGGCGCAGCGTATCCGGCTGGCGACGCAGATCGGCTCCGGCCTGGTGGGCGTGGCCTATATACTGGATGAGCCGAGCATCGGTCTGCATCAGCGCGACAATGACAAATTGCTGCGCACCCTGAACAATCTGAAGGATCTCGGAAATACGCTGATCGTAGTGGAACACGATGAGGATACAATGCTGGCCGCGGATTATGTTGTGGACATCGGCCCGGGTGCGGGCGAACACGGCGGTGAGGTGGTCGCCGCCGGCACGGCACAGGATCTGATGAACTGCCCTGCCTCCATTACCGGCGCATATTTAAGCCATCGGCTGGTCATTCCGGTTCCGGAGACGCGAAAACAGCCAACCGGCTGGATCGAGATCCGGGGCGCTAAGGAGAACAACCTGAAAGATATCAACGTGAAGATTCCGCTCGGCGTGATGACCTGCGTGACCGGTGTTTCCGGCTCCGGCAAGAGCTCTCTGATCAACGAGATTCTGTACAAACGGCTGGCCCGGGACCTGAACCGCGCCCGCACGATTCCAGGAAAGCACCGGGCGATCAGCGGCATCGGCCAGCTGGACAAGGTGATCAATATCGACCAGTCGCCGATCGGGCGCACGCCGCGCTCAAACCCGGCGACCTATACGGGCGTTTTTGACATGATCCGTGATTTGTTTGCCTCGACCGCGGACGCGAAGGCGCGCGGTTACAAAAAAGGCCGTTTCAGCTTTAATATCAAAGGCGGGCGCTGTGAAGCCTGTGCCGGAGACGGTATTCTGAAGATAGAAATGCATTTCCTCCCGGACGTCTATGTGCCATGCGAGGTCTGCCACGGCAGGCGCTACAACCGTGAGACGCTTGATGTGAAATACAAAGGAAAGTCGATTTATGACGTGCTGGATATGACGGTCGAGGAGGCTTTGAAGTTTTTCGAACATTTGCCGCAGATCCGGCGCAAGATCGAGACGCTGAACGATGTCGGCCTTTCCTATATTAAGCTGGGGCAGCCGTCCACGACGCTGTCGGGCGGCGAGGCGCAGCGCATCAAGCTGGCGACCGAGCTCTCCAGACACAGTACCGGGAAGACGATCTATATTCTGGATGAGCCGACGACCGGCCTGCACTTCGCGGATGTGCACAAGCTGGTGGACATCCTGCGCCGCCTGACCGAGGGCGGCAATACGGTGATTGTCATCGAACATAATCTGGACGTAATCAAGACCGCAGATTATATCATCGACCTCGGCCCGGAGGGCGGCGACCGCGGCGGTACCGTGATCGCGACCGGTACGCCGGAGGAGGTCGCGCAGAATCCGGTCTCCTACACAGGAGCGTATGTTGCAAAATATTTGGAGTAAGAGCAAAATGCTGCATGTCACACCCGTACCGGATAATCCGAAGCCTCAGGTATCCGCCTCAGACGGTAGGCAGATTTTTGCAAGGATTTCGAGCATAGTTTCCCTTGCTTCGCCATTGTTTGAGCGAAGCGAGACATATCCCGATTCTCGAAGAGAATCGAGGATGCAGGCCGTGCTCTCGCCGTTAGGCGATTTAGCAATGCACGGCTTCCCGCCCAGCGAAGCAAGGGATAATAAACGGCGCAGAAAAGCTGCAAAAATCAACGTGTCTGAGGCGGGTACCTGAGGCAAGGATTATGGTATGAGTGTGGCATACACACGAAAAAACCTGACTCACGTCAGGTTTTTTCAGGAAAGAGAAAAATTTGGGTTGAAAAATGTTTTGCCCTGTCCGGGTTGGCTTCCCCATTCAGGAAATGTTTGAGGGAGTACTTGGCAGCGTGTGGAGCTGCCAAGTGTGAGTTATGAAATATATTAGCTCCTCGCTAATACAGTTCCCATAATAGGGCTGAAATATGATTAAAGTATGACGATTTTATAAAAAAAACGGAAAAATAGTTAATAAACGATAAGATGAAAAAAGAATTTCCAATTTACGGTATAGTGTGTTAAGATGGTGGGGATTCTATAGGAAAAGTATGAAAGGGGTTTAAACGTATGGCAGCATCGGATGTTGGAATCGATCTGGGGACGGCAAGCATTCTGGTCTACGTCAGGGGGAAAGGCGTGGTCTTAAAGGAACCGTCTGTTGTGGCCTATGACCGTGATACGAATAAAATCAAGGCAATCGGAGAGGAAGCCCGTCTGATGCTGGGCAGGACGCCGGGCAATATCGTGGCGGTCCGGCCAATGCGCAAGGGCGTGATTTCCGATTACACCGTAACGGAGCAGATGCTGAAGTATTTTATACAGAAAGCGATCGGCAAGATGTCTTTTCGGAAGCCAAGGGTCAGTATCTGTGTGCCGAGCAGCGTGACGGAAGTGGAGAAGAAAGCCGTGGAAGACGCCACGTATCAGGCCGGCGCGCGCGACGTGCATATTATTGAGGAGCCGATTGCGGCAGCAATCGGAGCCGGGATTGACATTTCCCGCCCGTGCGGGAATATGATCGTGGACATCGGCGGCGGCACCTGCGACGTGGCTGTGATTTCGCTGGACGGGATCGTAGTCAGCACTTCGATCAAGGTGGCCGGAGACGATTTTGACGATGCGATTGTCAAATATGTCCGCAAAAAATACGGGCTGATGATCGGGGAACAGACCGCTGAGGAGATCAAGATGACGATCGGTACCGCGTTTGAGAAGCCGGAACCGAAGGTGATGGAGGTCAAGGGCCGTGATCTGGTTACCGGCCTGCCGAAGACCATTCGTGTGACCTCGGAGGATACGCGCGATGCGCTCAAAGAGGTGACCGGCCAGATCGTTGACGCGGTGCACAGTGTGCTGGAACGCACGCCTCCGGAACTGGCGGCGGATGTGGTGGACCGCGGCATCGTGATGACAGGCGGCGGAGCCCTGCTGGACGGGCTGGAGGAACTCATTGAAGCGCGGACAGGCATCAATACGATGGTGGCAGAAGATCCGATGACTGCGGTAGCGGTCGGTACCGGACGGTTTGTGGAACTGACGGCAGCGGCTCACGCGAAACCGCTGGAGAATGCGTGAGATGGAGAAACTGGAAGGATATATTGACCATATTATATTTCGAAATAATGACAATGGCTATACCGTGTTTGTACTTGCGGGCGGAGCGGCCGGGACCTCTCCCGACTACGTGAATCAGTCAAAGACCCTGCGGTCTTCGGCAGCGGGATCACGGGATGAGGAGGACATTACCTGTGTCGGAACGCTCTCCTATATCGGTGAGGGGGAGAAGGTAGAACTTCAGGGGGAATTTACTTCTCATCCGTCTTATGGAGAACAGTTTAAAGTCTCCGGATACCGCACCATTGCCCCTGACGATGCGGAATCTGCAGAGCGCTATCTGGGATCCGGGGCAATCAGGGGTGTCGGCACGGCGCTCGCGGCGCGTATTGTTCGCCGGTTTGGCGATGATACCTTCCGCATGATTGAAGAAGAGCCGGAACGTCTGGCCGAGATCAAAGGGATCAGTGAGCGGATGGCGAGGGAGATCGCGGCGCAGGTCTGTGAAAAGCGCGAGATGCGTCAGGCAATGATTTATCTGCAGCAGTACGGGATCTCGACCACGCTGGCGGTGAAGATTTATCAGAAATACGGGACCGCCATGTATCAGGTGCTCGGGGAGAACCCCTACCGGCTGGCGGATGACATTACCGGCGTGGGCTTTCGCATTGCGGATGAGATCGCAAAGCGCGCCGGTGTCGCCATTGATTCGGAATACCGCCTGAAAAGCGGTGTTTTTTATGTGCTGCAGCAGGCGGGAGCCGGGGGACATGTATATCTGCCGAAGGAGCAGCTTCTTTCGCGTGCCGGTGAACTGCTCGGCGTGGAGATAGAGAGCATCGATCAGTATCTGATGGACCTGGCGATGGATAAAAAGATTGTGATAAGACAGGAGCAGGAACAGACGCGGGTCTACACGGCGGCTTCTTATTACATAGAGATGGAAACGGCGCGCATGCTTTGTGATCTCAATATTTCCTGTGAGATTGACCGGAACGTGATTTTGGAGAAACTGCGGACAATTGAAAAACAGACCGGCACGGTGCTGGATGAGAAGCAGAGGATGGCGGTCATAGAAGCCGCCAGATGCGGCCTTCTGGTTATCACGGGCGGACCGGGCACAGGAAAAACGACGACGATCAATACACTGATTTCCTATTTTGAGTCAGAAGGATTGCGCATATCCCTTGCGGCTCCGACCGGCAGGGCAGCAAAACGCATGACGGAGGCGACCGGATGCGAGGCGAAGACGGTACACCGGCTGCTGGAGATCAGCGGTCCGGCGGAAAACGGGGGTCAGGAGGGCTTTGACCGGAACGAGGAAAATCCGCTGGACGCGGATGTGATCATTGTGGATGAGATGTCGATGGTTGATATTTATCTGATGCACGCGCTTCTGAAAGCGGTGACAGTCGGGACCCGTCTGATCATGGTGGGGGATGTGAATCAGCTGCCGTCGGTCGGGCCGGGCAGTGTACTGAAAGATATCATCGCGTCGGAACAGGTGACGGTCGTGCGTCTGACCAGGATTTTCCGACAGGCATCGGAGAGCGATATTGTAGTCAACGCGCATAAGATCAACCGCGGCGAACATTTTCTGCTGGACAACAAAAGCCGGGATTTTTTCTTCCTGAAACGTCAGGACGCGAATGTGATTATCAGCATTGTGATCCAGCTGATCCGGGAAAAGCTGCCGCGCTATGTGGGGGCGGAGCCGTTTGACATACAGGTGCTGACGCCAATGCGCAAGGGTCTGCTCGGCGTGGAGAGACTGAACCGGATCCTGCAGGAGTATCTGAACCCGCCGGATCGCCGGAAGCGGGAACATGAGCAGAACGGCACGATCTTCCGTGAGGGCGATAAGGTCATGCAGATTAAAAACAATTATCAGCTGGAGTGGGAGATCCGCGGGCGTTACGGGATCCCGGTGGAAAAGGGTGAGGGAATATTTAACGGTGATATGGGCATCATCCGTGAAATTAATCTGCAGACGGAACAGATAACGGTTGAATTTGATGAGCATCGCATGGTAGAATACGCGTATAGTGGACTTGATGAGCTGGAACTCTCGTACGCGGTGACTATCCACAAATCGCAGGGAAGTGAATATCCGGCAGTGGTGATCCCGCTGCTGACCGGCCCGCGGATGCTGATGAACCGCAATCTGCTTTATACGGCGGTAACGCGTGCACGTAAATGTGTGACACTGGTCGGTGATGCAAATACCTTTGACCAGATGATTGACAATATCGTGGAGCAGAGACGCTATACGGCGCTTGACGAGAGAATACGGCAGCTTGCGTCGGAATAGAATGATCTGTGTCCCGGTTCATGCGTGATCAGGACAATATCGGAAACAGTTCGAAACAGAAAGTATGAACAAAAAAGAAAAGGCTGTGAGGCTGGCGCGGGCGGCGGGAAGTATGGCGGCGGAATTTCTTTATCCGCCGCGCTGTCCCCTTTGTGACCAGCTTCGCCCCGCACTTCGCCTGCGAAGTGCCTGTGAATGGGCGAAGCAACCTGCCGCTGAACGGAGTGAGGGGGCGTTACCCCAGCTTCGCCCCGCATGGGACAAAGACTTTGTCTGCGGGGACTGCCGTGAAAAACTGCCGTGGGTGACGGAGCCTGCGTGTATGAAGTGCGGTAAGCCGGTGGGAAGCCGGGAGGAGGAATTTTGCGGGGACTGTCTGCGCACCGGTCACCTGTTTGACCAGGGCAGGGCGGCTTTTACCTACAGCGGGGCGATGCGCCGCAGCGTCTACCGGATGAAAGCACAGAACCGGCGCGATTATCTGGATTTTTACGCGGACGCGATGGTGCGCGCCGGCGGGCGCTGCCTGGAGGCGTGGCGGCCGGAGGTGATTGTTCCGATTCCCATGCACTGGAAAAAACGCGCCGCGCGCGGGTACAATCAGTCGGAACTGCTGGCGGTCCGGATCGGCCGCCTGACCGGTATTCCCTGTGACCGAAAACTGCTGCGGTGTGTTCGTTATACCGGTGTTCAGAAAGAACTGGGACGCGGGGAACGCCTGCGAAATCTGAAGGGCAGTTTTGAAGCGCGGCAGTCCGGGGAGCATCGGAAAATTTTCGAAAACACGGCTGACGCGGGGATTCCATCGCGCGTCCTTTTGATCGATGACGTGTACACGACGGGAAGCACTATGGATGAGGCGGCGCGAGCGCTCCGGGCGGTTGGGGTGCGGCAGATTTTTTTTCTGGTTTTATGCACCGGACAGGGCAAAAAACGTTTGCATGACACGGAAACTGTGCTATACTGAAAGTGGCTGCGTGGAATGCAGAGCGCACAGCACGGCATGACCATTGCAACTGATACCGGCAAAAGGGGGAGCAAAATGAGCGGGTTTCTGTTTTGGCTGCAGGACAGCCTTTCCTGGCTGACGTTACCGACTGTGTCGATCACGCTCACGGATATTCTTGAAATTCTGATTCTGGCTTCCCTTGTATACAATCTGCTGCTCTGGACCCAGAATACCAGAGCCTGGAATCTGCTGAAAGGCATCGCGATCCTTTCCGCCTGCATCGCGCTGGTGTATGTACTGCAGATGACGACACTGATGTACCTTGTGAACCGTGTCGTGGATATTGCGATTACGGCTGCTGTCGTCGTCTTTCATCCGGAAATACGCAAGGCGCTGGAGCAGATCGGTGAGAAACCGATTTTTTCGGGACTGTTTCAGCTGGGCGATGACAGTAAAAATGTATCGGAACGCTTCAGTGATAAGACGGTCAATGAGATCGTGAAAGCATCTGTGGAGATGAGCAAAGCACGGACGGGTGCTCTGATCGTTGTGGAACAAAACATCCGGCTGGAGGAATACGAACGGACCGGGATCATGCTGGACTCGATCGTGACAAGCCAGCTTCTGGTCAATATATTTGAACACAATACGCCGCTTCATGACGGAGCGGTAATTATCAAGGGCAACCGCATTACGGCGGCGACCTGTTATCTGCCGCTGTCGGATAACATGATGCTGAACAAAGCTCTGGGCACGAGACACAGAGCGGGCGTCGGCATCAGCGAGGAGACCGATTCGATGACGGTGATCGTTTCGGAGGAGACCGGAGATATCTCCGTCGCATACAAAGGGGAACTGCTGCATGGGATTTCCTCCGGGGAGCTGAAGAAACAGCTTGAAATTCTGCAGAACAAATCGGTTGCCCCAAAGAAATTTAAGCTCTGGAAAGGGCGGACGAAAAATGAAGCAAATGAAGCATAAGATATCCCTCAAATTTCCAAAAAAACTCTGGAAAAAGCTGGTCGGAAGCCTGCGGAGGAATCTTTCGCTGAAGCTGCTTTCCGTGGGGGTCGCGTTTGTGATCTGGCTGGTCGTTGCCAATGTCAGCAATCCGACGACATCCAAGCTGTTTCGGGACATCCGGATTGAGATTGTGAATGAAGACAGTGTGACGGAGATCGACAAGGCGTTTGATATCGTATCAGAGGATTCGGTGGTGATCAAGGTCACGGAGCGCAGGCGAGTGCTGGAGAGCCTGTCTGCCTCTGATTTTACAGTCATAGCGGACATGGAGAATCTGACGGAGATGAACACGGTGCCTCTGACGGTGACCTGCACAAATTCGGCGGTGACGCTGGATGAGATCACGGTTGTTCCATCTTCCATGAAGGTGGAACTGGAGCAGATTCAGGAGAGCGAGTTTGCGGTGACGGTGGAGACCACGGGGACACCGCAGAGCGGATATGAGGTTGGAACGACAGAGATCGTGGACGGTAAGACCGTACAGATTGCAGGACCGGAGAGCCTGCTGGAGCGGATCGGCCAGGTGACGGCGACGATCTCGGTGAACGGGATCTCCACGGATCAGAGGATGACGTCCACACTTACCATTACGGATAAAAACGGCGACGAACTCAGTGAGACACAGATGAGCCGGCTGCAGATTAAAAATTCCTCCGGAGTCCTGCTCTCCGACAATACGGTGACGATAGATGTGGAACTCTGGGAGGTGCTGTATGAAGTCCCGGTGATGATCGAGACCAGCGGCACTCCGGCGCAGGGCTATGAAGTGACCGAGGTGACTACGGTGCCGACGACAGTCAATCTGGTCGGAACAACGGAGGCGCTTTCCCTGATCGAAGCGCTCTCGGTGAGCACACCGGTCTCCGTGGCGGGGGCAACGGAAACCTTTACACAGGAAGTGGATCTGACAGAGACGATCAGCGCCCTTGAAGATGTGCGGCTCGCACAGGGCACAGATTCCGTGATTTCCGTGACGGTAGTAGTGGAGCAGAATGGAGACCAGACCGTGCAGATCGCTCTTTCTGAACTGACGGTGCTGAACCGTCCGGACAATATGGTACTGACCTTTTCCCCGGCGGATGCGATTTCCGTGACGGTACATGCAGATGACGAGGAACGTACGATCACAGCGGGAGAAGTTACGGCGACGATCGATCTTTCTGTCTGCTCGGAGGCCGGAGATTACGAGATAGCTGTGGATGTTGAACTGCCGGACGGCTTTACGCTTGTTTCTGAGGTGACTCTGATGGTGAATGCTGCGGAACAGGAGCAGCAGGAAGATTCTACGGAGGAGTGATAAGAATGGAGAAGAGACTGACGGTAAATAATGAACTGGGACTCCATTTACGTCCGGCCGGTCAGCTTTGTACGCTGGCAATGGAATTTGATTCAAAGATAACGATACATTTCCGTGACCGCGAGTACAACGCAAAAAGTCTGCTCAGTGTTTTGAGCGCGTGTGTACAGAGCGGTGATGAGATTGTCTTGTGTTTTGAGGGCCCGGATGAGGAAGAAGCCGCTGAGCGGATTTCTGCTTTTATCAACGGGCTGAATTGAAAGAGCGAGCCGCGTCTGGGAGTCATCGGCAGATGCGGCTTTTCCCATGCGCATCCGCGCGCGGCGGTTTATCAGATTACAAATGGAAAGGTACTTCATGAAGAGAAGAGAACAGTACAAGAGACTGATCATGTTTGTGGCTTCGGTACTGATCGTGGCAGTTCAGACAGGTGTATTTGCGTATACCTGGTTTCACTGCTATCATTCTACGGCTGTGATCGGAAGACGTTACAGCTTCTGGGGGCACTGGGCGCTGATCGCGCTGTACGCGTTTCTGGTGGTCGTGGTATCGAAGCTGTTTTCCGCTTTTAAAGTCGGATACCAGAGGGTACTGGACGTCATTTTGTCGCAGATTTTCTCTGTGATCATTGTAAACGGAGTTGTCTATATCCAGCTGGCGCTGATCGGCCGCTGGAAGTTTCTGGAGCATATTCAGCCCATGCTCCGCGTGTGCGGCATCAATCTGGGCGCAGTAATTATTTGGGTGCTTTTTATGCGGTGGATCTATACGAGAATCTATCCGCCGCACGCGATCCTTCTGATCTATGGCAGCTTTGATCCGTCGCCCCTGATCAAAAAGATGGAAGGACGAAAGGATAAATACACCATCCAGGGAATGATGTCGCTGGAAGAAGGCGTGGAGAAAATTGAGCAGGAGATTCTGCAGCATCAGGCGGTCATGATCTGCGATGTGCCCTCACATGAGCGCAATCTGTTTTTGAAATTCTGCTTTGAACATGATATCCGCTGTTATTGTGAGCCGAAGATTTCAGACATTATGGTGATGAGTTCAGAAGAGATCAATCTTTTCGACACGCCGCTGCTGCTTTTCCGGAACCGCGGCCTGACCGTGGAACAGCAGGTGATCAAGCGCATTTTTGATGTACTGATCTCAGCAGTGCTGCTGATCGTCCTTTTACCGCTGTTTTTGCTGATCGCGATCCTGATCAAGGCATATGACGGCGGGCCTGTCTTCTACCGGCAAAAGCGCCTGACGAAGAACGGCAGGGTTTTTATGGTATACAAATTCCGCAGCATGCGGATGGATTCGGAAAAACAGGGCGCGCGTCTGGCGGCAAAAGGAGACGACCGGGTGACTCCGGTCGGAAGGGTGCTGCGCAACATTCACTTTGATGAGCTGCCACAGCTTTTGAATATTTTGGCGGGAGATATGTCTCTGGTCGGTCCGCGTCCGGAACGCCCGGAAATTGCGGCGGAGTACGAGCGGGAGATCCCGGAGTTTTCGTACCGCCTGAAGGTGAAGGCCGGTCTGACCGGATACGCGCAGGTTTACGGAAAATACAATACAAAGCCTTACGACAAGCTGAAGCTGGATCTCACCTATATAGAGAATTTTTCGTTTCTGCTGGATCTGCAGCTGATTGCCACGACGGTCAAGATTCTGTTTCAGAAGGAGAATACGGAGGGCGTGGAACAGTGGCAGAGGACGGCGTCGACAGCCGGTCTGCAGTCTGGGGATGCCTTCCGGAGCAGGGAAGGCGCCGGGACGGATGCCGCAGAGCGCAGTCAGCATCCGGAGACGGATAAAGCGTCGGATGAGACGGCGGAGCCGCTCGTCTCGGTCATCATTCCGGCGTGCGGCTGTGCAGACACGATCAGCCGTGCGATCGATTCCGCGCTGGAGCAGGAGGTCCCGCTTGAAATTCTGGTACTGAATGACGATTCACCGGATGAACTGGATGCGGTCATGGAGAAATATCAGAAAGAACCCAGGATTCATTACAGCAAAAATGAGAGCAGCCTGGGAGCGGCGGCGACGCGCAACCGCGGCGTACAGATGGCGAAAGGAAAATATGTCGCGTTTCTGGATGCGGACGACTGGTGGACGCAGGATAAGCTCAGAAAACAGCTGGCTCTGCTGGAGACGGGGGCATCCGCTCCGGTCCTGTGTGCGACCGCGCGGGAACTGGTTACGCATGAAGGAGAACTGACCGGACATGTGATTCCGGTACATGAGACGATTACCTATCGGCGGCTTTTGCTGCACAACTGCATTAACTGTTCTTCGGTGGTGCTTCGTGCGGATATCGCGAAGGAATTTCCCATGGAGCATGAGGACAGCCATGAGGATTACATTGCCTGGCTGCGCATCCTGAAAAAATACGGACAGGCGGCGGCAGTCAATGAACCGCTTTTGAAATACCGCCTGACTGCGTCGGGTAAATCCGGCGGGAAACTCCACTCCGCGCGTATGACATACCGCGCTTACCGTTATGCGGGATTTGGCAGAGCGGCATCCGCATGCCTGTTTTGCGCGTACGCGGTGAACGGCGTATTAAAGTATTCTGCGGCGTTTTTAAGCAAGTGGGAAAGCTGATTCCGGTTATGCCGGCGCATCCTGTGAAAACGAGGACGGATATCAGAAGACGCCGGCAGTCTGGAGAGCATTTTAAATAATCAGAGGGAGGAAATAACTGTGATACAGAAGCTGATTGAAAATATCAAAAAGACAAACGCGCCGATCGTGGTCGGTCTGGATCCGATGCTGGCGTATATTCCGGAACACATCAAAAAGGCAGCCTTTGCGGAATATGGAGAGACGCTGGAGGGGGCTGCGGAGGCCGTCTGGCAGTACAATAAAAAAATCGTGGACGCAGTGTACGATCTCATTCCGGCGGTGAAACCGCAGATCGCGATGTACGAGCAGTTTGGCATTCCGGGGCTTATCGCTTTTCAGAAGACGATTGACTATTGCCATGAAAAGGGGCTTGTCGTCATCGGCGATGTAAAGCGCGGCGATATCGGTTCTACGTCCGCAGCGTATGCCACGGCACATCTGGGCAGGGTGCAGGTCGGTTCGCAGCAGCTGACACCGTTCGGCGAGGATTTTGCGACCGTGAATCCATATCTCGGCACGGACGGGATCAGGCCGTTTCTGGATGTATGCCGGGAAGAAAAAAAAGGAATTTTTGTCCTTGTCAAGACGTCAAATCCGTCGAGCGGGGAATTTCAGGACCGGCTGGCGGCTGACGCGGACGGCACGCGGCCGCTGTATGAACTGGTGGGAGAAAAGGTAGCGGAGTGGGCGGACTCCTGCATGGGAGAGACCTACAGCTACGTCGGGGCGGTGGTCGGAGCCACCTATCCGGAGATGGGAAAAACGCTTCGCCGTGTGATGCCGAAGTGCTTTATCCTTGTGCCGGGCTACGGCGCGCAGGGTGGAAAAGCGGCGGATCTGGCGCCCTTTTTCAACGAGGACGGGCTCGGCGCCATCGTCAACTCTTCGCGCGGCATCATTGCTGCGTATAAACAGGAGAAATACGCGTCATTTGGGGCGGAACACTTTCCGGAGGCGAGCCGGGCGGCTGTGACCGACATGATCGAAGATATCAACAAAGCACTGGAACGGCGCTGACAGTCAGAAATGAAGACACCAGCGGAGCGCATAAACGGCGCTGACCGGCAGACATTGGCGGAAGGCCTGAAAGATACTTCCGGGCAGGAAAAAGGACATTCGGGGACAGTTGAGAAATGAAAAAAGAAATCAAAAATGGCGAAAACAACAGGAAAACCGATAAAACAATGCTGCATGCGGTCGTTCATTCACAGGAGCAGATTGCGAATCAGATTTTCAGCATGTGGCTGCAGGCAGATCCCATCGCCGGGAATGCCCGGCCGGGACAGTTTGTCTCTGTATACAGCAATGATTCCGGGCGGCTGCTTCCGCGTCCTGTCAGCATCTGTGAGGCAGACAGCGCGCATGGCCGGATTCGTCTGGTATACCGGGTCGCGGGGAAAGGGACGGCAGAGTTTGCGCGCTGCCGTGCAGGAGATTCGCTGGATCTTCTCGGACCGCTTGGCAACGGTTATCCCCTGGATCGATGCCCGGAAGGACGGACGGCGCTTCTGATCGGCGGAGGGATTGGGATCCCGCCGATGGTAGAACTCGCAAAACAGCTTAAGGGCAGGGTCCTGTCAGTTGTGGGGTATCGGGACGAACTGTTTTTGACGGATGAGCTGAAGACCTGCGGTGAACTGTATGCGGCAGTGGAGGATCACTCTCTGTATCGCAGGCTGCATGGTATGGAAAACGACTACGGAACGTTTTACGGCACAGTCACGCAGGGCAACGTGATCGACTGCATCCGGGAAAACGATCTGCATGCGGATGTGATCTATGCCTGCGGACCGACACCGATGCTTCGCGCTGTCAAGGCTTACGCGCAGAAGAAGGAAACAGAGTGCTGGCTTTCTCTGGAGCAGCGGATGGCGTGCGGGATCGGAGCCTGTCTGGCCTGCGTCTGTGAGTCAGCAAAGATCGATGCGCATTCTCAGGTAAAGAATAAACGCGTCTGCAAAGAGGGACCGGTGTTTGCGGCGGAGGATGTTGTTTTATAAGGATGGTTCCGCACTTGTTGTGAGGACATTTTACAGTTACAGGAATGGTGGAGTCTGATTATGATAAATACAAAGGTGACTGTCGCAGGCGTTGAACTCAAAAACCCGGTGATGACCGCATCCGGTACATTTGGTTCCGGTATGGAATACAGTGAATTTGTCGATCTGTCCCGCCTGGGGGCGGTTGTGACGAAGGGGGTCGCGAATGTTCCCTGGCCTGGCAATCCGACCCCGCGGGTAGCGGAGATCCGCGGCGGTATGATGAACGCGATCGGCCTGCAGAATCCGGGCATTGAGACTTTCTGTGCCCGTGACCTGCCGTTTCTTGCGCAGTATGACACCGCAGTGATTGTGAATGTCTGCGGGCATACGACGGAGGAATATGTGGAGGTGGTCGAACGTCTTTCGGACGAAGACAGGGTCGATCTTCTGGAGATCAACATTTCCTGCCCGAATGTCCGCTGCGGCGGTATTGCATTTGGACAGAATCCGGATTCGGTGGAGGCGATTACGCGCGAGATCAGGCGCCATGCGAAGCAGCCTGTGATCATGAAACTCAGCCCGAACGTGACGGACATTACAGAGCTGGCCCGCGCGGCGGAGGCAGGAGGCGCGGACGCGCTTTCCATGATCAATACTCTGACCGGCATGAAGATCGATGTAAACCGGAGAACCTTTGCTCTGGCCAATCAGACCGGCGGTGTATCCGGACCGGCGATTCATCCGATCGCGGTGCGCATGGTATACCAGACGGCGCAGGCTGTGAAGCTGCCGATCATTGGCATGGGAGGAATTTCCTCCGCGGAGGACGCGCTGGAATTCATCCTTGCAGGAGCGACAGCGGTCGCGGTCGGCACGGCGAATTTCCGCAATCCGCACGCAGCACTGGATGTGATTGAGGGAATAGAGGAGTATATGCGCCGTCAGAATACAGAGGATATCCGCAGCCTGATCGGGGCTGTAAGATAAATCGAAATTCCGGTCCTGCGATACAGACTTTTTCTGCCGGGACTGCTCTGAAACTTGTAAAAACACGGAAAAGTATGGAAAACAACTGAATAAGAACATAAATACAGGCAACACTCCACGATAGAAACAGGGAGGTTGCCTGTAATGTTTTTGGATAAAGAATCTGGCAGGATCAGGAAAAAATCAGGGAAAAACCCCGGAAAAATGGCTGGATCAGTTTTTCTTTTCCTGCTGCTTGCTGTTTTTCTTAATGCTGCTGCCATGGCTGCGCAGCAGAACATGCTTCAACAGGGTATCGCGGATGAGGTCCTGAGATTTCACGTACTCGCGAACAGCGACAGTGAGGAAGATCAGAATGTGAAATATCAGGTGCGGGACGCGGTGCTGGAGTGGATGTCAGGAAAATTATTATCGGAAGAACCGGTATCAGAAAAATCGGTATCAGAAGAACCGGTATCGGACATACTTTCAGAATCCGCCGGAGGGTCGGCGGCGGTCAAGGGCGCGGATCAGGCCGCTTGGAACGGACGGGAGGCGACGATGGAATTTGTGTCCGAAAATCTGAAACAGATAGAAGATGTCGCGAATGCCGTGCTCGAAGAGCAGGGACTGTCTTACCGCGCTTCCGCGCAGCTTGCGCAGAGCTGGTTCCCGGACCGCACCTACGGGGACTGTACGTTCCCCGCAGGATGGTATGAAGCTGTGCGTATTTGCCTCGGGGAGGCAAAGGGCCGGAACTGGTGGTGCGTACTTTATCCGGCACTCTGCTTTTCCGACTCGCTTCATGCCGTGGTTGATGAAGAGGATCTGCTTCAGCTGGAGGATGTGCTGACCGTAGAAGAATATGAGAGTCTGCTGCGTTCCCCCGGTCAGTGGAAGCTGTCATTTAAGTGGTTCTGAATGATTTACTGCTGCGGAACGTTACTGTGCCCGCTTAAACCCGGCTCTCTTTCTTAAAGTCGGATCCAGAATCTTTTTGCGGATACGCAGGCTCTTCGGCGTCACCTCAAGAAGTTCGTCCGTATCGATGAATTCCAGTGCCTGCTCAAGACTTAAAATCTTCGGCGGCGTCAGTTTTAAGGCTTCATCGGATCCCGAAGCGCGCGTGTTGGTCAGATGTTTGGTCTTGCAGACATTCAGCTCGATATCCTCCGGTTTTGCACTCTGGCCGATGACCATGCCGGAATAAACTTTTTCGCCCGGTCCGATAAAAAGCGTGCCGCGGTCCTGTGCGTTGAAAAGACCATAGGCAACCGATTCTCCGGACTCGAAAGCGATCAGAGAACCAAGATTGCGGTAGGAGAGATCTCCTTTGTAGGGACCGTAGCCGTCAAAAATCGTGTTCATGACACCGTTGCCCTTGGTGTCTGTCAGAAATTCGCCGCGGTAGCCGATCAGGCCGCGGGACGGAATGGAAAACTCCAGACGGGAATAGCCGCCCTGACCGAGAGTCATACCCTGCAGTTCCCCTTTGCGCAGGCTCAGTTTCTGGATGACGGTGCCGGAAAATTCCTCCGGGACGTCGATATAGCACAGTTCCATCGGCTCCAGTTTTTTGCCCCGCTCGTCGGTCCTGTAGATGACCTCTGCCTTGCTCACCGCAAATTCAAAGCCTTCGCGGCGCATGGTCTCAATCAGAATGGACAGATGCAGTTCCCCGCGCCCGGACACCTTAAAGGTATCGGTGTCTTCCGTATCCTCGACACGCAGGCTGACGTCTGTGTTCAACTCACGGTACAGGCGGTCGCGCAGGTGGCGGGAGGTGACGTATTTCCCTTCCTGTCCGGCCAGCGGGCTGTCATTGACGATGAAATTCATGGAGATCGTCGGCTCGGAGATCTTCTGGAACGGGATTGCGTCCGGAGCTTCCGGCGCGCAGATCGTATCACCGATGTGCAGATCCGAAATGCCGGAGACAGCCACGATGGATCCGATGGTGGCGTTTGGGACATCTACCTTATTTAATCCGTCAAATTCATAGAGACGGCTGATCTTGACCTTGTTCTTCTTTTCCGTATCGTGGTGGTTGACGATAATGACCTCCTGATTCACGGAGATCGTACCGCGGTCTACTTTGCCGACACCGATACGGCCAACGTATTCATTGTAATCAATTGTACTGATGAGCACCTGAGTCGGGCCGGTCTCGTCGCCTTCCGGAGCCGGAATGTAGTTTACGATCGTCTCAAATAGCGGCTCCATATTGGTCCCCGGTACATCCGGGTCCATGCTGGCATATCCGCCTTTCGCGGAGGCATAGACAAACGGGCAGTCCAGCTGTTCATCCGAAGCATCGAGTTCGATAAAAAGTTCCAGTACCTCATCTACCACTTCTGCGGGTCTGGCTTCCGGACGGTCAATTTTGTTGATACAGACAATGACCGGAAGATCCAGTTCCAGCGCCTTGCGCAGCACGAACTTGGTCTGCGGCATCGCTCCCTCAAACGCGTCGACGACCAGAATGACACCGTTTACCATCTTCAGGACACGCTCTACTTCACCGCCGAAATCCGCATGGCCGGGAGTGTCAATAATATTAATCTTTGTATTTTTATACGTAACCGCAGTGTTTTTGGAAAGGATGGTGATGCCGCGCTCACGCTCCAGATCGTTGGAATCCATGACGCGCTCAGCAACCTCCTGATTCTGCCGGAACACGCCGCTCTGCTTCAAAAGTTCGTCCACCAGGGTCGTTTTGCCGTGGTCTACATGCGCGATAATCGCAATGTTTCTTACATCTTCTCTTATCATTTCAATCTCTCTCCTGAATCTGTATACCTTTACAAACCTATGCAAGTTTACCACAAATTCAATAGAAAACAAGTGTGATTAAAAATTATTTTGCGAAATACAGGAAAAAGAGGTTCTAAAAAGGAAGTCTGCCGAATAAACATAAATTATATACAGGAAGATATTTCCGCTCCGGATCCGCCGGGAGACGGAGAAGAAATATCACCATACGAAGGAAGGGAGAACTTCAGACATGACAGATAAAATTATTGAAAACAATCAGGTATCCATCATGGGAAAAATCATTTCCGAATTTTCTTTCAGCCATGAGGTGTTCGGGGAAGGGTTTTACATGGTGGATATTTCCGTGCAGAGACTGAGCGACTCGATTGACATCATACCGGTGATGGTGTCAGAACGGCTGATTGACGTAACAAAAGATTATCAGGGAGCCAGCATACAGGTCTTCGGCCAGTTTCGCTCTTACAACCGGCACGAAGAGAAGAAGAACCGTCTGGTGCTCTCGGTTTTTGCCAGAGAGCTGAGTTTTACGGAGGATGATTCGGACAAGGTAAAAAGCAATCAGATTTTTCTGGATGGCTTTATCTGCAAGACGCCGGTATACCGGCGAACACCTCTTGGCAGGGAAATTGCGGATATGCTGCTGGCGGTCAACCGCCCATACGGGAAATCGGATTACATTCCCTGTATCTGCTGGGGGAGAAATGCCCGCTTCGCTTCGGGGTTCGAGGTGGGAGGTCATGTGCAGGTATGGGGCCGCATACAGAGCAGGGAGTATGTGAAAAAACTGGATGAGGAATCGGCTGAACGCCGCATTGCTTATGAAGTCTCTGTCAGCAAGCTGGAATATCTGGAATGAAATGTGCCGTTTCTCAAAAAACGGCGCCGGCGACTGCCGCGGAAAAGCCGCAGAAAGCCTGACGCAGAAAAAGAAAGCCGTATGGGTACGGAACAGCTGCAGCAAAAGTTGCTTTTAAGAAAAAGTTGTAGTACAATAAGCGAATTATGAGAGTGCAGGACATACCTGGAGGAAAAAGTATGAGCGAACGGAAGATACATATATTCTGCGGCAGTGGTACAGGGAAGACTTCAGCCGCTCTGGGCAAAGGCATTCGCGAGGCAAGCGCGGGCAAAAACGTGATCGTGATCCAGTTCCTGAAAGAAAAAAACAACGAGGCGGCTGCGGACTACTTCAAACGTCTGGAGCCGGAATTCAGGCTGTTTCGGTTTGAAAGGTTTCCGGAAAACTATGAGAGCCTGACGGAGCGGGAAAGGGAGGACGAGTGCCGTAATATCAAGAACGGCCTGAATTTTGCCAGAAAAGTTTTGGTGACGGCAGAGTGCGATGTGCTGATTCTGGATGAGATCCTGGGACTGACGGACCGTGGGATCGTCTCGGTGGATGAACTGCGGACGCTGATGGATGCGGTCGGGGAGAATACGGAGCTCTACCTGACCGGCACCAGCCGCTGCAGGGAACTCTGGCCTTATGTCGATGAGGTGACAGAGATGACGAACCCGATGACTGCCGCAGAAGAGAAGGAAAATCAGCGGATATAGGGTGTTTTTCGTAATTTTTCGCAAAATAGGATTGCACAAATTTTCAATCATGTGTAAAATAGATTTGGAAGACCGGAACTGTATTTCTGACGGATTCCGGCGGGCGCTCTGTTTAAGAGACACAGCTTACTGTACATGCATAGGAGAAGACCGTCTGAACGGTTGATTGGAGAAATATTTTGTGTGAATCAGATAAAAGTTCGAAAGCCCGAAGGCTATTATCAGGCGCGGCGCATCTGTGCTTCCTGAGTTTTGCGGCCTGGATGCTGGCCTCCAGCGTCAGCTATGCCGGCGACACGGGTATGAATCAGTGGATTAAAACAGTATATAATGAAAACAACGGTCTGGATACCGGTGAGGCGAATGCCGTTCTCCAGACTTCGGACGGCTACATATGGATTGCCAGCTATGGCGGTCTGCTTCGCTACGACGGCAGGACTTTTGAGAATTTCAGCATCGGAGACAATGCGGTGCCTTCCTCAAGTATTCGCGCCCTGTATGAAGATGAGAGTGGCCGTCTTTTTATTGGAACAAACGATGAGGGCGTGTTCCTGTATGAAGATGGAGACTTCACAGAAATCCAGGATGAGGACGGAGTTTTTTACTCTGTGCGTTCCTTTGCGGAGGATGCCTCCGGGACCATCTATGTCGGCACCACGTCCGGCCTGGCAAGGATCGACGGGGAAGAAGACGGGACGCTCGTTCTTGCAGCTGTAGCAGGGACGGAAGGAAGAGTTGTTTACGATCTGTCCTGCGACAGCGACGGGCTCCTTTGGGGCTGTGCGGATAACAGTGATCTTTTTTTGGTTCAGAATACGGTTCTTGTGGGTACAGTGAGCGCGGATGCCTGGTTTGAAAATGACTGCTACAGCGTGCTCTGCGCTTCGGACGGCAGCATTTATCTTGGCAGCGGCGGCAGTGAGGCGGTGCGTCTGAGCCGGTCGGCCGGTGAGGCGGAAGAGAGCGCATATGATGCGGACGACTTTGACGTGGATGTGCTTGACACGGGTGATTTGTATGCCGTGAACCGTTTTTATGAAGTTTCGGACGGAACAGTCTGGGCGCTCTGTGATAACGGGATTGCGCAGATTAGTGAAACGGATGTATTTCAGACGCCGGGCGGGATGGCCGGGATGATTTCCTGCAGCTCGATGATTGAAGATTATGAGGGAAACTTCTGGGTGACTTCAAGTCGGACCGGTCTGACCTATTATTCAGAAGGGAAATTTTATAATTATAACGATCAGGCCGGCCTTGACGGCACTTCGGTGAACGCGGTCGTGCGGCAGGACGGCTATACCTATATCGGCACGGACAGCGGCCTGATTCTTCTGGATGACGAATTCAGCCGGGTGGACAATGAACTGACGGCGGCAATGGATTCCAGGCGGGTACGCCATATCCTGTACGCTTCGGACGGCAGCTTCTGGTTCTGCGTATATGAGACCGGTCTGGTACATTATACGCCGGATGACGGGGAAATCCTCCTGATGACTGAGGAGGATGGGCTTTTAAGCAATCAGGTGCGTATGACACTGGAACTTTCCGACGGGACCGTCGCAGTGGCGGGTACCGGCGGGATTGATTTGATCCGGGATGATGAAATCACTGCGAGTTACGGCTCCGATGTGCTGCCGTATGCGTTTATTCTCTGTATGTACGAGGCGGAGGACGGAACGCTGGTCGCCGGAAGCGATGGACAGGGCTTTTATGAAATTACGGAAGAGGGCATAACGCAGTATTATAAGGAAGAAGGGCTTTCCTCCGGTTCGGTGATGCGAATGACTTCTGACGGAGACGGGATCTGGATCAGCGCAGGCAGTTCCCTCTACTACCGGGATGCAGACGGAATCCGGGAAATCACTTTGCCAGAGAGCGCGGGCAGCGTGCTTGACATTCAGATTATCGGGGATGAAATCTGGCTGGAAAAGAGCAGCGGGATCCTGATAGCTGACCGTGAGGAACTGCTTGCCGGGACGGCTTCACTTCGGGAACTTGGCACAGGGTACGGGCTGACCGGCACGTTGGTTGCCAATTCCTGGAACTGGCTCGATGAAGAGGACGGAACCCTTTGGCTGTGTACGAACAATGGCGTTTCTGCGATTGATACAGGACATATTCCGACCAATGAAACCAAGCCGCTGGCCGCCGTTTCCCGGGTCGTGATCGATCAGGAGACCTACGCGGCTGCGGATGAGATCACCATACCGGCCTCGGCGACGCGTGTGACCTTTGCGTTCTCCGTGCTTTCATTCACGCCGGGGGAAAAGACAGTGGAGTATTGTCTGGAAGGCTTTGACGAGGAAGTGATCACAGGAAGCGCTTCTTCAGAAACCGCAGTCAGCTATACGAACCTCGGAGACGGCGACTATGAATTTCACATCGCCGTCTGCAATGAAGATGGCGTGGAGGGGGATGAGATTACCCTGACCCTGCATAAGGAGATCTATTTCTGGCAGACGGCGGAGTTTCTGGTTCTGCTGATTCTGCTGATCGTGCTGGTCATTGTCATGATTTTCCTGGCCGCCTATCAGTACCGGGTCAACAGCCTGAAAAAGCGGCAGGCGGAATACAAGATGATCATTGATCAGTCTCTGCGCACTTTTGCGAATGCGATTGATGCGAAAGACAAAGACACCAACGGGCACTCTGTGCGTGTTTCAAAGTATTCGAAGGAGATTGCCCGCCGCATGAATTTCTCTGACGAGGAACAGGAAGAAATTTCTTACATGGCGCTTCTTCATGATATCGGAAAGATCGGAATCCCGGACAGCATTCTGAAAAAGGCCGGTAAGCTGACACCGGAAGAGTGGGAGACGGCTAAGACACATCCGCGCATCGGCGGGGAGATCTTAGGTGAGTTTACCGTGATTCCGGATATCGCGGACGGTGCGAAGTATCATCACGAGCGCTATGACGGCAAGGGATACTGCGAGGGACTGAAGGGGGAGGAGATCCCGCTCAAAGCCCGCATCATCGCCATAGCAGATTCATTTGACGCGATGTGCAGCACACGCCGCTATCAGGCCGGCAATACGCTGGAATATGCAAGGGAAGAACTTCTGCGCTGCAGCGGAGCCCAGTTTGATCCGGACATCGTAGGCTTTATGGTCGACATGATTGACGATGGGTTTGTGGAGCAGGTGAAGCAGGAAATATGAGGATAAAAAAGACGCCGGGGAATAAAATCCATCCGGCGTCTTTTTTATGCGCGCGGCCTTGAAATGTATTTCATGGCTTACGCCATATGAGACCGGCACAATAAATCTTTTTACACGGTATGTCCCTTGGCAATGTAGACCGGGAAGCTGTCAGTGCCCTTCATCTCTTTGCCGGCGCTGACATGTACATTCTTGTCCGTGATCAGGTAATCGATGCTCGCTCCGGCCTCAACGACCGTATCCTGCATCAGCACGCAGTTCTTTACGACAGCGCCCTTCTCTATTTTTACGCCTCGGAAGAGAACGCTGTTCTCCACTTCGCCTTCGATGACGCAGCCGTCAGCACACATCACATTGGACACCTTCGCGCCGCTGATGTAGCGGGTCGGATTGTCGTCACGGATCTTGGTGTAGATCGGAGCTCCGTCAAACAGAGCGTTCAGATTGTAATCATCGAGCAGCTTGAGGTTCTCGTCAAAATAGCTCTTCATGCCGGTGATGCGTGCGGTGTAGCCATCGTATTTGTAGGCATGCACATTCCGCCAGGAAAGCTGATTCATCAGCACGTCGCGGTTGAAATGCTCGAGGCCGCGTACAAACGCGGTATTGATCATGTTGATCAGCAGCTCACGCTCCAGCACATAAATATTCATGGAATAATTCTGCACGCCGCTGACACGCGGATTCACATAAATATGATTGATCCGGCCGCTGTCGATCGTGAACGTGTAGTGGAAGCCTCTGCTGTTGTCCTGTGTGCGCATCAGATATTCCGGAAGTTCCTTCTCACAGTAGGCAATGGAGACGTCTGCGCCGCTCTCGATGTGTTCGTCGATCATTTTGGTAAAATCAAAGTTCACGGCGATGCTGCAGTCTGCCATGATGACGAAGCGTTCCTTCTGCTCGCGCAGGAACGGGAGCAGGTTTGCCAGAGTGCCGATACGTCCGTTGTAGACCTTGTTTGATTTCTCTGCATAGGGCGGGAAAATGTGGAGCCCGCCGTTCTTGCGGACGAGATCCCACTCACGGCCGGTGCCGAGATGATCCATCAGGGAATGATAGTTGCTGTTTACCGGGATGACGATGTTGTCAATGTCGCAGTTTACCATGCTCGAAAGGATAAAGTCGATCATGCGGTAACGGCTTGCGAAAGGGATGGAGGCCATGCTCCGGATGCTGACCAGCTCGGGAACCAGAGCATCATAGTTATTCGGGAAAATAATCCCGAGTGCGCTATTGTTTGAATTTACCATTGTTTTTCACCGCCCTCCACATTATTGTAAATCATCGCTTTCGGGCCGATGACAGCACCCGCGCCAACGGTAAGCCCTGCGCCGACGGTAGCTACGCCGTCTTCTTCTTCTGTCGGCATCGCGCCTACGACAGCGTTCTCACCGATCGTCACATTTTCCGCGAGGATGCAGTGCTTTACGACCGCACCGGATTTGATCACGGAGCCGCCCATGATGACCGCGTCCTCCACGATTGCACCTGCTTCTACCTTTACACCGGCGAACAGAACCGAATGCTTTACGCTTCCGCCGATGCGGCAGCCGTCTGTGATCATGGAATTCTCCACGGTCGCGCCGGCGCTGATTTTATGACCGGTCATGCCGCTGTTCCGACTGTAGATCTTCCACCCGTCCTCAAAGAGGTCAATGCCGCTGTGCTCCGGATCGAGCACTTCCATGTTGGCCTCCCAGAGAGAGGAGATCGTCCCGACGTCTTTCCAGTAGCCGCTGAAATGATACGCGTACATCCTGCGGTTGTCGCGCAGCAGGTTCGGGATAATGTTGTTGCCGAAGTCATTCTCAGAATTCGGATCCGCCTCGTCTTCTGTCAGATACTTCTTCAGGACATCCCAGTTGAAGATATAGATACCCATGGAAGCAAGGTTGGACTTCGGATTCTTCGGCTTCTCCTGGAATTCCGTGATCCGGTCGTCTTCACCGGCTACCATCAGACCGAACCGGGGAGCCTCCTCCCACGGCACTTCCATGACCGCAACGCTGAATTCCGCGTTTTTCTCCTTGTGGAAACGCAGGAAATCACTGTAATCTTGTTTGCAGATCTGGTCGCCGGAGAGAATGATCACGTATTTCGGATCATACCGCTCGATGAAAGAAAGATTCTGATAAATTGCGTTGGCCGTGCCCTTGTACCAGTCGGAACCGGAAGCCTGCTGATAGGGCGGCAGCACATGTACGCCTCCGTGCAGACGGTCCAGATCCCAGGGCTGTCCGTTGCCGATGTACTCGTTGAGCACAAGCGGCTGGTACTGGGTCAGTATGCCGACCGTGTCGATGCCGGAGTTTACGCAGTTCGAGAGCGGAAAATCGATGATACGATATTTCCCGCCGAAGGGAACCGCAGGTTTGGCAAGCTTCTGGGTCAGGGCGTACAGTCTGGAGCCCTGGCCGCCGGCAAGAAGCATTGCAATCATTTCCTGAGCCATAATATAGATATCCTCCTGTGATTATTGCAACTGCTCAGAGCAACGTCAAGTCTCAAACCTGCGACCAATATGCGTTATATTGTCTGCAAAACAGGTGGTCTGCGGCCTGTTGGACTGAAAAGCTGCTGTTAAGTAGAATTGTACCATAAATATTCCAAAAAGGGAATTTATTTGTGCAAATTTTTCAAAAATTTTTCCCGCGTATTACATAGCCGGGACTGCGCAGGTTTTATAAAAAGGGTATGGAAGAGTCCGCCTGTTTATGCTATACTGACTTCATCAAATTTTACGATTCCCAGAGAGATGGAAAAGGTGCAGCAGCACAGAACTCACAGGTTCATAAATAAAAGGAGTTTTTAAGGTTATGGAGACATACAAGCAGGAATTTATTGAGTTTATGGTAGACTGCGAGGTGCTTCGCTTCGGCGACTTCGTGACGAAGAGCGGACGGAAGACGCCATTCTTCGTGAATACAGGATTTTACCGGACGGGTGCGCAGCTGCGCAGGCTCGGCGGCTATTACGCGCAGGCGATCGAGCAGAAATTCGGACTTGATTTTGATATCCTGTTTGGACCCGCGTACAAGGGTATTCCGCTCTCTGTGGCGGCGGCGATGGCGATCAGTGAAAAGTATGACAGGGACATCCGTTATTGCTCGAACCGCAAGGAAGTCAAGGATCATGGGGATAAGGGGATCCTTCTGGGAAGCCCGATGAAAGGCGGAGATCGTGTGGTGATCATTGAAGATGTGACGACAGCCGGTACTTCGATTCAGGAGACGCTGCCGATCATCCGGGCGCAGGGAGATGTCGATGTACTCGGACTGGTCGTCTCTGTGGACCGCATGGAGCGCGGGCAGGGGACAAAGAGCGCTCTTCGGGAGATCGAGGAGACTCATGGACTGAAGACGACGGCGATCGTCACGATGGCGGAGGTCGTGGAGCATCTGTACGGCAGAGAATACAAAGGAAGAGTCGTGATCGACGATGCGATGAAGGCGAAGATTGACGCCTACTATAAAGAGTATGGGGCAGCACCGGACTGATGCTGTGCTTTTGCGGTAAACGGTACTGACTCATATGCAGATAAAAATGAAACACGGATTTATTTGTAATTATAGAAACAGGAGGTATGTATAATGAATGAGCGGCTTGTGAAAGCAACGGCCAGGGCAGGAGTATGGAATCTGGTACTGGGGATCGCGGTGCTGGTGACGGGGGTGGTTTCAGGCGTTCTGATGATCCTGAATGCGGCCAGACTCTGGAAAGCCGGCACAGGACTGGGACTTTGATGAGAAAAGAGAGCCCTTTTCGAAAACAGGTCCGGATTCTGGGCGCATGTCTGTTTCTGCTGTATATGGCCGGACTTATTTATTTTCTGTTTCTTTCCGAGGACGCCGGACACGGCGGAACGGGAGAGTACAATTATAACATTCAGCCGTTTCGGGAGATCATCCGCTACATCCGTTACCGGGAGCTCCTTGGCACGCGCGCCGTGCTGATGAATCTGGTCGGAAATATCATTGGATTCCTGCCGTTCGGCGCGCTGGTTCCGCTGATGTGGCGCAGTGCGCGCAAAGCGTGGCGCATGACGCTGCTCAGCTTTGAGATCAGCGCTCTGGTAGAGGTTTCGCAGCTGATTTTTCATGTAGGCTGCTTTGACGTGGACGACATGATTCTGAACGCTCTGGGCGGATTGCTTGGCTATGTGCTTTTTTGGGCGGCAAGCAGTCTGTATTACAGCGCAGAGAAACGAAAATCATCCGCGGCGGGAGCGGAGGATGCATCTTCGGGCAGAAGGCAGGGATAAGGGGACAAAATGGCGAAAAGAAAAGTATATTCATTTGTTGACAAAAAATATTCCACGAACAGCATCGCTTCTGTAGTGCTGGGGCTGATCGGGGTCGGAATGCTGCTGCTGCTGCTTTTGGTTTCCTATCTGCTCTCCGGAAGTGCGGGTCCATGGATCGGAGCCTGCGGAGTGACCGGTATAGTGATGGCTCTGATGGGGCTGCGGTATGGTTTTCTGGGATTTCAGGATGACTGTAAGTCCTATTTTTGCTGTAAGCTGGGGACGATAATGAGTACGCTGGCGATCGTGGGCTGGTTTTTTGTGGTCTGTATGGGGATTGTGAGCCTGTTGTAGAGCAGGTGTTTTTTCAGGGGATCCTGTTCGCTTATCAGGAAGACGGATGCATTCTGGGAAGAAGGAGGACTGTATATGCAGGAGGATGAATTTCAGGAGTTTTTAAAGGAGCGGTATGCGCTCTCTGCTGCGCGGATTCATGAAATCAGTGCGGAGGAGACGGTATCGGCTCCTTTTTTGGACTATTTCAGAAGAACGGCAGAATTCCTTTTTATGATGGAGGAACTGAAAGCGCGGGTCGAGGCGGGGCGCACCAGTATGGTGGAGAACGGCAGTGACTGTAAGATGCCTGTTCAGAAGGCGGATGCCTTTTATTCAGAGGATCCGCAGCCGGAAGGGATTGACAAAGACTGCGGGATGGATACCCTGCAGCAGTGCGAGGAGTGGAACGGGCGCCTGTACCAGGATATTCTGCCCGGGAATTATGAGAACAGCTATGCCAATCCGGAATATGCGGAAAAAATGCTCGGCGAGGGTTATGGAAAGCTGTTAAGTTTTCTGTATACAGAACTGCGGGGCATGATCGTGTATGTGTATGAGCGGCGCTTTGAGGAGCAGGTGATCCTGCTGGAGCTGTTTATAGAGATTTATAACTGCTTTGAGAATACGGAAGAAACGGAAGCGCCTTCCTGCAGAGAACTGCAGCAGATTCTCTACTGGTTCTTCAGTGATTACAGTGAGCTGTTCGTGGCGCGCCGGGTACGGGAGACGGTCGATCCTTCGCTGGATTTTGCGGTGCGGATCATCATGGATTCGGATCTGGAAGATCTGCGCTACCTCTATCAGTATGGGGAATATGTGACGGAAGATGAACGGAAAATGGCGGAATTTATGAATGCGCTCCCGGAAGAGGAGATTGCGGCGATGGCTGATACCTTTACCGAGGGATACCGCATCGGCTTTATCGCCGGCGGCAAGGATCTTTCCCGCAAGAAAACAGTCAATATCCGCTACCATCTGGGATTTGAACGTATGATCCGCAGGGCGGTTCGCAATTTTGAAAAGATGGGGCTGCGCCCGATCGTTTACCGCGCCGCGGTCAGTACGCTGAATAAAAAGCAGCATCAGCGTATCGGCTATACGGGCGCGGTGCCCAATCCGCAGTATGATTATGATCATCGGGCGGACTGCGCAGCTTATCTGGACAATAAATTTGTGGAGCGCAGGCTGGGAGTCATGCGTACGGCATATGAAGAGTACCGTCAGCTCGCACGGGAGCACGGAGGACCGGCTGTGGTCGAGATATTCGGAGAGACACCGTTTACTCCGGCGGCCGGGACATCTGCTTACCAGCTTTCGAAGAGGCAGCAGAAACTTTCCAACCGGATGGACAGTGAGGCTGCGCAGATCACAAATCAGTATATCATAGGAAAAGAGCGCAGCTTTACGATCATTGCTTTCCCGGTTCCCCAGATTGGCCCGCGTTTTCCAGAAATTTTCCGGGAAACGATAAAGGTCAATACGCTGGATTATGCGCTGTATCAGCGCATTCAGCAGGTATTGATCGATGCGCTCAACGAAGGCGAGGCGGTCCATATACAGGGACAGGACGGCAACCGTACAGATCTGACGGTAGCGCTGCTTCCTCTTGCGGATCCGGATACACAGTCAATTTTTGAAAACTGTGTGGCGGATGTCAATATCCCGGTCGGCGAGGTGTTCACTTCGCCAAAGCTGACCGGAACGAACGGGCTGCTGCATGTGAAGCAGGTCTATTTAGGCGCATTGAATTTTGTCGATCTTTCCGTGCGCTTCACGGACGGCATGGTGACAGAGTATGGCTGCGGGAATTTTGCTTCAGAGGAGGAGAACCGCAGGTATTTCTTTGAAAATGTGATGTTCGGCCATGAAACACTGCCGCTGGGCGAGTTTGCGATCGGTACAAACACGACCGCCTATGTGATGGCGCGCAAATACGACATCGCGGGGCGGCTTCCAATCTTGATCGCGGAAAAGACCGGACCGCATTTTGCCGTCGGCGACACCTGCTATACGTGGCAGGAAGATACGCCGGTCTACAATCCGGACGGAAAGGAGATCATCGCGCGTGACAACGAGGTGACGCTGAAGCGGAAAGAAGACCCGGCGAAAGCCTATTTTGGCTGCCACACGGATATTACGATCCCGTATGAGGAGATCGGCCGCATTGAAGTCATCCGTGCGGACGGCAGCCGGATTCCCCTGCTGGAGAACGGACGCTTTGTCCTGCCGGGGACGGAGGAACTGAATGTGCCGCTGGAGGAAGCGGCTCAATCGGATATGGAAAGAAGATGATACAGCAATGAAAATGAATCCAAAGATACTGATGCAGTTAAAAGATTTGGAAGAACGCTTCAAAGCCGGCCACCCGAGGCTGGAGCCGTTCTTCGCCGCAGCCGCGGCTTCGGTCGATGAAGGCTCCGTGATCGAGGTAACGATGACCACCTCCGCCGGAGAAACGCTCCGCACGAATATGCGGGTCAGCGCGCAGGACATGGAGATGATCCGGACATTGAAGGAGAGTGCAGGCTGAACGAAGCTGCCTTTCCGTTTCGTTGTTATAAAATATGTGAACTGTATTGTCACCTGCGGACGTCCCCTACCAGCTGGATCCGCAGGGATTCCAGTTCCAGACCTCCCTGTGAGAAGTAAAATTTCATATAGTGCATCTTCCCGCGTACTTCTTTTTCGCGGGAAATTTCTGATTTTTCGGAATCTCCGTGCCAGGTGTAAATATTCAGCACTGTGTTGTCGAGACTTAAGGTTGCGGACATCTGCGCGAGCTCGCTGCCGTGGGAGGCGGCGGTCAGAGAGAAGCAGTACAGTCCCTCCTGCAGAAAATCCACCGCGATCGTGAACGAACTGCCCGCCGATGCCGTCCGGCCATCCAGCGGGATCACGGTATCCCGGTCAATTGTAAAGTATTCCATGTTTGCGCCGGTCGCGAGTTCCAGATCCTCCGGAGTATTTACATGAGTGACCTCGCGGTATGTCCCGCGCAGCCGCTGCATGGCGGGAGAGGCGATCAGAAAGCGGCAGATATTGGCGGCGTTCCTCACCAGCTCCGCACGGGTCAGCGCCCCATTTTTTAACGCTTTTGGCTGATTGTCTGAAAAGGTCAGTGCATCCTGTGTGACCATATAAACGTCATTCTGTGCGCGCACCATCGCGGCCAGATTGTCACGGGCAGCAGCTTCGCCCTCGTCATTGATCCGCGTCCACCAGTCCGTCATGACCATTCCCTGATACTTCCACTCTTCCCGCAGAATTGTGGTGTTGAGGTCGTAATTGCCTGCGGTCCAGATTCCGTTCACCGGCCCATAGGTCGTCATGATGGAGCGGGTATGGCCGCTTCCGACTCCCATCTCAAACGGCTTCAGATAGATCTCGCGCAGCGCGCGTTCCGACACGGCGCTGATCACGATATGACGGCGGTATTCCTGGTTGTTTGCGCAAAAATGCTTCATTGTGCCGCTGACCGCATAGCGGTCCATGCCCGTCACCTGCGCGACTGCCATGCGGCCGGTCAGATACGGGTCTTCGGAATGGTATTCAAAATTTCGCCCGTTTAAAGGACTGCGGTGGATGTTGATGCCGGGTCCCAAAAGGGAATCAATCCGGTTGGCATAGAGTTCCAGACCTTCCATGGCAAAAAGTTCTGTGACCAGCGATTCATTGAACGTGCAGGCGAGCAGCGTGCCGTTTGGGAGACTGAACGCGCTTGTGCCGCAGTCCATACGGATACCGGAAGGCCCGTCCGAACAGCAGCCGGCCGGAATGCCAAAGTCCTGCAGGCGCTTCGTGACTCCGCCGAACGCGGAGGCTGTGCCTGGCGTCACCTTCGGACTGCACATCCCTTCGCCGCGTGAGAGTGCCATCAGATCCTCGTCGCCAAGCTGCGCCAGAAAGGTTTCCATAGACACGGCCTCATCCGCCACATCCGCAAGGCGATAGCCCCTGTCGCCTGAATAAGGCAGGCACTCGGGCAGATGCGCAAGACGCCGATCCGCAGGAGAAACCGTTCGCTGTGGCACTGGCTCATACGTGAGAGCAAGCGGAGCCTGAACCGCATGGTCTGCTGCTGCACATGTATCCGTCTTTTCTAAGCTGTTTTTGCCATGGCTCAGAGGCCGAAAACGCTCAAACGGTACAGTCGGAGCCATCGCCTCATGGCAGCGGGAGACGACGATCGTCTCATCCAGAGCAAAGCTGCCGGCAAAAGCAGCATCGCGCACACTGTTTCCAACATAGATTTCATAAGTTCCCTGTTCCAGGATAAAGCAATTCTTATATCCGGTCACGCCGCTGTCGTCATAGGAGGCGAGTTCCTTAAGCGGTATGTGAAAAGCCAGTGTCTCTGACTCACCGGGGACGAGCAGATGTGTTTTTCCAAATGCGCACAGATTACGCAGGGGCTTGCCAAGTTTTCCCTGCGGCGGATTTACGTAGACCTGCGCGACCTCCTTGCCGGGACGGCTGCCTGTGTTGGTGACCGTGGCCCGGACAGTCATATGCGGCGCTGATGACGAATCCGAGGCCTCTGCAGGCTGCATATGGGCTGCTTTCTCTTCTGTGAAATCAGAAGCGGCGGCGGTGCCCCTGGAAAAATCCGCAGAAAAAGAAGCTGTGACGGAAAAGGTCGTGTAGGAGAGCCCATATCCGAACGGATACTGCACCTTTCCCGGAGCAAAAGTCTCAAAATAGCGATATCCGACATAGATATCTTCCTGATAATAATTAATGGTATCCGAACCAAAATTCTGTGTGGAGGGGTAATCCTCAAGCTGGTACGCGATCGTGTCGGCCAGCTTTCCGGAGGGAGACGCAGCTCCGCAGAGCACATCCGCAACGCCCATACCGCCTTCCATGCCGCCCTGCCATGCATAAAGCACAGCGCCGGGACGCACTTCATCCACCCATTTCATGGAAAGGATATTCCCCGTATTCAGCACAACTGCCGTGCGCGGAAAAGATGCACAGACTTTTTTCAGCATATCCAGTTCTGTCTCTGTGAGGTAGTAGCTTCCCGGCCGGCCGGAATTGTCGCGGTCTTCTCCGGCTGTGCGCCCTAAGATGACCACAGCCACAGTGGAATGCTCCGCCGCGTCACGGACGAGGTCATCAGAGAGAGGCATTTCCTCCTGGCACCAGGGCTCCTGCCCCCAGCCGTTTCCCTTATCGAACGGATGCTGCGTTACCCACTCACGGTAGGTGAGAAGAAGCGGCTCGTAAATTCGAATATTCTGGTTTTCATATGCTCTCAGCCCATCAGGAATGGAGCGGACATAAGGGACATTCACCATGCCGCCTGAGCCTGTGCCGCTTTTGTAATAGTCCAGCTGGATCCGTCCGAATACGGCGGCCGTATCCCCCGGAAGGAGCGGCAGAGTATCATTTTCATTGCGCAAAAGAACGCAGCCCTCGGCAACGGTCTGCCTGGCGAGCGTGCTGTATTTTTTCCAGTCAAGAGTATAAGAATCCATCATAAGCTCCGTTCCGCCGCCATCCGGCAGCTGTTTTATAAATCATCGTCAGATTCGGATTGTACTCCGGTCCGCACGGGGATCCCGTTGACTTCTATGGAATCATTTACCGGGATCACAAAGCAGAGCCGCCCGTCAACGACCTGCGTCTCGATCAGGTCGGCACATTCCGGCTTCACGGAAATCGAGATATCCGGTGTTTTGACCTCAAATCTGCGGGTGTTGGCCACATTGGACACGTAAAGCTGCGTCTGTGTGCCGCCGGAAGTTTCTGCAAAACTTTCGTCAAAATGTTCCAGAGCCTCATCGTCCGCTCCGCTGTCTGCAAGCAGGCGCTTCATGTCCCCTTTGTCGAGCAGCACCGGATTCGGGTCGTCTTTGTGCTCGTCCAGAAGCTGGTTCAGAGAGGAATGAATTGTTTTCACAGTTTCGAATGTACAGGCATCGCTTAAGGTTTCGGCGACCAGCGTATTGAACGTATTCTTCTGTGAACCGGCTGTCAGAGGCAGTTCGCAGCCTAAGAGCAGTCTGGCAAAATCCGCGTTCAGTTCATCCGGATTTTTAGAGTAATACAGAAGGCTGTGAATATCCGCGCAGCGGTCGGTAAAGGCCGGAAACAGGAAGCCGGTGACCGGCGGTTCAACAAACCAGTCGCGGATGCGTTCGCTGATCGTGTTGGTTTCCTCGTGGTAGCACAGCCCCGGCTTTGACAGATGCACAGGACAGATGGAGCAGAGCAGAAACTCATAAACGTCCTCTGAGGCGTCGTCCATATCCAGACCGTCAGAAGTCTTTCCTGGAATGTCATGTACGCCGTGAATCAGTATGATATAATAATTTTCCGGATACAGGAAGGTATCAATCACCTTGTCGTAAAATTCATCCAGCAGAGCATCGTCTTTGAGACCGCTGGTCTTTAACTGCATCAGAAAGCCCTGCAGCCCGCCGTCAGTGATCACACCGTCCGGGCCGGATGCAGCCGGAATATCTGCCTGCCGGGATCCGGCCGCGCTGTTAAAACCGGACACGGAGCTGGTTCCGCCGCTGTCTGCGTCTCCAATGGCGGATTCGCCGGAGTACGTAAGCGGGAATTCCATATCCAGCAGGTTCTTTCCGATTGTGCCGGAGAGCGTTTTCCTGAAAATATCAAAATACTTGAACATTTCCTCTTCAGGAAGGGAGAGAAACGCTTCCTTCATTGTAGCCTTTCTGGTTTTCTCCGCATCCACGTAGCAGCCGCAGATCCTTGTGACCGGCGTGCGGTCCGGGTGGAACAGACGTTTTATCTCGGAGACTTCTTTCTTATTCATATTGAGCTTCCTTCTTTCCGTATATTATGGCGAATGGCAAAAACTGCCGCTCTGAAGCAATCAGAGAACTCCTGCGGGAGATTACGCAGAAAAAACCAGCTGCTCTAGCAGCGGTACCCCCCAGGTGTTGATTCCATACAGCACCATCAGATGCACCGGATAAAACCAGTAGAAAAAGTATTTCAGAGAAATCCCGCGTTTTCCATTGTAAAACCAGATGGGAATGAACGCGATTGGAGCAGGAAGCTCCCAGGAGATCGCGGCGGCTCCTCCGATGCACTGGTACAGTCTGGAATTGCGCATCAGATACAGGACGGCAATCAGGAATACGCCCTTGTAGCTGTAATCCGTATGAATCCAGTAAGCCAGGAGCATTCCGGCGGCGATCGGCAATACGGAGAGCAGCAGACGTTTTGATTCGTTGTCTGTCAGCCACCGGATGGACATCATGACCAGCAGCCCGATCAGCAGGGTAAAATAGACGTTCTGCTTGTCCGGATAAAACCAGTTTCTCTTTAACGCAATGTCAAACGGGATTTCGGAGATCAGCGCGAACAGAAAAAGCCTTCCCGCGTATCTGCGCGGACTTCGCGTGTGCAGAAATCCTTCCACCAGCAAAAAGCAGAAGATGGGGAAAGCCAGCCGGCCAATATCGCGGGATATATTGTAAATATGTACCCAGGTATTCCGAAGCGCCGCATTGTCTGTTACTTCGGGAAGCCTCATGATAGAGCGAATCACGGTCGCGCCTGTGTGATCGATTAGCATGGTAAAGACCGCGATCAGCTTTAAAGTGCTGCCGGATATACCGGATGATGGGAACCTGTCAGTCATGTGCGTCCCTCCTTTGTGTCTGAAGACACAAATTCTGTCTGCTGAAAATGAGCGAAAACAGCATACTTGTTTTCCGGCGTTTTGTCAAGAAAGGAATGGATGAAACACACGCAGAAGGCCGCTGCGCCATGACGGAGTTTTCGCCATGGCGCAGCGGCCTTAAATGGGAAAAATGATCGGTACCGTTACTGTGCCAGCAGCATCAGGATCTCATTGCTTCTGGAGATGAATTTTGTCATTTCCTCCGGCTGCAGCGGCTTGTGTGCGATCATAGCCAGATCGTAGAGCTGCCCGCAGATCATCGGGATCTTGTCAGAATCCTTATTTGCCGCGACATACTGAACCAGTTTATTGTTCGCGTTCAGCACCAGCGTCTCTTCGCCTCCGAACATCGACGGATCCATGCCGTACATATTGTACATCTTCATCATTTCCTGCATCCGGCGGTTCTCCTCGGAGAGCGTGATCATGGAGGAAATGTTCGCGTTCTTGAGCTTCTCAACCTTGACATCGAGCTTCTCCTTGCCGAGCGCTTTGCGGAACACTTCAGTCAGTGTATCGGAAATTTCCTTGAGTGATTCTTCATCGGCTTCTTCCTTCACAGTGTCTGTGACATCCGCGTCGATACGCTCGAATTTCACTTTCTCGTTGATCTGCTCGATATGAGAGATAAACGGCGCATCGATGTTGTGCTTTAAGATGACTGCGTTCAGGCCGGATTCACGGAACATGTTGATGTACTGGCTCTGCTGTACCTCATCCGTCACGTAGTAGATGGTCGTCTTCTCCGGCTCTTTCTCCTCGTCGGCATCTTCATCCACGGTTTCATCGACGGTCTCGTCAGCACTTTCTTCTGCTGCTTCACCTTCGACCACTTCGCCTTCGACGGTCTCGTCAGCACTTTCTTCTGCTGCTTCACCTTCGGCCACTTCGCCTTCGACGGTCTCATCCGCGCCATTTTCTGCAGCTGCCTTCGCGTCCTCGGCCGCTTTCAGAAGATCTTCCAGTTTCTGGTACTTGCCGTCGAGATCCTTATACAGGATGTAGTCGTTCATCTTTTCACTGAATTTGCTGTCCTTGATGCAGCCATACTTGATGAACGGGCTGATGTCGTCCCAGTATTTCTCATAAGACTCGCGGTCTGTCTTGCACATGCCGGTCAGCTTATCTGCGACCTTCTTGGTGATATAATCGGAAATCTTCTTTACAGTACCGTCATTCTGCAGCGCGCTTCTGGAAACATTCAGCGGCAGATCCGGGCAGTCGATGACACCTTTTAAGAGCATCAGAAATTCCGGGATGACTTCCTTAATATTATCCGCGATGAAGACCTGATTGTTGTACAGCTTGATCGTGCCTTCAATGGAATCATACTCTGTATTGATCTTCGGGAAGTAGAGGATCCCCTTTAAGTTGAACGGATAATCCATGTTCAGGTGAATCCAGAACAGCGGCTCCCTGTAATCCTGGAAAACCTTGCGGTAGAAATCTTTGTATTCCTCTGCCGTGCAGTCGTTCGGATGTTTGGTCCACAGCGGATTGGTATCGCTTAAGGAGACCGGACGCTTGTTGATCTTCACACGCTCGCGTGCCGGAGAGACCTCGACAGTCTCTTTTTCTCCATTCTCATTTTCTTTTTCCTCCGTCTTCGCGTCCTCGTGGATATGTTCAACAACTACGTCGTCCTCGCGCAGCTCGCTCTCATCGATTGTTTCATATTCCTGTTCGGCGTTTGCCTTCGAGAGGAAGATCTGCACCGGCATGAAAGAGCAGTATTTCTCGATCACTTCGCGCATACGGTATTCGTTTGCAAATTCCAGACAGTCTTCATTCAGAAACAGGGTGATCTCCGTACCGACTTCTGTGCGGGTCCCTTCCTCCATGGTATATTCGGTGCCGCCGTCGCACTCCCAGTGTACCGGCTTCGCGTCCTTCTGATAAGAGAGCGTGTCAATGTGTACTTCATCCGCCACCATAAACGCGGAATAGAAGCCGAGGCCGAAATGACCGATGATCTCGTCATTTGTGGTCTTGTCTTTATACTTCTCTACGAAATCGATTGCGCCGGAAAAAGCGATCTGCGTGATGTATTCCTCGACCTCGTCCGCCGTCATGCCGAGACCGGAGTCAATAAACTTCAGCGTTTTCTCTTCCGGATTTACAATCACCTGAATGCGCTTTTTGTAATCCTCCGGGAACGTGTACTCGCCCATGGCTTCCAGCTTCTCCAGCTTCGTGATCGCGTCGCAGCCGTTGGAGATCATCTCACGCACAAAGATGTCGTGATCGGAATACAGCCATTTTTTGATAATGGGAAAAATGTTCTCACTGTTGATAGAAAGACTTCCTGTTTTCTTACTCATGAATTACCACTCCTTAGTTTTTTTATTGGAAATGAGAAATCAGGTAACGGTTCGGGCAGGCAGCCGCCCGGAAACGTTACGATATTTGCAGCTATCGTGCGGAGAACCGGCGAAAAAATGCGGCCTTCCACAAAAACTGAACACATGATAATACCATAAGAAAGAAATGTCAAGAAAAAATTAGCACTCATTTTTAGTGAGTGCTAACAGTGCTCTTTTTACAGAAGAAATGGAATCTGTTCCCGCCGGAAAAATTTTTCCAGCATCTCATCCCAGGCGTGTTCGAGAGTCTTATTTAATGTAAATATATTCATGGAAACTCCGCTGACACAGGCGATTGTCTTTCCGTCGAAATGAATATTCAAAAACAGGCCGTCCACCTGCTCCGCACGGATGTCAGAGCCGCTCTGAGCAATCAGCCTTTCCACATTGTGCGGGGCGAGCCGGAAGATGATGCGAAATTTCAGCGGTGTATTTTTTCCTTTGGTCAGATCGAAAAAGAAAGGGCGCACACGCCGCCACAGGGTATAGCCGGAAGATTCCGCACCCAGCGTCTCCGCTTCGGCGGTGCCCAGATATTCCGGGTGGAAAGCTCCGTCAATCTGAAACGAGGCAAAGGTGGTAATGGAAGCCTCTGAGAGCAGGAATGTGTCAAAGGTATCCTCGGTCAGGAGTTTTTTCATAAAGCCAAGATTATCCTGAATCTGAAACGAACGCAAGAGGGACCCTCCTTTCCTTTAAGCTGTGCTTTGATCGAAACACAATGGCTGTTATGTCATTTCGTCATGGAGGACAAAGTGACAATGGCGGCATTTCTGCCATGCGGCCGGAGTTTATTATACATGAAAGCCAGATGGACATGCAATATTGGATTTATATTTTTAGAAAAAAACCAATTTCCCCTTTTCAAGCCCGCATGAGTATGATATAGTAACAGAAACAACGTAGACTTAAAAACTACGTCGTGAAACAATGAGAACCAATTGATTGTTTTTGAGCGTCAGAGTTTTGGAGGTTTGATATGGATTATGTAATTGTGATGGACAGCTGCGGAGAGCGTACAGAGAAAATGCGGGCGGACGAGCGTGTGATATCCGCGCCGCTTACGATGCAGCTGGATGAAGATTCATTTATAGATGACGACAGTTTTGATCAGGCTGATTTTCTGAAGAAGATTGCCGCGAGCCCGGATAGCCCGAAGTCCGCGTGTCCTTCACCGAATTATTATAAGAAAGCATTTGAAAAAGCGGAAAAACGGGCGTATGCGGTGACGCTTTCCGCGGAACTCAGCGGGTCGTGCAACAGCGCGGTGCTTGCGCGGGACTTGCTGGAGGAGGAGGGGTCTTCCCTTCAGATTCATGTGTTCAATTCCCGCTCCGCGTCGGTGGGCGAGACCCTGATCACGGCGAAGATTCAGGAGTGTGAGGAAGCAGGGATGACGTTTGAGCAGATCGTGGAGACGGTTGAGTCCTATATTGACGGCCAGAACACTTATTTTGTGCTGGAGAATCTTGAAACGCTCCGCAAGAACGGCCGTTTAAGCAATCTCAAAGCCTTTTTTGCGTCGGCCCTGCGGATTAAGCCGGTCTGCGGAGCAACGCCGGAAGGGACGATCATACAGCTTGATCAGGCACGCGGGATCAACAAGGCACTTGTAAAGATGGTGGACTATATCGTGGAGCAGGTGGAAAATCCGGCGGAGAAAATACTTGCCCTGTCGCACTGCAACTGCCCGGAGCGCGGACGTATGGTTCTGGACGCGATCACGAAGCGCATCAAGGTAAAGGACGTGATTTTTCTCGATACAGCCGGAATTTCGACGATGTATGCCAATGACGGCGGGATTATTGTGGTCATCTGAGGCTGCAAGAGAAGAAAAGTCTCAAATTCTGATGCCTGCATCGATCTTTGTGCCTTTGCAGTATCATCACAGTGCGTGACACAAAAAAATGGTTGCACTTTCTCCGAAATCGTGTATACTTAAAAAAGATGTGCGGCAGCAGAGTATTTGCCGCCGGACGCATGCGAGGGACGTTTTTATTTGTAAGAGGCGGCCTTGTCGGTACGGAGAACACTGTTAAAGGAGAGACGCGTTATGAGCCAGGAAAAGGTGGATCGTTATAAGGAAGAAAAGAAGAACCGTGCGAAGATTATCAGGAAAGAAAAGCGCCAGTGGATGCTGATGAAAGCGGCGGGAGTGGTGCTGGCCGTTCTGGTGGTTGCGTGGGTAGGATTTTCAGTTTACAATTATACCGGTACGACGGAAGAGACGACGACGGTGGAACTTCCGACTTATACGGTAGATACGGCTGCTCTGGATGATTATCTGACCACATTGTCAATAGAAGAATGATCGGTATGAATTACAGGCCGGCAGTGGGATTTCCGCTGCCGGCCTTTTGCATTTTCGCGAAAACGCGGCTGTCAGCAGCCGCAGCCTCCGCCGCAAAGAGAGCCGCCGCCGCAGCAGCACAGAAGGATGATCGCCCAGAGACAGGTGTTATCCGTACCGAAGGAGCTGCCGCATCCGTTTCCGTTAAAAAGAATCAGAAGGATGAGAATCCACAGAATGGAATTTCCGCCGTCACATCCACATCCGCAGTTGGTAGCTGCCAAATCACTCATTTCGTAGTCCTCCGAAGATTGATTTACAGTGTATCATATGTTTCAGAATCGCGGATGTGACAGAAAAAAGATGGCCAGAGTCCTGTTTATGCTTCCCGAAATGATTCAAAAATACGATAGACGTTCATCACGCCATAGCCCCATTCCCGGTTCGGCAGCGGCATAGCACGCATCGGTTCTGCTCCCTGTAAAAAGAGAGCTTTTAATTCTTCCGCGGAAAAATACCGGGGAGGTTCCTGCATAAGACCGCTCTCCAGCAGCAGAGCGGCTGCTCCGGCGGCAAGAGCGGAGGCTGCGCAGGAACCGGTAAGGGAAGAATAGGTTCCGTTGGCGGCCGGACAGGTCAGGCGCACACCGGGGGAGACGAAATCCGGCTTGATCAGGCCGCTGCGGGTGTAGCCGCGGCCGGAATACGGATAAAGACTGCCGTCATAGGCGTTCCATGTTCCGACGGAAAGAACGGAAGGCGCACAGGAAGGAATGACCAGCGTCGTATCCGGATCCGGGGAGGAGAAACGGATGCCCGAAGATACAAGGCCGCTGATGGGAAGCCACATATGAAATACGCCGGAGTCCGGGACACTGTGATCCGCAGAAGAATCAGATACAGAAGAATCTCCGGGAACCAGCCCGGCGGGGACTATGCGGATCTTCCAGACGCCGGGTGTCGGATCCAGAAAGCGAAGGAGCACGACACGCGAGAGAAAGGGAGCTTCCGTAACGGCTCCCGTAAGGAGGATCCGGCTGCGTTCCAGCAGGAAGGAGAATTCTCTTGTTGCGCCGGCTTTTGGAAACATTTCCCCGCCGGAACCCGCAGACAGGCCGTTACCGCCATTTTGGGACAGTGGCGCAGCAGGCAGAAAGCCGGGAAGAACGGGTGAAAAAGTCTCGCCGAGCGGGGAAGTGAAGCCAAGCGCACAGAGTACGGACGGATCCGTCCAGAATTCAATGGAAAACCCGTCTGTTTCCTGATCCACAAGAAGTTCTGCCTCCACCGCTTCTCCGGATCCGGAAGGCGGCAGTGTTCCGGAAATATGATGGGCGAGTCCTGTCTCGTTTCCGGTTCCGGCAACGGCGCAGACACCGGGCAATGCGGATGCGGCCTCCAGAACATTTTCGAGCGGAGTGTCTCCGGTGTGCCCGCCCTGGCTGGTGCCGAGGGAGAGGCAGATCACGAGCGGCATCTGAAGCTGCTTTGCACAGTCGAGAAGATAGCGTACGCCGACCATCAGATCGTTTTCCTGATATGCGGCGGCATTGTCCGGAATGCGAAAATAGTCGCGAAGATACTGCTTTGCGGGCTTTAACCGCACGAAAGCGATGGCGCTTCCGGGCGCGGCCCCGGTGAATCCTTCCCCTGCGTCCGCACTGCCGCAGGCAATTCCGGCAGCGGCGGTGCCGTGGCCGGCGGCATCTGCGCGGGGAACAGGCGGGGGTACGGTATCATTTGAAGCGGGATGATCCGCACTTTCTGCGCCTGTAACGGAAAAGAGCGCCCGGTTGATGTCTTCTTCTGTATACTCGGAACCGTAAAGGATGCCTTCCGGCGGCGTTCCGCGGGTGTCGCTCTGATCCCAGAACCTTACGATGCGTGTCGTACCGTCTTCCTTTCGGAAAGCCGGGAGTGTATAATCAATGCCTGAGTCAAGAAACCCCACAAGTATGCCTTCCCCGGACAATTCCAGATACGGCTGGATTCGCACGGACAGGATGCCCGCGGCTTCAAGGCTTACGGCATTTATTTCTGTGAACAGTTTTGGAACGGAGGAATAGCCCACTTCCTCTACGGTAGCGAGCTGTTCAGAAAGAGGAGCATAGAAAATCGTATATTGCGCATTGACCGGCTGGATGCGGCTGCCTGAAAATGGGAGAGAGACATCCGAAGAGACGGTGCGGACGATGATATCAGAGTCATCTTCGGAGAGTGCCGGAAAAGAGACAGTTGAATTCATGAGACTCCCTGCGGAAGAAAAAGAAAACCGCGAATTTCATTTTTGAAAGGATATGAGCCGGGATTGTGAAATATGAAAAAAGGCTGATGAAAACAGCCGGCCTGCCATGATCGGGCAGACCGGCTGAAAACAGGACAGAACTTTTACGCCTGTGCATTGTCGGAAGAAGCCAGATGAATATGTGCGCGGATCGCGTCAAAGCTCTCACGGCTGATCACATGCTCGATCTTGCAGGCATCCTCAGTCGCGGTCTTTTCACCGACTCCCAGGGAGATCAGCCAGGAGGAAATCCACTTATGCCGCTCATAGATCTCATCGGCGATGGCCTTGCCGGACTCGGTCAGATAGATATAGCCGGCGTCAGTGACCGTAATATGATTCTTCATGCGCAGGTTCTTCATTGCAATGCTGACGCTGGATTTTTTAAAGCCAAGTTCTGTGGCGACATCAACCGAGCGAACCACAGGCAGGCGTTCACTCAGTATCAGAATGGTTTCCAGATAGTTTTCTGCAGATTCATTTGTTGCACTCATTTCCATACCTCACAATACAGAGATTATAAACATGTTGTGATATTTTTGCATAGTATACCATTAAATCCGGAAAGCGTAAAGAAAAACCTGCAAAAATCCCTGCAAAATCCCTGCACAGAAGACAGATTTTGTGCAAAAAAACAGCTTGACGTACGCAATACGTTAGAGTATACTAACTTAAGGTTGACAAAAGAAACAAGGCCTGTTTTGTGAGCGCACCTGCGGCGGATTTATTCTTTAAAATGGAAACCGTGAAAGCAAGGAACCGTTATGATGGAGGACGCCACAGACGCCGGAAAGGGGACGATGATATGCCGCTTAGCATGGCAACGACCGGAGAAGAGAACATTATCAGGAGAATCGGCGGAAAAGAGGAGACCAGACTTTTCCTGGAAGAACTGGGATTTGTCGTGGGAAGTGTGGTCACTGTCATTTCCGAGGCCAGCGGGAACCTGATTGTGAATATCAAGAACTCCCGTGTCGCCATCGGCAAAGAGATGGCCAACCATATTCTGGTGTAACATATCCGGTCCGGTGTATTTGTACTTACGCATTCCGACGCGCAGGTTTTGCTGCTGCCGTGTCATTTGCAGGGTGTGTGACGGAAGATTGCCCGGAAGAGAAAAAGGAGGACATTATGAAAACATTGAGAGACGCAGCGGTAGGGGAGACCGTAACGGTCCAGAAACTTACCGGTGATGGTCCGATCAAGAGGCGGATCATGGACATGGGCATTACAAAGGGCGTAGAGATATTTGTCCGCAAGGTTGCGCCGCTGGGGGATCCGGTTGAGGTTACGGTGCGGGGATATGAGCTGTCCCTTCGCAAGGAAGACGCGCAGATGATTCAGGTTTCCTGAAATGCCTGTGCAAAGGATCACAGAACGCTTATTTTTTTACAAGGGAGTTAGCAATGCCGGACTTTTATCAGAAGCATAAAACTTCTGATAGAATATTCAAACAGAAACTGGTTTTATCAATCAGGAAAGAAGGAGAATGAAATGTCGATTAAAATTGCACTTGCGGGCAACCCGAACTGCGGTAAGACTACCCTGTTTAACGCGCTGACGGGTTCCAATCAGTATGTCGGCAACTGGCCGGGCGTGACCGTCGAGAAAAAAGGCGGAAAGCTGAAAGGGCAGAAGGACGTGGAGATCATGGATCTTCCGGGAATCTATTCCCTCTCCCCCTACACGCTGGAAGAAGTTGTAGCGAGAAATTTCATTATTAATGAACATCCGGACGCGATTATTAACATCATCGACGGCACAAACATTGAGCGAAATCTGTATCTGACCACACAGGTGATTGAACTTGGCATCCCGGTGGTTCTCGCTGTCAATATGATGGATCTGGTGGAAAAGAGCGGCGATAAGATCAATACCAAAGCACTTGCGAAGAGTCTGGGCTGCGATGTAGTGGAGATCTCTGCCATGAAGGGCACCGGCATTGACGAACTTTCGGGAAAAGCGGTAGCCGCTGCCAATTCAAAAAAAGCGGTGAGCCGTGTACATAAGTTTTCCGATGAGGTAGAAGACGCGATTGAGAAGGTCGAGGATAAACTCGGCGGCAGCGTTGCGGATGCGCAGAAGCGCTTCTTTGCGATCAAGCTGCTGGAGAAAGATGACAAGATCGCGGAGCAGATGAAGAGCGCTCCGAATGTTTCGGCGGAAATCAAAGCGCTTGAGGATGCGTATGACGACGACACGGAGAGTATTATTACAAGCGAGCGTTATGCTTATATCTCCTCCATTATTGATTCCTGCGTAAAGAAGGTGGCGGCGAAAGAGAAGCTGACGACTTCGGATAAGATCGACCGGATCGTGACCAACCGGATCCTGGCTCTGCCGATCTTCGCGCTCGTGATGTTCCTTGTTTACTATATCGCAATGTCGACCATCGGCGCGGCGGCGACCGACTGGACGAACGACAACCTTTTCGGCGACGGTTTCCATCTTTTTGGAATCGGCACATCGGCGTGGACGGAAGCGGATGAAGAGTACGCGCAGGCGGCTGAGGCCGTGACCGGATTTATCGACTATGCGTCAGAACAGGGCATGGATGTGGACGCGATCGCGGAAGCACTCGACGAAGAGTCGGAAGAGTACGATGCGGACGCGGCAGCGAGTGCACTGGACGAACTGATCGCCATGTTTGACGGGGACACCGTTGCGGAGTATACTGTAGAAGATGAAGAGACACTGGAAGTCTCGGACGCGGAAGCCTCCTACGAGGATCTGACCGCGGCGGCAGAGGTGTATGCAGCGTATGAATATACCGCTCCGGAGATGGGCGACTACGGTATCTACATCCCGAGTATTCCGATGCTCTTTGAAAACGCACTGAACGCGCTGCACTGTGCAGACTGGCTCTCCGGACTGATCCTTGACGGTATTGTGGCAGGTATCGGCGCGGTGCTTGGCTTCGTTCCGCAGATGCTGGTGCTGTTCATTCTGCTGGCGTTCCTTGAGTACTGCGGCTATATGGCGCGTATCGCGTTCATCCTGGACCGCATTTTCCGCAGATTCGGTCTTTCCGGAAAATCCTTCATCCCGATGCTGGTCAGCATGGGCTGCGGTGTTCCGGGTGTTATGGCAAGCAGGACGATAGAGAATGAAAAAGACCGCCGGATGACGATTATGACGACAACGTTCATCCCCTGCGGCGCAAAGGTTCCGTTCATTGCGATGGTAGCGGGCGCACTTCTGGGCGGCAATCCGCTGGTAGCTACCGCGGCTTACTTCATTGGTGTGGCGGCTGTCATCTGCTCCGGTATCATTCTGAAAAAGACAAAGATGTTCGCCGGCGATCCGGCTCCGTTCGTCATGGAACTTCCGGCATATCATTGGCCGAAGGTCAGTGCGGTGCTCCGCAGCATGTGGGAGCGCGGCTGGTCGTTCATTAAGAAAGCCGGTACGATCATCCTGCTTTCTACGATTGTGATCTGGTTTACGACTTACTTTGGATTCACGGAAGACGGGTTCCGCATGCTGGCGGAAGACGAGATAGACCACAGCATTCTGGCTGCGATCGGCGGCGCAATCGCCTGGATCTTTATCCCGCAGGGCTGGGGCAACTGGCAGGCGGCAGTGGCTTCCATCACCGGCCTCGTGGCAAAGGAAAACATTGTAGGTACGATGGGCATCCTCTATGCCGGCGGTGAAGGCACTGTATGGCAGAATATGGGAGCCGCGTTTACTTCGGGAGGTTCTTCGATTGCAGCCGGATTTTCCTTCCTGCTGTTCAACCTGCTGTGCGCACCGTGCTTCGCGGCGATGGGCGCGATCAAGCGGGAGATGAACAATACCAAATGGTTCTGGTTCGCGATCGGTTATCAGTGCGGCTTTGCGTATCTGGTATCTCTGGTGGTATATCAGCTGGCCGGTCTGGCGACCGGAGAATGCGGCTTTGGCGTCTTCACGATTGTGGCGATTGTTATCGTCGTGCTCTTCCTGTATATGCTGCTCCGCCGGGATCCGAATAAGGAGCCTGCAAAAGTCGGAGCCGGAGCAGGAGCGACGATCTGATGATACGCATGTAACGGCTTTTTGGTCCGGGCTCCGTCTAAAAAACGAAGCCCGGACATACGTGCTTATTTCGCATGTCGCTGCAGGTGACGGCTGCTTAAAAAACAGTGAGTAAGAGAAAGGATTTGAAATATGGGAACAATTCTGGTAGGCGGAATTTTAGTTGTGATTGTGGCTCTCATCATCCGGAGCATGGTGAAAGACAAAAAGGCGGGGAAATCCCTACAGTGCGGCGGCGACTGCAGCCATTGTAAGGGACATTGTGAATGAAATGAAATTTCCTCTTGTAATTTTGTGAAAAACGTGTATAATGAGTTCTGTTCGACAGATCGACAGGTTTTAGGGAAGTATAGCTCAGCTGGGATGAGCGTTCGCCTCACACGCGAGAGGTCAGGAGTTCGAGCCTCCTTACTTCCATCGGTAATACAGCCGTCAGATATATGCTGCCGGGGTGTATTGCAGCAGAAGTATTATAACATGATATGGGCTTGTAGCTCAGTTGGGAGAGCGTTCGGTTCGCATCCGAGAGGTCGAGGGTTCGAATCCCTTCAGGTCCATGATGAAAAAGAACCCTGATTGAAAAGGATCAGGGCTCTTTTTTTCTGCACTTTTTCTTATTTTTCTTATGATTTCCTTAACATGGTTGACGTGTTTTTTTCTCTGTGATATGGTTCAAGTGTACTAGTGATGTTAGTACACTTTTCGGCGGATGAGATTCCCTGTGAGGCCGCCGGAGTGTTATGACGGACAGGAGAAGAGGTGGGAAGCTATGATTGGTATTGACCTGCAGAATCGCAAACCGATCTATGAACAGATCGCGGAACGGTTTGAGACTCTGATCGTGAACGGCGTACTGGAGCCGGACAGTCAGATGCCGTCGGTGCGCTCCCTCGCGATGGAGCTCTCCATCAATCCCAACACGATACAGAAGGCCTATAGCATGCTGGAGCAGCAGGGCTATATCTATCCGGTCAAAGGCCGGGGAAATTTTGTGTCGGGCAACGGCGCTTTGATGAAACAGAAAAAGCAGGAGAGCGTGTTCCAATCCCTGAACGAACTGGTGCAGAAGGGGAAGGAACTGGACATCGCGCGTGAAGATTTTCTGGAAAAGGCCAGAGAATATTATGAGGAGGGGAGCGGGTATGATACGAATTGAACAGGTAACAAAGCGGTTTGACGATATCGTTGCGCTCGGTGGTGTGGACGCCGAGATTGCGGAGAACTGCATTTTCGGTCTGGTGGGCACGAACGGAGCGGGCAAGAGCACGCTGCTGCGCGTGATCGCCGGGGTGCTGAAGCCGGAAGAGGGGCAGGTGCTGGTCGATGATGTTCCGGTGTGGGAGAGCGTACAGGCGAAGAGCCGGATCTGTTTTATCCCGGATACGGCAATGTTTTTTTCCAATGCTACCGCGGATGTGATGCGGGATTATTACCGGGTGGTTTATCCGAAATTCGACGCGGAGCGGTTTGATGATCTTCTGGAGAAATTTGACCTGGATCCGAAACGCAAGCTGTCGACGTTTTCCAAGGGAATGAAAAAGCAGGTATCCGTGCTGCTCGGCATCTGTGCGAATACGGATTATCTGCTCTGCGATGAGACGTTTGACGGGTTGGATCCTGTGATGCGGCAGACGGTCAAGAGCCTGTTCGCCGCAGAGATCCTGAATCGGAAATTTACGCCGGTGATCGCCTCGCACAGCCTGCGGGAGATTGAGGATATCTGTGATTTTGTCGGGCTGCTTCATAAGGGAGGCATCCTGTTTGCGAAGGACCTCGATGAGATGAAGCTGGGCATTCATAAGATCCAGTGCGTGATTCCGGATGAGACAGAGGAAGCAGCACTGCTGGCCGAGCTGGATGTGCTGCAGAAAGAGAAGCGCGGGTCGCTGCTTACGATCGTGGTGCGCGGCAGCTACGATGAAATTGACCGGAAGATTCGAGCCCGGCAGCCTCTGTTTTCAGAGATTCTGCCGCTGACCCTGGAGGAAATTTTTATCAGTGAAACGGAGGTGGCCGGATATGACATCAAAAATCTCGTTTTCTAAGCTGGTGCGCGCGGAAATGCGCCAGATGAACTGGCTGCTGGCCGTGCAGATGGTGGTGTTCGTGCTTACATTTCCGTTTCGGACGCTGATGGTGATGGCAATCCGCCAGAATGAGCAGGTGCGCTATGGAGTGGCGACCTACAGCGCGGCGGAGGAATATGCCAGAACGGTCGGCCTGGGACACATAGAGAATACGTTTGTGATCCTGTGCGCGGGCATTCTTTGCGCACTGGCTGCGTTTGCCTACATCCATTCGCAGACAAAACAGGATTTTTATCACAGCCTCGCTTTGAAGCGTGAGAATCTTTTTGGCAGCAAATATGTGAGCAGTGTGCTGAGCTTTGTGTTTTCCTACCTGATCAGCCAGATGCTGGTCATTCTGGTGGGGCTGTTTTATCAGGCGGCAACGCTGAAGGTGGTGCTGGAAATCCTGCTGGCAAGCGTGCAGGGAATCCTGTTTTTCCTCTGCAGCTACGCCATGACGCTGGTGGCCATGATGCTGACCGGAAATTTCCTGACGACGGTGCTGGGCATCGGGATGTTTGGCGCTTATCTGCCGATCATGAGGCTGATCGTGGAGAGCTTTCAGGAGGTATTCTGGAATACAAGGATCGCAGATTATACGGATTCTACATTCTATGTTCAGATGAAGTGGACCTCGCCGTGGGCATGGTGCATGTATGCCACGGGCAGGAAACACAGCGGGACAGTAGGAGCGACCGGACAGGTTCCGGGCATCGGGGATCTCTGTCAGCTGGTCGCGATCGCGGCAGTGCTGACACTGATTGCTCTGGCTCTTTACCGTGTGCGCAAAACCGAAGCAGGCGGACGGGCGCTGGCATTTTCGCCGCTGGAGCCTTTGATCAAGATTCTGGTGATGGTACCGGTCTCCCTGGTGGCAGGACTGATCGCCAATCAGCTGATGGAGTCTGTCGCGTTTGAACTGCTCTTTATCCTGCTGTTCGGCGCCCTCTCCTGTATGGTGATCGAATTCATCTACCGCGTGGATATCCGGCAGGTACTTGCCCACAAAAGGCCGTTTGCCATCGGCGCTGTGATTGCCTGCGCCATCTTCTTCGCGTTCCGGTTTGATGTGAGCGGGTTTAATTCCTACCTGCCTGCGGCGGAGGATCTGGAAACCATGTCCGTGTCTAACTATTTCGGCACATACATTGTGTATGATGAGGAAGGCGGGATTGCTTATTCCAGAAACATGACCGAACGGCTGGATGCAATCGAGTGGGAGGACTTTGATTCCATCTATCAGCTTGCGTCGGAAGCGGCGGAGGTTGAGAAAGGGCATGGTGCGGATGAGGATCTCGGTCAGGAGTACTCGTATGTTTACTTCAAATTCCATCTGAAAAATGGAAAAGAAGCGTACCGCTGCTATCGGGTAAACACGGAGCGCTTTAATGAGGTAATGGACGAACTGCTTCAGGATGAGGAATTTCTTTCCCTGTACTATCCAATCTGTACATGGGACGAGGGAATCATGAGTAAGGTCACGGACGTCTACGCCTGGTTCTATGGCTACGATGAAGAGACGTTGTTCGGGGAACCGGATGAAGATACGGAAGACGCGGATGCAGAGAACATGGATGCGGAAGATGCAGAGGATGCCAATGCGGAAAGTGAACTTCCGGAGGATGCTGTCAATGTGGAATCAGAAAGCCTGACTGAATTGGATGAGGCAGAGCCGGACGAGACAGAGGATACAGAGGCAGAGGACAGTGTTGTCAGCATAGTGGATGAGAACGGAGATTCCTGGTATTATACCGAGGAGGTGAAAGATATTGATATTAATGTTCCGGTCTCCATGCTGCCGGAGCTGGTCGAGGCGTACGTGAAGGATCTGAAGTCGCTTTCCTTTGAGGAGATACGCGAGACGGGAAATGAGATCAATTTTTACTACGAGCAGACCTATCTCAGTGAGTCTTATCCGATCAACGAGAACTTCACGAATACGCTGGAAGTGCTGAAGAAAGCGTATTATGAGCAGTAGACTGAATAATAAGTGCAGAGTTTTTGCTATGAAAAGCAGGGGGAGAGCGTTTTGCCCCCTGCTTTTTCACTTTAGTAATGACGGGAATGGAAAAGCATGGTATAATGTCCGGTGCTATAAAAGGTTTTTTCATGACATAAAGAGCAGCGGAATGTAGTTGCGATGCAAAGATTGCCTTGCGTTTCGCTGCCATTGAGGAGGAAGACAAAAGACTATGGCGATTGAGATCGTAAGAGAGTATCTGAAAAAATGGAATGCGCAGGACCGGATCCTGGAATTTCCGGTGTCAAGCGCGACCGTGGAGCTGGCGGCGCAGGCGGTCGGCTGTGAGCCTGCGCGGATTGCGAAGACGTTATCATTTCTGGTGCCGGACGCTGTTGGGGATAAGGATATAGAAGCGCAGGGCGGTGAAAAGGAAGTGCCCCCTCGCTTTGCTCAGCGGCAGGTCGCACCGCCCATTTCGATGCGCTGCGCGCAGGGCGGTGCTCATGCGGTTCTGATCGTTGCCGCGGGCGACGCGAAGGTCGACAACAGCAGATACAAGCAGTATTTTCATACGAAGGCAAAGATGCTCCATGGGGAGCAGGTGACCGAACTGATCGGACACGCCATCGGCGGTGTCTGCCCGTTTGGCGTGAAAGACGGGGTGGAAATCTATCTGGATGTGTCTTTGAAACGGTTTGATACGGTATTTCCGGCCGCGGGCAGCAGCAACAGTGCCATTGAGGTGACAGTGGAAGAACTGGAACGGTTTTCCGGAAGCAGCACCTGGATCGATGTGTGCAAGGGATGGCAGGATCAAACGGAACAGTGACGAAAGCAACAGACAAAATCTGACTGCCGGGCCGGCAACGGCAGCCGGCAGGGGATGCGGGAGATGTGAATTATGTGGAAACTTTTAAAATATCTGAAGGCTTACCGGAAGGAAGCAGTCTGCGCGCCTCTTTTTAAGCTGCTGGAGGCGTCTTTTGAACTTCTGGTGCCGCTGGTGATGGCGAGGATCATCGATGTGGGCATCAAAAATCAGGATACCGCGTATATTCTGCGCATGTGTGCCCTGATGGTCGCTCTCGGTGTGATCGGGCTGGCCTGCTCGGTCACGGCGCAGTATTTTTCTGCAAAAGCGGCGGTCGGATTTTCAGAAAAGCTGCGCGAGGTATTGTTTGCGCATGTGCAGGCGCTTTCGTTTACGGAGATGGATGAGATTGGCACTTCGACGCTGATCACGCGGATGACCAGCGATATCAACCAGGTGCAGTCCGGGGTCAACCTGTTTTTGCGCCTGTTTATGCGTTCTCCGTTTATCGTGTTCGGCGCGATGATCATGGCGTTCACGATTGATGTGAAAGCGGCGCTGGTGTTTGTGGTGGTGATTCCGGTACTTTGCGTGATCGTGTTTGGCATCATGCTGATCAGCATTCCGCTGTACCGCCGTGTGCAGGAACGTCTGGACAGGGTCGTGCGTCTGACACGGGAAAATCTGCTCGGCGTGCGCGTGATCCGCGCATTCTGCCGGGAGCCGCAGGAGATCAAGGACTTTGATGAGAGCAATGACATGCTGGTAAAGGTGCAGCTTTTGTCCGGACGCATTTCGGCGCTGATGAACCCGATGACCTATGTGGTCGTTAATGTCGGACTGATTGCGCTTTTGTATGTCGGCGCGCAGCGTGTAGATTCTGGTGCGATCACGCAGGGCAGTGTGGTGGCGCTGGTCAATTATATGTCGCAGATTCTGGTCGAGCTGGTGAAGCTGGCGAACCTGATCATTACCGTGACTAAGGCCATTGCCTGCGGAAACCGCATCCAGACGGTGCTGGAGGTGCCGACTGGAAGCGTGCCGCCAATTGCGGAGCAATTTTCGAATGCGGCACGCGACCTGGCAGGTGCGGCAAAGCCCTCGCCGGGTGGCTCCCTCGTCCTTCGGACGGGGAAAACCGCGCGTGCCGATTCCGCAGCAGGGATGGGAAATAGATTGAATCAGATGAAAACAGACGCCGAAACAGACGCCGATTTGGCCGTCTCCTTTGACCATGTCACATTCTGCTACCGCGGCGCGGGTGCCGACGCACTGGAAGATCTGACCTTTACGGCAAAACGCGGTGAGACGATCGGTATCATCGGCGGCACCGGATCCGGGAAAACCTCGCTGGTCAGCCTGATTCCGCGCTTTTACGATGTGACCGGCGGCAGCGTGTCAGTCAATGGACGGGATGTGCGTGACTATGAGCCGGAAGAGCTGAGAGCTAAGGTCGGAATCGTGATGCAGAAACCGGTCTTATTTAAAGGAACGATTCGCAGCAATCTGCTGTGGGGCAATGAGGACGCAACGGAGGAGGACATGCTTGAGGCGATCCGTGCGGCACAGGCTGAGGATGTTGTGCTGGCTCACGCGGACGAGGTAAAAACGGCAAACGGAACATTATCGAAAGATACAGATGCGGTACTTCTTGCGGGTCTTGACGCTCCGGTGGAGCAGGAGGGGCGCAATTTCTCAGGCGGCCAGAAGCAGAGGCTGACGATTGCCCGCGCTCTGGTGCGTCATCCGGAAATCCTGATTCTGGACGACAGCGCTTCTGCACTGGATTTTGCGACCGATGCGCGGCTGCGCAGGGCCATCCGGAAACTGAATATGAGAAATGGGGCAATGACGGTCTTTATCGTATCGCAGCGCACCTCCTCCATCGCGCACGCAGATCAGATCATCGTGCTGGAGGATGGCAGAGTGGCCGGTATCGGCACGCACGAAGAATTGCTTAAGACCTGTAAGGTCTACCAGGAGACGCATTACGCGCAGTTCCCGAAGACGGAAGGAAGCCCTGTGTTATCGGGACAGGGTGCCGGAAGGGAGGTGCTGGCATGAAGAAGAAAAGCGGACAGTCAGGGATTCTGAAACGGGTACTTGTGTGCATCCGGCCTCACGGTGTGCTGGTGCTGCTTTCGCTGATCATGGCGGTTATCTCTGTCGTACTGACGTTATATCTGCCGGTGCTGACCGGTCAGGTGGTCGACCTGGTGATCGGCCCGGACAACGTAGATTTTGCGGCAATTTTCGCCATTATGAAGAAAATGGCCGCGGCAATTTTCGTCACGGCGCTGGCACAGTGGCTGATGAACCTTTTTAACAACCGGATCGTTTACCGCGTCTCCAGTGAGGTGCGTGAACAGGCGTTCCGGAAAATTGAGATTCTGCCCCTGCAGTACCTGGACACGCATTCGTCCGGCGAGACGGTCAGCCGTGTGATCGCGGATGTTGACCAGTTCTCTGACGGCCTTTTGATGGGCTTTACACAGCTGTTTACCGGCGTGGTGACGATTCTGGGGACGCTGGTGTTCATGCTTTCCGTGAATGCGGGCATCACGCTGGTTGTGGTGATCCTGACGCCGGTTTCGCTGCTGGTAGCCAATTTCATTGCGAAGCGGACGTACTCGATGTTCCGGAAGCAGTCTGAGACGCGCGGCGAGCAGACGGCGCTGATTGATGAGATGATCGGCAACCAGAAAGTGGTGCAGGCGTACGGGCAGGAGGCGCATGTGCAGGAACAGTTTGACAAGGTGAACAAACGTCTCTCGAAATATTCCCTGCGGGCGATCTTTTTCTCCTCGCTGACAAATCCATGCACGCGTTTTGTCAACAGCCTGGTGTACACTTCGGTCGGTCTGACAGGCGCTTTTTCCGTGGTAAAAGGGCTGATGACAGTCGGGCAGCTTTCCGCGTTTTTGTCCTACGCGAATCAGTATACCAAGCCGTTCAATGAGATTTCCGGCGTGGTGACGGAACTGCAGAACGCGCTTGCGTGCGCGGGGCGGGTATTTGAACTGATCGATGCAGAAGCAGAGGTTCCAGACCCGGAGAGCGATACCGCGCTTCCTGCGAATCCCGGCGCGGTCACGCTTTCGCATGTAGGATTCTCTTATACAAAGGAGCGCCCGCTGATCGAGGACTTCAATCTTTCCGTCCGCCCGGGACAGCGCATCGCGATCGTTGGTCCGACGGGGTGCGGAAAGACGACCATGATCAATCTGCTGATGCGTTTTTACGATGTGGACGGCGGCAGTATTTCAATAGAAGGAAAGGACATCCGCAGCTTAAAAAGGAGCGACCTGCGAAGTGCCTACGGTATGGTACTGCAGGATACCTGGCTGCGCGCCGGAACTATCCGGGAAAATATAGCCATGGGACGGCCGGACGCGACGGAGGAGGAGATCATCCGGGCTGCAAAGGAATCCCATGCGCACAGCTTTATCCGCCGTCTCCCGCAGGGCTATGACACGATGATCGGAGAAAACGGCGGAAACCTCTCTCAGGGGCAGAAGCAGCTGCTCTGCATCGCACGCGTGATGCTCACCCTGCCGCCGATGCTGATCCTGGATGAGGCGACTTCTTCCATCGACACGCGCACAGAAATCCGCATCCAGCAGGCATTCCAGACCATGATGCAGGGGCGCACCAGCTTTATCGTGGCGCACCGCCTCTCCACGATTCAGAACGCGGACGTTATTCTGGTGATGAAAGACGGCCATATTATTGAGCAGGGGACGCACCGGGAACTTCTGGAAAAGGGCGGCTTCTACGCGGAACTGTACAACAGCCAGTTTGTGATGCCGGGATGAGTGACCCGGCCGGGGCATCCTGTGTCAGAGAGCGGCGCCGGACAGGATTCAGAATTAGTTAAGGTTTTCCAGTGTAATTTTCCTTGAAATTTTGCGGCAAATCTATTACCATGTAAGCAGAAACGTGTCAATTATGCCGAAGGCGGGATTCGGCATCAGAACAAGGGAGGATGCAGGTTATGGCAGGAGTTGTGGGATTCGGAACGCAGGCTTTCTTCTGGCTTGCCCTGCTGGTGGTGCTGCTGGCCATTGAGGCTGTCACGCTGGGGCTTACGACCATCTGGTTCGCCGGGGGCGCTCTTGTAGCGTTTATCCTTGCGATTCTTCAGATGGATATGACAGCGCAGATCACGGCGTTCTGTGTGGTGTCGGTACTGCTCCTTGTATTTACGCGGCCGGCGGCGGCCCGCTGGCTGAACCGGGGCCGGACGAAGACGAACGCGCAGAGTCTGGTCGGGGAGACGGCGGTCGTCACAGAGCGCGTAGATGATCTGGCCGCGACCGGGCAGGTTCAGGTGCACGGACAATACTGGACGGCCAGGACCGGGGAACCGTCAGGAAGTATTGAAAAAGGAAAAAATGTAGAAATCAAAGAGATCAGCGGTGTAAAGCTGATCGTAAAGGAGGTTTGAGTTATGTTCGTACTTGTTATCATTGTGATCATTCTGGCGCTGCTGGTCATCGCGTCCTGTGTTAAAATCGTGCCGCAGGCGCAGGCATTTGTTGTTGAGAGACTTGGCGGCTATCAGGCGACCTGGGATGTCGGCCTGCATTTTAAAGTACCGTTTATAGAACGTGTGGCGAGACGAGTGAATTTAAAAGAGCAGGTCGTGGATTTTGATCCGCAGCCGGTGATCACCAAGGATAATGTTACCATGCAGATCGATACGGTCGTGTTTTTCCAGATCACTGACCCGAAGCTGTTCGCCTACGGTGTGGAGAATCCGATCATGGCGATTGAGAACCTGACCGCGACGACGCTGCGAAACATCATTGGCGATATGGAGCTTGACCAGACGCTCACCTCGCGCGAGGTCATCAACACCAAGATGCGCGCAACGCTGGACGTGGCGACCGACCCGTGGGGCATCAAGGTGAACCGCGTTGAGCTGAAGAACATTCTGCCGCCGTCGCAGATCATTGACGCGATGGAGAAGCAGATGAAGGCGGAGCGTGAGCGCCGTGAGGCAATCTTAAGGGCGGAGGGTGAGAAGAAGTCTTCCATCCTTGTGGCAGAAGGAAATAAACAGTCCGCAATTCTGGATGCGGAGGCCGAGAAGCAGGCGGCGATCCTCCACGCGGAGGCGCAGAAGGAGAAGATGATCCGTGAGGCGGAAGGTGAGGCGGAAGCGATCCTGAAGGTAAACCAGGCGAAGGCCGAGGGCATTAAGTTGATCCGCGACGCGGAGGCTGACCAGGCAGTTCTGACGCTGAAGAGTTTTGAGACGCTGGAAAAGGTAGCGGACGGCCAGTCCACGAAGATCATCATTCCGTCTGAACTGCAGAATGTGGCAGGGCTGGTAAAAGCCGTGGCAGAAGTGGCGAAGGACTGAGGAAGGACGGAGAATACAGCAATGAATTTAAAAGGAAGAAGTTTTTTGACCCTGAAGGATTTTACGCCGGATGAGATCACGTATCTGCTGGATCTCGCGGCTGATCTGAAGGCAAAGAAAAAGGCGGGGGTGCTGGAACAGCCGCTCGCCGGGAAAAATATCGCCCTGATCTTTGAAAAGACGAGCACCCGCACCCGCTGTTCGTTTGAGGTGGCATCCCACGATCTTGGCGCGCATGTGACTTATCTGGATCCCTCCGGGTCGCAGATTGGGAAAAAGGAGAGCATCCGCGACACGGCACGGGTTCTCGGACGCATGTATGACGGCATCGAGTACCGCGGATTTGGACAGTCAATTGTGGAAGAACTGGCGAAATATGCCGGCGTTCCGGTCTGGAACGGCCTGACGAATGAATACCATCCGACACAGATGCTGGCGGACCTGCTGACGATTCGGGAACATTTGGGAGACCTGAAAGGCAAAAAGCTGGCCTATTTTGGCGATGCACGTTACAATATGGGAAATTCCCTGATGATTGCCTGCACAAAGATGGGCATGCATTTTACCGCCTGCACGTCGAAGGCGTATTTCCCGGACGAAGCGCTTGTGGCGCAGTGTGAGGAATACGCGAAGGAGAGCGGCGGTTCCATTACGCTGACGGATTCGGTGGAGCAGGGCGCAAAGGATGCCGACGTCATCTACACGGATGTATGGGTATCGATGGGGGAGCCGGATGAAGTCTGGGCAGAGCGTATTGATGCGCTTCTCCCGTATCAGGTGAATGATAAGGTCATGTCTTATGCGAAAAAGGACGCCATCTTCATGCACTGCCTGCCGGCGTTCCATGATCTGGAGACCGGCATCGGCCGTCAGGTGCATGAGAAATTCGGGCTGACCGCGATGGAAGTGACGGATGAGGTCTTTGAATCGCCGCAGTCTGTTGTATTCGATGAGGCGGAAAACCGCATGCATACGATCAAGGCTGTGATCGCGGCGACAATGATCTGAGAGGTGTGCAATGGGAAAGAGCCAGGGGCGCGCGGGCATGAATGTGAAAGAAGCGGATATCCGCAAAATTGAGTTTTTCTGCAGCCTTACCGCGCTGATTGTAATTGTGCTTTGCTTTCTGTTCGCGAGCGGCATTCTTCAGAAAAACTGGATGCTGAATTTTATTCAGATGTTTGGGGCTCTGATGAATCTTTCACTGCTGCTTATATCGTTCGTGCGAAAAAAGACTGCACCCGGGGTGCTCTTCCTACTGCTGCTGATCGCACAGTTCCTCTCGGTGGTATACTTTATGATATAAGGTGATAATGTGAAAACAGAGATTTTGACCATGCTGACCCAAAGCGACGGGTATGTGTCCGGGCAGGCGCTCTGTGACCGGCTTGGTGTATCCCGTACTGCGGTGTGGAAGGTGATCAACCAGTTAAAAGAAGAAGGGTATGAGATTGAATCCGTGACAGGCAAAGGCTATCGGATTACCGGACGGCCGGATCGGATTACTGCGGAAGAGATCACAAGCCGGCTGGATACGGACTGGGCAGCCCGCCCGGTCCGATATTTTGATTCTGTCGACTCGACCAACAATGAGGCAAAGCGCCTGGCGGAACAGGGAGCGCCGGAAGGCACACTGGTCGTTGCAGAGGAGCAGACACAGGGCAAGGGAAGGCGCGGGCGCGCGTGGATGACACCGACGGGCACCGCGATTGCGATGAGCCTGGTCCTGCGGCCGGGAACGCGTCTGCATCCGGACCGGGCGCCGATGCTGACTCTTGTGATGGGCATGACGGTGGCCGCGGCCTGCCGTGAGGTTACATCGGCTGCGATCGGCATCAAGTGGCCGAATGACGTGGTCTCACAGGGCAGGAAGATCTGCGGCATCCTTACTGAGATGAGCTGCGAGGTAGACTTTATCAATTATGTTGTGATCGGCATCGGCATCAATACCGGGATTGAAACGTTCCCGCCGGAACTGCAGGAAACGGCGGTTTCCCTGCATACATTGATGGGCAGGAAACCCGATCGCGCAAGACTGATTGCGGCCTGTATGAAAGCATTTGAACGATATTACGGCCTCTTTATGAAAACGCAGGATTTTACTCTTCTGATGGAGGAATACAATGCTCTTCTGGTCGGAAAAGGCGGACGGGTTCGTGTGCTCTCTCCGGGGAATGAGTTCGAGGGAATATCAGAGGGGATTAATCCGATGGGCGAGCTGCGGGTGCGCCGGGAGGATGGGACCGAGGAAACAGTCTTCGCGGGCGAGGTATCCGTGAGGGGAATATACGGATACGTGTAGGCGTGAAGTATGGGAGAGCGAAACAATCCGCAAATCCGGTTTTGCCGCTCGGATTATAAAATATATAATACAAAAGAGTTAAGGACAGAAATGGAAGCGATCTAAATGAGTACATGTAAAAATGACGGCGGCGGCTCTTCCACTGTCGTTCTTTGCGGGGCAAGTGCCTACGAACAAAAATATTATTTAAATGAAGTGTTTGATAATCTCCCGGAGCAGATCAAAGAAGAACTGCAGGTAATGTGCGTCCTTTATACGGAGGACGTTGGAGGAGTATTACTGCTTGAATTTGATGGAAACGGGAATCTGCAGTTCCAGACGGAAGCCCGGGAGGATGATTTTTCTTACGACGATATCGGCAGTGCCCTGAAAATCAGGGAAATCCGGCGGGAAAAAGAGGATCTGCTGCGATCACTGGAACTGTACTACAAAGTACTGACCGGAAAGATTGATCCTGAGAGCCTGCGATGAAACGTCCGCAGGCAGGATTCGGGGCGGCTCTGTACGCCGTATGGGCACGAATGAGCATTCGTATCAATTCTGCAGGGAGACAGCCATGAAGATCGGAAATGTAACGCTCGAAAATAATATCATACTTGCACCGATGGCAGGGGTATCCGACCTGCCTTTTCGTTTGCTTTGCCATGAACAGGGAGCAGGCCTCGTCTGTACGGAGATGGTGAGCGCGAAAGCGATTTATTATAAGAATAAAAATACGGAAACGCTGATGGCGACGCTGCCGGAGGAACGGCCGGTATCTCTGCAGCTGTTTGGATCGGATCCGGACATCATCAGCGAGATGGCGGCGGCCATAGAGGGGAGACCGTTTGATATTCTTGATTTTAATCTGGGCTGCCCGGTGCCGAAGGTGACGAGAAACGGTGAGGGCTCCGCGCTGATGCGGGAACCGAAACTTGTGGAGGAAATCATCACGAAAACCGTGCGTGCGATCCATAAGCCGGTGACGGTGAAAATCCGCAAAGGTTTTTCCGGGGATGAGGTAAACGCGGTGGAGATCGCGCGGATCGCTGAAAACGCCGGCGCGGCGGCGGTTGCGGTGCATGGACGTACAAGAGAACAGTTTTATACGGGAAAGGCGGATTGGGATATTATTCGTCAGGTCAAAGAGGCGGTTCGTATTCCCGTGATCGGAAATGGCGATGTAGATTCTCCGCAGGCAGCAAAACGCATGCTGGAAGAAACAGGCTGTGACGGGGTGATGGTTGCCCGGGCGGCAAAGGGGAATCCGTGGCTGTTCCGGCAGATAAAGGCGTATTTAAAAGACGGGACATTGCTCCCGCCGCCGTCGTTCGATGAGGTAAAGACCATGATGCTGCGGCATGCACGTATGCAGGCAGAATATAAAGGGGAATACACCGGTATTCGTGAGATGCGTGCGCATATTTCCTGGTATACGGCCGGTTTTCCCAATTCCTCCCGATTTCGGGCGGCTGTGAACAGGGTGGAGACGCTTTCAGAACTGGAGACACTGATTGAGGAGACGTTTGGTACCCTGTGAAAAAGCAAAACGGTTTATTGCCAGAACTCTTATAATTTCTCTGATAATTTTACAGGGGAAAGCCTTATATTTTCTTGACAAACGGCATACAATCCGTTAGAATACAGTAATTGTTAAGCGCAGGCATTCTATAGGAATGCCCGCGCTTGTCATAGTGAAACCGAATCAGATCAGTGTGCCGTATGATTGAGAGATTTACAGTATGGCACACTGATTTTGAGAAAAAATAGTATCCATTATAATTGGCTGCTATTTGGATAACTGCAGATAATGGACAGACAGATAAGAAGACTGACAGCACAGACAAGGTGTGGATAGGAGTGAAAGATCAAATGGAAGAAAAAAAGAATCTCATGACGTATGCGGGACTGCAGAAACTCGAAGATGAGCTGCATGAGCTGAAGGTGGTTCGCAGAAAAGCAGTTGCAGAGAAGATCAAGGAAGCCAGAGAGCAGGGCGATATCTCGGAAAACGCCGAGTATGATGCGGCGATGGATGAGCAGCGCGACATCGAGGCGCGGATTGAGGAGATCGGCAAGTTGCTGAAAAACGCGGAGGTGGTCGTGGACGATGACATCGACTCCGGCAAAATCAATGTCGGATGTACGGTGCGTCTGTATGATGAGGAGTTTGAGGAGGAAGTGGAGTACAGCATCGTAGGTTCCTCCGAAGCGGACAGCCTTCATGGGAAGATTTCCAATGAGTCTCCGGTCGGCAAGGCGCTGATCGGGCACAGTGTGGGTGAGGAGATTTCCGTAGAGACGCAGGCCGGGACGTCGGAGTACAAAATTCTCAGTATAGAGCGTACGGCATAAGATGATACCGTGATATTTTGAAAGTTATGAGCAGGGAAAGCCTGCAGAAAGTAAGACAGAAGCAGGAAATGTTTGCGGAAGAAGGAGTGAGAGAGTTGGCAGAAGAGCAGACACAGCAGAATCGACAGAACCAGCAGAACAAAAAGACGGAGCAGCCGGTGGACACAAAGCAGCTTTTGAAAGTTCGCCGCGACAAATTACAGCAGCTTCGCGAAAGCGGAGACGACCCGTTTCTGATCCGGAAATACGATGTGACGAATCACAGCATGGAGATCAGGGACAATTTTGAACAGTTCGAATCCAAAACTGTCAGCGTAGCCGGACGTATGATGTCAAAGCGTGTCATGGGCAAGGCATCATTCTGCAATGTGCAGGATCTTCAGGGAAGCATCCAGGCCTATGTAGCCCGAGATGCCATTGGTGAGGATGAATATAAGGCATTTAAAAAGATGGACATCGGCGACATTGTCGGTATAGAAGGCACCGTATTCCGCACGAAGACCGGTGAGACCTCGATTCATGCCACGAAGGTGGTGCTGCTCTCCAAGAGCCTCCAGATTCTTCCGGAAAAATACCATGGACTGACGAATACGGATATGCGCTATCGCCAGCGTTACGTAGATCTGATCATGAATCAGGAAGTGAAAGATACCTTTGTAAAACGCTCGAAAATCATCAGCGCCATCCGCCGTTACCTTGACGGAGAGGGATTCCTTGAGGTGGAGACACCGATGCTGGTAGCGAATGCAGGCGGTGCGGCTGCCCGTCCCTTTACGACGCACTACAATGCGCTGGACGAGGATGTCAAACTTCGTATTTCTCTGGAACTGTATCTGAAGCGTCTGATTGTCGGCGGTATGGAGCGTGTGTACGAGATCGGCCGTGTGTTCCGCAATGAAGGGCTGGATACCCGCCACAATCCGGAATTCACTCTGATGGAACTCTATCAGGCCTATACCGATTATCACGGCATGATGGATCTGACGGAAAAACTGTATCGTCAGGTAGCGCAGGAAGTTCTCGGTACGACTACAATTACTTACAATGGCATCGAGATGGATCTCGGAAAGCCGTTTGAGCGGATCACCATGGTTGACGCGGTAAAGAAATATTCCGGCGTGGATTTCAATGAGATCCATACGACAGAGGAAGCGCGGGCGGCAGCGGAAGAACATCACATTGCCTACGAAAAGCACCATAAGAAGGGAGACATCCTGAACCTGTTCTTTGAGGAGTTTGTCGAAGAACATCTGATACAGCCGACTTTCGTGATGGATCACCCGATTGAGATTTCACCGCTTACCAAGAAAAAACCGGAAAATCCGGACTATGTAGAGCGCTTTGAGTTCTTTATGAATGGGTGGGAGATGGCAAACGCATATTCAGAGCTGAATGATCCGATCGACCAGCGTGAGCGTTTCAAGGCGCAGGAAGAGCTGCTCGCCCTCGGCAATGAAGAGGCGAATACGACCGACGAGGATTTCATGTATGCCCTGGAACTTGGTATGCCGCCGACAGGAGGCATCGGTTTTGGCATTGACCGCATGGTGATGCTGCTGACCGACTCTCCTGCGATAAGAGATGTTTTATTATTCCCGACGATGAGAAGCACGAATTAAAAGAATCCAGCATTTATGCGGGTTTGCGGCATATTCTCTGAACCAAAAAACAAGATTTTGAACCAATTTTGAACCATTTTTCAAAAGATTTCTGCAGAGTTACGGAGATTTAAGGAAAAATGAAGCATATTATGATGTAGAAATGGAAGGGCCTGAACCATTGTGTTCGGGCCTTTCTTCGTCTGTGGAGATGATCACAGCAATCAATCCGGCTGAATGAGGATCAAGTATCAGCCGCAAGAAAAGGAAGATATCAGATGAAAAATATAGAAGGTCGTTATACGAAAGCAAAAATATTTACGGATAATGTAGAGGATTATGCACTGGCACAGGTGAAGCTGATCTGTGACCAGAAGGGAGCGGAAGAAAGTGCTATCCGCCTGATGCCAGATGTACATCCGGGTAAGGTTGGGCCGATTGGTTTAACTATGACGGTAAAACGATATTGTACTGCCGAACATTGTCGGGATTGATATCGGCTGCGGCATTACTATAGCGAAGCTGAAGCAGAAAAAACTGGAATATTCTTCGATGAGGGAGATGTCTGCTTTGATGTTCTCTTGGACGAGTATGTTTATGAAACCACTGGTTATGCAGCTGGCGGCTATCGATATGATGCCATGTATGCTATGGGTTATTCTCTTTTGTATTATCCGGATGTTGAGGGTGGATATATCACAATAGAAGTAGACGGTTCAGATGAAGAACTCTGGTACAAAGCCGGATGAAGAAATCAGAAAATACAGTTGTATATTATAACCATGAAAGAGCAGCTGATTGCGTTCGGCTGCTCTTATCTTTTATGAAGGAGGTGCCTATGGAGGACATATTGATTGTGATTGTTGAGGTGATCCTCAAGGAGACGCTGAAAGGAAAAGATGGTTCAAAAAAGTAGCACGGCAACGATAGCACAAATTCATATTCAATTCAAAGAAGGAGGAACAGAACTATGGCAGCAAATGTAGAGACTACTATGGATATTTATACGGATGTAACCAGGGAATTGAAGCAACGCGAGTTCGGGAACCTGCAGGAGAAGATGAAGGAGCGCAAGTTTAAGAAGAAAAAGAAAGAAGGTGATGGTGAGGCAGATGGAGAATGAGTGAGAATTTTTAATGGTGTTGTGATACGCCGCTTTTTGTGCTAGAATCAAGGCATAGAAAGCGGCGTATTTGTATGTAATCTCAGATACAGGATTGTTTCTGCAAGGCAAATGGTGAATAGGAACCCGATAGATTACAGAAAGGGTGTGAATGTGAATGGTTAATAATGAAATAAATGCGATTAAAGAGCGGATTTGTTCTACAGTGAGACCGATAAGAGTTTATTTATTTGGTTCATTTGCGAAAGATACTTATAATGATGACAGTGACTATGATTTCTATGTAGTAGTTCCTGATGATGCTGGTGATAAAATTGAGTTATCACAAAGAGCATATAAATCGCTGAGAGGAGTAAGAAAGCGCCCGGTAGATATCGTTGTTGGTTATGAATCATCATTTGACCGAAGAGCTCAGAGCAATACGCTTGAGAAAATTGTGAAACAGGAGGGAATCTTACTTTATGGAGAATAAAGGAATGCTTTGACTTTGCGGAGATGGATTTCCTTACAGCGAAGCATTTGTACGATAATATGTATCCTAAACCACTGGAAATTATATGTTACCATTGCCAGCAGTCAATAGAGAAACTGTTAAAAGGGGTTTTGTTTTCCTACGGTGTGACGATAAAAAAGACACATGATCTTGGACTGTTGGCGGAAATGCTTCAGGAATATGTAGAAATTGATTCCAGATACATGGAAATGTGTGATGATCTAACACCATATGGGGTAAAGATTTGATATTCACAGGAGCTTTGCATCGAAGAGTATCATGTGAAAAAGGCGTTGGCTGAGACAGAGGAACTATATAATTGGCTTCGAGGGTTATTGAAAACGGAAGAGGACGCTGCTTTTGTAGAGGAAAAGCCACTGGAATCATGAATGGCAGGCTGCACGGCTGTCTGAACCAATCCTGAACCAATTTTGAACCATTTTGGTTCAGAGACAGGAAGAAATATGCAGGATTATGAAATCTCTCGATCGCCGGGAGCCCTTGAAATAAAGGCTTATTAGTGAACCGAATGTTGTTTCAAATTCCCTGGCGTACTGATAGCAGATAGATACAATTTTCTTTTCACTCATGTGCGCTGCGGAAAAGTACAGGCCGATAAACATCAGCGCACCTTCGATCAGACCGCACTGTGCTCTGTAACCACCGGCACCATGCATTCCAATAGCTGCAGTGTAAACATCCTCACTGACCGGAAAATTATACAGTTCCGACAGGCATGTCAGCGTTGTCCGTGCGCAGTTCATATCATACTGATAGTACAGGCTGTGTACCTTGTTCCAAATGTATTCTTTATAATTCATATCTGCTTTCGCCTTCCGAGGTCCTGATAGACAGTGTAGCAGATTGCAGGATGGATGGCAAGAATGATATTATTTTTAAGATTTAAAAAGGACAGTGATGCATAATGAGCAGATTCATAAGCCTGTTGCTTGGATATGTGTTTGGTAATTTCCTGACAGCGGAGGTTGTCTCGAGACGGATTTCCGGAAATAGTGTTTTTGATATAGGAACCGGTAATCCGGGAATGGCAAATATCGTGAATCAATACGGAGTAAAATATGGTATGGCGGTATTGGCAGGAGATTTGCTTAAGACATTTGTACCGTGTCTGCTTTGCCGAATGATACTTTTTTCAGATCTTGGAGCGACTGCGGCTGCATATGCGGGACTCGGGGCGGTGCTGGGCCATAATTTCCCCGCCTGGCATCGGTTCAGGGGAGGAAAAGGGGTTGCCTGTACCTGTGCTGCGCTGGTTAGTATTTCTTTCGGTTATGGATTGCTTGCCTGCATAATTGGACTGATTGGGGTATTAATTAGTCATTATCTGCCGATTGGGGCTGTTTTGATACCCGCTGCGTTTATCCTGCCGGCATTTTATTGTTATGGGAATGAAGCGGGGATTCTTACAGTTATTTTGGCTTTGATGATGCTGCAGCGGCATATGCCGGGACTGAAAAACATTCCGTCCGGGACGGAGCCGAGGAAAGACTTGCTGAAAGCTCTGAGACGAAAGAAGGATAACCAGTGATGACGAAAAGCAAACTGAGAATCTATTTTGAACAACATAAAAGCCAATTACAGGTTTTTGGTTTTTGGTGTTCGGTTTGATGGCGCTGATTGTTCAGCCAGTTTGGCATGGTGCTGCTCACCGGTTCATCTTTGCAGCTTTGCCAAACAGAACAAATCCAATGAGGAAGAGAACGGCCAGCACGGAGACCCCTGCGTTGGTGTTCCCGGAAAGCTGAGCAACGATGCCTACAAGGAAGGTACCCATAAAAGAAGCTCCTTTACCGAAAATGTCATAGATACCGAAATATTCTCCGGATTTTTCCGGCGGAATGATTTTTGCAAAATAGGAACGGGAGAGAGCCTGAATAGCGCCCTGAAACATACCGACACAGACCGCAAGCAGCCAGAATTCCCACTGCTTGTCCAGCTGAATCGCAAAGAGCGCGATACACGTGTAGGCTCCGATACAAAACTGAATGAGCTGGTCGGTGCGGAATTTTTTGGAGAGATTTCCGAACAGCAGAGCAAATGGAAAAGCGACGATCTGAGTTACGAGAAGCGCCAGAAGTAGACCGGTGGTATCGAGCCCGAGCGCTTTGCCATAAGCGGTCGCCATGTCGATGATGGTATATACGCCATCGATGAAAAAGAAGAACGCGAGCAGATAATAAAATATATTTTTTTGCCTGAAAATTTCCAGAAAGGTATGGCCAAGCCTTGAGAGACTGCCGGTCTGTGTTTCGGAGACGAAATGCGTCTGCCTGTAATTTTTCAGAAGCGGCAGTGTGACGAGCAGCCACCAGGCGGCATTCAGGACAAAAGCGATGGTCATTGCCATCCGGAATGAGATGCCGATCGCATCGTAGAACAGTACAAATACGAGCGAGATGATGAACGGAATACAGCTTCCGATGTAGCCCCAGGCATAGCCGTTCGAGGAGACTGTATCGAGCCGGTCTTCCGTTGTAACATCTGTGAGCATGGAATCGTAGAAAATCAGGCTGGCGTTGAAACCGATTTTTGCGATCACGAAAACGGCGAGAAAGACAATCCACGAGGAGGGAACGGAGAGCGCGGCACAGCCAATGACGCCGACCATCATACAGACCGTAAACAGAGGCTTTTTATAATTTTGCCGGTCCGCGATACTGCCGAGCACCGGACCGATCAAAGCCACCACTACGGTGGCAACGGAGGCCGCATAGCCCCAGAAGGCCAGATAATTCACCTCACTGATGCCTGCCTCACCTGCCAGATAGTAAAAATAGATTGGCACGATCGTCGCGACAAGCAGGACGAAGGCGGAATTGCCTACATCATAGAGAATCCAGTAAATTTCAAGCCGTGTCAGCCGATTATTGTTATTGCCGCTGTTATAATTATTGTTCATCGTTTATATCCTCATTCTCATTCAAAATTCCGGTGGAAACGCTCGGGCAGTTTTTTCCCGGTGTGCAGGCATTCATCGAACTGTTCCTGCAGTGACGCAGCAAGGGGAACTGCGTTTTCATACAGATCGCGCAGCGTCTGGCTGCTGTCTTCACAGAGCGGGTTGTCCTTTCGCTGGTTCATCAGACCGTTCATTTCATGATATTGTCCGATGAGCTTCATGATGGAATTAATCGCACCCTGCTTTACCGGGTTTGGCGCCCGGAAGAGTTTTTTTACAAAACGCATGCTCCGAAGAGAGGAACGCACTTTGTCCGCATCCATTGAAGGGAAAAACGGCGCGATGGCAGACGCTGTGTCCGCGTCTGTAAAAACAAGATCTGCGGAGCGGAAACCGACCGGATCTTCTTTATCTTCACGGAGCAGGTATTTTTCAAACTCGGCCTCAATCTCCAGATGCGCAACGCCGCTTCGCTCAATTTGTTTTTCGATATAAGGGTGGCATTCACTGTCCAGCGTGAAATGGCAGATGTAGCCCAGAATATAGGCGTACTGACGGCTGTCGCGGCCGTATTTGCGGACGACAGTCAGTGCATGGCGGAAAAAAGGAGCCGCATCAGTCTCATGGAGATGAACACCATAGCGCTGTACCCGGTTATGATTCCACGGGTGATAAAAAAGAAAATATCCGGTCCCTGCAGCCCTTCCCGGTAGGCCTGATCGAAACGATTTGTAAGGCTGTTCAGGGTCTCATTCATGTGCTCCCGGACGTCCGTACCAAATCGGTCGTGGGCATAGATTGCTGGCATGTTGATTTTTCCTCCTGAAGTATTCTTCTGCTGCCTGTTTGAACGGTTCCTGTTTTATGCGGCAGATTATTTTTTCTTATTTTAACACAAAATGGAAAAAATAATAGTATATTTTGGAACCCTGGAGAAAATTTATACGGATTTTACGTGATTTTTTCCCTGTTCTCAGATAAGAGAGCAAGGTTTGATGAAAATGGAACAAATACATCACAGATAATAAGAGAAAATCACAAAAACGCTTGAACAATGATAGGGGTTGTGCTATATTTGACCTGTGATTGATCCCGATGAACCGTTCGGACAAATGGAAAAAATGCGAAAGGAGAGAAAAAGATGAGCATTATGGATGCGCTCTTTGACGGCAAAATCTATCCGGGAGAGCAGATCGTGCCGGCCGGCCCGGAATACGAACAGACAAATCAGGAGATAGATGCCCTGATGAAAAAACTGGAAGAGAGGCTTGGCAGAGAAGAGTACGATATGGTAGAGCAGCTTTGTGATCTTCTTTCTGTTTCCGAAGATTTACAGAATAAGGAAATTTTCGGGTATGGCATGTCTATGGGATTGCGGCTTATGCGGGAGGCTTACGAATCTCCCTATCTGCGGGGAGAAAAAGAGCAGGGAAATGCCTGAAGCTATCTTCCGGGACAGCCTGCGTGAACCAGACGACAGGCGCTGAAACAGGGACGGACGATTCCGGATCATTTCCTGAGCAGCGCCTGTTTTTCACTGCTGCAGCCGCGGTCTTTTCTTACTTCACCGATTTTTTTTCTTATTGTGTTCTGATTCATTTCATCACCAGTACCCCGTAAACTTTTGAACAGTTTTCTGTATGCTTTTGGCATACATTAGGATTGTGGATTTTAACAGATTCTGATAGACTATAAAACGTAAGCCTGCGGCATACAAAACATGCAGAGCCGGCGGAAAGGGAGAATGGATATGAGAATGGAAAAAAGGTTTTATACGGAGGAAGCAGCCCTCTGGGAAAGGGCAGAGCAGATGGCAGAGAAAGAGAGAATGGAACTGACGGATGAAGAGAGAATTTCAAAGGAAAGCGAAGCTGCCCTGAAAGCACAGGAAATTGAAGAAAGGGCAGGTACGGATCGCAGACATAATTTTCAGGTCATCCATGGAGAAAGACTGAAAGAGTTTGAAATATTGAGTCAGCGCGCTCTGGAGTTCGCAGAAGCGGCGCCTTTGGATATTGTGGTGGAAACAGAGCCGACTTTTGGGAAAATACAGCTTTGCGCAGATCGGCTGATGATTCTGCCATCTGATTCGGGAGAGATGAAGGAGATTTTTGCGGAACTGATTCGCGGGGCGGAAAGCACCGGGTTTACGATGAATGAGAATGGGCTGCTCGAGATCCGTTTTATGTTTTCATTTACATCAAAGCAGCCGCGTACGGACAGAAGATAGCACAGTTTTCTTTTTTGAAAAATAGTAGCCAGATGGTCACATATATGAGCCGGAATGCAGTCTAATCAATTTTCTTTATTACAGTTAAAATAACATAAAGAAATAAGGAAGAGAGGATTGCCTGCATGAAGGAAAAGAAGTGCCCGGCGGAGCCTGACCGTGAGAATACTGCTCTGAAAAAACAGCAGCCTGTTTTAAAACGGCAGAAAACGATCGACGGATACACAGGTCCGAGAATCAAAGAACTTTTAAATACATATCATCTTACAAAATACCGCCTTTCACAGCTTTCCGGCGTATTGCCAGTCAACATTTCGAGATATGTAATGGGAGTCAGGACGCCGTCTCTTCAAACGTTGGAAAAGATTTGCGCCGGCTTTGGCATTACGCTTTCGGAATTTTTTGAGGATGCCGGATATCAGGCGGATCCGACTCTTTCGGATGAGCAGAACAGCATGCTGGAACTGCTGGAAGGGCTTGACGAGGAGGGAAAACAGCATCTGCTTTCTTATGGGAAATTTTTGCTGTATTCTCAAAATGAAGAGGTTTAAGATCCGGGAAGAGGTCTGTTTTTTCATTCCCCCGAATAGACTTTAAAAAGTCGTTTCGGGGGTTTTTTCTTGAAAGAGTATATAGAAGAGAGGGTTCTTACCATTGCGGACTATATTATTGAAAACCGCGCAACCGTGAGGGAGGCGGCAAAGCAGTATGGGGTGAGCAAAAGTACGGTACATAAGGATATGGTCGACCGGCTCGAAGAGATCAGCCCTTCTCTTTCACGGGAAGTCCGAAAAGTTCTGGATGTGAACAAGCTGGAGCGGCATATCCGCGGCGGGATGGCAACAAGAGAGAAATATCTGCATATGAAGGGGTGATTCTTTTGGATGCCATTCATGAAGCAGGGATTTATTTCCGGGACGGCGCAGGAAGGACACATTTTTTTTGCTTGACAAAAGAGACGGGGACCTTATAATAACTGTTGGAAAAGTTAAGAGATTGTTTTGAATTTATTTGGATTTTATTCAGATTTAATATTTTTTTAATGCTCTGTTTCTTGTTATTACGGAGTGTTTGTATTACTATGGCTATCAGGCTTACGTTTGAAGGATAAAAGGTTATGTTCAGGTTACTTGCAGTTTGTGCAGCCGCCGGGATTGCGGCGGGATTGGGAACCGGCTTTGCCGGAATGTCGGCGACGACGGCGATCGTTCCGATGCTGGTGACGTTTCTGGGAGTTCCGTGGTATGAGGCGGTAGGGATCGGGCTCGCTTCGGATGTGCTTGCTTCCGCTTTTTCCGCTTTTGTTTATAAAAAGAATGACAACCTCGATCTGAAGCATGGAGCGATCATGGTAGCTGCGGTGCTTCTTATGACCATTCTGGGAAGTTATTTTTCGCAGTATATGCCGGATCTGGAGATGGGGCGTTTTTCCGTTATATTTACGACTTTTCTGGGTCTGCGTTTTATCCTCTTTCCGGCGACAAAACAGGCGGAACTGGGACTTCTTATCCCTGAGAAATACCGGCCGGTACTTTCGGTGATCTGTGGCGTCGTGATCGGATTTTACTGCGGATTTATGGGGCTCGGAGGCGGGATGATGATGCTCTTTATCCTGACGACGATCCTTCGCTATGATCTGAAAACAGCAGTCGGGACAAGTGTGTTTGTAATGACTTTTATTGCGTTTACCGGTGCGGTTTCCCATTTTTACTTTGGAAATGTCACAGACTACATTCCGGCCCTGCTGCTCTGCATTGTGTTTACGCTTGTGTCTGCGCTTGCGGCGGCGGCGGCTTCGAATCATATGAAGGATAAGACGACGAACCGCGTGACAGGGATCGTGCTGTTTCTCCTGGGCTTGATGATGCTGTGGGAATCATTTCTGTGACATCCGCTTTTAAAAACAGGATATTGGGCCTGACTGTGACGGCCGTGTTTGCTGACAATGAGAAATAAGAGGAAGGCAGTCTTTCCACAGTTACCTGCCGGAATCAGAGGAACCGCTATGAACGATATGGATCGCATGGAATGCAATTCAGAGAATTCAGAAAAACGTGATCAGGAGCAGGGGAAAAAGCGTGATGAGAAGCACGTTTCGTCAGACTGCCGGAATCAGGGCGGACGGAAACGCCATCCGCGGCGGAATCCGGAGTTCCTTTGTATGGGGTTTCAGAAGTGCGGGACGACAACGCTTTTTGAGATTTTGAAGCAGCACAGGGAGGTCGTGCTTTGCCGTGATGTAAAGGAGCCGATGTACTATCGCGTTCAGGGACTCTGGTTTATTGGACGGCAGCGGTATTATCAGTGGCGCTATTACGGCCACATCGCGCCGGACGACACGCGTCGGTGCGGGGAGATCAACGCGGGGCTTACGTTTACCGGATGCGCGAAAAAGATCTGCCGTGATTTTTCACCTGATACAAAGCTGATATTTATGATGCGCAATCCGGTGGATCGTGCGTATTCTTCATATAAGTATTTCCTTGCGCGCGGATTTCTTCCGAAGGGCGCTGTTTTGGAGGATCGGAAATACGGCCACGCGGAGGCGTTTGACCGTTATGTGCATTCGGTTCTGGACGATCCGGCGCAGGAAAGGCAGATCATGCGGAAACGTCTGAAATATCTGGTGTTTTCACAGAGCTGTTATTCTACGTGTATTCAGGAATATCTTGACTTTTTCCCGAAAGAGAATATCCGTCTGGTCTTTTTTGAAGAGTTTGTGCAGGATGAAAAAGCCGCCTGCCGGGAGCTGTTTGATTTTATCGGCATTGGAGAGGATGAGAGCGTTGATTATTCCATTCGGGCCAATGAAGGGAATGAGCGGGCGTTTTCCGACAGCGCTGCAAAGCGGTTTCAGATCATCAAAGGCTTTCACTACGGCTTCTATGAGTTTGCAGCTCTGCCCTACTGGCTGCCGAATGCGTACAAAAAATTCAGAGGCTATTATGACAGGAAGCGTCAGGAGAGTTTCCTGCCGGATGAAGATAAGAGTGCAATGCTCCCGAAAACGCGGGAGTATCTGGAAGCCTATTTTGCGGAGGAAGTGCGCGGAATCGAGCGCCTCTCCGGCAGAAATCTGGATTCCCTCTGGTACCCGGCAGGACAGTATCCGGAGAAGGCGCAGAGCGGAAAGCATGCGGCGCACTCCGGAAGCCTTCCAGAAGACGCAGCGTAATAAGCCGGAGCCAGGCGCTCCTTCATGATCCATTAAAGCCGGCGAAGAGGGACTGCCCGGCGTTTGCGGTCAGACTGTCGGCTCGTCCGGCAGGATATTACCGGCTTCCACATTTGGACGGATAAAATGTTCCCGCGAATATGCCCAGAGCGTTTCTGAGCCGTTCGCGGTGTTTTTATTGCGGTTCAGAATCTGTCCCAGATGTACGCCTTTTTCACTCCAGGCCTTTCCGCCTGCGGCGGCGTTCAGCATGGCGGGCTGGATGTTGTCCATGGTGCGGGCAAATTTTGCTTCGGCGGTTTCTTCCGCTTCGAATTCGTCCCAGAGCGCCCGCATTTTCGCGCCCTGATCGGGAGGGAGCAGGCCAAAGAGACGCTCTGCTGCTGCAAGCTCACGCTGCCGCTGTGTCTTTTTGCCTTCCTCATCATAGGCGTAGGTGTCCCCCGCGTCAATCTCTACCACGTCGTGAATCAGGAGCATGCTGATGGTTTTCAGCACATCTATTTCTTCATTGGCGTACTCACTTAAAATCAGTGTCATGACTGCCATGTGCCACGCATGTTCCGCGTCATTTTCCTTTCTCCTGCCATCGGCAAGGTATGTCTGCCGCCCGATGTTTTTCTCCTTATCCATTTCGAGGCAGAAGCCAAACTGCTGCCGGATTCGTTCGTCATTCATATGTTCTGTTCCTCCCTGTCGTAATTATCTGCTGTTTTGAAAGAATGCAGCTGCCATCCTATTGACTTTCGCCAGAGGAACGTTCACCTGCAACTGCATTTTACTGTATTTTGAATGATCCGTAAAGTGGCGGAAAAAAGAAAGGAAACTATTTTACATAAGGCGCGTGTCTGTGCTAATATGATGCTGTCAGGGAAAATATCCCAAATGCATCGTGAACGACAGATCTTTCAGGAGGACACAGAAAATGAGATATGGTAAATTTTTAGCAGAAGGCGGGATGATCGGATTTGTGGCGCCGTCCTTTGGAGTCAATATAGAACCATACAGGAGCGCATTTGAAAATGCACAGAAACGGTGGAAACGCCAGGGCTACCGGCTTGATCTGGGACCGAACTGCTATGCCGGAGAGGGGATCGGGATCAGTAATACGCCGGAAAAATGCGGGCGGGAGCTGACGGAATATTATCTGTCAAAGGAGAATGACTGCCTGATTTCCTGCGGAGGCGGCGAGCTGATGTGTGAAATACTGGATCATGTGGACTGGGATGCTATTGCGAAAGCAGATCCGAAATGGTATATGGGTTTTTCGGACAATACGAATATGACTTACCTGCTGGCGACGATCTGTGATACCGCTTCCATTTATGGACCGAATGCGGCGGCCTTTGGAATGAAACCGCAGCATCAGTCGCTGAAGGATGCGTTCGCGCTGCTGACGGGAGCGCGGAAAACCTCTGACACGGATCTGGAACCGCGGGAGCCGGAGAGAGGAAATGCCGCTCAGGATATCTGCCCGGCATTTACCGTGAGCGGCTATCCGAAGTGGGAACTTGAGGGAAAAAAGGATGAGGAAAATCCGCTTGCCGGGTACAACCTGACGGAGAAAAAGGTGCTGAAACTCTTTGACGGCCGATCGGATACGGAATGTGCCGCGGCTGCTTCCGACGGTTCTTTTTCCATGACAACAGGCACCAGAATTCCGGAGACAGTATTTGAAGGCCGTCTGCTGGGCGGCTGCGTGGACTGTCTGGTGAACCTGTTGGGGACGTGCTATGACCGGACCGGTGATTTTCTGGAAAAATATAAAGAAGACGGGATCATCTGGTTTCTGGAAGCCTGTGATCTGAATGTGTTTGCGATTCGTCGGGCGATGTGGCAGATGGAGCATGCGGGATGGTTCCGGTATGTGAAGGGCTTCCTGATCGGGCGGCCTTTGAACGGCCTCGAACCGATGATGAATCTGGATCGGTATCAGGCAGTGCTTGATGTGGCCGGACGAAAAGGGGTGCCGGTCGTGATGGATGTGGATCTGGGGCATCTGCCGCCGATGATGCCGATGATCACCGGCAGCTATGCCACTGTGCGTGTATGCGGAAATGATATCCGTGTGGATATGGAACTGCGGCCGTAGAATGCACTTTACTGAAACGAATGAAGCCCCCGCAGCTGTGTATATTTCACAGCTGTGAGGGCTTTGCCTTTTCGGACGGATTATAATCGCGGCTTCAGATATTCCATAAGAACGTCCACGCATTCTTCCACAGTACGGTTTGTCGTGTCGATCCGGACATCCGGATGCTGCGGCCTTTCATAAGGGCTTGTAATGCCGGTGAAGTTTTCTATCCTTCCTTCGCGGGCGGCTGCGTACAGGCCTTTCACATCACGCCGCTCACATTCCTCGATCGGAGTGTCCACGTAAATCTCGACAAAACTTTCCCCGATGATCTCTTTTGCCTTTCTCCGGTCCCGGACAAAGGGGGAGATAAAGGAGGTAAGCACGATGAGGCCGGCATCGTTCATCAGCCTGGAGACCTCGGCGATGCGTCGGATGTTCTCAATGCGGTCCGCTTCGGTAAAGCCGAGGTTTTTATTCAGACCGAGACGGACATTGTCACCGTCGAGCAGCATGGTATGCTTGCCCAGAGAGACCAGACGATTCTCCAGCGCGTTGGCCAGAGTGGATTTGCCGGAACCGGACAGGCCGGTGAACCAGATGGTGCAGGCTTTCTGGTCGAGCTGATGCTCGCGGAATTCTCTGGTGATGTCCATGGTATGCCAGGTGAGGTCCCGGCTGCGGCTGATGGACTGCGTGATGACACCGCAGGCCGAAGTCGCGTGACTGATACGGTCGATCAGGATCAGAGATCCCAGGGCTTTGTTGTTTTCAAAAAGATCAAACACCAGATTGGACGATACGGAAATGTCGCACTGTGTGATTTCATTTTTGAAGATTTCTTTGGCGGGTACCTCCCGTCCGGTATTGACGTCGATCTTGTAGCGGATGCGGAGCACCGTGGCCGGGATTTTCTGTGTGCCGGATTTGAGCAGGTAGTTTTTCCCCTCCACCAGCTTGGCGTCGTCCATCCACAAAAGCGTGGCGGAAAACATGGTATTTACATGCAGATCCGGATTCTTTGTGAGTACGCAGCCGCGGGATACGTCGATCTCCGTGTCAAGCTGAATCGTGACCGGATGTCCAATGCCGGATTCCGTGACGGACTGATCGCCCTCCAGAATGGATTTGACGGTAGAGGTTTCATGGCTTGGAAGCACGGTAACGGTATCACCGACTGCGATGCTTCCGCTTTCAATCTCGCCCTGAAAACCGCGGAAGCTGCGGTTCGGCCGGCAGACACGCTGCACCGGCATGGAAAAGTCCGCGTCAGTCGGCTTTTCACTGACATCGACCGTCTCCAGATAATGCAGCAGCGTCGGCCCCTTGTACCAGGGCATTTTCCGGGATTTTTTCGTGATATTGTCACCGTTGGTCGCAGAAACCGGGATGATCTGCACGCTGTGATAGTCAAATTCAGCCAGTAGAATGCGGATCTCTTTTTTAATCTTTTTAAAGCGTTCCTGACTGTAATTGATCAGGTCCATCTTGTTGATGGCAAATACAACATGGCGGATGCCCATAAGCGAGCAGATCCGCGTATGGCGCCGGGTCTGTGTCAGGACGCCCTGACTGGCATCTACCAGGATCACTGCAAGGTCGGCAAAGGAGGCACCGACCGCCATGTTGCGCGTATACTCTTCATGGCCCGGCGTGTCCGCGACAATGAAAGAGCGGTGTTCGGTCGTAAAGTAGCGGTAGGCCACGTCGATGGTGATGCCCTGTTCCCGCTCAGCCATCAGGCCGTCCAGCAGAAGGCTGTAATCAATGTTGCCGTCGTTTGAGCCGACTTTGGAATCGAGTTCCAGCGCGTCCTTCTGATCCGCGAACAAAAGTTTTGCGTCATAGAGCATATGTCCGATCAGAGTGGATTTTCCGTCGTCCACACTTCCGCATGTAATAAATTTTAACAAGGAATCCATTAAAAATAGCCCTCCCGCTTCCGTTTTTCCATGCTGGCCGCACCGCCGTCCTTATCGATCACGCGGCTTGTCCGTTCTGAGGATACAGCGCTTAAGGTCTCCTCAATGATCCCGTCGATCGTATCCGCTTCGGATTCAACGCCGCCGGAGAGCGGGTAGCAGCCCAGCGTGCGGAAACGCACTTTTTTCATCATGGGCTTCTCACCGGGCAGCAGCCGCATACGGTCATCGTCGACCATGATCAGATTCCCGTCACGCTCAACAACCGGCCGGACTGCTGCATAGTAGAGAGGCACGATCTCAATATTTTCCCGCTTGATATACTTCCAGATATCCGTTTCCGTCCAGTTTGAGATTGGGAAGACACGGATACTCTCACCTTTATTAATTTCGGTATTGAACAGCTTCCACATCTCAGGACGCTGATTTTTCGGATCCCAGACATGGTCCTCATTGCGGAAGGAGAAGATGCGTTCTTTTGCACGGCTCTTTTCCTCATCGCGCCGTCCGCCTCCGAAAGCAGCGGTAAAGCCGTATTTGTTGAGCGCCTGCTTAAGCGCCTGTGTCTTCATGATGTCCGTGTAGGCCGCGCCGTGGTCAAAAGGATTGATCCCCTGCGCAAGCCCTTCCTGATTGATATATTCCAGCATCTCAATGCCGTATTTTTCAGCTGTCTTATCCCGAAATTCGATCATTTCGTGGAATTTCCAGGTGGTATTTACATGTAAAAACGGAAAAGGCGGCTTTTCCGGATAAAAAGCCTTGAGCGCAAGATGCAGCATCACGGAGGAGTCTTTGCCGATGGAGTACAGCATGACCGGCTTTTCACATTCCGCGGCAACCTCGCGCATAATATAGATTGATTCCGCTTCCAGTTTGTCTAAATGGTTCATTGTGGTCTCCGAAATTAAAATATCCGAAATCAAAACAGCAGGCTGAGGCTGTTTGAAACTGGTTTAACATGTTACAAATGCTTCATATTTTCGTAATCATATCACTTTTTCGTCTGTCTGCCAAGGTGTTAAGAAAGATTATTGTTGAAGATTTTGTGTAATCTCTTGCGACAAAGTCAGCGGCTGTCCGGAACAAAGCAAAAGACAGCGCAAAGGCGCACTGTCTTTTAAACCAATCATATACTGTGGCTCGACCTCTGAATCCTCACGGGACAGACAGTCTGGATAAATATAAGAGCACAGGAAACCGAAATCAGCTTACAGGCGGTTCAGTTCCTCCACCAGCTTCTCCAACTCCGCCGTAGAGCAGGTGCCGAAAGTCACCAGATTTCGCAGCGGCATGGAGATCATCATGGCATCGTTCATCTCTGAGGAGATGGCTTCCTCTGACGCGGATGCTTCCTCCTTTGACGCATCCTCCGGGGCGGCAAACACAGAGAGCATCTTTGCCTGCCATTCTTTGAGGAAAGGCGCTGTGCGCGGGTCTTTTATGAGCTCGCCCATGGTGGTGTTTTTCGTTACGGTAAGAGGCAGCAGCGTACTGTTTTTCAGGGTAAGCGTCTCCGTCAGGCGAAGGTCGCGGGAGGATGCCCCGATGAGGATTTCATATTCACCGGATGCCGCGTACCAGTCGTGCAGCTCTGTGCTGTACCAGGCAAGAGAGCGGTAGTCGAGGGTCATCGTGACCGTTTTTGTCTCGCCTGGTTCAAGAGCCACTTTCTCATATCCTTTTAACTCGCGAAGCGGACGGCGGGCTGCATTTGTCTTGTCGGAAACATAGAGCTGTACGGCTTCTTTTCCGAAACGGCTGCCGGTATTTGTGATGTCCACGGACACCGTGACGGTATCCTTTTCTGACATTTCCTGCCTGTCAAGGCGCAGATTGCTGTACGCAAACGTCGTGTAGGAAAGCCCGTATCCGAACGGATAAGCGACTTCCATATGCTTCGCGTCGTAATAGCGGTAGCCGACGTAGATGCCCTCGGTGTAGTCGACATTGACCGGGTCGCCGAACGCGAGGTAGGAGGGATTGTCCTCCAGCCGGTAAGGGAAGGTCTCCGCCAGCTTGCCGGAGGGATTGACCTTTCCGAAGAGAATGTCGGAAACTGCGCCGCCGACTGCCTGTCCGCCTAAGTAGGCTTCCAGGATTCCCTTCACATCATCTGCCCAGGGCAGTTCGACCGGAGAACCGTTGTGGAGCACGACGATCACGTTTTTCTGTACCTTTAAGATTTCCTCCATCAGCCGGTTCTGGCAGTCGGGGAGACGCATATGGCTGCGGTCGTAGCCCTCGGATTCAAAACTGTCCGGGAGACCGAGAAACAGAACGGCCTTGTCCGCGGCTTTCGCGGCTTTAATGGCTTCCGCCGCCAGAGCCTCCTCGTAGACATCGGTGTCAGCGGCAAAGCCCTTCGCATAGGAAATCATCGGATTGCCCTTTATCTCGTCGAGTATGCTGTCGATGCGGAAACAGTTGATATGAGAGCTTCCGCCGCCCTGGAAGCGCGGCTTTTCAGCAAAGCCGCCGATGAACGCGATCTTTTCTGATTCCTTTAAAGGAAGGACATTGTCCTCATTTTTCAGAAGCACCATGGACTCTGTTGCGATGCGGCGTGCGAGTTCGTGATCCTGCTCCATGGTGAATTCCTGTTCCTCACGGTTGTCTGCATAGGCAAACAGAATCTTCAGAATCCGTTCCACCGCCTGATCGAGAATGGCCTCATCCAGCGTGCCGTCCTGAACCGCTTTCACGATCTCGATATCTGACGCGCCGCCGCAGGATGGCATCTCCAGATCCAGACCGGCTTTCAGCCCCGGCACACGGTCGTTGACGGCGCCCCAGTCGGACATCACATAGCCCTCAAAGCCCCATTCTTTGCGCAGTACGTCGGTGAGCAGCCACGGGTGCTCGGAAGCATAGGTGCCGTTTAAGCGGTTGTACGAGCACATCACCGTGTAAGGCTGCGCTTTTTTTACGGCTGTCTCGAAAGCCGGGAAATAGATCTCGCGCAGGGTGCGCTCATCGACATTGGAAGAAGCGCTCATGCGGTTGAACTCCTGGCTGTTCGCCGCAAAATGCTTGATCGAGGTCCCGACATGATGCTCCTGCACGCCATTGATAAACGCGGCCGCCGTCTCACCGGCCAGATACGGATCCTCCGAATAATATTCAAAATTGCGTCCGCAGAGCGGGGAACGCTTGATGTTGACTGCCGGTCCCAGCACAACAGAGAGATCGTTGGCCTGCGCTTCTTTGCCGATCGCGTCGCCTAAGGTGTGCAGAAGCTGCCGGTCAAATGAGCAGGCGCTCAGCACCCCTGCGGGGAAGCAGACAGCCTTAATGCTTTCGTTGATGCCGAGGTGATCCGCGTTCTCATCCTGCTTGCGCAGACCGTGAGGGCCGTCGCTCACCATTACACTGGGAATGCCAAGGCGCTCAACGCCTTTCAGATGCCAGAAGTCCGCGCCGGAGCACATGCCGGCTTTCTCTTCAAGAGTCATCTGGCTGACAATGGATTTCACGTCACGATTCATTCGAGTAGTCCTCCCATATTAAAAGAATTAAATCCTGCCGGAAAGTCGGTCTTGAAATGTAAATCCGGCTTCCGGACAGACACCGCTTTCGCTGAAGTTAAAGTATCATATTTTCAGCTGAGATGGTAGTAAAATTTTCTGTCTCATGATAAAATATTTATAAGTTTATGTGATTTCTGCGCATTCGGACGCAGGAGAAAAGGAGGAAATGCTATGTCACAGGCAAGTGATACGGTAAGAAGAGAGTTTAAAAAGGGCGATGATATCCGGGACGCGGGGCTGACCACGCCGGAAAATGTACAGCGCTTTGATGACATCTGTTATGGAGAAGATGCCGGCTGGCAGGTGCTGGATGTCTATCGTCCCAAGGAAAAGGCGGGAGAAGTCCTGCCGGTGATCATCAGCGTCCACGGCGGCGGCTGGGTGTACGGGGATAAGGAGCGGTATCAGTATTACTGCATGAGCCTTGCCCAGAGAGGCTTTGCGGTGGTGAATTTTACCTACCGCCTCGCGCCGGAGTTCAGGTTTCCGGCTTCTCTGGAGGACACGAATCTGGTGGTGAACTGGGTGCTCTCTCATGCGGAAGAATATGGAATGGACGCGGAGCATGTGTTCATGGTAGGTGATTCCGCAGGAGCACATGGCACCGGTCTTTACGCCGCTATCTGCACGAACCCGGAGTATGCCGCGCAGTTTCCGTTTACGGTGCCGGAAGGATTCCGTCCCACAGCGATCGCTCTGAATTGCGGTGCTTACCGGATGGATGAAAAGGCGGGCATGGACGGCCTGACCATGGCGCTGATGGAGGATCTGTTTGAGGACGGAGCCACAGAGGAAAATCTGGAAAAGATCTGTGTCCCGAACTACATCACGGAGAATTATGTGCCGACCTATTTCATGACCTGCACCGGAGATTTTCTCAAGCCGCAGGCGCCGCTTCTTTTCAATAAGATTATGGAGTGCAATGTACCCTGCGAGTTTCAGTTTTACGGGGACAAGGACCATGAACTGGGGCATGTCTTCCATTGCAATATGAAGCTGGAGATTGCCGCGAAATGCAATGACGCACAGTGTGAGTTTTTCCGGAAGTTTCTGTAGACAGCAGACGGTCGGAATGAAAATCAGGTATGGATGAACCATGTGGAGGAAGCTATGAAAAAAACAATCCGGGGCGCGAACCCCTACATGCCCCTTTGGGAGCATGTGCCGGACGGGGAGCCGCGTGTGTTTGAATACAATGGAGAGACGAGAATTTATGTCTACGGATCGCATGATACGATGCAGACAGAATACTGCGGAAAGGACTATGTCGTCTGGAGCGCGCCGACGGATGACCTGACCGACTGGCGGTGTGACGGTGTCTGCTATGAATCAAGCAACGGCAGTGTCCTCTACGCGCCGGATGTGGTGAAAAAAGGCGATACGTACTATCTGTATTCTGCGGAGGATAAGGGTTCGAAGATCTTTGTGTCCAGATCGAAAAGTCCGATTGGCCCGTTTACCGATCCGGTTCTGACAGACCTCGGCTTTGATCCCGGCATCCTTGTGGATGATGACGGGAGAGTCTATGCCTACTGGGGATTTTGTGCCTGCTACTGCGCGGAGCTGAATGAGGATATGGCGACGATCCGCCCGGGGACGCTGCATCCGCATCCGATGAAACACGCGTTCGCACCGTGGATTACGGAGAGCCACGCCATTGAGAGTTGCGCTGATGCGCAAGGGCGTGGCCTGCATCCTGCATCAAAAGACGATGCAGGACAGGAGAGTGACGGACAGTTCGGCGCGGAGGACGCTTTTTTTGAGGCCTCCTCCCCCCGAAAGCTGTTTGGAAAATACGTATACATCTATTCAAAGCGTTATTCCACGCCCGTGCCGCAGCTTGGCGTGTACGGCGAGAACAACGGCTTTTTGTCCTATAAATACAGCGACAGGCCGCTGGATGGCTTTCTGCCGGGCGGCGATATCAGCTTCAACGGCGGTGAGATTCTGAAAAATCCGGACGGAACCGGCATAATGACCTACCGCTGGGGAAATAACCACGGCAGCATCATGGAGATCAACGGGAAGTGGTATGTGTTTTATCACCGCCAGACGGGCACGGACGAATTTTCCAGACAGGCAATGCTGGAGCCCATCGACGTTGCGATGGATAAAAACGGAAAGATTTTCATCGGAGAGATTACCTATGAGGATGGCGAGCCGGTTGCGTCAAAACCGGTCGAGATGACCTCGCAGGGAGCACAGGTGAATGGTCTGGATGCTTACAGCCTGATTTCCGCCGGATATGCGTGCCATCTGTCGGAACGATTGACAGGTTCGAAACCGTGTGCTGACGCAAAAAATGATAAGATGGAAATTAAACCTGAGGCAGCAAACACCAGACCGGAAGCGGAACACATCAGACCGGCAGCAGCATACATCAAACCGGTTTACAGCAAAGATCCGGACATCTCTGCGCCAATCGTCGGCATTACTAACGGTGTTACCGCGGGTTACCGCTATCTGCAGTTCGGTCAGAATTCGCCGAAGAGCGTGACGGCGTGGATCCGGGTATTGGATAGTAAAACGAAAGATTCTGGCCTGAAAGAAAAAAATGATAAAAATTCTGCAACGTGTACAGAAAGCAAAGCGGAATCAGCGAAGTTCACAGTGAATATCCGCTTGGATGATCACAGGGGAAAAATCTGTGCCGTGCTTTCCGCGCCGGAATCGGTGCGTGCGGCTTGCAGAGTATCAGACGCGGCAGAAAAAGCCGGTACATTTGCTCCTGTGACCGCGCCTCTCACCTGCGGTGTGATCGGCCGACACGCGGTTTATTTTGAATTCCTGTCGGAAAGCGAAGGCGCTGCCGCTGAATTTGACCGGTTTACATTTGACCGCTGACCGGTTTGCGTCTATGCTTTGAACGGGTAATATTTGATTTTTGACGAATTTACGTTTGATTAAGGAGAACAGTTTTATGAGCACATTACTGCGGTCAGAATGCATCCAATGCCTGGCGGAAAAACAGATGCGTGAGCTTCCGGAGAATGCAAAAGAAGAGCAGAAACTTGTTTTTTTGCAGAGAATGTTTGAAACGTTAGCCAAGGCTTCGCCGGAGATCTGCGCGCCGGTACTGGTGCGGGATATTATGAAGGTCTATACGGAAGTGTTTGGTGAGACGCAGGATTATTCCGGGGAAAAGTCCTATTTTAATCAGCTTATGCTGACAAAGGAGCAGGCAATCCGTGAACAGATCCACAGCGCGGAAGATCCCCTGCTTAAGGCGATGCAGTATTCTATGGTGGGAAATTATATCGACTTTTCTGCGATGCGTCAGGTAGAGGAGACGCATCTGGAGGAATTGCTGAAGAATGTAGAGCAGAATTTTATTCTGGGGGAGCAGTACGAAAGTTTAAAACGGGATCTTGGCAGCAAACAGAATCTGTTGTTCCTGGCAGACAATGCGGGTGAGATCGTTCTGGACAAGCTGCTTCTGGAAGTGATCCGTGAAACTTACCCTCAGCTTCAGGTGAAAGTGCTGGTAAAGGGCTATCCCGTATCGAATGATGTGACGATGGAGGATGCCCTCGAGATAGGGCTGCAAAAGGTAGCAGAGGTCTATGATAACGGTAATGGAATTGCCGGAACCTGGCTGCCGGAACTGTCCCCGCAGGCCAAAGCCATCTGGGAGGAAGCAGAGGTGATTCTTTCTAAAGGACAGGCAAATTATGAGACCCTGCGCCTTTGCAATCGGAATATTTATTTTTTGTTTCTCTGTAAATGCAAAATGTTCTGCGAAAGTTTTCATGTTTCCCCTTATACGGGTGTGCTGGTGCACAGGGGCGTGGAGTAAGTTCATCTGATTCCTGTTTGCTCATTTTCAATAACAATTATTCCTGTGAATACATCTTGACTACTTCACTTTCGTCGTTATAATATAGTATATCGTAATGACGAAACGAGGGAGGCCTTGTTCGGTATCTGCCTGTTCTGACAGATAAGGAGGTCGAATGGTATGTTTATTGGCAGAGAAAAAGAGTTAAAAAGACTGAATGCCATGTATAAAAGCGACAGACTTGAGGTGGCTATCGTTTATGGAAGACGAAGGGTCGGTAAAACGACTCTTATCAATGAATTTTGTAAGGATAAAAGAACTGTTTTTTTTGCGGCAATGGAGAATTCAGGTGAGATGAATCTGGAGGCAATGTCCGGAGCCATTATGTCCGCAGAGTCAGGAAAAGAGTATTCGACACAAAACGTTATTTTCAGGAGCTTTGCGGATGCATTTCTGAAAATTCGGGAAATGGCAATGCGGGAACGTCTGATTTTCGTGATTGATGAATATCCTTATCTGGCGAAAACGGAGCCGACGATTTCATCGATCCTTCAGAATTTTCTGGATCATCAATTTAAAGAAACAAGGTTGTTTCTGATTCTCTGCGGATCATCGATGAGTTTTATGGAGAATCAGGTGTTGGGCTATCAGAGCCCTTTGTATGGCCGCCGGACTGGTCAGTTTAAAATACTGCCATTTGATTATCTGGATACCGGACGCTGGTTTCCTGCGTATTCCTGTGAGGAAAAGGCAATTATGTATGGGGTGACCGGAGGGGTGCCGTTGTATCTGGAGCAGTTTTCTCCGGATCGTACGATCCGGGAAAATTTGTTGGATGGAGTGTTTAATAACAATTCTATGCTGTTTGAGGAACCTTCCAATCTGCTGAAGCAGGAGCTTCGGGAGCCTGCCACTTATAACGCGATTATTACCGCGATTGCATCCGGGAAATCAAAGCTGACCGAAATTGCAGCAGCCGTTGGTATGGAAAGCGGCCTTTGCGCCAAATTTATTGGGAATCTGAGTACATTGGGGATTGTCAGACGGGAGACGCCGGTTACAAACCGTAATTCAAAACGTCCGGTTTATGAGCTGGAGGATTTGTTTTTCCGATTCTGGTATTCCTTCGTTCCGAAAAATATGGCAGCGATTGTCTCTGATCGATTTGAAAGAGTTTATACTTCCGCAGTGGAAAGCCGTCTTCCTGATTACATGGGACTGGTATTTGAAAAAATCTGCCGGGATTATCTGCTGTATTATGATGAAAAGATTCCTTTTCAGCCGCAGGATATTGGCCAGTGGTGGGGTGGAAATCCTGCAACGCACAAACAGGCGCAGATTGATGTGGTTGCCATTTCTGATGAAGAACGGAGCGCAATCGTTGGCTCCTGCAAATTCCGGAATGAAAATGTTCTTGTCAGTGAATGGGAGCGGATGAAAGAGTATGCCAGAGTAATGGGCAAATTTGACAACTATTATTATTATCTGTTTTCCAAAACGGGATTTACAGAAACATTGCAGCAAAAACAGGACGGGGTAAATCTAAGGCTGATCGGACTGGAGGAAATATATAGGTGAAAAAAATTTGAAGAAATGCACAAACCGTGATATTGAAGCGAGGGATGCTCGCGTCCTTCAATTGGAGATTGAGGGGTGAAATCCGGCGAGGGGCGTGAATGTCCCTCCAGATTGTTATGTTCATCCGATTCCTGTTTTACTGATGGAAATATATTGAAATAATCATACATTATTTCAACGTGGGATATTTTACTTCTCTGTCCATCCTTGTTTTTGCGGTAGGCGGCTGCGAGAAAATTTCACCTTATGTAAATAAGGTAGATAACCCGAGCAAAAACTTTCCGAAGGGAATCATCGCCATGGCGATCATGGTACTTGGATGTGCGATGCTGGGAACGGTTGCGATGGGAATGATGTATGATCCGGAAGTTATCAATGCCAGCCAGGAATCCTTCAACTCTTATGCGGCAAATGGTGGATACTGGGCGTTTCAGCGACTGGGAGAGTATTATCATGTAGGCAATCTCTTCCTGATCCTTTATGCCATGTGCAATATGATCAGCCAGTTTGCAATTCTGATCCTGAGTATCGACGCGCCTCTTCGCATGCTTCTGGATAATGAAAAGACAAATGAAGGAATTGTGATCAAGTCTCATGCCGGACAGAAATATACGTCGGATGCGTTGAGTATTGCCCTGTTTAAAATGATCTGTGAAAGGGCTGGCGTGCCTGTGCAGTTCTTTGCAAACCGTTCGGATATGAACGGCGGAAGTACGCTTGGGAACATAGCTATGTCACAGGTATCTGTGAATACCGTGGACATCGGACTTGCGCAGCTGGCGATGCACTCTTCCTACGAGACAGCGGGAATCAAAGATGCGGCTTATCTGATCCGGGCGGCCGAAGTTTTTTATAACAGCCATATCTGTGAGACGGATGCGGGCGTTTATGAGATCGAAAAATAAAATCTGCGCATATCCTCCGGCAGCGGAGAGCGGAATTCCATAATTTCTCCGGTGATTGGATGGGGGAATTTTAAGCGACACGCATGAAGCGCCTGACGCGAAATCCCGTGGATATCCGCCGGTACGCGGACGCCGGGAACCAGGACCGTTTTTTGCGTGCCCTGAAATCCCCAAATTAATGAGGTGGGCAGTTCTATATTTGTTTGTGCGGCAGCACGGCGGCATTCCGGATGATACAGGTAGTCGCCGGCAAGCGGATGGCCCAGATAAGCCATATGCACACGAATCTGATGGGTACGGCCGGTTTCCAGAAGGACGGAGACCAGGCTGTAGCCATTTTTTGTTTCCAACACATGGTAGTGCGTGACGGCACGCTCGCCATGCTCAAAATCAACACAGCGTTCGATGGAACGCTCAGACAGTGGGCATACGACTTCTGCTTCCTGAGTCTGCTGAAATTGAAAGCAGTCTGCTTTTCGCGGCTGTTTACGCGAGATCGGGGCATCGACCGTACCGGATTTCGGAGAAAGGATGCCGCAGACTACGGCGAGGTATTCCCGCTCCATGAAATTCATATAAGACCCGGGTTTACTTTGAGAAGTCTCACATTTTCTGAAATCACTGCCGCTTCCCTTTGTCATGGCGCCAAGAATACTGGCACTGACCGAATGCTTTGCAATGACAGCCAGCCCGGAGGTGTCACGGTCGAGACGGTTGGTGCAGCGGAAGACGAATCCGCCGCAGTCTTTGTAGTGGTACATGACTGCGTTCGCCAGCGAATAATAATAATTGTCTCTTGAGGGATGCATGGGAAGACCGGCGGGTTTATCGACCACCAGAATATCCTCATCCTCGTACAGGATGGTAAGAGGGAGCGCAGTCGCCGGAATCCGTTCAGAAGAGGCGTTTTCCAAAATACGGATCTGAAGCACCCCGGTCAGGAGTCGTTGATTCAGGCGGCAGGCTTTTCCGTTGATCTGCGTGCTGCCATTTCTGCTTTTCAGATCTGCAAGATTCTTCCGGGAATAAGACCTGCGCCGGAGAAACTGCTCAACGCGGATATCGGCATCTTCTGCCTGAATTTGGTAAGTGATCGTACGCTCCATATTTGTATTTGATATCTCTTTCTTTACTATCTGGTATTGCCTTATTAAAACAGGCGTTTTCTCAAATCTTCTCCATTCTGAAATGCCCTGAAGAGTTCGACTTTCTTTGCGTATCCGGCAGCAATCCGGTCTGTACGATTTTGATCTGCCTGGCTGTCTTTTGCATAGAGACTGCGGATATATTCCGGATCCGGCAGCTTTTCGGCATCGACAAGAGAACGATCTGTAATATAGGAGAGAAGATTCAACTCATTGGATGCAAAACTCTGCGTTTCGATGGTAAGCAGCCCTTTTTCTGATATCGGTACTGCCGAGTCGACGAACAGACATTTTCCGCTGTCATAGATTGGCGCCATGCGGAGAAACTGCAGTGTGTCGGCATCGCGCAGAACGGAGATGTTACTCAGGTGCCGGTCACGTCCGGAAAGAATGAAATCAGTCATGATCTGATATTCCATATCCCTTCGCAGCTGTTCAGTGTCCATTCCATGCCTGCCGCAGACAGAAATAAAATGCTCGTAGGACGATATCCCGTTTGGCTGTTTTTCCGAGGTGACGATCGCGTAGGCGGATACAAGTTCAAGATTCTGGCTGGTAAACAGCTTTGAACAGCAGCCGTAATCATAATCTTTTCCATTCAGGTGAATAAGCCTGTAAGGCGTATAATTGTCATATCCCTGCAGACGGTGAAGTTCCGACGCGATTACCTCGTTGAGGCTTTCAGCTGACAGATTGCTTCGGTTTCCCTTGATCAGAACGCGGTTCCCGTCTGCGTCAATGGCCCAGGTCTTTTCCAATTGTCCCTGCAGGGTACTGTTTGGCGTATAGGCCGGTGAGGAAGATGGCTGTGAAGCTGCAAAAAGCAGATTATCACTGAAAGTATTGTCAAAAAGATTGACGTCCTCCCATGTCAGGTCAGAACCGACTGGTTTGATCCAATAATAATCTGTCAGGCTTAAACCCAGATTTTTGAGCAGATAATCCTCCGGACTAAGCAGCCCTTTTAGCGCAAGCATGGCCTCTATTTTACCCTGTCCGATCGGTATGGAACGGGTTCTCCACCAGTCACGCAGCCAGCTGGATGAATTTTTGGATTGCAATGGTGCAAGTTCAGGGCTGATGAAATTCTGTGAATACCGGAGCATGGTGCCGTCCTCGGAAAATTCCGCTGCGGTAATGGGGTCATTTTTTCGCATGATGACATAATTCATCTGTGATCACCTCCAATTGCTGTTTCACAAGAAAATTATCAATTGCCCATTCTGTGAAATCTTTAAGAAACAGGGTGCCGTCTTTGCATACAGGGCAGATACGCAGCTCCTGTATTTTTTCATTATAACGGAATGCAACATAGTATATGCGGTTTCGGGCGTAGGTGCGGGCTTCTACGGAGCCGTGATCTGTCTGGATCAGTGTCATCTGCTCGCAGATGGAGAGAAATTCTTCCATACTGATCTGCAGGGCGGACGCAAGTTTTGCGATGATGGAGGCTTTGCAGTTTCCGGCGGATGTCTTGCCGTTTACAAGGTCACTTACTGTGCTGTATGGGACACCTGATTCTTTTGAAAGCTGATAAATGGACAGATTGCGGTCCTGCAGATATTCCTTCAGCATTTTTGAAAACCTCCTTTTTTTTGATTATAACGGCACTCCGTGGTACTGTCAAGGCAGAAAAGTTTCGGACGAAATAACGCCTGTCGGAAAAAAATTGGTTCCGAACAGGCGTCATATATTTAGACGCCGTAAATACCTGGATGGCATTTCGCGGCGTCTTTGCTTTCCTATGCGAGGTACTTAAAAAACAGAGAGTAAACCAATCATTTTATTCAGCGCTGAACTGATCTTTTCCTACCTGGCAGAGCGGGCATACCCAGTCGTCAGGAAGGTCTTCCCATTTGGTGCCGGGAGCGATTCCGTTGTCCGGATCACCGAGAGCCTCATCATACTCATATCCGCATACATCACAAACATACTTCATTTTGTATTTCCTCCTTTGATTTGATTATTTTGATTGATTTATAACCTTGAAAGTAGTAAACAGTTACGCTGGTTTATATAATACAGCACACATCATAAAACACAATTAATCCGTACAATGCCCGTGGCGGCATTCATGACCTTCTCCGCCGCAGTTTTCGCCATGATGTCCGCCCTCATGGTGACTGCAATGAACATTCGGATTGTAAGCGAGTGTTCCGGCAAGCAGCGCTTCCACCGCAGCATCCGCATCACCGGTCACTCCGCCGTACAGCCGGATACCGGCTGATGCGAGCGCATTCTGCGCGCCGCCGCCGATACCGCCGCAAATCAGAACATCTGTCTGAATCGCATTCAGGACTTCCGCCAGCGCGCCATGTCCCTGACCGTTCGTGCTGACGACTTCCGAAGATACGATCTTTCCGTCTTCGGTGTCATATACCTTGAACTGTTCCGTGTGTCCAAAGTGTTGAAAAATCTGCCCGTTTTCGTAAGTAACTGCAATTCGCATAATGGTAGCTCCTTTCGTTTTCTGATACATTTGATAAAGCTTAAGTTTATAGCATTCGTCTATACCGCAGGCGCGGTTCTGACCGTTGCAGAGACGGTATTCACCGCCTTCAATTCTCAGAGGGCGGCCGTCTACCAGCACATCCGCCAGCTTTTTGCGGGCGGAATCATATATCTTCTGCACCGTGGTCCGCGCGACCTGCATCCGTCGGCAGCATTGCTCCTGCGACAGACCTTCTTTGTCGATGAGACGAATGGTTTCGTACTCATCCACAGTCAGGATGATTGCTTCGCTGTCTGACTTGTCATTTTCTATATTTCCTGCCGGAATAAATTCCAGCGTCTGCGGAAACTGGCAGATCATTCGGCATTTGACTGGTCTTGACATTCCGTTACCTCTTTTTTGCGGCTCCGTGATTACGGTGCCATCATACGCTTATTTATGTCATATGTCAAGAACACTTTTGAAACAGGGTACTTCCTGTTGCGTTCAATATTTATTCATATGAATATTTTACCTTTTATGTGCACTCTCATATGCGAGCCGGATTTCTTCCGGCATATCTTCCGGCTTCATCGTTTTCAGCCGATCCTCATTTCCGTCCTGAATGGCCTGCTCATAATACCAGCATTTATATTTAAGAAGCGCAAGAACATTTTTCATTCTTTCCATTTCCGACTCGACAGATGCTACCTGCTTTTCAAACAATTCTTTTCGCTGCGGATAAGTGTTGCTGCCTTGTCCGCACCATTTCATAAATTGTTTGATGTCTTTAATCTCCAGACCGGATTTTTTCAGGCATTCTATCACGCGCAGAGTTTCAAGCTCTCTGTCAGAAAATTTTCTTATGCCGGAAGTGCGCTGCAGATCCGGAAACAGACCTTCCTTATCATAATAACGAAGCGTTGAGACAGGCAGTCCAAACATTTCCGAAACTTGACCAATTGTATACATAGTAATTTTAACCTCCAGCTCACAAAAATTCTCATGCAGGGTATTGACCTAAAGTCAGGTTCAAGTGTTATAATCACAATATCATATGAAATTCGAAGCGTCAAACATATTTTGGAACGCTTCATTTGTCATTCAGGAGGCTTGCTATATGGAAAAAATCGTACAGACGGCAGGGCGGAACGCCCTCGGAGAATTTGCGCCGGAATTTGCGCATTTTAATGATGAGGAGTCATTTTGTCAAGGATAAATTAGAATTTTTGCTTGGTAACAGATAGATAAACGGTTTTGTAACGAAAATCAAAAGGAGGATCAGATAAAATGATTAAACAGACAGCAGGCAGAGATGCGCTTGGGGAGTTTGCCCCGGAATTCGCGAGACTGAATGATGACGTCCTTTTTGGACAAGAGTGGAACAGAACAGATAAACTTTCCCTGCGTGACCGCTGTATCGTGACGATCACAGCACTCATGAGCAAGGGCATTCTGGACAGCTCCCTGCAATATCATATCCAGAACGCAAAAAACAATGG
>JAJBTU010000027.1 GCA_020860715.1 Clostridiales bacterium | reverse complement strand
GTTTTTCGGAACGACGAAAAACTCCACAATGGAGAACAGGGCCATGCCCTAACAAGGAAAAAAATTCACGGTGCCAGGCACCGTGAATTTTTTGGTTTTGACAAAGCCAAAGTTTATCAAAGGAATTCAGGTTTTAAATGCGTCATTCAAGGGTTCCGGATCTCCTGACAGAACAGGCCAAAAATGAATAACGCAGACTGACCATATAAGCCAGTTTCAGAATCCGAGAATGCCTCTGCCGTTTTTGAAGTATAGAACTGATCCATCGCCTCCTCTTCTGATATACGAAATTTCTCCGCGATCAAACGAACAATTTCCGGTATCAGTGTTGCCCTTATCGTTGCGTGTGCCATAAAATCTACACCTCCACAATATAACTTTTAACAAATGTCAGTTCAGTCAATGCTGCTTCCGTACAGAAAGCGATCTGGTTATTAATCTTTTCAAATTTCAGTCGCTCCACAGCATCTTCTTTTCTCATAATCCCCTGCACGACATAAGATACCGTCTCTCCTACATTGTCATTTGCGATTTTTCCGGTAACAATATCATAATCATGGTGATATCTAAGGTCACTTCGACACCGTACTACCATATCAAGCCAGTCTATCGAAGCATCGCGAAAAATCTTTTCTTTCAGAATATGACTTTCGCTCCATTCATAAACATTTACAACTGCCTGTTCTTCTTTTCTGCTAAACCTTGCCTGAACCTTCGCGCGGCGAATCGCCCAGCGCTCAGCCTGCTCTTTTATATCTGTAGTATAAAAAGCAAATCCAAAATCCCTGCCCATTTCATTGGCGATAATTTGCGGATTCCGTATCTCCAGCGTCGTTCCATGGTACACTAACATGCCATGTCACCTCCCAGATACTGTTCAATAAACTGCATCATATATTCCATACTCATACCATGAAGGTCTTCATAATCATCACGGAGCATATCCAGAACTTTTTCTCTTTTGAATAACTCATATACTTTTTCACCTGGTTGATTCATATAGTCAGCATAATATTCAACGCAAAAAGATACAAAAGATATTTTGCTCATGCAATCATCTCCTCAACTATGCCTGCAAATCCGCATCAGTCATTCGTATTATGCCTTTAACTTACCATAAAGCACCTTTTCTATCAAGCATCATTTTATAGTAAACGACGCAAATCGTTTTACTTTGCGCCAGAGCATCTCACATCTTAAACCGGTACCCGACACCCCAGATGGTCTCAATGTATTCCGGTTTAGAGGACTGGCGCTCGATTTTTTCGCGAATCTTTTTGATGTGGACGGTGACGGTCGCGATGTCGCCGACGGATTCCATGTCCCAGATCTCGCGGAAAAGTTCTTCCTTGGTAAAGACATGGTTCGGATTCTGTGCGAGGAATGTGAGCAGATCGAATTCTTTTGTCGTAAAACTTTTCTCCTCGCCATTAACCCATACACGGCGGGCGGTCTTGTCAATTTTGATGCCGCGGATCTCGACGATATCGTTCTCCTGAACATTGCTGTTTACCAGACGCTCATAGCGGGCAAGGTGCGCCTTGACACGGGCCACCAGTTCACTCGGGCTGAATGGTTTGGTCATATAATCGTCAGCGCCGAGGCCAAGACCGCGGATTTTGTCGATGTCGTCTTTTTTGGCGGATACCATTATAATAGGAAGATTCTTTTTCTCCCGGATCTGGCGGCAGATCTCGAAACCATCAATCTCCGGCAGCATCAGATCCAGAATGATCAGATCAAAGTCTTCTTCCAGAGAACGCTTCAGTCCCCTGTCGCCGCTGTTTTCAATCTGTACCTCAAATCCGGAAAGTTCCAGATAATCTTTTTCCAGATCGGCGATCGCGCCTTCATCTTCTACGATTAATATTCTGCTCACACATTTTACCTCCTGCGTTATTTATATCCTTCTTCGCACCAGGCTCCATCCTGAAATGCCATCACAGCTCTCCGCAAATAAATTTGCTCCGGCTGCAAGTGCATTTCACTGCTGCGCAGAAGTGCCCAGCGCATATTTTCTCAACACAAAATGCATCGTCGTACCTTCTCCGATCCGGCTTGTGGCCCAGATCCGGTCGCCATGATCCTCGATGATTTTCCGCACAATGGAAAGGCCGATCCCGCTTCCGCCCTGTGAGGAATTGCGCGACATATCGGTGCGGTAGAAGCGGTCGAAAATATTCACAAGGTCTTTGTTTTCGATGCCCTTTCCGTTGTCCTCGATCTCCACCTGCACATAATCTCCGGCGTCAAAAACGCGCAGCTGCACTTCTTTTTTCGGCTTATCCATGTATTTGATGGAGTTGCCAATGATGTTGTTGATGACCCGCTTCAGCTGCTCCGCATCCGCGATGACAAGCGTGCCGATCTCTACATTATTAATATAAGAGAAACGGATCTCGCGCTCGTGCATTTCCAGACCGACCTCCTCGGCGCAGTCGTCAAAATATTCTACCGCATCGATCCTGCTGAAGTTGTAGGGGATGCGGTTCGTATCGATCTTCGAGTAAAAGGTCAGTTCATTGATCAGCCGGTCCATATCGTTTGCTTTGATATAAATCGTGCGGATATACCGGTCCATCTTCTCCGGCGTGTCCGCGACGCCGTCCATAATCCCTTCCACATAGCCTTTCACTGCCGTGATCGGCGTCTTCAGATCATGGGAGATGTTGCTGATAAGTTCCTTGCTCTGACGGTCAAAGGATTCCTTTTCTTCCTCCTGCATCTTCAGCTGCCGCCGCATGTCGTCAAAGTCGCGGCACAGCATACTGATCTCGTCGTTTCCTTTTACCTCAATCTCAAAATCAAAGTCTTTTTCTTTGATCCGATGCGTCGCCTCGCTGAGTTTTTTTAACGGAACGTTGACCCCGGTATAAATCCAGATAATCATGATCAGGGCTGTGAAGACCAGAATCACTGCTACCGCGATCAACAGATCCTGAAACAGCTTGCGTGTCTGCGACACAATCTGTCCGACTGATGAAATAATAAATACGCTGCCGGCAGAATCATCTTCAAATTCCACATCCAGCTGCCGTACAAAGGACTGCGTTTCCTCGCCGATGTACGCACTGGCCTCCGAGGCGCTTCCTGCCTCCTGAAAGATCGGCAGGCTGTCAAAAAACTCCGACACATCTTCCCCTGAGCCATTGTAATACAGTTCTTCATCCACTCTTACCAGAAGAAACGAATAGTGCTCCAGAAGTTCTCTGTTCATTTCGTCCAGATACTCCTCATCGAGAAATGCTTCCGCGTTCTCATCCGCCTGCTCCTGCAGATCGTTAAATACCTCCTGCGTGGAGTTGCTGATGATCTTCACCGAGTCGGTAATGTTATCCATGGTGATAGTCACGCCGTAATTATTTTCCAGCGCGCCGCGATATCTGGTAAAGCTCAGTATGATAATGCCGAACATCAGAAACGGCACCAACATAATAATCAAAAAGGCTACGACAAGCCGTGTTCGTAATTTCATTCTCTGCTCCCCTGCTGAAAAGACAAGCCGTACCAGCAAAAATGTATTTGTCTGGCACGGCTTTTATTATACCATAGGAAATAACGCATTTCTCCTAAAGAAAGCGGATGGAATCTAAAATTTTTATAAAATAGAAGGCGGTCTGTGTCCTGCTGTTCTGAATATTTACAAAAATAGATTTACAGATACTTCCGCAGCGACTCCGCACGGTCCGTTTTCTCCCAGGGCAGGTCGAGGTCATTTCTTCCGAAATGTCCGTAGGCTGCCGTCTGCTTATAGATCGGACGGCGCAGGTCAAGCATTTTGATGATGCCTGCAGGGCGAAGATCAAAGTTCTCACGAATGATATCCGTCAGCTTCTCATCGGACAGCTTTCCGGTGCCGAACGTATCCACCATGACGGAGGTCGGCTGTGCCACACCGATCGCGTAGGAAAGCTGAATCTCACATTTCGAGGCCAGGCCTGCGGCTACAATATTCTTTGCCACATAGCGCGCTGCATAGGCAGCGGAACGGTCTACCTTGGTGCAGTCCTTACCGGAAAAAGCGCCGCCGCCGTGTCTCGCGAATCCGCCGTAGGTGTCTACAATAATCTTGCGGCCGGTCAGACCGGAATCGCCGTTCGGTCCGCCTACAACAAAACGTCCTGTCGGATTGATAAAGAATTTGGTATTCTCATCGATCAGTTCCTGCGGAAGGATTTCATCAAATACATATTTTTTAATATCCCTGTGAATCTGTTCCTGCGATACCTCCGGATCATGCTGTGTCGAGAGCACCACCGCATCCAGACGGAACGGCTTTCCGTTCTCATCATACTCCACGGTCACCTGTGTCTTGCCATCCGGCCTCAGATAAGAAAGAGTGCCGTCCTTGCGCACCTTCGTAAGCTGCCGCGCCAGTTTGTGAGCCAGAGCGATCGGATACGGCATATATTCCTCTGTCTCATTCGTCGCGTATCCGAACATCATGCCCTGATCGCCAGCACCGATCGCATCCAGCTCATCCTCTGTCATGTTCTGCTCGTTCGATTTTTCCCGCGCCTCCAGAGCTTTGTTCACACCCATCGCAATATCCGGCGACTGCTCGTCGATCGCGGTGATCACCGCGCAGGTATCTGCGTCAAAGCCGAACTTTCCTCTGGTATAGCCGATCTCGCGCACCGTATCGCGCACAATTTTCTGGATATCCACATAAGCCCTGGTCGAAATTTCGCCCATAACCAAAACCAGACCGGTCGTTGTAGCCGTCTCGCAGGCGACGCGGCTCATCGGATCCTGCTTCAGAAGTTCATCCAGTATCGCGTCTGAGATCTGGTCGCAGATTTTGTCCGGATGTCCCTCTGTCACCGATTCGGAAGTAAATAAGTATCTGTCCATTTCAATCATCCTTTCTTTGAAGTGGTATGTTTTTCTCCGCTGGTCCTGATGAAAAGAGTCCGCCAAAAAGGCGGACTCAATAAACAATCATCAAATCCCCTTATTGTTCGAGTTCACTCGCTCAGGTTGGCACCTTCCATTGCGTCATCCATCTTCCGATATCCCGCGCCGGGGTTGCCGTGGCTTCACAGATCCTATGTACCTCCACCACTCTGAATAAGAGAAAAGCATATGTAATTGTGCTGTATACTTGAAACACAGCATAAGATACAGCGTTATGATACGGATGTCAATAGGCATTCCGCGTTATTTGCACAAATTAGGAAAACAGCTGCCCTGTCTGCTTATTTTCCGGTAAACCTTTCTACAATATACCGGTTCGCCTCCAGCTCCTGTTCATCATCCAGAGGGGCAAGCTGCCTTGTACCATATTTGTGTTCCAGCGCATTTCCGATCAGATAATCGCAGATATGCGGGTTCTTGGGAAGCAGCGGACCGTGCAGATAGGTGCCGACGACATTCTTGTAAAGCACGCCCTCCGCGCCGTCCTTCCCGTTATTTCCAAAACCAAACTGCACTTTTCCGAGCGGTTTATTTTCTCCGATAAACGTCCTGCCGCCGTGATTTTCAAAGCCGACGATCGGATACGGAAAATCATCATTCGAAATGACAATATTCGAGATCAGGCGCGGACTGCCCTGCTCCGTATAAAGATCCACCAGAGACAGTCCCTCGATCCGCCCGTCCGAAGTGTCATAATAATGTCCGAGCAGCTGATATCCGCCGCAGACCGCGATCACGCTGCCTCCGTCCTCTACATAGGCGTAAAAATCTTCACGTATGGTCTTCAGCTTTTCACACACCAGCATCTGCTCCCGGTCGGAACCGCCGCCCAGCAGCACGATATCCAGATCTGTAAATTTCACTTCATCCGTGATCTGATATTCCTGCACACTGGCCTCAATCCCGCGCCATTCACAGCGCTTTTTCATGCACTGAATGTTGCCGCGGTCGCCGTACAGATTCAAAAGATCAGGGTAAAGATGCCCGATGGTCAGTTTCATGTGCGCTCTCCTTTTTCCAGGTTCTTTCATTAAATTTCTGTCTGGTTTCTGCTATACTTCTGTACCTTTGTTTCCTGCATTTCCGCCAGAATATTCCGCGTAGAAAACAGAGCCGTATAATTCACCAGTACATAGAGATTCCCGCAGCCGTCGGCAAGCCGCGCTTCTATCGCGCTCTTCACATCACCGATCATCTCGCACGAAATATCCACATACTTCATGCGAAGCCGCATATCCTGACAGCGGATGCCGCTGACCGTGATGGAGCGGATCGTATTTGATCTGTCCGCCGAATCCGCATTCTTTTTTTCTGATCCGCAGCCTTTTCTGTTCCCAAACCGGTCAAAATCCACATCCCAAAGCCAGGAGATATCCGTCCCGTCCTGCGCGTTATCGTTGATCACAATGATGATGTCTTTTTCTTTTTTATCCTCCATCACCGCAGATATATTCTGGTTGAATCCGGCCGGATTCTTGGCAAGATTTAGCACGACATCGCTCCCGCTGATTTTAAAATGCTCCATCCGTCCGTTCTGCGGGTGAAAATCTGTCAGCACCTTCTCATAATCCGCCAGCTTCAGCCCTGCGCTCCTGCCCGCCGCATAGGCGGCAAGGATGTTGTAAATATTGTAAAAGCCCCGATAATCGGCGAAAAGATGGCTGCTCTCGTATCTGTGAATGATCCTGTTTTTTCCTGCATTTATGTCCGTTTTTTCTTCTGCTTCTGCCTCATTATCACTGATTCCTGCTTTATCATCCACGTCTTCTCTTGTTGCAGCAGCCTCTTCCTCGTGACCCAAACCCGTGCCATCGCCCGCCGCCAGATCATCAATCGTAACCACACTGTCCAGCTCTTTCTCCGGAAGAACATACCGTTCCAGCACATCAAAGGAAAGCCCTTCCGTCATATCGATATGCAGAGCCTCAAAATCAACCTCCGGTCTGGTAAAATCGCAGTTCGGGCAGTTGTATTTCCCGATCTGACTGTAATGGTAAAATTCATACTCCAGCCGCGCTCCGCATTTTTTACAGAAACGGCCTTCGCGGATCTCATGCTGTTCTCCTAACTCTTCTTCCGAAAAAACCTGCTCGGAGATACCATACGTGAAATATTCATGCCCGCTCTCCATCGCCAGATACGCGGACAGAGCGTCGTCCGCGTTCACAATGATCTTCATATCCGGCGCCATCTGCATCGCACGGTTCAGCATATCCATCGTGATATCGATCTCACCGTAGCGGTCCAGCTGATCACGGAACAGATTGGTCAGCACCATATAATCCGGCTTAAAATGCGGAAATACGCGCAGAGTGGACGCCTCGTCGATCTCAATACAGGCATAATCCGCATCCAGCGTTCCGTCGTTATTCGCCGCCAGTACAAAAGCTGCCGCTACGCCATCCAGCATATTCGAGCCGGTATGGTTGCAGACGACCCGCATCGGTCGGCTGCCGCCGGACATTTCACCTTTATTTGCTGTCCTCTCCGTCTCGATTGCCTGACAAAGCAGATTATTTGTCGTTGTTTTTCCGTTTGTGCCGCAGACTACAAAAATCTTTTCCCGCACCTGCGCGGACAGATCCTTCAGTATATTCGGATCAATCCTTAATGCAACTTTTCCGGCAAACGTGACGCCCTGTCTGCCGGAAATCCTGCACGCAGCGCTGATGATTTTTGCCGTCCATATGGCAATCATCCTGCGTAGTTTCATATGCTGTCCTTTTTTCTGTTGTTTTTAAAGCTGCCTGTATAAACTACCTGTTTCCCTATACCATTTTCATGGCATACGCATCAATTTTCATCCGGCGAATTTTCGGACACCTTATCACCATCTTTATCACTGAATGAATCTTCAGACACCTCATTGTCATTCGTTTCATCAATGATATCAGAATCTTCTTCAGTCATTTCTTCCTGCGGCTGCGTCTTTCCCACTTTCGAGATGCTCGCAACCTGATCCGCAATGCCCGTCTCCGGATCGACGTCCAGATTCATCAGCTTCACACCACTTGCCGCACGTCTGCAGATGGAGATGTCTTCACATGCCATCTGGATGATAATACCATCCTTGTTGATCATCATGATCTCATCATCCAGGCAGACTGCCTTTGCGCCGACCAGACTGCCCGTTTTCTCCGTGATTTTATAACACTTCATGCCCTTTCCGTTGCGGCCGTGGGTTGTAAATTCACTGGTTTTCGTCAGCTTTCCGATACCCTTTTCCGACACAAGCAGCAGGTATTCTCCCTGTATATCCAGCTGCATGGCAATGACTTCATCACCTTTAGCCAGCTTCATGCCGATATTACCCATCGATGTCCGGCCGGTAGGACGCAGCGTCGTCTCTTTAAAACGGATACACTGTCCGAATTTTGTCACAAGGAAGATTTCTCTTTTATTATCTGTAAATTTCACCTCGATTAATTCATCGTCCTCACGGAGAGTAATGGCAGCAAGACCATTTTTTTTTACGAATGCAAACGCCATGATCGAAGTCTTTTTCACAAGTCCCTTCTTTGTGGCCATGAACAGATAATTGCCTTCCTGATATTCTTTGATCGGGATCATCGCCGTGATCTTTTCCTCCGGCTGCAGCTGCAGCAGATTGATGATCGCAGTACCGCGCGCCATGCGGCCTGCTTCCGGAATCTCGTATGCCTTCAGGCGGTAAACACGGCCTTTATTTGTAAAGAACATCAGATAATGATGCGTCGTCGTCACCAGAATTTCTTCTATGTAATCCTCATCCAGAGTCTGCATCCCGCGGATGCCGCGGCCGCCGCGGTTCTGGCTGCGGAAATTATCCGGCTGCATGCGCTTGATATAGCCAAGTTTTGTCATCGCAATGACGACCTTTTCATCCTCGATCAGATCCTCCGCAGAAAATTCCGTCGCGTCATAACCGATCGTCGTCTTGCGGTCGTCACCATATTTTTCCGCGATCAGACTGATCTCTTTTTTAATCACGCCGAGCAGCAGCTTTTCATCCGCAAGAATTGCCTTGTACTCCTTGATTTTTTCCATCAGTTCCTTGTATTCCGTCTCCAGCTTTTCACGTTCCAGACCGGTCAGAGCACGCAGACGCATATCGACAATAGCCTGTGCCTGTGCGTCAGAAAGACCAAACCGCTCCATCAGTCCGGCTTTCGCCAGCTGCGTAGTCTGTGACCCGCGGATAATCTTAATGACCTCGTCAATATTATCCAGCGCAATCAGCAGACCCTCCAAAATATGAGCGCGTTCCTGCGCTTTATTCAGGTCATATTTTGTCCGTCTGGTGACGACTTCCTCCTGATGGTTCAGGTAAAGCTGCAGCATCTCATGGAGATTCATGACCTTCGGCTGGTTGCCGTCCAGCGCCAGCATGATCACGCCGAATGTATCCTGCAGCTGCGTATGTTTGTAAAGCTGGTTCAGGATCACATTCGCGTTCGCGTCGCGCCGCAGTTCAATATTGATCCGCATACCTTCCCGGTTTGACTCATCCGTGATCGCAGTAATGCCGTCGATGCGTTTCTCCTTCACCAGATCCGCCATCTTCTCAATCAGACGCGCCTTATTCACCATAAACGGAAGCTCCGTCACAATAATGCGGCTTTTTCCGTTGCTCATTGTCTCGATATTCGTCACAGCACGGACACGGATCTTCCCCTTGCCTGTCCGATAAGCCTCCTCAATCCCTCTTTTACCGAGGATCTGCGCGCCGGTCGGAAAATCCGGTCCCTTGATGATTTCCATGATCTCCTCGATCGACGTATCCCGGTCCTCATTTACACGGTTGTCAATCATTTTCACGACAGCGGAAATCACCTCTCGCAGATTGTGCGGAGGAATATTCGTCGCCATGCCGACCGCGATACCATTGGAACCGTTCACAAGAAGATTCGGATATCTCGACGGCAGCACCACCGGCTCCCGCTCCGTCTCATCAAAGTTCGGCACAAAATCCACGGTATCTTTATTGATATCCGCCAGCATCTCCATGGATATTTTACTCAAACGCGCTTCCGTATAACGCATCGCCGCCGCGCCGTCGCCGTCCACCGAACCAAAATTTCCATGTCCGTCCACAAGCGGATAGTGCGTCGACCATTCCTGCGCCATATTCACCAGAGCGCCGTAGATCGAGCTGTCTCCATGCGGATGATACTTACCCATCGTATCACCGACAATACGCGCACACTTTCTGTGCGGCTTGTCCGGCCCGTTATTGAGTTCGATCATCGAATACAGCACCCTGCGCTGCACCGGCTTCAGACCATCCCTCACATCCGGAAGCGCCCTTGCCGCGATCACGCTCATCGCGTAATCAATATACGACTCCTCCATCGTTTTCTTTAAGTCAACTTCCTTAATCTGATCGAAAATATTGTCTTCCACTACTTATATCCTCCTGCTCGCGCGAGCGTGTCCAAAATTGTCCCCCTGGACGGTCGTATATGTTTATATGTCAAGATTTTTCACTTTTCTGGCATTCTCCTCAATAAACTCCCTGCGCGGCTCCACCTGATCTCCCATCAGCGTCGTAAACGTCAGATCAATCTCCGACGACTGTGCCTCGTCCATCGTCACTTTTTTCAGAATACGCCTCTTTGGATCCATGGTCGTCTCCCAGAGCTGCTCTGCATCCATCTCTCCAAGACCTTTATAGCGCTGGATCTTATTATTCTGATCACGGCCTACCTCATTGATGATATTCTGCAGTTCCTCATCGCTGTACGCGTACCACACCTTTTTGTTCCGCTCCAGCTTATAAAGCGGCGGCATCGCCAGATAGACGTAGCCCTGCTTAATCAGTTCCGGCATGAACCGGTACAAAAACGTCAGCATCAGAGTCGCAATATGCGCGCCGTCCACATCGGCATCCGTCATAATAATAATCTTGTGATAGCGCAGCTTCGTAATATCAAAATCTTCATGAATACCGGTGCCGAACGCCGTAATCATTGCCTTGATCTCCGCATTTCCGTAAATACGGTCCAGACGTGCCTTTTCCACATTCAGGATCTTGCCGCGAAGCGGAAGGATGGCCTGCGTCGCACGGCTTCTCGCCGTCTTTGCGGAACCACCTGCGGAGTCTCCCTCTACGATAAAGATTTCACAGTTCGCCGGATCTTTGTCCGAGCAGTCTGCCAGCTTGCCGGGAAGCGCCAGACCGTCCAGAGCAGACTTTCTTCTCGTCAGTTCACGCGCTTTTCTTGCGGCTTCACGAGCCCGCTGCGACATCACCGATTTTTCCACAATGATCTTTCCAACCTGCGGATGCTGCTCCAGATAAATCTTCAGCTGATCCGACACCACACTCTCTACCGCGCCGCGGGCTTCGCTGTTGCCCAGCTTCTGTTTTGTCTGCCCTTCAAACTGCGGATCCTCGATCTTGATGCTGACGATCGCAGTCAGTCCCTCGCGGATATCGTCTCCAATCAGGCTCTGGTCGCTGTCCTTGATCAGCTTATTCGAGCGGGCATAGTCATTAAACGTTTTCGTCAGCGCGTTCTTAAAGCCGGTCAGGTGCATGCCTCCCTCCGGCGTCGTGATGTTATTCACAAAGCTGTAGCAACCCTCTGTATAAGAATCGTTGTGCTGCAGCGCCACTTCCACGAAAACGTTGTTCCGCATGCCCTCACAGTAAATAATATCCTCATAAAGCGGAGTCTTTCCTTTATTCAGATAGGATACAAATTCCTTGATACCGCCCTCATAGTGGAACGTCCGCTCTACCGGCTTTTCCTCACGCTCATCCTTCAGCGTGATTTTAATGCCTTTTGTCAGGAACGCCATCTCGCGCAGACGGTTTTTCAGCGTATCAAAATCAAATACCGTCTCATCAAAAATGGTGTCGTCCGGCATGAACGTCACGACCGTACCGGTCTTCTCCGGCTCACAGTCACCCACCACTTTCAGCGAATACATTACCTTGCCGCGCTCATAGCGCTGCTGATAAATTTTCCCTTCATGAAAAATCTGCACTTCCAGCCAGTTTGAAAGCGCATTCACGACCGAAGCGCCCACGCCGTGCAGACCGCCGGACACCTTATATCCCCCGCCGCCGAATTTGCCGCCCGCGTGCAGCACTGTAAACACGACCTCCACCGCCGGAAGTCCGGCTTTATGGTTGATGCCGACCGGTATTCCGCGGCCGTTGTCCGTCACTGTCACCGAATTATCTTCATGAATCGTCACCGTGATCGTATCACAAAAGCCGGCCAGTGCCTCATCCACCGCATTGTCCACAATCTCATAGACCAGATGATGCAGTCCGCGTGCCGATGTGCTGCCGATATACATACCCGGACGCTTTCTTACTGCTTCCAGACCTTCCAGAATCTGAATCTGGTCCGCACCGTATTCCACGCCTGCCGCACTGGTGATCTCAGCCTCATCGATCTCCATATCGTTATCTGCTTTCTCTTTCTGTTCTCCCTTATCCGGATTTTCCGCAGCAGCAGATTCCGCCTTATCTGCAGAACCTGCCTGTTCTATCCCGCTGCCGGACACAGAATCCTGATTTTTCTCCGGCAGATCAAACACCTTGTCCATCTTATCCTCGCCGCTCATGCCTGCTGTACTCATTGCACTCCTCCTGCTACTACCTTTCCTGAAGAAACATAGAACGTTTTATTTATATGAAAATTATTCTTTACAAAATCATCCACACCGGTACATGTAATCATCGTCTGGATATTATGAATGTGATCCAGAAGATATCTCTGCCGGTTGCCATCCAGTTCCGACAGCACATCATCCAGAAGAAGCACCGGAGTCTGAGATGTACTCTGCTTCACAATCTCAATCTCCGAGAGTTTCAGAGAAAGAGCCGCTGTCCGCTGCTGTCCCTGAGAACCAAACCGCCGAATATCCGTATCGTCCACCAGAAAACACAAATCATCCCTGTGCGGACCAACACCGGAAAACTTCATTTTGATATCCTTCTCCCTGGAAGCTGCCAGTCTTTCCGAAAATTCTGCTTCCTCCACATCATTCTCATAGACCAGCATAAGCTGCTCCCGGCCTCCGGAGAGATTTCCATGTATTATTCTGATCAGCCCGTCCAGCTTCTTTGAAAACTCGCGCCGCAGCTTTATAATCACCGAGCCAAACTTCACCAGCTGCAGATCCAGTACATCCAGCACGCTGTCTGCATCCCTGGAAAACGCATAGTCTTTCAGCAAACGATTTCGCTGTGCCAGCACTTTATTATAACTCGAAAGATTAAAAAGGTAAATCTTATCCAGCTGACAAAGTTCCATATCCATAAATTTTCTGCGTTCAGAAGGTCCGTTTTTGATAATATTCAGATCCTCGGGAGAAAAAAAGATATAGCTGCTTAAGCCCACCAGTTCTGCCGCCCGTCTGACCGGCATTCCATTGATGACAATTCCTTTTGACCTGGACTTTTTTAAATGCATATCGATCCGATAAGGAACCTCACCCTTTCGAATCTGCATCCGGATATGCGCCTCTTCCCTGGAAAACTGAATCATATCCCGATCCCGGCTGCCGCGATGACTGCGCGTCGTTCCGCACAGGTAAACCGACTCCAGAATATTTGTTTTTCCCTGCGCGTTATCCCCGTAAAAAAGATTTGTCCCGGGATCAAACTGCAGATCCAGACTCTCATAATTCCGGAAATGATCCAGTTTAATCGACTCCACAATCATAAACTTACATCCTGCATCCTGCTTATTCCTATGAATGAATCTTAATATTCACATCCCCGCAAATCACTTCGTCACCATCATGCAGCTTCTTTCCCCGCTGCAGCTCCACCTGCCCGTTCACCAGAACCTTCCCGTCCTGGATCAGAAATTTTGCGTCTACACCGGATTCCGCTATGCCGGCTGCCTTCAATGCCTGGCCGAGCTTGATGTAATCGTCCCGCAATTTAATATCTGTTATATTCATTTTTCTTACTTTCCTCACATTAAAGTTCAATCAGCAGGCCACAGACCGCCTGCTTCGCAGGCTATATGCCGCTTAACGCGTCATATTCTCCGCTGCCGCTCCGGTCGGTGCTAAACGAGCGCCACTGGCGCTCAGCACCTGAGGCTTGATGGGCGTCTACGCTACCGCTTCGGTCGGTGCTAAACGCGTGCCACTGGCACGCAGCACCCTCCCATCCCAAAATAGAATTACAGCCCTTAGCAGATAAATCTGCACGGTCTGTTCTTCTATTTTGCTGCTGCTTTGAACTTTTAATCCACAAAGTTCACCGGCAGCACCATATAATTGTAATTCTGCTCCTCATCCCGGATAAAACAAGGCGCTTTCGAATTCATATAATAGATATCGATCTCCTCATCATCAATGACACGCATCACATCCAGCAGAAACCGGGGATTAAACCCGATCTTGATCTGCTTCCCTTCCGACTCAACATCAAGGACGTCGTTCATCTTTCCGATCTGGGAACTGATCTTCATCTCCATCACATTGTCCGCAATATTCAGAATGATCGGGCGCTTGTCCCCTTCTTTTACCATCAGGGTTGCACGATCCAGACAGCTGGTGAAATCCTGTCGGTTGACCTTCACCTTCGTCTCATAATCATTCGTAATCATCTGATCCACATTGAAATATTTTCCTTCGATCAGTCTGGATACCACGATACTTTCATCAAATTCAAAAAGAATATGATTTTCTGTCAGATAAATATCAACTTCATCCTCTGTATCTCCGGTCAGAATTTTGGAAATCTCATTCAGCGTCTTGGCCGGTACAATTACCCTGCGCGCCTCCAGAGCATCCTTCAGTTCGATATTCCGGATGGAAATCCGGTGTCCGTCAAGAGAAACGACCCGAAGAAGATTTTCTCTGATATCAAATAATTCACCGGTCATCATTTTATTTGTATCATTTGCGGCTGTAGAGAAAATCGTCTGCCGGATGACTTCTTTCAGGGTAAACTGCGAAAGAACGACCTGATAATCCTTCTCAACAAACGGCAGATAAGGAAAATCCTCTCCGCTTTGTCCCATAATATTGAATTTCGCTTTTTCACAGGTGATGGTTGTATTGTAATTCTCATCAGAAGAGATCGTGACATCGCTCTCCTCCATCTTTCGGATCATATCAGAGAAAAGTTTTGCCTCAAGGGCAACGACGCCATTCTCAGTCACGATTCCATCGACCCTTGTTTCAATCCCAAGTTCCATGTCGTTGGCTGTAAGTTTGATATCAGATGAAGACGCATCGATAAAAATGCATTTCAGAACAGGCATGGTTGTATTAGCCGGTACCGCTTTGCTTACAATATTGATGGCTTTCATAAGTTCCTGTTTGCTGCAGGTGATTTTCATGAAAATGTCTCCCTTCGGTTTTGATTCTGAACCATATAGAAATAAATATAAAAGAATCCGTAAACGTAGTATTAAGGTCTGTTGATAAGTGTAAAACACGTTTTATCCGCAGAAAACAGCCCAAAATCCGAATGGAAAACCCTGTGCATTTTCCACTCACAGGATCTGGAAAACTGTTTTTTTATCCACATAAGCGGTTTTCTCCTGAAAATCATTCTCAAACCGTAAAAACAGGATAATGGAATATCCTCATCTTTTCAACACCATATTCTGTGGTTTATCATGTGGATAAGTGGATAAAAATGTGGATAACTTTTTATTATCCTGTTGTCCGCACTTAATTCGGATTGATTTTCTTTTTTATTATCTCAACGGTATTTCTGGTATTTTCAGAGGTCTTCATCTCACCGGCAATCTTTTTCTGGCCGTGGATGATGGTCGAATGATCCCGGTTGCCCATAATGGTACCTACATGTTTTGTGCCGGCATTGGTCATCTCCAGGCACAGATACATGGCAATCTGACGGGGAAATACAATCTCAGAATTGCGTTTGCTTCCCTTGATGTCCTCCGGTGAAATCTGAAAATGCTCCGCTACCGTATTAATAATGAGTTCCGGTGTGATCTCCCGTTTGCTGTCCGGAGAGATGATGTCCTTGATGGCTTCCTCCGCCAGGGCAACATTGATTTCCTTTTTATCAAGCCTGCTCATGGCGATCAGTTTATTCAGGGCGCCCTCCAGCTCCCGGATGTTGGATTTCACATTCATGGCAATGTACTTGATGACCTCATTGTCAATATTGTAGCCGTCCAGCTCTTCTTTTTTCTGAAGAATCGCCATACGGGTTTCAAAATCCGGAGAAGAAATGTCAGCAATCAGACCCCATTCAAAACGGGAACGGAGTCTGGCTTCCAGAGTCTCGATTTCTTTCGGAGGTTTATCCGATGAAATGATGATCTGCTTCTTATTATTATGCAGCTCGTTGAAGGTATGGAAAAACTCTTCCTGAGTGGATTCCTTTCCTATTATAAACTGTATATCATCAATCAGCAGTACATCCACGTTCCGGTATTTCTCCCGGAATTTGGACATGGATGTCGCGTTGCCATTGCGGATCGCGTCAATGACTTCATTGGTGAATGTCTCACTTGTCACATAGATCACCCGTTTTTGCGGATCCTGATTCAGAATGTAATGGGCAATCGAATGCATCAGGTGCGTTTTACCTAGTCCTGCGCCTCCATAGATATAAAGGGGGTTATACATCCGGCCCGGAGACTCCGATACGGCAAGCGCGGCTGCGTGAGCGAACTTGTTGTTGTTGCCTACCACAAAAGTGTCAAACGTGTATTTTGGATTCAGCCCTGCTTTTTCCGTAATCACACGGGTAGAATCCGCTCCGTTTCCCTGCGTAAGAGTATTTGACCGGCTGTTATGTAAATCTTCTGCTTCCTCCGGCAGAATAAACGCCAGTTCATATTCTTTGCCGGTAAATTCCGTGATCGCGACCTTCAGCGGAAAGGTATAACGCTTGCTGATATAATCAATCCCCACTTTTCCGGACGGCACCAGAATAGTGATCGTGTGGTCGCTGACATCATGAATTTCAAGCGGTTTCAGCCAGGTTTTAAACGCTATGTCGGAAAGCTCATGCTCTTCTTTTACGGTTAAGAGAATGTCATTCCATTTTTCTTTCAGTAAGTCCATTTCTTTCTCTCCAAAAATCGAATTTTACCTACGCTAATATTAAACCAAAAACGATGAATTATCAATGTTAATTTTTCTTCTTTTCCTGTTGATAAACCTGTGAACAAAAGTGGATAAGATGAGGATAAAACAGAAATTCTGACATAATTCGATTTATAAACAGCTGAGTGGAAAATGATGTGCACAGGAAAAGTAAAGTTGCAGACAAGCCGGATCAGACAAACTGAAAAAAAAATTATCAACAGATTATCCACAAAATGTGGAAAACTTACGTAAACCAAAAGAGGTGGATAAAGTTATTCACACCTTTCTCACAGCTTCTGAAAAAAATATTTTTGCGGTCAGGATCGGTTATAAATTTTTTCAAGGAATTGCTTGACTTCAAAGGCCTTTGTGAATATAATCGAACTGATGTCTCTAAAAAAGAACATAAATGGGTTGACCAGAAAAGCAGCGGTGTATGATATTACAGGTGAACTGCTGCAAAGAGAATGAAGAAGGAGGTGCCGGATTATGAAAATGCCGTTTCAGCCTGGCAGAAGACACAGGTCGAGAGTACATGGATTTCGTGCGAGAATGAGCACAGCAGGCGGAAGAAAAGTATTGGCCGCAAGAAGAGCAAAGGGAAGAAAAGTATTGTCTGCTTAAGTCCGCCAGTATTTTAGCAGAGGAATTTTTGTATCTGTTGTCTGCCTGATATGGTGGGCGTACAGCAGCTGACAAAAATCCTTTCTTTTATATTAAGGAAAAAATATGGAATATTCAGATTCCCTGAAAAAATATGAAGATTTTCAGCGTGTTTACAGAAACAGGAAGTCATTTGCGAATAAATATCTGGTCATGTATGTGTTGAGACAGGACACGCAGAGAAATCGAATCGGGATTTCGGTAAGCAAAAAAGTTGGGAACAGCGTAGTCAGACATCGAATTACGAGACTGATCAGGGAGAGCTACAGGTTGAATGAGAAAAAATTCGACAAAGGTATGGATCTGGTAGTGGTAGCGAGACCGGCTGTAAAAGGAAAAAGCTATACAGAGGTCGAAAGTGCGCTGATGCATCTGGGAAGACTTCAGCATATTGTTATAGAATAATCTGGAAGTGATCAGTGATGAAAAAAATTCTGATACGCATGATACGCTTTTATCAGAAGCGTCTTTCTCCTTTAAAGACGCTCAGATGCCCGTATACGCCGACCTGTTCGCAGTACGGACTGGAGGCAATTGAAAAATACGGAGCCGTAAAAGGAAGCGTTCTGGCAGCATGGAGGATTATGCGCTGCAATCCATTTTCAAAGGGCGGATATGACCCGGTGCCGTGAAAAACAGTTGGAAATGCTTCGAAAATCAGGAACACCGCGGATCATGCCGGCCCCGAAAGGGTAATCGGAGGCATGGTCTCCATAAGGAGGAAAAGATAAAATGTTATTGACGAAAGCCACAGGAATTCTCGGGCCAATCGCAAATGTACTCGGTTTTATCATGAATGCGATTTTCTGGGTACAGGAAAAGATCGGAATACCGAACATTGGTCTGTGTATTATTCTGTTTACCATTATTATCTATATGATCATGCTGCCTCTGACGATCCAGCAGCAGAAGTTTTCCAGACTTCAGGTTAAGATGAATCCGGAACTTCAGGCGATCAACAAAAAATACGAAGGCAAAAAAGACGATCAGACAGCCATGATGAAGATGAATGAAGAAACAAAGGCTGTCTATGCAAAATATGGCGTGCATCCGATGGGAAGCTGTCTGCAGCTTCTGATTCAGATGCCGATCCTGTTTGCCCTGTACCGGGTAATCTGGAATGTACCGGCATATGTTTCGTCTGTTTACAGCGCGTTTGGCTCTCTTGCTTCCGAACTCCTTGAGACGCCCGGTGCGGAAGATTTTCTGACGACTGCGGCTACTTCGCTTAGCGTCAACAAATTTGAGATGTCCATGGACAAGGTGATCGATGTTCTTTACAAATTCAAGACTGCCAATTGGGCGGAACTTCTTGAAGAGTTTCCGGATTTAAGTACTCTCATTAATTCTACACATGAGGCCGTGAATAAAATGAATTATTTCATCGGTCTGAACATTGCGGATTCTCCGATGTCGATCATTCAGAGTGCGTACAAATCCGGCGCATGGCTTCTGATTATAGGCGCAGCTCTGGTTCCAATTCTGGCAGCCGTCACACAGTGGCTGAACGCAAAGTTGGCTTCTGCAGGCAATGAGCAGAACAATTCCAATTCGAACGATACCATGAATGCCACGATGAAGTCGATGAATACAGTGATGCCGATTATGTCGGCAGTCTTCTGTCTGTCACTTCCTGTAGGTCTTGGTATTTACTGGATTGCCGGCGCCGTGGTTCGTACTGTGCAGCAGCTGTTTGTCAACAGGAGCATTGACAAGATCGACGTAGATGAACTGATAAAGAAGAACCTTGAAAAAGAAAACAAAAAGCGTGAAAAACAGGGACTTCCGCCGCAGAAGATCGCCAATACCGCAAAAATTTCCACTAAGAATATTGAGCCGACCGAGAAAAAGCAGATTTCTGCGGAGGAGAAAGCAAAGAAGATTCAGGCATCCACGGATTATTATAAGAGCAATACAAATGCGAAGCCGGGTTCTCTGGCAGCAAAAGCGCAGATGGTGCAGCAGTACAACGAAAAGAATAAGAAAAAATAAGGTGGGGGTAATTTTATGGATACAGTCAGAGTAACAGCAAAAACAGTGGCGGACGCGCTTACAGAAGCCTCCATCCAGCTTGGTACGAGCAGTGACAACATCGAATATACGGTGATTGACGAGGGTTCCAAGGGCTTTCTCGGTCTGGGCGGCAGAAAGGCTGTCATCGAGGCAAAGAAGAAGGTGACGGATGAGGAGCTGATAAAGGAAATCTTTGAGGATAAGCCGGAAAAGGGAAAGAAAGAATCCAAAAAGGATTTCAAAAAAGACTCAAAAAAAGAGAATAAGAAAGAATATAAGACGGAAAAGAAGGAATATAAGGAGCAGAAGAAAGAGACAAAAAAAGAATCTGAAAAAGATCTGAAGAGGGAAACGGAAAAAGCACAGGCTCCGAAGGCTGCGGCTGCATCGTCTGAGACAAAGGCTAAGCCGAAAAAAGAATTTGAGTCGAAAAAAGAATCTGAGCCGAAGAAGGAATATGATTCGAAAAAGGAAGAGGGAGAATCCGCAGAAAAGAATGCAGAAGCCGCAGCGGTAAAAGCGCCGAGAGTTCCGGCAAATCCGGAAGAGGCAAAACGCCGTGCAGCGGAGTTTTTAACCAATGTTTTGAAAGCGATGGGAATTGAAGCGGAAATAAAGACGGAATTTGAGGAAGATACGCTTTGTGTGGATATTGAAGGGGAAGATATGGGTATCCTGATCGGAAAACGAGGACAGACACTGGATTCCCTGCAGTATCTGACCAGTCTTGTGGTGAATAAAGGCAAGGCTTCTTATGTGCGGGTAAAACTTGATACGGAGGATTACCGTGCCCGCCGCAAGGCAACTCTTGAAAATCTGGCCAGAAACATCGCCGCTAAGGTGAAAAAGACCAGAAGACCGGTATTTCTGGAGCCGATGAATCCGTATGAGAGAAGAATTATTCATTCCGCTCTTCAGAATGATCCGTATGTGACGACGCACAGTGAAGGCGAAGAGCCGTACCGTAAGGTTGTCGTTACATTAAAGAAAGATCGTGCGGATCATGACAGAAGATATGGCGGATATTCTTCCAGATACAGCGGTAATGGCCGCCGCGGCCGTTACAACCGAGGCGGATACTCGAAAGAATATGATATCGAAGCGGCGCAGAGTGAATTTGCGCAGGCAGAGGATCAGAATGAGGGCGGCGAAGAGTAAGAATGGATGCCTGAAAACAGGGGAAAGATATGCAGGTATCTTTCCCCTTCTTTATAACCTGCGGAAAGGAGCGGGCACATGCAGGAGGATACGATTGCCGCAATCTCGACGGCGATGGGCGGTTCCGGGATCGGGATTGTGAGGATCAGCGGACCGGAAGCCCTGACTGTTGGAGATCGTGTATTTTTTTCTCCGGGCGGTAAGAAGAGGCTGATCGATCAGAAATCCCATACAATTCATTATGGATATATCCGGGATGAGGGGCAGACAGTGGATGAGGTGCTTGTGAGTCTGATGCTTGCTCCCAGAAGTTTTACGGCGGAGGATACGGTTGAAATCAACTGTCACGGCGGTGTCTATGCGACGAGACGGGTGCTGGAAACCGTGCTGAAAAATGGTGCGCGGCCGGCCAGTCCCGGGGAATTTACGAAACGTGCTTTTTTGAACGGCAGAATCGATCTGGCGCAGGCGGAATCTGTAATCGATGTGATTCAGGCGAAAAATGAGTATGCCCTTCGAAGCTCGGTGAGCCAGCTGAAAGGTTCTCTTAGCCGTAAGGTCAATCAGCTCCGGGAGCAGATTTTGTATGAGACCGCTTTTATTGAATCCGCGCTGGATGATCCGGAGCATTATTCTCTGGATGGTTATCCGGAACGGCTTCGCACACGGACAGAGGAACTTCTGAATGAGATGGAGTCTCTGATAGCATCTGCGGATAACGGGAGGATGATCCGGGAAGGGATACAGACGGTGATTCTTGGCAAACCAAATGCAGGGAAGTCTTCTCTTTTGAATGTGCTTGCGGGCGAGGACCGCGCGATTGTTACGGATATTGCCGGCACAACGAGAGATACGCTGGAGGAGACGATCACTCTGGGCGGGATTACGCTGAACGTGGTTGATACAGCCGGGATCCGCAGTACGGAGGACCGTATTGAGCAGATCGGTGTTGAGAAGGCAAAAGATAAGGCGGAAGCGGCAGATTTAATTCTATATATTGCGGACTCTTCCAGGACAATGGATGAGAATGATGAAAAGATTCTGGCGCTTCTCGATGGAAAAAATACGATTGTCCTTTTGAATAAATCGGATCTCCCTTCGGTTATCACAAAAGAGGATGTCAGAGAATATACGAAGAATCGTTTTCCGGTCATAGAGGTTTCGGCTAAAAAAGAGACCGGATTTGATGAGTTTGAACGGCTGCTGAAAGAGATGTTTTATCACGGAGAAATCTCATTTAACGATGAGGTGATCATCACCGGCGCCAGGCAGAAGGCGGAGCTTGTATCCGCTGCTTCCAGTCTGAGAAAGGTGCTTGAGAGCATTTCCATGGGGCTTCCGGAGGACTTTTTTACGATAGATCTGATGGATGCCTATTCGGCGCTTGGCCGTGTGATCGGAAAAGAGGTCGGCGAGGATCTTGTGAATGAGATTTTCAGCAGATTTTGTATGGGCAAGTAGATCATGGATGAATGTAAAAACATATTTGCAGCAGTATTTCTCAGAAATTCTTGTGTTTTAAGTTTTTATGAAAAGAAGGAGCAGGAAAGGCTTTAAAAATGAGCTTGGTGGAAGAATATGTGGATGTGGTCGTAGTCGGAGCCGGACATGCGGGCTGTGAGGCCGCGCTTGCCAGCGCGAGACTTGGAATGAAGACGGCTATTTTTACGGTGAGCGTCGACAGCATCGCGCTGATGCCGTGCAATCCGAATATCGGAGGCAGTTCGAAAGGACATCTGGTCCGCGAGGTGGACGCGCTGGGCGGCGAGATGGGAAAAAACATCGACAAAACCTTTATTCAGTCCAAAATGCTGAACCGTTCGAAGGGTCCGGCGGTTCATTCTCTTCGGGCGCAGGCGGACAAGGCGGATTATACCAGAAGTATGCGTCAGGTATTGGAGCAGACGGAAAATCTGATGATCAAGCAGCTTGAAGTGACGGATCTTCTGGTGGAGGATGGACGGATTGTCGGAGTTAAGACTTATTCCGGTTCGATTTTTCACTGCAAAGCGGTTGTTTTGTGCGCGGGTACGTATTCTAAGGCCAGATGTATCTATGGGGATGTCAGTATGCAGACCGGTCCAAACGGGCTGGCTGCGGCAAATCATCTGACGGATTCCATGCGTGCGCTCGGTATTGAACTGCGTCGTTTTAAGACCGGTACGCCTGCCCGTATCGCGGGGCCATCTATTGATTATTCAAAGATGGAGGAACAAAAAGGCGATGAACGGGTAGTGCCGTTTTCTTTTACAACGGATCCGGAAAGTGTGCAGAAGGAACAGGTCTCCTGCTGGCTTACCTATACCAATGAGACGACGCATGAGATCATCCGTAAAAACATTGACCGCTCTCCTCTTTTTTCCGGCCGGATTGAGGGAACAGGGCCGCGCTACTGCCCTTCTATTGAGGATAAGGTCGTTAAATTTGCCGATAAGACCCGTCATCAGGTATTTATCGAGCCGGAAGGAATCCATACCAATGAAATGTATATTTCCGGAATGTCCAGTTCACTTCCGGAGGATGTTCAGATTGCAATGTACCGCTCTGTCCCTGGGCTGGAACATGCCCGGATCGTCAAAAATGCCTATGCGATTGAGTATGACTGCATTGACGCGCGGCAGCTGAAGCTGTCTCTTGAATTTAAGGAGATCGGCGGGCTTTTTTCCGCCGGACAGTTTAACGGCAGCTCCGGTTATGAGGAAGCGGCGGCTCAGGGGCTGATCGCCGGCATCAATGCCGCCCGTCTGATTCAGGGCAAAGATCCTCTGATTCTGGATCGCTCCGAAGCCTACATTGGTGTACTGATTGACGATCTGGTGACAAAGGAAAATACGGAGCCTTACCGGATGATGACCTCTCGCGCGGAATACCGCCTGCTTCTTCGACAGGACAATGCGGATCTGCGCCTGACGGAAAAGGGCTATGAAATCGGCCTGATTGATGAGGAGAGATATCAGCGCCTTTTGAAGAAAAAAGAACAGATTGCGCAGGAAATAGAACGGGTTGAGCATACATTTATCGGGGATCATGAGGATGTGCAGGAATTTCTTCAAAAGCATGAAAGCACCAGGCTGAAATCTTCCATTTCGCTTGGAGAACTGGTGCGCCGTCCGGAATTGTCCTATGACCTGCTCTCTGAAATAGACAGATCCAGACCGGATCTTCCGGAAGACGTATGTAATCAGGTCAATATTTCAATCAAATACAAGGGGTATCTCGATCGCCAGATGAAACAGGTGGAACAGTTCAAAAAACTCGAAAAGAAGCGGATACCGGAGACTATAGATTACAATCAGATTTCGGGACTTCGTATAGAAGCACAGCAGAAACTCTCAAAGTATCGGCCGGCATCGATCGGACAGGCTTCCCGGATTGCCGGAGTCTCTCCCGCTGATATTTCGGTTTTGCTGATTCATTTGAAATAGACCGGTCAGCTTCCATTGGCTTTGGACGATGAGCCGTTCCTGGGAACAGGTATCAGAAAACAGGAAGAATTCAAATGCGGTTAAGAAGAAAATAATGAGTGATAATGTGGAAAACTATAAGAACATGGCAGTCGATGACAAAATAAAGAAAGACTATCTCCGGGAATCGTTTGACAAAATCGGAATTCAGCTGAGTGAGCTGCAGGCGGATCAGTTTTTTACCTATTATGAACTGCTGATTGAAAAGAATCGTGTCATGAACCTTACTGCGATTACGGATTATGAGGATGTCGTGCAAAAACATTTTGTAGACAGTGTGCTTCCCTGGAAGAATATGGATCCTCTCTCCGGCAGATTGATTGATGTCGGCACCGGCGCCGGATTCCCTGGCATTCCCCTGAAAATTGTATTTCCGAATCTTAAGGTTGTACTTTTGGATTCTCTCAATAAAAGAGTTTGTTTTCTGAAAGATACTATAAATATACTTAAATTATCTGACATTATTGCCATTCACGGACGGGCGGAGGACGCTGCTTCTGACCCAGCTTACCGTGAAGGCTTTGATTACTGTGTGTCGAGAGCGGTTGCAAACCTTGCTTCTTTATCAGAATACTGTCTGCCCTTTGTACGGCGCGGCGGAATGTTTATCGCTTATAAGTCCGCGGATATCGAACAGGAATGTCTGGAAGCAAAAAAAGCGGTCTTTCTTCTTGGCGGAGTGACAGAATCCGTCTGTAAAACCTCCATACCTGATACCGATATAGAGAGATCGTTTGTAATGATTCGAAAAGAAAGGGGGACTCCTGTAAGATATCCACGAAAAGCGGGTGTTCCAACCAGAAGTCCCTTAAAGTAAGATCAGAAAGAAAGGATTACAGATCAGGTTTCATATATCTATGGTTTTATATCTCCATGGCTGCCTGTGTCTATGAATCCATTTCACACAGAAAATCTGCAATTTCGTCAGGTGCTTCCACTTCCGGAAGCATTCTGGCGTTTTTGATTATATTTACTTTTATGGTATCATTTAATTCCGTATATTTTTCAGCAATATCTTCCATGGCCGGCAGCTGTTCCCCAAGTACAAGCAAAATCTCCTTCTCTGCCTTTTTTATTGCTTCTGCCGGATTTACATTTAAATAATTAGCCTGCAGGCTTGCAAATAAGAATCTTCCTCCTCCATTTCTGAAGTGAGCCGCCTGATATGCTGCTTTTACAGTCTGCTGCTTCAAACCAAACGGGTTATAAAAACAGGTTTCGGATAAATAATTTTCGGTATTTGATTTGTTTACAGCGATATAGTAACAGGTTTTACCGATAATGGGGAGTCCGAACAGGCGAATCAGAGCTTTTGACCGCTGATCCGGAAGTTTCCGGGCAGAAGAAAGAGCAGGAGGATTGATTAACATTATTTTTTTAAACAGATTTTTGTCAAGAGAGTCCGCCATCATAACGTATGCTGCGGAAAGTCCTTCCGCTGCCGCATTGGCCTCCTCTCCTATCACATCCTTAATGAAATCCGAGATTAATTGTACATAGAGATATCCGGTATACGTAACAGATGGTTTTTCGGAACGTCCGCAGCCAATCAGATCCGGTACATACACCCTGTACTTTGATGTTAGGCGGTTCATTATCTGATTCCAGTCATTTTCAGAAGAAAATACATTCAGATCGTGAATCAACAGGAGCGGACTTCCCTCTCCTGCCACTCGATAAAAAATCTCTCCATGCTTCCAGTGATAGTATTTTCCGGATGCTTTCATAGTATTGTTGGCAGAATTAGAATCAATATATTTATTGATACAATGCAGCGTTCCCAGGGACGCTGCAGAAATTTTTAAAACCTTATTTTTCATAAGAGCAATCTCCTTTCTGTATTCTCGTATTATACATCGTTGTTCCGAATCTGTCACCAGAAAAATATTGTCCATGGGGATATTCTTTTAAATATTATTTGTGCGTTTTCCAGTATTCGGACTGGGCAGATGTTTCACGTGAAACATTTGAAAAAGTCTTTTGTTTTAAGGCGGATTGTAGTATGATAGACCCAGACTGAAAGTTGTTGTGGTACGAATGATACTTTAAAAGAAAAGATTGTAGAATAAAAGCAGGATAAGTGGAGTAACAAACGATGTTAAAAGATTATGTTCAACATATGCAAAGTGAAAATGAAAAAAGACTCGCGGATTTAGAAGAGGAAATGCAGGAACTTGAAACAGACCTCTCTTCTGCAGAGCGGATGATGGAAAAAATGAAGCAGGAAAAGAGTGTCGATACGATTATCTTTTCTCCAAGAGCTTTGAATCAGAAATTAGACGATGAGATTATAGAAAAACAGGAAAAAATAGCACAGCTGAAGCAGAGAATGGAATATGTCGCTCAAATGATTGAGGAAGGAATCAATACGCGTGAGGAATATCGCAGACTCGAAGAAGAATTAAATGGGGAAATTGATGAAAAAACATCCGCAGCATCTGAAAATTTGAACGGGGATCCCGAAATCACAGAAGAACTGCCTGCAGAAAACGTTTCCGAAACGATCTTTCCTGAAGATCTGTCTGAACAGTTTGATGCAGAATCCGCAAAAGAGCCTGCAGAAGGAATGGCAGAAAATCCGGCAAAAGAGCCTGCAGAAGGAATGGCAGAAAATCCGGCAAAAGTAATTGCGGAAGGAATAGCAGAAAATCCGGCAGAAGAGATTGTGGAAGAAGTGACAGAAGAGCCTGCGGAACAAATAATATGTTCATTTAGTCAGGAAAAACGTGCCGAACTTCTTTCCTTTTTGAATGATATTTATAAAAGGACAGAAACCTCGCTTGCTTTTTTAAATGGAAATAAAAATCGAAGCCGCGCTGAATTAAAGAACAGCATGCGATTGATAAAAGACTTTGCAAAAAAAGTTGAAAATGAAGAGTTTTAGAGCCTGTTTTTTGTGAAAAACAGAGGAATGTTTCACGTGAAACATTTTGTGTGGAAATTTCACGGATATGGTGCTATACTTTAAAAGCCTGTAACAGTGCGATCACTAAGGAACAAGAAAAAAGGGGGAAATTAATTTATATGGGGAGAACCATTGTGGTAGCGAACCAGAAAGGTGGAGTCGGAAAGACCACGACAACCATCAATTTGTCCGCGGCCATTGCGGAGACGGGGAAAAAAGTACTCGTCGTTGACATGGATCCACAGGGAAACACGACCAGCGGACTGGGAGTGGACAAAGAAAATACTGAAAAAACGGTCTATCAGCTTCTTCTCGGTGAAATTACGCTTGAAGAATGCCTGAACAAAAATATTTTTGATAATCTGTCTCTGATTCCTTCCAATATTAATCTTTCCGGAGCGGAAATAGAGCTGATTGGAATAGAGGAAAAGGAATATTTGCTGAAAAATGTACTGGATACGGTAAAATCGGATTATGATTTTATCCTGATTGACTGTCCCCCGTCTCTGAATATGCTGACAATCAATTCCATGTGTGCTGGTGATACTGTACTTGTGCCAATCCAGTGTGAGTATTATGCGCTGGAAGGCTTAAGTCAGCTGATCCATACGATTGATCTGGTGAAGGAACGGCTGAATCCTGAGATTGAAATTGAGGGTGTGGTATTTACCATGTACGATGCACGTACAAACCTGTCGCTTCAGGTTGTGGAGAATGTAAAGGAAAATCTGAACCAGAATATCTATAAGAGCATTATTCCGAGAAATGTCCGGCTGGCGGAGGCACCCAGTTATGGGCTGCCTGTGACACAGTATGATACAAAGTCAGCTGGTGCGGAAGCATACAGATTACTTGCAGAAGAAGTAATACACAGGGGAGAGGAAGAATGGCAGTAAAAAAATCAGGTCTGGGAAAAGGGCTAGATTCCCTGATTCCCAAACAGACAGCGGCAAAGCATTCCACGGGTGCAGGTGCAGGCACGTCCGGCGATGTATCCGCGAAGGATGAAACAAAATCAGCTGTAAAAAAAGAGCCTCCTTTGAATCAGGAAGTGAAATTAAAACTCACACAGATTGAACCGAATCGGGATCAGCCAAGAAAGAGTTTTGACGAACAGGCTCTTGCGGAATTGGCGGATTCCATTCGGCAGTTTGGCGTGATTCAGCCTCTCATTGTCCAGAAAAAAGGCGATTTTTATGAAATTATCGCTGGTGAACGCAGATGGCGTGCGGCCAGGATGGCGGGACTGAAGGAAATTCCGGTTATTATCCGGGAGTTTTCTGACCGGCAGGCCGTGGAAATTTCTCTGATCGAGAATATTCAGAGGGAGAATCTGAATCCGATCGAAGAAGCGGTTGCCTATAAGAGACTGCTGAACGAATTTGACCTGACGCAGGAGGAAGTGGCGGACCGGGTGTCAAAAAGCCGGGCTGCTGTGACAAATTCCATGCGGCTTTTAAAGCTGGATGACCGTGTACAGCAGATGGTGGTCGAGGAAAAACTCTCAACCGGACATGCGAGGGCGCTGCTTGGTATTGCGGATGCGGAACTTCAGTATCAGTGTGCGCAGGAAATTTTTGACAGGAAGCTGAGCGTACGCGATGTGGAGCGTATGGTGAAGGTCCTTTCTTCAAAAAAGAAGGAAAAACCGAAGCAGGATGAGTCTCAGCCGCAGGATTTCATTTATCAGGATCTTGAGGAACGGATGAAGGCGCTTCTTGGTACGAAGGTATCGATTGATCACAGGAATCAGAACAGGGGGAGAATTGTGATTGATTATTACTCGAACGAGGAGCTCGAGAGACTGATGTATCTGTTCCAGTCGATATCGGATGAAAAAAATTAAATCAGGGAAATCGAACGTATGTTTGTATTATATTATAGAATGAATTGACAATAATAAGGGGAAAACAAAATGGAAAGTAAAATATTGAATTCACTCGGGATAGATCCTGGTATTCTTGTGATAGCCATGATGGGTATTCTGATACTTGTACTGCTTTATATGGTGCATGTATCCATGAAAATGACAAGATTTTTGAAGCGCTACCGTATTTTTATGAAGGGAAAAGATGCGGCGTCGCTGGAGAAGGCATTTTCACAGAAATTTCTCGAGGTAGACAAGCTGACAGAAATGAGCCGGCTGCATAACGATGAAATTCACCGCATAAAGGAAGTCCAGAAGCGGTCGGCAAATAAGATCGGAATTGTTAAGTATGACGCGTTTCCGGATGTGGGCGGCAGGCTGAGTTTTGCACTTGCCATGCTCGATGAAAGTGATTCCGGGTTTGTACTGAACACGATTCACGGAAGAGACGGCTGCTACACATATATTAAGGAAATTGTAAAAGGCGAATCCTATATCGTTCTCGGACCGGAGGAAAAGGAAGCTCTTCGCCAGGCGGTAACCTATTTTAGCGACATGAATGGAGGACAATAACATGCTGGACATCAAATTTGTAAGAGAGAACCCGGAGGTCGTAAAGCAAAACATCCGAAATAAATTTCAGGATGAAAAGCTGCCGCTGGTGGACGAGGTGCTTGCCCTTGATAAGGAGAACCGTGACATCAAGCAGGAGGTGGAAGCCCTTCGCGCAAGCCGAAATAAAATTTCCAAGCAGATCGGTATGTTGATGGGACAGGGCAAAAAGGAAGAGGCAGAAGAGGTCAAACGTCAGGTGACGGCAAATGCCGAGCGCGTAGAAGAACTGAGCGCAAAGGAGAAAGAAGTCGAGGCGAGAATCCGGGAAATCATGCTGATCATTCCGAATATCATTGATCCGTCCGTGCCGATCGGAAAGGACGACAGCGAGAATGTCGAGCTGCAGCGTTTTGGCGATCCGTTCGTGCCGGATTTTGAGATCCCGTATCATACGGAGATCATGGAAAAGCTGAACGGCATTGATATGGATGCGGCCGGAAGAGTGGCCGGCAACGGTTTTTATTATTTGATGGGCGACATCGCACGCCTGCACTCCGCAGTGCTTTCTTACGCGCGTGATTTTATGATCAACCGCGGCTTTACCTACTGCATCCCGCCGTACATGATCCGCAGCAATGTCGTGACTGGTGTAATGAGCTTTGCCGAGATGGACGCCATGATGTACAAGATTGAGGGCGAAGATCTGTTCCTGATCGGAACGAGCGAGCACTCCATGATCGGAAAATTTATCGATACCATTATCCCGGAAGAAGAGCTTCCGAAGACACTGACCAGCTATTCTCCCTGCTTCCGCAAGGAAAAAGGCGCGCATGGCATTGAGGAGAGAGGCGTGTACCGTATTCATCAGTTTGAAAAACAGGAAATGATCGTGGTCTGCAAGCCGGAAGACAGTATGATGTGGTATGACCGCCTGTGGCAGAACACCGTAGATTACTTCCGCACACTGGATATTCCTGTCCGCACACTGGAATGCTGCTCCGGCGATCTTGCGGACCTGAAGGTGAAATCCTGTGACGTCGAGGCCTGGTCCCCGCGCCAGAAAAAATATTTTGAGGTCGGCAGCTGCTCAAACCTCGGAGACGCACAGGCGCGCCGTCTGAAGATCCGCATCAGCGGCAAGAACGGCAAATACCTCGCACACACCCTGAACAATACCTGCGTGGCGCCGCCGCGTATGCTGATTGCGTTCCTTGAGAACAATCTGAACGAGGACGGATCCGTGCGCATTCCGGAAGCCCTTCGCCCGTACATGGGCGGCATGGAAGTGATTCCGGTGCCGGAAAATAAGAAATAAAGAAAAACCATATAGAATAAAGAAAAAGCTGTAAAAACAAGATACAAAAGAAAAAATAAGAAATCACGTAACTGGGATCGTACAGTTACAAAATCTCCGGGGAGAACACATGCATTCTTATTTAAGAGCAATTGGTTTTGGAAAACTGAATAATGAGTCTGAGGCGGAAAAATACCTGAACGAGACTTTTCATGATTATACGGAACGGGTCATCGCAAAAGGAGATAAAAATACTGCCTGCATGCAGATGTATAAGGAATACGCGCCGAATATGGGGATCATCATCGGCGGCAATCTGGACGAAAACGGTTTTCACAGACAGTATTATTTTCCATGTATAAAAGGAACACAGATAACGACGAAGGAGGAACTTTCCGTCGAAAAACGTGTGGATGGCCTTTCCTGGTCCGGAGCCTGCGACGATGGGCGAGTCGGCGTTTCCCTCATCTTTTTTGTTCAGAACGCCGTGGAATGTCAGCGTGAGCAGATTCTGAACCAGATTTTTGGCCGGAGAATGTCCGCCACCCTGTCCGGACTCTCCTGCGGCGGCAAGATCCTTTTTCCGGTGCTCAAGGACAGCAGACAGATCGATCAGCAGCAAAAGAGCACGGCCAAGCGCAGTCAGCTTCTTTCCGCGGCGAAAAACGGCGACGAGGATGCAATCGAGAGCCTGACCATTGAGGATATGGATCTTTACACCATGATATCCCGCAGAATGTACACAGAGGATCTCTATTCCATCGTCGACACCTGCTTCATGCCCTGCGGCACCGAGTGCGACCAGTATCAGGTCATAGGGAATATTATGCAGTACGAAAAGGTGATTAATACCGCTACCGACGAGCAAATTTATGTGCTGCATCTGGAGTGCAACGATATGTATTTTGACGTCTGCATCAACAAAAACGATCTTCTTGGCGAGCCGGAGGTCGGCCGCCGTTTCAAGGGCAGCATCTGGCTGCAGGGAAAGATAAATTTTGCGTAAAAAGTTCAGAACAGCAGCAAAATTAAAAGACAGACTGTGCAGATTTATCTGCTAAAGGATGTCTTTTAATTTTGGGATGGGCGGGTGCTGCGTGCCAGTGGCACGCGTTTAGCACCGACCGAAGCGGTAGCGTAGACGCCCATCAAGCCACAGACATATGACGCATAAGCGGCATATAGCCTGCGAAGTAGGCGGTCTGCGGCCTGCTGTTCTGAAAAAAGCAGCTTGTTTTTTGCGGACGGATATAGTATACTTGACAGGCACTAAAAAAGTCTCTGTAGCTCAGCAGGATAGAGCGTCCGCCTCCTAAG
>JAJBTU010000034.1:38266-96861 GCA_020860715.1 Clostridiales bacterium | reverse complement strand
GTGAAAATGGCGAAAAATGGCTGTTTGAGTAATAATTTTTCTGGAAGTACAGGAAGAACTGAAAATTATCGAGAAGGAAAAGGCTGATGAAAATAATTGATAATCCGTTACGTATAAAGGTGACCGGCAGGTGCAACCGGGCATGTGCCTATTGCCATCATGAGGGAGGCGATGCGGACATAGAGGAACTGGCGCCGGATGGACTTTTAAGGGAGTATATCGTAGAACTGTTTCGTAAGCTGCATATGAATGCAGCTGCCATTACGGGCGGAGAACCATTAATTTATGAAGGGCTGCCGCAATTTATTCAATTCCTGCATGAAGAGACAGATGTAGAGAAGATATATCTTACAACAAACGGGACGATCAGGAAAGAGGAAGCCTATTGGGGTAATCTGATTTCCAATGGTCTCAAAAAAGTAAATATCAGTATTCCGGATATTTTTGTCGAATATGTGCAGGGCATGAGGATATCGGATCAGTTTTTGCAAAACCAGATTGGCAATATCAGGACATTGAACCTGCTGGGGATGGAACCGGATGTAAATGTGGTAGTGTTCAGTGACCTTGCGTACACGAAATATGTACTTGAAACTCTGCGGAGTGTCCAGAGAAAAGGAAGTCGGTTCCATATTTATTTATTGCCGAATTTAAATGACAGGGATAATGAACGGAGCAGAAGTACCATTTATGACGTGTGCCGGGAAATGGGATTTCACGAAGTGCTACGTCCAGTCGATTTTGAAGGGATATCGAATTCATCACTCCAGATGGGCAATGACGATGGTGAGATATTATTTGTTAAGTCGACCAGAAAAAATAATCAGGTATATATGTTTCCGCCTGTCTGTGAAAACTGTGAATGCAGGGAGAAATGCAGGGAAGGATTTTACGGATTGAGACTGGAAAAGCGGAATGGGATTTATTTCATTCGTTTATGCCTGATAAAGAATACGGATGATGTATTGATCCCATTCCGGAGATTTCTTGACTCTGATTTTCTTCTGGAACTGGAGAAAGTCTGGAGACCTAAATGACTGAAGGTGGAATAATATGGAAGAAATAAAAGAGTTGGGACAGGTCGTTGAAAAAGAAATATATGGCAGGAAGGCATTCTGGTTAAACTGGCTGTATGGAAATAAGATAAGGGTTCCCAGAGCGATTTTTCTTCCTGCGATGAATTATGAAAACATAATGGATCAGATCCAGAATCCGAAATTTATGGAAAAAATGTGGTACCATATAAATAAAAAGCTAAAGCGATGTAATCGGTTTGCCGTACGATCTTCCGCATTGGATGAAGACGGGGAGTATTCCAGCATGGCGGGAAGTTATACCAGTTTTTTGGACATTGATTCCGACCACTTGGTGGATGCGATCTCTGAGGTTCTGAAAGAGGCAAGAGGAAATAAAATTGGAATTATTGTACAGGAAATGATAGATTCTACGTCCGGAGGTGTTCTGTTTTCTTCCAATCCCCTTAATGCGAAAAAAAATCAGATTAATATAAATATGGTGAATGGAAAAAATCAGAATCTCATGGAAGGGTTCCGAACAGGAGAAAGTCTTATTTATAATGTAGATAAATGGATAAAGCTGCCACATTATCAAGTAAATATCGATAAGCTGAATTTGTATAAACTATTGATGAAAAGCCGGTATACTGAAAAGAAAGCTGCACGGCCGGTAGACATTGAATGGTGTATATCCAGAAAAAAAAACAGATTATATTTTTTGCAGTGCAGACCTGTGACAGGAATATTTCCAAAGCAGGATGGAATATATAAAGTGCACAAAAAGATGTGCGGGGCAGTACCGGAATTCCTGATGCTAAGTGACAAGGTACAACTGCGCCTGGAGGCACAAAAACTGGGCATTCCGATTTCAGATGCGTTTCTGCTGGCTTGTAAATGTGTCGAGCCGGAAATCCCTGTAAAGACAGGAAAAATTCCCAGAAGTGATAAATGCAGAGGCTACAGCGTAGTAATGACGTTCCCAAAGCGAGATAAGGGAAAGGTTTTGCGAAGTTTTGTAGGTAATAGTGAAGCTTATGTGGAAGAGGAGATGGACGTACAGTCTGAAATTATTCGGGTTAGCCCATATGAAACAATTGATGACTGCCTGAGGGATTATTATAAGAGAATTCAGGGGAAATACTGGGCCTGCTCTGTGATTATACAGGAAATATATGAACCGCTTTATACCGGAAGTTTATGCAGGCTGCCAAATGGATATGTCATTGAAATTGGGAAAGGTCATTTTTTACCGAAAGGGGCCGCACCGATTTCAAGGTATCTTTGCGATATGGAAGGAAATGTGACCTATTCCAAAGAAGTGCCATGCTGGTCGTATAAGGGAATTGTAGAAGGTAATGTCATTCAGTATACCTGCAATCCGAGAAAACCAAAATGGATACGAATTGCGGAGGACGCAGTGACGGTAATTGTAAATACATTCCAGGCATTGGCGGATGAAGGTACAATTATTGAATTTGGCCTGTTGAAATCAGAAAAATGCCAGCCGTACCTGATTGATTGCACCAGGGAAAAAGGGAAGATTGACATGACGGCAGGAAGTTTGCGAGAAGGAGTAATATCAAAGGGAAGACGTACCGGGAAACTGGTATTCCTCCAGTCAGATCTGGGAAATCAGGCGTTGGAAATGCATTTGTATAATGAGATGTCGTCTCAGGATATCCATGATGAAGCGTGTATCTTTTATGCGGAGATGCCGGGTATTGAGTTTGCCGGGATTTTAAATAAGTATGATCCAGGCTCCATTGGATTTGTGTTTAAGGAAGGCTCCGCGCTCTGCCATTTTTCACTCCTCTTAAGGGAGAAGGGAATTCCGGCAATTACAGGCTTTGACGGCAGAGATCTGAAGGCAAACGGTTGCTACCGGCTGGATACAGAAAGTAAAGAAAAGCTACTTGAAATGTAGTATGAGGAGAAGAACGATGGATAGCGTTGGCGTCATTCATGGCAGGTTCCAGATGCTTCATAAAGGGCACATGGAATATCTTTTAGCAGGGAAAAAACGGTGCAAGTATCTGATTATAGGTATCGCAAATCCTGATATAAGCCTGACAAATTATTCAGATGCGGCGCCGCACCGCTCAATGCCATTGGCCAATCCTTTGACCTATTATGAGCGCTTTCAGATGATCCGCGGTTCCATGCTGGAAAATGGCATTTCACTGCAGGAATTTGATATTGTTCCTTTTCCAATTAACTATCCGGATCTATTGCGAAATTATGTTCCGATGGATGCCAGGTTTTATATGACAATATATGACCAATGGGGAATACGGAAAAAAAGGTTCTGGAAGAATTGGGATGTCATGTAGAAGTGATGTGGGAAAGAAGTAATGAGCAGCGGATTACAAGTGGAACGGAAGTCAGGGAACGGATTGCAGCTGGCGAATCATGGAAAGAACTGGTGCCGGAGTATGTATTTACATATGTACGTGAAAACGGTATAGATTTGAGAATACGCAGTAAAGCTGCAGCGGGAGGTATGCATAGTGCTGAGGATTGTTGAAATTATTGATGCAGACGATGCGGCTGTTTTTGGCCAGAAAGCCGCCGGCCTTTCCATGCTGAATAAAATGGGGTATCGGATTCCCGGAAGCATTGTGGTTGAGGCTTGTGATTCTGTGGAGGTATTTGATGTTGAATGGAATCTTCTGCTTGAGAAGTGCTGCCGTTTTGAGAAAAATGGGATCTACAGGATGGCTGTCCGTTCATCAGCCACAGATGAAGACAGCTTGAAAGAGAGCCGGAGCGGATATTATGAAACTGTGATGGGGGATTTTACATTTGTACAACTCATTGAAGCGATAAAAACTGTACTGAAAAGTATAAGAAAACAGTCAGATATGCATAATTCAGATACTGCAAATACAAAAATGGGCATAATTCTGCAGGACAGGATTATCGCGGATTATTCGGGTATTGCGTTTTCGTCAAATCCGGTGACAGATTGCAGGATGGAAATGGTAATTAACATTGTGAAAGGAACGGGAGAAAAACTTGCAGAAGGTTCAGAACTGGGAATGGAACTTTCTGTTTCACCTTTGAATGGAACATTCCAGATAAAAGAAGACCTGCCTGATTTTGTTTCAAAAGATATGATTACAACTATCTGCTCACGAGTGAAGACATTGGAAAAAATCCTGAATTATCCGGTTGATGTGGAATGGGCGGTGCAGGAGAACGAACTTTTTTTCCTGCAGTGCCGTCCGATATCCAGCATTACAAATGTAGAAAGTAGATGGATTTCTGTTAAGCAGCAGCCAGAGAGTATAGAAGAAAGATTTGCAGGGAAAAGACGGATAAAATTATGGGAAACCTTGAAACAAAATCATATCAGGTTTCCTGATATCTGGCTATATGTGGATGGTGTTGAGAGCAGTGAAAATGACAAGGATGAGCCTTGTATTTTGGAAAGGAGCCAGGACTGCAAGGGCTATAGTATCGTGAAACTTTCTACGGATTTCAACGAAAAACAGTTGCATCCGGTTCCTGTTGGCGATAAGAAAAAAGTCCTGGGAAATGTAAGAGACTGCTGCAGGTATGGCATCCGAACTTTTCCGGATTATGAAAATATAGAGGAGTGTCTGCGAAAAATTGGCAAAAACGCAAAAGAGCAATATTGGGTTAACTGTTTCATGATACAGGAGGTATACGATCCAATATATACGGGGATAATCCGAAAACTAGAGGATGGTTATCTGATTGAACTGATCAGGGGCTGTTTTGTTACGCAGGGGTTAATGTCAGCAAGCCAGTATGTGATAACAGACAGAGAAATCCGCATTCGTAAAGAGCAGCGGCAGAATTCCTGGTATAAGATAATTGAAGGACATGTCCTGTATTGTATTTGTAATGATAATACGGATTCTCTGGTATCCCTGCAGGATGAGGAATTATTTGACCTGATAAACTGTTTTAATCCAGTACTAAAAACCTTTTCCGCATCGGTAGAGTTTGGTATTCTTCGTGAGGCAGGGAGTCATGAGGATCCGACAAGGGGGAAAAAGGGGACTCCATATTTTATAGATTTGTCCGATGAAGATTCTGCAGACAGCATATGCTCACGGGATGTGAATACCGGTATTTTATCGCGGGGGAGAATAAGTGGGAAGGTCAGATATCTGACTCCTGATTCCTGTGAGAATTTTGACACAGATCTACCGGCAATCTTTTTCTGCCCAAGGCCGGAGATTTCATTGCGGGTGATTATCGAAAAATATGCCCCACAAAGAATTGGCTTTGTCTTTGAAAAGAGTCCGGTTCTGTGTCATCTGACATCTATTTTGAGAGAAAAACATATCCCTGCGGTACAAATTGGAAAATTTGATAAAAAAAGATATCCAAATGGCGCAATGTGTACTCTTGATACAAGTGATTATTGCACGCTATTAAAGAAAAACGCTGGTGAATGATAGCAGGCCAGTTTCATAAATGTGAACTCTGCAAAAAATAACGAAAAATAAATATGCAAAAATCAAATTTAGGTTGAGAAGAAACACAGATAAGGGTATAATTACAGCACAAACTGAATCATTGATCTGAAAGCAGAGGTGAGCAGTGTGATCTGTAAAAAAAGCATGCCGATCGGCATAGACGATTTTGCGAAAATCCGGGCAAATGACTTTTACTATGTTGATAAGACAGGATTGATAAAAGACCTGTTAAACAACTGGGGAGAGGTCAATCTCTTTACCCGTCCGCGCCGATTCGGCAAAAGCCTTAATATGAGTATGCTCAAACACTTCTTTGAACTTGGGACAGACAAAAGCCTGTTTGATGGGCTGGCTATTTCACAGGAAACGGAACTGTGCGAAAAATATCTGGGACAGTATCCTGTGATATCCCTCAGCTTAAAGACCGTTCACGCAAACCGTTATGACAGGGCCCTGTCCGAATTGTGTACGATCATCGGAAAAGAAGCCCTGCGGTTTCGATTTCTTCTGGAAAGTCCCCGACTGAATGAGGACGAGAAAGGATTGTACCGTCAGCTGATTCGATATGATGAGACAAATCAGGGAGTATTTGCGATTCCGGAAGCCGTGGTGACAGCGAGCTTGAACACATTGTCCATGCTCCTTAGAAAGCATTACGGAAAAAAGGTGATTATCCTGATAGACGAATACGACGTGCCGCTTGCAAAAGCAAATGAGAATGGATACTATCAGGAAATGACCAGTATTATCCGTGCTATGTTTGATTCCGCGCTCAAGAGCAATGAAAATCTGTATTTTGCAGTCCTGACAGGCTGTCTCAGAGTGTCGAAGGAGAGCATTTTCACGGGGCTGAATAATCTGAAAATGTACACACTTCTTGACGCCAGATGTGACGAATACTTTGGGTTCACAGATAAAGAAGTCCGAGAAATGCTGGATGCATATGGATTGTCGGAATATTATGAAGTGACAAAAGAGTGGTATGATGGATATCAGGTCGCTCAGGCGAATGTGTATAACCCGTGGGATGTGATTAACTGGTGTGAGCAGCTGCTTACTTATCCGGATAAAACGCCGAAAAGCTACTGGGCGAATTCCAGCGGAAATAATGAACTGCGGAGGTTCATCGAACGGCTGGGAGACGACGTGACAAAGACACAGATCGAGCGTCTGCTTGCCGGACAGGCTGTGCAGAAAAAGATAGAAGAACAGCTTACCTATGACACAATGTACAATTCGATTGAAAACATGTGGAGCCTGCTGTTCGCCACCGGTTATCTGACACAGAGCGGAGCATCTTCGGGGAATCTTGTGAAACTTGTTATCCCAAATGCCGAAGTCCGGTCAATCTTCAGCGAGTTTATCCTAAAACTTTTTGAAAAAGAAGTGGCAAAAGACGGCGAGGCGGCAGACGCGTTTTGTCTGGCCCTGAAGAATGGTGATATCGTCACAGTGGAACGTCTGTTTACAACTTTTATGGATAAGACGGTCAGCATCCGGGACACTGCGGTAAAGAAAGAGTTTAAAGAAAATTTTTATCACGGAATCCTGCTGGGAATCCTCTTTTATAAGAGCGGCTGGTCTGTGGAGTCGAACCGCGAATCAGGCGAAGGTTATTATGACATCGCGATTGAGATTGAGGACGAGTCGATCGGGATTATCATAGAGGTAAAGTACGCGGAGAATGAAAAATTCGACGAGGCATGTGAAGAGGCCATACGGCAGATCAATGACAACGACTATACAGCTGAGTTGAGGGAGGACGACATGCTGACCATCCTGAAATACGGGATCGCGTGCTACAAGAAAAAGTGTAAGGTTGTCATGCAGAAGGAATGATGAAGGGAAAGGATGCAGGAGGAACGAATGCGAAGAAGCATGGCTGTGTGATTGAACCTATATTTGTTGTATCAAAATGAGAGCCAGACATGGCTCTTATTTTTATTGCTTTTTTACCGAATGTTAACAGGGATGCTTTTTAAAAATAAACGAAGGGGAAATAGAAAGAGAGGAGGCGTTGGGTTTGCTGTACGCGCTGTATAATCCGCAGAGGGCGGATGGTTCGAATACGAAAGCGGCTGACTGGATACCCGGTTGGGACACGTCGGGCGCTGTGGGTGCGGCACCGGATATGGATCTTTCTTCCGCATGTGATATGTTTCGGATTACGGTTGAGCGGATGCGGCACGTTCAGGGAGAATGGCGCTCGGTGACGGCGACGCTTTTTCCGGATTATCTTTTTCTGAACTGTGAGGAAGCGGTGGCTTTGGAAGTGAAGGAAAGGCTGGAGGAAGAATGGAATGCGCGTCTGGTCGGCAGCCCGCGGCAGTGTCTGAAACAGCAGCTGCCGCTGATTCCCATTCCGGAGGAACTTTCGGAGCTGCTGAGTGATCTTTGCGACACGGAGCATCACATTCCGATGTCGAAAGGTGTGTTAAGGAATGGACTGGCGCATGTTACGGAGGGACCGCTGACCGGCCATGACAATCGGATCGTGCGCATTGACCGGCACAAACGGCTGGCGTGGCTGAAGGTTTCTGAGGAAATGCCCAGCAGCTTTGCAAAGGACAGCACGAATGTGCTGATCGCCGGATTGGAGATCACGGAGAAACTGTAGGATCGCCAATCTTCCATTTTTTTGTAATATACAGATAACCGCTGCGGTATGCGAACGGATACACCGCATACGGGATCGGAAGTCGCTGGACGGTCTACCCGATTAATATGAAAACTTCTTATTTCTATTCGTCTGCAGTGGAAGAAATGGGAAGCCAGATTCCAGAGAAATATTTTGATGATACACCGTGGTACCTGCTCCTGATGCTGAGTGGAGAGGACAGGCTGCAGCACAACCTGAAAACAAGGGATGACGGGCATTGCTTCTCTGTCAACGATATGGCGGAGTAGGCTCTGTATTTAAAATGGAAGATTTGCGTCTGTATGGGGATGAAGCAGGGACAGATGGGGATGGAAATGAAGAAGCTGCACTGAATATATGATTATATTTCAAAATGTTACTATGCTTTTTGCGACAATGAAAGAGGGGCAAATAGATTGCATGGATTGGTCTGTTGCCTTTCTTTTTTGGATGAAAATGCGGTTCTTGACTTAGAAATGGTGCAATGGTAAGATAATAACGTAAGGGAAGATAGTTTCGCCATTTTTCCTGTAGTTCTCTAAACTGAAAAGGAAAGCGGGTGGTTTGGATGGATATGGATGAGAAACAGCGCCTGCGAGAAGAAGATCTCCAGAGGCTTCGGGGACTTCGGCTCATGGATGATGATTTTTTGGGAGTGGTTTTTGATAGCAATATTGAAGCGACAGAATTGCTTTTGAATATTATTCTGGGAAGGAACGATCTGGTCGTGACGCAGGTAGTTGGGCAAAGGGAGATAAAAAACCCGAATGGAAGATCAGTCAGGCTTGACATTCATGCTGTAGATGGCGAAAGTAAACAATATGACGTAGAGGTGCAACGTGAGGATCGGGGTGCGGGCGTACAGAGAGCCAGATTTAACAGTAGTATGCTTGACACAAGAATGCTGAAGCCGGGAGAAAAGTTTTCAAAGCTGGCAGAGGGCTATGTGATTTTTATTACGGAAAATGACGTGCTGGGAAAAGACCTTTCACTTTACCACATTGACCGCATGATTAAGGAGACAAACGAATTGTTTGGCGATGGTTCGCATATCATTTATGTGAATGGCGCTTATAAGAATGATGAAGACCCTGTTGGTAAGCTGATGCATGATTTCAGATGTATAGATGCTGATGATATGAATTACAGTGTGTTAGCTGACCGCGTTCGATATTTTAAAGAGAGCGAAGGAGGTATCGAGACAATGTGTCGTGTTATGGAAGAAATGCGTGATAAAGCCGTTAGTGAGAATAATAAAATGTGTGTAAAAGAAATGATCAATGATGGTTTGCCTATTGAAAAAATAGCAAGGTATTTGCATATTACAGTTAATGAAGTTGAAGAATATGCAAAGGAAGTTGCTATTGCTGTTTAAAAGGTAATTATTTTGTATGAGTAGGGCTCTGGAAGAAATGCTTCAATTTTTTCTAAGATTGATGACTGTGATATGTTTGTTGCGGATTTAAGATTGTGCTTTACAGAAGATAAGCATGGCATCAGCTGATCGCCGGATTGGAGATCACGGAGAAACTGTAGGATCGCCAATCCGGCATTTGTTTTAATACCGTGTCCACACCTGCATTTCAGAACCGTTTTCATCGGAGCGGTTCGCCCACATATAGTAGGGAATGAATGTCAGGGTAACGGCTTTTTTCTCCGGCTTTTTCCAGGGGCGATAGAGGGAGCCCTGCGGGGAAGCGGGGATCTGCCGGAATCCCGGCCAGAGGATGGCGTTCGCCTGGTTCCCGCAGATGCCGATGTCCGTCACTTCGGGCAACGGCATCCGGATCCAGCGTCAGCAGGTGCAGATCTTTGCCGTTGTCGGCCTCTTTCATCGAGGAAGCGGCTTAAGTCCAGATATTTCTTTTCGCCGGTCACTTCGTATAAGCGTACCAGCGCCATTTCTGCAATTTCATGTCCGGGGTAGCCCTTGCACTTTCCTTCTTCCGGCCCGAATGTGTCCGCGATAAAGTCCGCGTAGCGTTTTGCGGCGTTCAGAAGTTTTTCTTTTCCGGTCGCCTGATAATAGGCCACCGCACCTTCGGTCAGATGCCCGAAGCAGTACAGTTCGTGGTGGTCGCGGAGGTTGCTGAAGGTTTTGTCTCTGCCTCCGATGATGTAGCAGGTGTCCAGATAGCCGTCCCCGGCCTGCGCCGCGCACACGATGTCGATCGCTTCGTCCGCTGTTTTTTCCAGATCCGGATCCGGATGCTGCGTCAGCGAGTAGCCGACCGCCTCAATCCATTTCGAAAAGTCGCTGTCCTGAAACACAAAGCCGTAAAACTTTTCTCCCGGGTGTTCCGGATCCTCCGGCAGCGATTCAAATCCGCGGAGCGTGAACTGCGGCTCCTGAAAGGATCCGCCGAGTTCCTTCCGTTCCCGGTTTATCTTGCCGGCAATCTTGAAATTCCGCATACAATAGCTGGGAGCCGCGCCTTCCACCTGATCATTCAGCGCTGCCCACTGATAGGGGGATGACTTCTGTCCGCACCAGTTCCATTTCTTTTTTCCAGAATGTGTCGGTCACCTGAATATCCCGCAGAGAGAGCGGGGAATTGTGCTCTGACCAGTCCATAGTAAATCTCCTTTCGTGCAGCACGCTTATATCAGATTGTTTAGGATATAAACTAAATTATCATAAACAAACAGCGGGCGTCAAGGCCTGTTTTGAGACGAACAGGAGCAGAGCGCTCCAGTTTTTAGGATAGTATCTTTTCCGGAAGTATGCTATACTGCTGTTAAAGATGAAATGTAATGAATCAGGAACAGGAACTGTATGGCAGAAAAGCGCTAAATGATTTCTGTGCCGGAATCTTTTCAAAGGAGGGATGATCGTGAAGAAAAAAGTCGCTCTGGGGATAACGAAATTTGAGGATATCATCGAAAGAGATGTATTTTACGTTGATAAAACGCGCTTTATCAAAGACTGGTACGAAAGCGCGGATCAGGTGACGTTGATCACGAGGCCGCGGCGATTTGGTAAAACCTTAACTTTGAATATGGTCGAGTCATTTTTTTCCGTCCGGTATCAGAACCGGCCGGAGCTGTTTGGCGGTCTTTATATCTCAAAAGAAAAAGAAATCATGGCAATGCAGGGCACGTTTCCGGTGGTCAGCTTAAGCCTGGCAAGCGTGAAGCAGGACAGCTATGAGAGTTTGTGTCGTGCCATGCAGATACAGCTGGCAAGACTGTTTGAGCAGCATTCTTATTTATTGGAATCGGATAAATTATCGGAAGCAGAGAAAGAAAATTTTTTAGAAATAACGGCACAAAAGGCAGGCGATGAGAAGTGTATGGACGCGGTTCGGTTTCTGTCTCAATGTATGTATGAGTATTATGGAGAGACGGTGTTGATCCTGATTGACGAATATGACACCCCTATGTTGGAGGCTTATACAGAAGGATATTGGGAATCAGCCATTAAGTATATCCGCCGCATGTTTCACGCCGCGTTTAAGGACAACCCGTATCTGAGACGGGGACTTTTGACTGGTATTACAAGGATTACGCAGGAGTCGATTTTTTCAGACCTGAACAATCTGTCGGTCGTAACGACTACGACGGAGCAGTATGAGGACAGCTTTGGCTTTACGGAGAGCGAGGTTTTTGACGCGCTTGAGATCTATGGATTTTCCGCCCGCAAAGAAGCGGTAAAATACTGGTATGACGGATTTCAGTTTGGAAGGAAAAAGGACATTTATAATCCCTGGTCGATCCTGAACTTCCTGAAAAGCGGAAAGCTGGAGCCTTACTGGATGAATACCAGTGGAAACGCGCTGGTTGGGAATCTGGTGCGGGAGGGCTCTCTGAAAATAAAGGATGAGTTTGAGATCCTGCTGCAGGGCGGCACCATTGAGACAGAGATTGATGAGTCGATCACCTACGCGGAGCTTCGAGGAGATTCAAAAACAATCTGGAGCTGGTTTCTGACGACCGGCTATGTGAAGATCGTGCGAAGCCTGATGGAATCGGGGAGTGTTTTTGATGCGGATCCCCTATGGAGACAGAAACTGGATGAGGAGTCTCTCTGGGCACAGGACACTTTGGCAGAATCGTCTCTGCAATGGGAGTATTCGGAGGGAAGATATGAGATCGCGCTGACGAATTTTGAAGTGCGGGTGGCGCTTCGGAAGCTGGTAAAAAAATGGTTTGCAGAGTCATATGATGAGTACACGGAATTTATTCGCATGCTGCTTGCCGGAAATCTGGAGGGGATGCAGCGTTATATGGAAAAAGTGACATCCCGGACGATCAGCTTTTTTGATGTGGGAGGTTCCGCTTCAGAAAGCGAAACGGCGGAGCAGTTTTACCATGGATTTACGCTGGGATTGATCGCGGACTTGGACCGCACGCATATCCTGACATCCAACAGGGAGAGCGGTTTCGGACGCTATGATGTCTCGATTGAACCCAGAAATGGGAAATCGGACGGTATGATCATCGAATTTAAGGTGTTTGATCCGAAAAAGGAAGAAACACTGGAGGATACTGCGAAGCGGGCGCTTAAGCAGATTGAGGATAAGAAATATGAGACTGATCTCAGAGCGCGGGGGATCGAGAATGTTCGGAAATACGGGTTTGCGTTTCGCGGGAAAGAGGTTCTGATATTGGAATCGGAAGCAGACTACGCGAAAGAATCCTGACAGGTGCGAATATCGAGTGATTTTGTGCTCAATGAGTGGTATTTCCTAACGGCATACAAGGAGAAAGAAAGGATTCATCATGAAGATTTGTGTTTACTGTGCTTCGTCAAAGCATCTGGATCAGAAATATTTTGAGCTTGGTTACAAGTTTGGAAAATTGCTGGCGAAACGGGGGCATACGCTTGTGTATGGCGGATATAACGAGGGCATCATGGGTAAGGTAGCCGAGGGCGTCTCGGAGAATGGCGGGGATATCATTGCCGTGGTTCCGAAGCTCTTTGATACGGAAGATATGACGTATCCAGGCTGCCGGGAAGTGATTCATACGGACACGATGAGCGACCGGAAGTCAAAAATGGAGGAGATCGCGGATGGCTTTGCGGTGCTGCCCGGCGGGATCGGTACATACGATGAGTTTTTCGGGACCCTTTGCCTGAAAATGCTTGGAGAGCTGGAAAAACCGATTGCAATCCTCAACGCCTTCGGGTATTATGAACCGATGCGGCGGATGCTTGAGCAAAACCAGGCGGAGGGCTTCCTTGACTATGGGGCGATTGAGGATGTCGGGTACTTTGCGGACTGTGAGGAACTGCTAAGTGCTCTGGAGGAAGGTACAGGTTCGCGAAAATGAAACACTGTTTTGGGCGTAAGACAGCTCTGGTATTGTAAAGCAGGGACGTTTCGCAGACAGGAAATACGGGGAATGACAAGAGAGAAAAAAATGTCAGAAGAGGGAATCATATCGGAGAGAACGATGCTAAAAGAAGGAAGGATGTCAAAAGAAGAAAAAATGCCGGAGAAAACAGACGGAATCATATTGGATGTAGATGGAACCTTGTGGGATTCTACGGGAATTGTCACCAAAGCGTGGACGTGCGCCGTGCGTGAGAACGGCTGCCCGGACAGGACAGTGACGCCGGAAATGCTGCGGGCGCTTTTTGGAAAGCCGATGAATGTGATCGCGGACAATCTGCTGCCGGATCTGACGCCGGAACACCGGCAGCAGATCATGAAGGTCTGTTGCGCCTATGAACAGCGGGCGCTGAGAGAGGAACTGCCGACGAGGAAAGCATCTGATGCATTCGGATGTCAGGATGAATGTCCGATCTGCTACCCGGGAGTGCCGCGGACGATCCGGGAGCTGGCAGGAAAGCTGCCGGTGTTTATCGTTAGCAATTGTCAGGCAGGTTATATCGAGATGTTTCTTGAAAAGACCGGACTTTCGGATTACATCACGGATTTTGAGTGCTTTGGCAATAATGGAAAGTCAAAGGGCGAAAACATCCGTCTGGTGGCGGAGCGCAATGGCCTGAAGACGCCCATCTACGTGGGCGACACACAGGGAGACAGCGATGCGTCAGAGGAAGCAGGCGCTGCGTTTGTGTATGCAAAATACGGATTTGGAACGGTAGATCATGCGGATGCGGTGATTGAGGCATTTGCGGATCTGCGGGAGGTAATTTCGTGAAGGATTTCGAAAATAGGCTATGAAGGATACAGTTGATGCCGGGGATGACGCCAAAAGTGACGGCTGCCATGGCAGAGGCGTGAACGGTAAGGCCGAGGGGAATGGCAAAGAGGAGAATTTGTAATGAAAAGAATTATATGGATGCTGATTGTGAACATTGTGCATGTGCCGCGGGTACTGTATCAGCTGCTGGTCAGAGCGGCGCACCCGGAGCGCTATTCGGTGGAGGATCGCTACGCGGTCATCCACGAGATTGCGGAGCGCGGCATCAAAGGCGGCCGTGTTGACATCATATCAAGCGGCGTGGAAAATCTGCCGCAGGAGGGCGGTTATATTCTTTATCCGAACCATCAGGGGCTGTTTGACGTCATGGTGTTGATTTACCTGCATCAGAAGCCGGTCACCGCGGTTCTGAAAAAAGAGCTGGTCAATATTCCGCTGCTGAAGCAGATCATCATCTGCCTGGAGGCGCTTGCGCTGGATCGTTCGGACGCCCGGCAGGGGATGAAGGTGGTGCAGCAGGTGGCTGAGGATGTGAAGCAGGGGAAAAAGTACATTATTTTTGCGGAAGGGACGCGCAGCCGCAACGGCAACCAGCTGCTGGATTTTAAGGGCGGCAGCTTTAAAAGCGCGACAAAGGCGAAATGCCCGATCGTGCCGGTGGCGCTGGTGGATTCCTATAAGCCGTTTGACACCGGCTCTCTTGAGCGGGTGACGGTACAGGCGCATTTCCTTGATCCGATTCCCTATGAGGAATATAAGGATATGAAGACGACGGAGATTGCCGCGATGGTGAAAGCGCGGATCGGGGCAAAGATAGAGGAGTGCGAGAATGCATAAAGAGCACATTTTTTGACGCGCAAGACAGGAAAGTTTACGAGTGCGGAGGTAATTATTTCCTGCCCCAGTATCGGGCGCTCAGCTGCCTTATCTGCAATAAAACGCCTTACAGAGGAAAAAGAAATCATAAAAATAGGAACCGGAAGAGCTACCTGCTATATCAGGACAGACTCCACTGGTTAAAGACAATGAATTCAGGATGATTCAAAAGCACCTGCAAGCATAACGAAATGTCTGCAGGTGCTTTTCTTGTCGTTCAGCCAGTCTGCATATTTTTCCCGGAAGCGGGGATGCTATGAGAAAGAAAATCAGAGAAAGTGTAATGATTCAGGACAGGAGGAAGTCGTATGATGAATCAGATGGCGGGCAGCCGGAGCATGGAATTTCAGAATGCGCCGCATATTATCAGTGCGGCGTCAGTGGTGGGGCCAAAGGAAGGAGAGGGACCGCTGGGCGATCTCTTTGATCTGGTGGCGCCGGAGGCGGAATTCGGGGAGGATACCTGGGAAAAGGCGGAGAGCACGATGCAGAAGGAAGCGCTGCAGACAGCCATCGGGAAGGCGCAGCTGGAAACGTGTCAGATACGATATCTCTTTGGCGGCGATCTGCTGGCGCAGCTCATCGCCACTTCTTTCGGGAACGGAGATACGGAGATTCCGCTGTTTGGTCTGTACGGAGCCTGCTCGACCTGCGGGGAATCGCTGATGCTGGCGGCGATGACGATAGCCGGGGGTTATGCGGACTATGCGGCGGCGGTCACATCCAGTCATTTCGGCAGTGCCGAGAAAGAGTTCCGTTTTCCCCTGGGGTACGGGAATCAGCGTCCCCTTTCCGCTTCCTGGACGGTCACAGGAAGCGGTGCTTTTGTACTGTCCTCCCGGTGTGCCTCGGGTGGTTCTATTTTGAACGGCGGCCGGAATGGCCTTGCCCGAACCGGAGATGAGAATGCATCAGGTTTGCATAATGAAGATCCCGATTCTGCGGAAAGCAAAAGTACGAAGGGCCATTTCCAAAGCAACGAAACGGAATCCACTGCGGAATGCGGTCATGTGAGGGTGCGGGGTGCGACACCGGGGCGGATCGTGGATATGGGAGTCCGTGACAATATGAATATGGGCGCCTGTATGGCGCCGGCGGCAGGGGATACGATCTGCCGGAATCTGGAAGATTTTCACCTGCGGCCGGAGGACTATGATCAGATCATCACGGGTGATCTGGGCTATATCGGGCAGCATATCCTGCTCGATCTGATGAAAGAAAGAGGCCTGGATATTTCGGATCGACATATGGACTGCGGAATTGAGATTTATGATAAAGAAAAGCAGGATACGCATGCGGGCGGGAGCGGCTGCGGCTGCTCGGCGGTCGTGCTGGCATCTTACATTCTGCCGAAGCTGGAATCTGGCGAGTGGAAGCGGGTGCTGTTCGTGCCGACCGGAGCGCTGCTCTCCAAAGTCAGCTTTAATGAGGGACAGACGGTGCCGGGCATCGCGCACGCGGTGATATTAGAGCATGTATAACAGTTCTGAACAGCAGCACCAGGAAAATACAGACTTTGCAGATTTATCTGCGAAAGGCTGTATCTTCCTGGTGGGATGGGCGGAACGCCCATCAGCCACAGACATATGACGCTTAAGCGGCATATAGCCCGCAAGGGCGGTCTGCGGCCTGATGTTCTGAACAACACAGCAGCACGGAGAAAGTTTTTTGGAAGGAGTTATTATGGATTACATCAATGCATTCTGGGTGGGCGGACTGATCTGCGCCCTCGTCCAGATTTTACTGGAAAAAACAAAACTGATGCCGGGGCGTGTGATGGTGATTCTGGTATGTCTTGGCGCGGTACTCGGCTCTGTCGGGCTATATGATAAGCTGATCGATTTTGCCGGGGCGGGCGCATCTGTGCCGCTTCTGGGCTTTGGGAACACGCTCTGGAAAGGCGTAAAGGAAGCGATTGATGACCACGGCTTTCTGGGGCTGTTCGAGGGCGGCCTGAAGGCGAGCGCGGTCGGGATCAGCGCGGCGCTGATTTTTTCCTATATCGCGAGCTGGATCTTTAAGCCGAAAATGAAAGAGTAAAGCATGGGCGGTTTACAGGAAAGACAGGGGACAACAGTAAAAAATCATATTTTCTGGACTATATAAATAAAAGTCGCTCATTTTTTTGGGAAAACGCTTGAAAAGTCGCTCATTTTTTTGTATACTTCCTGCATGGAAGGAGGCGTACAGGAAATGATTTATCTGCAAAGAAAGATCGACAGCTACCTTTTGGAATGGAAGAATACGCCGGATCATAATCCGCTGATCGTAAAAGGTTCCAGACAGGTCGGGAAGACAGAGTCTATCCTGCGCTTTGGCAATGCGAATTATGAAAATGTAGTTTCTATTAATTTTGTGGAGGAACCAAAGTACAGACTGATCTGTGAGGATGGTTATAAGACGGACAGCATTATAAAAAATATTTCCCGGATTGATCCGGAGAAAAAGTTTCGTGAAGGGAAAACGCTGATATTTTTTGACGAAATACAGGACTTTCCGGATATCGCTACCTCATTGAAGTTTTTTAAGCTGGACGGACGCTTTGATGTGATATGCAGCGGATCGCTTCTGGGCATATCTTACAAACGGATCGAGAGCAACAGTGTGGGTTACAAGACCGATTATGAAATGTTCTCGCTGGATTTTGAGGAATTTCTTCTGGCGAAAGGCTACGATGCCCGGACGGTGGAGGAAATGCTCATCCACATGAAGGAGCAGGTGCCTTTTTCACAGCTGGAAATGTCTGTATATGGGGAATTGTTTCTGGATTACTGCATCCTGGGAGGGATGCCGGCAGTCGTCAGGGAATATATAGAAAAAGGTACATTTGAAGGAACGCTGGGGATGCAGCGGCAGCTGCTTGAGGATTACAGAGAGGATATCCGCAAATACGTGGAAGGGATGGATCAGACAAGGATTCTGAACGTCTTCAATCAGATTCCGGTGCAGCTGGCCAAAGACAATAAGAAGTTTCAGATTTCCAAAATTGCAAAGGACGCCAGATTCAAAGATTATCGGGGATGCATTGAATGGCTGGAGAGCGCCGGACTGATCAATGTGTGTTATTGTCTGAATTATCCGGAGCTTCCGCTTAAGGGAAATTATGATGAGACAAAATACAAGATTTATTTTCAGGATTCCGGACTGCTGGTAGCCATGCTGGACGATGAAGCGCAGGAAGATTTAAGGGCAAATAAAAACCTTGGTGTATATAAAGGTGCGCTTTATGAGAATATTGTGGGGGAAGCGCTTGTAAAAAGCGGGTATTCCCTCTATTACTATAAGCGGGAGAATTCCACGCTGGAGGAGGATTTTTTTGTGAGGACGAAAAAAAGCCTGCTTCCGGTGGAAGTGAAAGCGACCAATGGAATGGCAAAGTCCCTTCGCAGCCTGATCCGGAATGAGAATTATTCAGATATCAGGGCCGGGATCAAGCTGACGGCAGGAAATATTGGTTTCAGTGATAATATTTATACGTTTCCGTATTTCTGCGCCTTCCTTTTGAGACGATATCTGGCGGATGTGACATGGTGAAAGTCATATGCGCCTTATATATTGACAGGAAAATCCGCCGGTATGAAAGTTCATATCGGCGGATTTTCCTGTGCGCACGGGCACGAGTGGAAATTAGCAGCTTTGCTGTTCAAACCCGGTACAGCGACGAGCAGAAATTATACGACGAAAGCGCGTGAAGCTGTGTAGAATAAAATACAGAAAAATCCTGTGAATAAAGCGCAGAATGACGCCGTGCGTTTGGGGCGAAAAATATAACAATAAACCTGTAAAAACGCCGGATAATATGTGTGAAATTCACTCTGGAATGAAATAAAAAAAGAGATAAAATGAATGAAAAATTTGTAAACATGATTGATGCGGAAATAAAACGATTTGCATCGTTTACTATAAAAAGGAGGCGGCAACGGTGTTTCTGCTGTACTTTATATTATGGATCATATATTTTGGCTCTGTGACGACAGAGAGCGTATTGTTTGGACTGGGGGTTGCGGCGGCAATTTTTGCGTTTACCTGTGCCTTTCTGGACCACAGTATCAAAAAGGAGATCAGCATTTACAGGCGGCTGCCGGGGATGATTCATTATGTGTACGTTCTGGTGTGCGAGATCGTAAAAGCGAATCTGGCGGTGATCCACATGATCTTATCGGAAGAAGAGGAACTGAAGCCGGTGCTGGTCAGCTTTCGTTCGAATCTTAAGACGCCGACCGGACGTGCGTTTCTGGCAAATGCGATCACGCTGACGCCGGGAACGATCACGGTGTCGCTGGAAGATGAGGAATATCTGGTACACTGTCTGGATGAGGATCTGGCGGAGGGAATGGAGACGTCTGTGTGTGCGAAGATGCTGGAACAGCTGGAAGAAGATGCCTGAAAATGTCTGAAGCTGAGAACCTGAAACTGAGGCGTATTGTCTGCTGCAGAAACAGCTTTGCGGAAAAGAAATATGGAAAACACAGCGGAACAGGCTGTGCAGCGTGGTGGATTTTAGAGAGGAGACGATAACATGGGAGAGGGCATACCGGGACTTGCGTCAGCTTACACGGTGCTGTTTACGGCGGCGCTGATTTTTCTGGCAATCCTGCTGGTGTTCTGCCTGATACGGGCGATCATCGGGCCGCGGGTGGCGGACCGGCTGGTCGCTGTGAATATGATGGGAACAATCGTGATGGTCATTATCGCGATATTGACGCTGATGCTGCAGGAGGGATATCTGGCGGATATTTGCCTGATCTACGCGATGATCAGCTTCCTTGCGGTGATTGTACTTACGAAGGTGTACATGGGCGTATACCTGGAGAAAAAGGAAACGGCCGGCCGCACAGCAGCGGCGCAGACCGAAGCTGCGGGCGGCGCTGATGCGGAGAGTATGATATCAGACACAGCGGGAAAGGAGAAGAATCATGGCGATGTTTGAGTGGCTGCGCTTTCTGATCGGCGCGCTTCTTCTTGTGCTCGGACTGGGCATTTTCGCGGTGGAGATGATCGGCGTCTACCGTTTTCATTATGTGCTGAACCGGATGCACGCGGCGGCGATGGGAGATACGCTCGGCATCGGCTTTTCTTTGGTCGGTCTGATCGTGATGAACGGGGCGAATCTTACCTCATTGAAGCTGTTTCTGGTGGTCTGCTTTCTCTGGTTTTCTTCTCCGACGAGTTCCCACCTGATTGCGCGGCTGGAGGTGACGACGGACCCGGAACGGGAGAAGCATTACCGTGAGGTGCCGCTTGAGACTCTGGAGGAGGAATTGCAGGAAGGACAGGAGGCGTAGACGATGCAATTTTTTACCTGTATATTGCTGGGATTTCTGGTGGTCTGCGCGATTTCGGTCAGTCTTTCAAAGAACCTTCTGAATTCGCTGCTGATCTATATGTCATACAGTCTTGTGATGTCGATCATCTGGATTCTGCTGGAATCGCCGGATCTGGCCATCACGGAGGCGGCGGTCGGCGCGGGTGTGACGAGCATTCTGTTTTTTGTGACGCTTAAGAAGATTCATGCGATCGCGGATGAGGACGGAGAGGAAGCGGAGCAGCCGATCACGACCGAGGACGGAAATGAAGTGGAAGAACCGTTTACTGCTGAGGCTGTGGGTATAGCTGAGGCGGGTAATAGGCCGGCGGTTGAGAATATTGCTGTGGAAACATCCGATAATGCGCTTTCTGACAAGGATACAGGCAAAGAGATAATCTTGACCGTGGATGGTTGCTCCACAGAAGCAGACATGGCTGCAAAACAGAAAAAGGCAAAAGGAGGCGGAAAGAATGAGCAGAAAACGCTCTGAGGAAGAATATCAGAAGACCCGTTCATTCCGCTTTCGCCAGTGGCTGGGTGGAGAGAAGGATCCGTTCCTGGATACAGTGGAGATGAAGGCTCCGAATGCTCATGAAGACGATCCGGAATCCGTACAATGCGTACAACAGATCGCACCGGAGGCATCCGGGGAGACGGCCGCACATACGGATGGCAAAAAAACGAAGCGAAAAGGGATTCTGAAGCAAGGCGGTTCGGGCGCCCTGGGAATGGGAGGCCTGGATATGGACGGGAAACGCACCGCGTCCGCGCCTTTATCCTACGAGGAAGAGAAGAAAGCGCGTCTTGCGGCGTGGGTATACAATTCGGACCGCAACCGCGATATACGCGCGTTCCGGGGCATTTACCGGGCCTGTGCGGCGGTATTCTGCGTGTTTCTGCTGATCATGCTTCTGACGGCGGTGTCCTGGCTGCCGACAGAGGGAGAGGAAGACCGTCCGGTGAACAATGAGGTCTCTGCACGCTACATCGAGAGCGGTCTGCAGGAGACTGGCGCGGTGAATATTGTGACGGGCATGATCCTGGACTATCGTGCGTTTGATACGCTCGGCGAGTCGCATGTGCTTTTTGCGGCGACGATGACGGTGCTGATTCTGCTGCGGCTGGACCGCGATGAGGACAAAAAAAAGCAGCACGCAAACGACCGTATTTATGAACCGAAAAATGACGTGATCCTGCAGACGGTCGCAAAGATTCTGGTGCCGCTGATTTTTATTTTCGGCATCTATGTGATCCTCTGCGGGCATCTGGGGCCGGGCGGCGGATTTTCCGGCGGCGCGGTGATCGGCGCGGGGCTGATCCTGTATGTGAATGCGTTTGGTTTTGCGAAGACGGAGCGCTTCTTCACGGCAAAGACCTACATGGTCACGAGTTTTACCGCGCTGGCCTGCTATTCTCTTTCGAAATGCTATTCGTTTTATACCGGAGCGAATGAGATCGAGAGTGTGATTCCGCTGGGAACTCCGGGGGCAATCTTAAGCAGCGGCCTGATCTTTGTACTGAATATCTGCGTCGGCATTGTGGTGGCCGGTACGATGTACACGTTCTACGCCATGTTCCGCAAGGGAGGCTATTGAGAATGCGTTTTGCAGATGTCAGTCTGACAGATTTTGTTTTGCGTTTCTGCCGGAGATTGCCTGCTTTGGGAAAGGAGACGGTTGAGGATGAATATTTCAAATCTAATTAACAATTATGAGGAAGCCGTGGCGATGCTTCTGTTTGTGATCGGGTTTTCCAATCTGCTTCTGCAGCCGAACCTGATCAAAAAGATTATCGGCATGAATATTATGGATACGGCGATTTATCTGTTCCTTGCGCTGAAAGGTTACATAGAGGGACACAAAGCGCCGATCGTGGTGGACGGCGTGCAGAGCGTGGACGCTTATGTCAACCCGATCCCGAGCGGCCTGGTGCTGACCGGCATCGTGGTGTCCGTGTCGGTTTCGGCGCTGATGCTTTCACTGACCATCCGTCTGTACCGCCGGTATCATACGCTGAATCTTGACGAGATTTCCACGCAGCTGAAGAAGGAGGGATTGTGATGGAGCTCGTTCAGAATTTTCCGTTCCTGACCATTATTCTGGCGCTGTTTTCTGGACCGCTCTGCTCAATCTTAAAAAGTAAGGCGGCGAAATGGGTCAATACGATTGTCATCGCGCTGATTCTGGTGATGTCCGTGGCGGTGCTGATCTTTACGATTCAGACCGGCGAGGCGTATGTTTACCAGATGGGACATTTTTCCGCACCGTGGGGCAATGAGATCCGCGTCGGTATTCTGGAAGCGTTTATGGCTGTCTTTTTCTGCGTGGTCATGCTGCTCTGTATGCTGGGCGGCCGCCGGGAACTGGCGGAAGAAGTGGAGGAGACGAAGCAGAACCTCTACTACGTGATGGTCGGCCTGCTGCTGTCCTCCCTGCTTGCGCTGATTTATACGAACGACCTCTTTACGGCGTATGTTTTTGTGGAGATTAATACGATCTCGGCCTGCGGCCTGATCATGATCCGGCAGAACGGCCGGGCAATTGAGGCGGCGACGCGGTATATGATCATGAGCCTTTTAGGATCGGGACTTTTGCTGATGGGCATCTGTTATCTGTATGATCTGACCGGACACCTGCTGATGAGCAATATCAAAGAGCAGGTCGCTTTGCTGCAGCAGTCGGGCGAATACCATATTCCGCTGTTGATTGCGATCACACTGATGTCGGTCGGCCTTGCGATCAAAAGCGCGCTGTTTCCGTTTCACTCCTGGGTGCCGGACGCGTACGGATATTCGACGCTGTCGTCCGCCGCGATCTTATCCTCACTGGTCTCCAAGGGCTACATTTTTCTGGTGATTAAGATTTTCTACAGGGTAATCGGATTCGATGTGATCCGCGAGAGCAAGGTCATCAACGTTCTGTTTGTGTTCGGTGTGCTGGGCATGATCTTCGGGTCGGTCAACGCGATCCGCGAGAGCAACATCCGCCGGATGATCGCCTGGTCTTCGGTGGCGCAGATCGGTTATATTTACATGGGCTTCGGGCTTGGCACGACGGCGGGAATGATCGCCAGCCTGTTTCATATTTTAAGCCATGCCGCGACCAAATCCATGCTGTTTATATCGGCTTCGGGGCTGACGGATGTCTCCAGCCATGACACGGACTTTTTCGGGCTGACCGGCTCCGGCTACCGGAATAAGATCGCGGGCGTCGCCTTTACGGCAGGTTCGCTGTCGATGGTCGGCATTCCGCTGTTTTCCGGTTTTATCTCCAAGGTGCTTTTTGCGTCCGCGGCTTATGATACCTCGGGCAAGCTGATCCCGGCGATGATCGCGCTGGCTCTGAGTACCCTGCTGAATGCGATTTATTTTATGAAAACGGTTATTCGGATTTATACGCCGCCGCATCGGGCGGGAATCGAGACGGATACACGGACGATTACTGTCCGGGAGCAGCCGCAGAAAACAGTGGTGCTGGTGCTGTTTATTGCGCTGAATCTGGTGCTCGGGCTGGGCTCTCAGCCGATCGTGAATCTGCTCACGAAAGGGCTGGAGATGTTCGGGTAACCAGTCCGGTGACAAAACAGATCGCCTCAGCATCCACCGCAGCCACGTTGATTTTTGCGTTTGCCTTGCGCTGCTGATTATTCCCTGCTTCGCTGGAACTCGCTTCGCTCAGACAATGGCGAAGCAGGGAAAGCTATGCTCGGCAAACCCGCAAAAATCTGCCTACCGTCTGCTTGCGGATGCATGAGGCTATGCACAGTTTTGACACTGTTGGGGCTGGTATCAGCAACGACATGAAAATAAAGAGGAGGAAATTATGGGCATTTGGATTTTGATTCCAATCTTTCTGCCGGTCGTCGCGGGCGTGCTGCTTTTGCTTTCTTCTGCGAAGGCGGATCACAGCAGCGATTCTGAGGGCGCGGCTGTACCGGAAAAGACAGCCAAGAGCGCGGAAGGGCTGGTCCGTCTGCACTGCATTACTGCGGTTGTTCTGGTGGTATCCGCGGTTCTGGCTTTGCTTGCGGCGTGGAGCGGGGACAACAGCTATACCTGGTTTGAACTGATGGAGGGCATTCCGATCTATTTTCAGATCGATGATGTCGGGCGGCTGTTTGTCACGGTATTCAGCATCGCCTGGGTGCTGGTGTGCTTTTATTCCTTTACTTATATGAAACATGAGGGAAAGGAACAGCGGTTTTTCGGGTTTTATCTGATCGTGTACGGAGTTCTCGTGGCACTCTGCTTTTCGGGCAATCTGGTCACGCTGTATCTCTTTTACGAGCTGATGACGCTGACCTCGATGCCGATGGTGCTGCACTCCGGGACGCGGGAGTCGATCATGGCGGCGTTGAAATATCTGTTTTACTCCATGTGCGGTGCGTATCTGGGGCTGTTTGCGATTTTCTTCTTATATAGATACTGCGATACGCTGACCTTTACGGCGGGCGGCACGCTGAACCTGGCGCTGGCCGAGGGGCATACGGGTATTCTGCTTGCGGCAGTGATGGCGGCTCTGATTGGGTTCGGAGCGAAAGCAGGTATGTTCCCGCTGCATGCGTGGCTGCCGACCGCGCATCCGGTCGCACCGGCGCCGGCCTCGGCAGTGCTTTCCGGTATCATTGCGAAAGCCGGTGTGCTTGCGATCATTCGTGTTGTATTTTACACAGTAGGAGCGGATTTTATCCGCGGTACCTGGGTGCAGACCGCGTGGATGTCGCTGGCGCTGCTCACCGTGTTCATGGGTTCGATGCTCGCCTTCCGGGAAAAGGTATTCAAAAAACGGCTGGCCTACTCGACAGTCAGTCAGGTGTCCTATATCCTGTTTGGACTTTCCGTACTGTCGCCGACGGCGATGGAGGGAGCGCTTCTGCATGTGGTCTTTCATGCGTTCATTAAGTGCGCGCTGTTCCTCACGGCCGGTATCTTTATCTGCTGCGCGGGTCTGTCTAATGTAGACCAGCTGGAAGGGATCGGCAAAAAGATGCCGAAGACGCTGTGGTGCTTTACGTTTGCGTCGCTCGCCCTGATCGGTATCCCGCCGACCAGCGGCTTTATCAGCAAATGGTATCTGGCGCAGGGCGCGCTGGAGGCGGAGGTCGGCGCGTACAGCTGGGCAGGGCCGGCGGTTCTGCTGCTTTCCGCGCTTCTGACCGCGGGCTATCTGCTTCCGATCGTGACGAACGGATTTTTCCCGAAGAAGAAGGAGCAGGGGGAGAATGTGCAGAAGGAAGGCGCTTCCGCACATGGCGCGGCGATCACCGCGCACGCGGCCGGGAATGCTTCGGCGGCGCAGGCAGCGGACGGCAGTTCAGCCGCGGCGGCTGCGGAGGCTCCTTTAGGGATGCTGATCCCGCTGGCGGTTTTTGCGGCGCTGGCAGTTTTACTGGGCGTGTTTCCGAACCCGCTGATCCGTTTCGTTAGCAAGATCGCGGCTGCGGTGCTGTGATACCTGTGTTTTTCCTTCGCCGGGGCGGCATTCCGCACAAAGTGCGGGATAAGTCTCGCAACCGTAAAGGTACGGAACAGTTGCCCGAACAGTGACATCCAGAGGAAAATAATGAACAGGGAATATATTGACTTGAGTGACATGCAGTAAGGAGGACGTAAAATGAGTCCGGTATTTCTGGCGGTGGCTGTACTGCTTCCAATCTGCGGCGGGGCACTGATTCCGGTGCTTCCATTCAGAAGCAGAAAACAGATGATGATTTATATAGAGGGCGTGGTGCTCCTGAATTCCGTGCTGGCGGTTTCGCTGCTTCTGAACCGTCCCGCGGAGCATTTTGTCCTGTTCCGGTTTACCAGCAATATTACGTTAAGTTTCCGGCTGGACGGCCTGGGAAGCGTATTTACGGCGCTGATTTCCGTGCTGTGGCCGCTGGCCACCCTGTACGCGTTTGAATATATGAAGCATGAGGAGCATGAAAAGTTTTTCTTCCTGTTTTATACGGTGACCTACGGCATCACGATGGGAATTGCCTTTGCGGAAGATCTGGTGACGATGTACTGTTTTTATGAGATGCTGACGCTCATAACGGTGCCGCTGGTGCTTCACACTCTGACGCGCGAGGCGGTTTTGGCCGGGCGCACCTATCTGTACTATTCGCTCGGCGGCGCGGCGTTTGCATTTATCGGCGTGATCTTCATTCTGGTTTATGGCACTTCCCCGGATTTTGCAGCGGGCGGCGTGCTGGATCTGGCGAAGATCGGCGACCGCACAAACCTGCTTCTGCTGATTTACGTTTTATGCTTTTTCGGCTTTAGCGTCAAGGCGGCGATGTTTCCGTTTTCCGGATGGCTCCCGAAAGCCGGCGTCGCGCCGACTCCGGTCACGGCGCTGCTGCATGCGGTGGCGGTGGTAAAGGCGGGCGCGTTTGCGACGATGCGCGTCACCTATTACAGCTTCGGAACGGAATTTCTGCGCGGGACCTGGGCGCAGACGGTGGTGCTGGTCCCGGTGATTTTTACGATTGTCTACGGCTGCAGCCGCGCTTTAAAGGAAACACATCTGAAACGGCGGCTGGCCTGGTCGACGGTGAGCAATCTCTCTTATATTCTGTTTGGTGTTGCGCTGATGTCGCCGCTCGGTCTGGTCGGTGCTCTGACACATATGATCTGCCACGCGGTGATCAAGATCTGTTCCTTCTTCTGCGCAGGCGCGGTCATCTGCCAGAGCGGCAGGGAGTACATTTACCAGCTTGACGGCCTGGGAAAAAAGATGCCGAAGACGTTTGCCGTCTTTACCGTCTCCGGACTGGCGCTGATGGGCGTCCCCGGACTGGCCGGCTTCGTCGGTAAATGGAATCTGGTAAAGGCTGCGCTGGACAGCGCGCATCCTCTGGCGGTGGTCGGGGTGATCGCACTGATGATTTCCGCACTGCTGACTGCGATTTACATGCTGACGATCAGCGTGCGGGCGTTTGTGCAGCCGGGAGACGCATCTGCAATGTCTGCGGAACACCAGATCGTTCCTTTTGAGGAAGTCAGAGATCCCGGCTGGATGATGCTCCTGCCGCTGGTGCTTTTTGTGGCGGCGATGTTCGTGATCGGTCTGCACCCGCAGCCCCTGATCGATGTGTTCACGCAGATCGCGTCGGCGATACAGTAAACTAAGAATTCAGGTTCAGGAAGGAAGAGGGTCATGAACGTTCCTGTTATATTGGCGATACTTGTCTTTTATCCGATGCTTGGCGGGCTGGCTGTGTGGCTTTTGCGGCCGCGCTTAAGCAGCGCGGCGGTCAGTGCGTTTACAGCAGTCACAGAGTTCTTGCTGATGCTTGGCCTTTTTATCGCTTCTGTGCGGACTGGCGGTGCGGGTGCCAGAACCGCTGCTGTGGTGGAAACTACCGCAGGTTCTGGTGTCCTGTCGATTTTCGGCTCGGATACCGTGCTGTCGCTGACGATCCCCGGAGTCTGCGGGATGGGCCTGCACTTTACGATGGACGGGTTCCGGCTGCTTTACGGCCTGATTGCCTGCTTCATGTGGATGATGACGGCGCTGCTTTGCCCGGAATATTTCCATGGGCACGAGAGCCGGAACGCGAGGGTGTCCTCTGTCTGCGGCGGCGCGAAACAGAATCATACAGAACCATGTGAGGAAGAACCAGTGCCCGATCGCTTTTATGTTTTCTTTCTTCTGACACTCGGTGCGACGATGGGAGTCTTTTTGTCGGCGGATCTGTACACGACTTTTATTTTCTTTGAAATGATGTCGTTCACCTCCTACGTCTGGGTGGCGCATGAGGAAAACAACGCGGCGCTTCGCGCAGCGGATACTTATCTGACGGTGGCGGTGCTCGGAGGGCTTGTCATGCTGATGGGCATTTTCGGCGTCTGGCACGAGCTGGGGACGCTCACCATCTCGGAACTTCCGGCTGCCGCCGCGGCGTATGAAAACAGACCGCTGCTGTATGCGCTTGGGGGCTGTATGCTGTTCGGCTTCGGCGCGAAGGCAGGCGCGTTCCCGCTGCACATCTGGCTGCCGAAGGCACATCCGGTCGCGCCGGCGCCGGCGTCCGCGCTGCTCTCCGGAATCCTGACCAAGACGGGGATCTTCGGTGTGCTCGCTGTCACGGCCGGCCTGTTCCTGTATGATCAGAACTGGGGGCTGCTGCTTCTGGCCATCGGTGCGGCGACAATGTTCGGAGGAGCGCTGCTCGCGGTATTTTCCATCAATCTGAAACGCACGCTGGCCTGCTCGTCGATGTCGCAGATCGGATTTATCCTCATCGGCGTGGGGATGCAGTGCATGCTCGGAGAGGAAAACGCGCTTGCGGTGCACGGAACGCTGCTTCATATGATGAACCATTCGATGATCAAGCTGGTACTCTTTATGGCGGCCGGCGTCATCTACATGAACACACAGGCTCTGGATTTGAACGAAATCCGCGGCTATGGACGCAAAAAACCGCTTCTGAAGGGGATTTTTCTGGTGGGCGCGCTGGCGATCGGCGGGATTCCGCTGTTTGGCGGCTACATCAGCAAGACCCTGCTGCATGAGAGCATCCTGGAGTATGGCGGCGGATTCCTTTTCCGCGCGCTGGAATACCTGTTCCTGTTCTCCGGCGGTCTGACCGTGGCCTACATGACGAAGCTGTTTGTGGCGATCTTTGTGGAGAAAAACACAGATGAGGCATTGCAGAAGACGTATGACGATCAGAAATCGTATATGAATCCGATAAGCACCTTTGCTCTTACAGGAAGCGCACTGGTGCTGCTGATCTGGGGGCTGTTCCCGCACGGCATCATGGACCGCGCGGCAAAGCTGGGCCAGACTTTTATGGGACTTGGTGAATTTGGAGAAACCGTCAGCTACTTCAGTCTGAAAAACCTGTCCGGCGCGGCGATTTCCATTGGGATCGGCGCGGCGGTGTATGTGTTTGTGATCCGGAAGCTGCTGATGAGAAAGGAGAGCCGCGTCATGCAAAATTGCCCATTGGGCAATGACGCGGCCTACGCCCTCGATTCGCTGGGCGAATCGGGACAATATATCAACGCCTGGCCGTCCTGGCTGGATCTGGAGGAGCGGATTTACCGCCCGCTGCTGATGAAGGTGCTGTCGTTCCTGTTTGGAGCGGCCTGCCGGGTACTGGATGTTCTAACGGATACGCTGGTGCGCATCCTGATACCGGTCGGACATGTGATCGCGCGGCTGTGTGACAGTCTGGCGGACTTTTCCGTCGTCGGCCTGCGCAGAACGATATATAAAGATTCGCCGGTTCCGCAGGAACGCACCAGAGGTACCTGGCTGACAGACGCGGTGGGCAGCCTCCTGAATGCGGTTCAAAGGCTTGCAAACCGCACATGGAGACGCAGCAATCCGGGTACTGTTGATTATCAGCGGGAACTTGCGCTCCGCCATGATGTCCGCAGAGAGAGCAATACGCTCATCGGCCGCAGCCTGTCGTACGGCCTGCTTCTGGTGATCATAGGTTTTACCCTCACGCTGGTGTATATTCTCTGGTGGTAAAATGGTGCAAAAAAAGCCGGTCACATCGACCGGCTTTTTTTAAAGTGTTTTCATCACATCCCGGCTGCGCGTTTTCTTCGCCTCATACAGCTTCTGGTCGGCGCGGATCAGCGCGTCCTTCAGCGTGATATTGTCGTCCGGGGCAATCAGACAGGCTCCGGCCGAGACGGTCAGAAGATAGGGCTTGCCGCTGGTCTGGTTGTAGCGGTCAAATTTCTGATACAGAGAGGCGATGATGCTTTCCCCGCTGTCGAACGCGCCGGATTCGGCGTCACTGTCCGCTCTGGCGTCAGCAGGGGCTTCCGCTCTGTCTGTTCCGGACGGCCTGCGCACTTCCAGCAGGCAGGTAAATTCATCTCCGCCAATGCGGCCCGCGATGCCGCGCCCCTCTGAAAGCTGCTTTAAGGCCTTTCCGATCTGCCGCAGGGAGGAATCCCCTTCTTTGTGACCGAAGCGGTCGTTGATCGGCTTCAGATTATTCATATCTACATAAATCACGACCTGATACCGTCCTTCACGGCGCAGCGCGGCCATGCGCTCCTCTGCAAGAGAGTAAAAACCGCGGACATTCAGAATACCGGTGAGCGGGTCGGATTTGGAAATCGCGTCCAGTTCAATATTGTGATCTTTCAGAGTCTCCAGATTGACCTCCAGCTGTGCCTGAATTTTTTCGTTGGACTGCAGAAGCGAGATCATCTTGATTGCGGAACTCAGCTGGTTTACCAGAAATTCTCCATTGGAATACAGGGACGGCGCCATGTCGCAGATCAGGACACCGTACACAATTTTTCCGGAAAACAGCGGGAGCAGTATCTGCGCGCCTGCGCATTCCCCGGAAGGTTTTGTAAAACGGTACATCTCGTGAAGGCTCTGCGGCTGTTCGGGAAGAGAGACCGTGTGAACCACACCGTCTTTCAGCACCGCTTTCAGTTCAAGGCTTTGCGGCGTCTCAAACGGCTCCAGGAACAGATGCTTTTGGGGAACCGGAAGCAGGTACAGCCAGGCTTTCCGGATATCCAGCCAGTCCAGATTTTTCAGAATGGAGCAGAAACTCTCATCGTTGCCCTGTTCAAACTGAAGAATATTCTGTACGAACAGCTTCATATTGTAGCTGGTCTGATCTTCTTTTTCCATCACGGAAGCGGACTGGTGGTTCATGGTACGGATCATCTTCCGATAGAGCATATTAAAGGCATTTCTGAGCGCAAAGCGGGAATCTGGATCATCCTGCTGAGCCAGAAGCGCGTGGTAAAACTGTTCAAAATTGGTCATCAGTCCGTCGATATCAGCCAGTCCGATCACATCGGGTTTCAATAATTCGTCGGCGGCGTCGCCGATTTCATGCAGCTGTGCCTGTATCTGCCGCGCATTCGAAACGGCCTCTTTTGCGCCATGGGGCTGCGGATTCTGCGAAACACTGTCTGCAGCGCTGTCATCATGTACCGCAGAAGATGCGGCTTCGGCGGCAGAAGGTTTTACGCCCGGCAGGGCTTCATACTCTTCTCTGCGCATAAAGCAGGCTGCGAAACGGTCGAACAGGCGGCCGTAAGCAATGCGGACATCATCCATTTTAATCTGTGCTTCCGCGTGATAATTGTGATAAAAGATGTCATGAAAGCTGACATTGAGACTGCCCAGTATCTGCGCGCAGCTTTTCCGCCCCTCGTTTGCCTGCACGATGGAATCGCGCAGGACAAAATGCGTGGGAATAGAGACGCTCCGCCGTCCTTTAAAAGAGCGGTCCGTCACAGCGGCATCCTGCCTGCCGCCGGTGCGGGATTCACCGGCCCGGTATTCCTCATAGATATTCAGCGCCATGTGCACGGAAGTCTCCCCAAGCTGGGTGGGATCGGCCAGTACGGTGGCAAGCGGCGGCGAGGCTTTTGCCCCGGCGGGCGAATCGTCAAAACCGAGGATGGAGATGTCGCGCCCCGGTACGATTTTGCGCCTTTCCAGTTCTGCATACAGGCCGAGCGCCGTGTCGTCATTGACGCAGAAAATTGCGTCCAGATCCGGATTCGCATCCAGAAACGCGCGGTATACCTCCTCATTTTCGGAGGAGAGATTCCCTTCCGCAAAACGGCGCGGAGAACACTCCAGACCGTTTTCCAAAAGAACACGGTTGAATATCTCGTGCCGCTCCAGCGCATCGGTGTTGTTGTCATGTCCGCCGATCATTCCGATGTTCCGGCATCCGCAGCTGTGGATCAGATATTCCAGCCCTTCCCGGATCCCGGTCTCGTTTTCAAATGTAACGCCGATATAGCCGTCTACTTTCGAAGCGATCATCACGCAGGGAATCCCGTCGAACTGCTGCAGCAGACGGCGGATCCGTTCCGGCGTGGTGAAGCAGCCGATACAGTCCGCGGCGACGATCAGGGCATCCAGACAGCCTTTCTGAATATAGGAAAATACCGTGCTGTACTGATATTCGTACATCAGCTCACGGTTGTCTGTGAGGTCACGATCCAGGTATTTTCCGGGAAAAATCAGGATATCGACATTATTTTCGCGGGCTTCCGCCATAATGCCGTTACAGATATGTTCTGTAAAATCATCCAGTATTCCGCTGACAAGCACACCGATCGTCAGTCTTTTATCCGCAGGACGCATGGCCGTTCTCCTTCCGGGAAAATGGGTTCAGGTAAATCAGGGTATGTATATAAAAACGAATGATGCAAAACAGAACAGAAGTGGGACAAATATTCGTTTCCATGGTACAATTAAATGAATTATATCACAGAGAAGAAAAAGAAAAAAGAGAAATGAGAAAATTCTTAGCGGACTTTTACAGAGAAATTTTGCGGGAATGGAGAAAAAACGAAAAAAAACGAAAATATATGAAAATATGTGGAAATATTCGCCTGCTTTGGCATATAATGATACAAAGGGGTGAAACAAATGACGATACGTGAAAAAACAGAAGAACTGGAACATCAGATTTTCAGCCCGTACGCTTCGTTCAGCAGCAAAAGCAGAGGACGGGATGTGGACGAGCCGCAGTGCGACATACGCACCGTTTACCAGAGAGATCGGGACCGGATCCTCCACAGCAAATCCTTCCGGAGACTGAAGCAGAAGACGCAGGTGTTTCTGATTCCGGAGGGAGACCATTACCGCACGCGCATGACGCACACGCTGGAGGTGTCTCAGCTGTCGCGCACGATCGCGAAGGCGCTGCGGCTGAATGAAGATCTTGTGGATGCGATTGCGCTCGGCCACGATCTGGGGCATACGCCGTTTGGCCATGCCGGCGAGCATGCGCTGGACGAGGTGTGTCCATACGGCTTTGCGCATTATGAACAGAGCGTCCGCGTCGTGGAACTGCTGGAAAAGTCGGGCGAGGGTCTGAACCTGACCTGGGAGGTGCGGGACGGGATCCGCAATCACCGTACGGCCGGGCATCCGTCTACCCTGGAGGGGCAGGTGGTCCGTTACTGTGATAAGATCGCGTACATAAATCATGACATTGACGACGCGGAGCGCGCCGGGATCCTGAAAGAGTCGGACATTCCGGAAGAGAGCCGCCGGGTCATCGGCGATACGACGCGGAAACGCCTGAATACGCTGATTCACGATGTGGTAATGAACAGTGAGGGGCAGGATCATATCGCGATGTCGGAGACGATGGAGACGGCCATGCAGGATCTGCGCGCGTTTATGTTTCGGAGCGTGTATCTGAATCCGGAAGCAAAAAGCGAAGAGGGCAAGGCGATCCGCATGATTCAGGAGCTGTACCGCTACTACAATGAATATCCGGAGCAGATGCCGGAGGAATACCAGGATCTGATGACGGCCCGCGGCGAGCCGCAGGAGAAGGTGGTGTGCGACTATATCGCGGGGATGACGGATCTGTACTCCATCCGGAAATACACCGAGCTTTTTGTGCCACAGTCGTGGCAGGTATGAGATAAAAAGGAGAATGAGACACCATGTACTACTCGGATGACGTGATTGAGGAAGTCCGGCAGCGGAATGATATTGTGAGCGTGGTTTCCGGCTATGTGAAGCTGCAGCGCAGGGGGAGCAATTATTTTGGGCTCTGCCCGTTTCACAATGAAAAATCCCCGTCCTTTTCGGTCAGTCCGTCCAAACAGATGTATTACTGTTTTGGCTGCGGTGCGGGCGGCGGCGTTTTCAATTTTATCATGGAGTATGAGAACTATACATTTCCGGAGGCGGTGCGGGTCCTGGCAGAGCGGGTGGGGATGACCCTGCCGGAGGAAGAGTATACTGAGGAAGCTCGGAAAGCACGGGATTTGAGAAGCAGCGTGCTGGAGATCAATAAGATTGCCGCGAAATTTTATTATTACCAGCTTCAAAGCGCGCAGGGGCAGCGCGGCATGGCGTATCTGAAGAACCGCGCGCTCTCGGATGAGACGATCCGGCATTTCGGACTCGGATACGCGGGGCAGGACGGCACGGCGCTGTACCGTTATCTGAAAAAACAGAATATTTCGGATCAGCTTCTGAAGGAGTCCGGGCTGATGCAGGTGAACGAGCGGCAGGGCATGTACGACAAGTTCTGGAACCGTGTCATGTTCCCGATCATGGATGTGAATCATAAGGTGATCGGTTTTGGCGGGCGCGTGATGGGGGACGGCAAGCCGAAATACCTGAATTCGCCGGAGACGGTCATTTTTGATAAGAGCCGCAACCTGTACGGGCTGAATTATGCGCGTTCGTCAAAGGAAAAGGCGCTGCTTGTCTGCGAGGGCTACATGGATGTGATTTCCATGCATCAGGCCGGGTTTACGAATGCGGTGGCCTCTCTCGGCACGGCGCTGACAAGCCGGCACGCCGTCATCCTGAAACGGTATACGGATGAGGTGATCCTGACTTACGACAGTGACGAAGCCGGTATCCGGGCCGCCCTGCGGGCAATCCCGCTTTTGAAGGAAGCGGGGGTGTCCACACGCGTACTGCATCTGGAACCCTATAAGGATCCGGATGAGTTTATCAAGGCATTGGGGACGGACGCGTTCCGTGAGCGGATAGAGCAGGCGGAGAACAGCTTTCTTTTTGAGATTTCGGTGATGGAAAAGTCGTACGATATGAAGGACCCGGACGGCAAGACCCGGTTTTTCCAGGAGGCGGCCGGGAAAATTGCGGGGCTGGAGCTGGAGATCGAGCGGGAGAATTACATCGAGGCGGTCGCCCAAAGATACCAGACTTCGTATGAGGGTATGCGGAAGATGGTGCTGAATGTTCTGATGCAGGGGGCGCCGGTACGCACCGCTCCCCGCCGGATCGACGGGGAAGCCCGGTCGGAGAAGGACGACGGCATCCTGCGCTCACAGCGGCTGATCCTGACATGGCTGACCGAATATCCGGAGATCTATCCCGCCGTGTCCGCGTACATCCGCCCGGAGGACTTTACGGACGGGCTGTACAGCGAGGTGGCGTCGATGTTGTATGACCAGCTTTCGAAAAATGAGCGGAACCCGGCGCGGATCGTGAATCACTTTACGGAGCCGGACGAGCAGAGGACGGTTGCGCAGATTTTTAATACGGAAGTGCCGGTGGCTTCAAAAAAAGAGCAGGAAAAGGCAATTGCCGACACCATCCGCAAGGTGATGAGCTATGCCGTCGAACAGCAGAGCGCCAGACTTGATCCGACGAATTTAAAGGAAATGCAGGATCTGATTCAGGCCAAAAAGCGGCTGGAGAGTCTTTCCGGGCTGCATATTTCTCTCCCGGAGAGGAAAGAATAAAAAAGGATAGCGCTAGAGTAAAGGCAGGAAAACAGATGGATACGCAGATTATGGGAATGCAGAGCAGGATGGAGGACTGCCGGGAGCCGGCAGAGAGTGAGCGGGAGCACCTGATCCTGCAGCCGGACGATTTTGAAGAGGACGGCACGATAGAAGAGATCGTGGCGGCGGGCTTTGACGAGGATGGTGGGATGGACGGCATAATGCCGCAGGAACCTGACACGGACGGTATGTCCATGGATGACCCTGTGCGTATCTATTTAAAGGAGATCGGACGGTATGATCTTTTAAGCGCCGAGGAGGAGCTTGCCCTTGCGAAACGGATGAGTGAGGGCGACGAAGCGGCGAAAGCCAGGCTTGCCGAGTCGAATTTAAGACTGGTTGTCAGCATTGCCAAGCGCTACAGCGGACGGGGAATGCAGCTTCTGGATCTGGTGCAGGAGGGGAACCTTGGTCTGATGAAGGCGGTGGACAAGTTTGATTACCGCAAGGGATACAAATTCAGCACCTACGCAACCTGGTGGATTCGCCAGGCAATCACGCGGGCCATCGCGGATCAGTCTCGCACCATCCGGATCCCGGTGCATATGGTGGAAACGATGAACCGCGTCATCCGCACCTCGCGCCGGCTCCTGCAGGAATTTGGCCGGGAACCGACTGAGGAGGAAATCGCTGCCGCGCTTCACATGGAGCCGGAGCGCGTTTCGGAGATCCTGAAGATTTCGCTGGAACCGGTATCTCTGGAAACTCCGGTCGGGGAAGAGGACGATACCCATCTGGGCGATTTTATCAGCGACGACCGCGCGATGGTGCCTGCTGACGCGGCGACCTTTACCGTGCTGCAGGAGCAGCTCGTGGAAGTGCTTTCCACTCTGACGGAGCGGGAGCAGAAGGTGCTGCGCCTGCGGTTCGGTCTGGACGACGGCCGGGCGCGGACGCTGGAGGAGGTAGGAAAGGAATTTTGCGTGACGAGAGAGCGCATCCGGCAGATTGAGGCAAAGGCTCTGCGCAAGCTGCGCCATCCCAGCCGGAGCCGGAAGCTGAAGGATTATCTGGACTGAGCGCATTTCGAGCAGGATAAGAAAGAACCGGCCGGCTGCCGCGGACCGGGTCATGGACGGCATCCGACACCGGTGCGGGGGATGGCGGGAGCAGAATTTTGAAACAGCAAAAGGCGGGGAACTGCCTGGAAAAGACAAAAGACGGGAAGACATTACAGAGTATGAAACTTTCAAAAAGACTTCTTGCGGTCGCGGCCATGGTGACACCCGGCTCTGTCCTTGCGGATATCGGGACGGACCATGCTTACATACCGATTTACCTTGTGGAAAACAATCTGGTTCCGCGCGCATTCGCGATGGATGTCAACCGGGGACCTCTTGCGCGCGCGGCGGAACACATTCACGGACACGGGCTTGACGACCGGATTGAGACCCGCCTGTCAGACGGCCTTGCGGCGCTGCAGCCGGGGGAGGCCCGGAGCATTGTAATAGCCGGAATGGGCGGGGCGCTTACCGTACGGATCCTGCGCAGCGGGCGCCGGCTTTTCAGAGAAGAACAGGGCGTCTGCGCGCCGGAACTGATCCTGCAGCCGCAGTCGGAAGTGCCTCAGGTACGCGCGTATCTGGAGGAGGCCGGTTTTTCTGTCGTGCGGGAAGATATGGTCATGGAGGAGGGCAAGTACTATCCGATGATGAAGGCTGTGCCGGGCAAAGGACCCGGTGGGGCTTCGGCTCATACCGGGCAGGACAAAAAGGACGGCTCTGCCGCAGAGGGTACGGAGAATATTGGAAATGCGGCGGATATGCTGCCTGCGGAGGATTCGGTTCTTCATACGCTGCGCCTGACATTCGGGCCGGAACTTCTGCGGATGCGGCATCCGGTGCTGCATCAGTATCTTTTGCATGAACGGACGGCGCAGGAGCGGATTCTGAAAACACTTGAGCAAAACAGAGATCTCTGCGGCAAAAAGAATGTTCCGCCTGGCGCGGCTGCAAAACAGAGAGAGGCCGAGGTGCGGCGCGGCATTTGGCTGATTGATGAGGCACTGGCAGTCTTTTTTCAGGAATCATAAGCGGCTGCTGCGGATGCGCCGGCCGGAAACATGCCGTCGGATCCGGGACGGCAGTCCGGCAAAGGCTGTGAAGGTAAAAGGCCGGATCAAAACAGAAAGAGGGGATATGTGAATGAACGGCGGCTTAAATGAGGAAACCATAACGGTTTATGTGGAAGGGATGCCGGAGGAGTATCCGGCGGGCACGTCCTACAAAGAGATTGCGGCTGCGCATCAAAGCGATTTTTCCTGCCCGATTGTGCTGGTGAATGCCGATGGGAGACTGCGCGAGCTGCCTAAAAAGGCGGCGGCGGGCAGCAGGATCCGTTTTGTAACGCTGAAGGACAAGGCGGGCTGTGATACATACCGGAGATCGCTGGTACTGCTGATGCTCAAGGCAATATATCACACTGTGGGAGACAATCATAATATTGAAAAGGTTGGCGTACATTTTTCCGTAGGCGAGAGCTATTACTGCACGATGGAAGGGAAGATTCCTCTGACGGAAGATTTTCTGGAGGAAGTAAAGCAGTATATGCTTGCACTGGTGCGTCAGGCTGCGCCGATCCGCAAGACGACGGTCGCGACCTGGGAAGCCTGCGCCAGATTTCATGAATACCGGATGTACGATAAGGAAGAACTGTTTCGCTACCGCCGTTCCTCGAAAGTCAATCTCTATGAACTGGAAAATTTTGAGGACTATTTTTACGGCTACATGCTGCCGGACGCTTCTTATCTGACCTGTTTTGATCTGCGGCTGTTTGAGGACGGCTTTCTGCTGTGCTTCCCCTCTCAGGCGGAGCCGGGGAAACTTGCGGAATGCGCCGATAAGGGGCGGACGGATGTTCCGCAGATCAAGATCTGGCGGACGCAGAAAGAAGCGCTCGAATGGGGCCGGACTCTGGGAATCCCGACGGTCGGCGCGCTCAATACCTATATTGTAAACCATCGAACGAAGGACCTGATTATGATTCAGGAAGCGTACCATGAAAAAAAGATCGCAGAGATAGCGGCGCAGATTGCCGCTGCGCCGCGGAAGAGAGTGATACTGATCGCAGGTCCGTCCTCTTCCGGGAAAACGACTTTTTCCCACCGGCTTTCGACCCAGCTGTCCGTGTGCGGCCTGAAACCGCATCCGATTGAGGCGGATAATTATTTTGTGGAGCGGGAGCACACCCCTCTGGATGAGAACGGGAAACCAAACTTTGAATGTCTGGAAGCCATTGATATAGAAAAACTGAATGAAGATATGCTTGCTCTTCTGGCCGGCGAGACCGTCGAACTTCCGAGTTTTAATTTTAAGACCGGAAAACGGGAATACAAAGGAGATGTCCGGACGCTCGGCGAGCAGGATATTCTTATTATAGAGGGCATTCACTGTCTCAATGACCGGCTGACATACCGCCTGCACGCGGATCAGAAAGTAAAAATTTACATCAGCGCGCTCACACAGCTGAATATTGATGAACACAACCGGATTCCGACCACTGACGGCCGTCTGCTTCGCCGGATGGTGCGGGATGCGCGTATGCGCGGCACAGACGCGCGGGGGACCATTGCCATGTGGCCGTCTGTGCGGCGCGGGGAGCAGCAGTACATCTTTCCTTATCAGGAATCGGCGGACTTTATTTTTAATTCTACACTGATCTACGAACTTGCTGTTCTGAAACAGTACGCGGAGCCGCTGCTTTTTTCCATTCACCCCGGTGAGCCGGAGTACGAGGAAGCGAAGCGCCTTCTGAAGTTTCTGGATTATTTTCTTCCGATTCCGGGAGATGATATTCCGAACCATTCTCTGATCCGGGAGTTTATCGGCGGAAGCTGTTATGAGAATTAATTCAAAAACCGCGGATTTTGATACTTGTGGCAAAAGATATCCTGTGGTAAACTGAAGACTGTTTTCAGGCTGCAGCGGCGGATAAGGAATCCGCCGGTAAAAGCATAAGAGCAAGTGGGATAAGTGGTCGCGTCTGAACCGCATTCCGGCGGAGGCCGAAAGGCAGTGCCGGACGTCAGACGAGGAAAGTCCGGGCTTCACAGGGCAGGGATGCCGGATAACGTCCGGCGGAGGTGACTCCAGGGACAGTGCAACAGAAATGAACCGCCGCCCGGTGTTCTCACTCGTAAGAGCAGGAACATTGGGCGGTAAGGGTGGAAGGGCAGTGTAAGAGACTACCGCGCCATATGTCCTCACTCGTAAGAGTGAGGACGCAGGCCGCGCCATCGCGCACAGCGCGATTTTATTGCGTGGCTCTCCGCATTTTTCTCACTCGTAAGAGTGAGGACGCAGGCCGCGCTATCGCGCACAGCGCGATTTCGTTGCGTGGCTCTCCGCATTTTCCTCACTCGTAAGAGTGAGGACATATTCTGGCAACAGAGGCGGCATATGTAAACCCCATCCGAAGCAAGACCGCACAGAGGCGAAAAGAGCAGTACCAGACGGCCCGTCAGCCTCAGGTAGGTCGCTCGAGCCTGCCGGCGACGGCAGGCCTGGATAGATGACCACTCACGACAGAACCCGGCTTATCGTCCCGCTTGCAGGGCCCCGCAGGATGTTTCCTGCGGGGCTTTTTACTTTATATTTTCAGAAAGTCTTAAGAAAAGCACAGGGAAACCATCATTTGTTTTAAAATACACTGTGCTATAATCACGGTAAATCAAAGGCCGCGGCGGATCCTGTTTACAGAACGGATCAGGGAAGAATTCATCGGCAGGGCTTCTCTTTGCCGGCAGCGGTTTTCTGTTATGGAGAAGAAAGGGGTAAGATTATGAAGAGAAAGCAGAGAAGATTACTGGCGCTGCTGCTTGCCTGTATGATGATGTGCATACCGGCGGCGCAGGTAATGGCGGCTTCCGCTTATGACGTGACATCGGAGGAACTGGCGGGCGCCGTGCTGTTCCCGGGCGACAGCCTGACAGGCATCGCGGAAGGGACCGTGATCACAGGTACAGACGGGACACAGACCACTGCGGACGGCAGCGGTACATGGAAAAACGAAACGGAGGATAAAGCGGTTACGGCATCTTACACCGCAGGGACAGAGGCGGTAATTGCCATCGCCGGGGACGGCTCGGAAGTGGTTGAGTCCGAAGCAGTTCCGGCGTCCATCCAGATGACGCTGGCAGGATATGTTCTGATCGTAGTGGACGGCACATCCGAGACTGCGCTGACGGACGGTACCGGTACGACAGGGAATCATTACGAGTTTACGGATGAGGAAAAGACAGCTCTGGCCGCTGAAGATACGACGAAAGACATCGCTTATTATACGCAGGGCGAGTCGGTGAAGATCACGGCGGCAGCTCCGGCGGAAGGCTATGTGTTTGCGGGATGGACCGTGGAGGCCGGAGACGGAGTGACCGTTACGGTAGCGGATGCATCCAGCGCAGAGACGACACTTGTGATGCCGAATGGCAAAGTGACCGTCACTGCTTCTTATACACAGGAGACAGAGGCCGTGACGGAAGCAGCGACCGAGGAGACGGAAGCAACAGAAGCGACCGGGGCGACAGAAGCAGCAGCTGCAGCAGTTGCAGATGATAATAATGTGGTAGTTGTGGATGAAACGGATGCGGCAGCTGCCACGGATGACAACGGCATCATGGTTGCCTCAGAAGAGAATTTGACAACAACCGATGTAAATGCGGCTGCAGAAACGACCTATACGTATACACTGACAAAACAGTATAAGTATGGCGATTCTCTGTCAGGCGAGACAGAGACGGAGATTCAGACGGTATCCGCTGCGGAGTATTCCTGTACCGTTACCGCGGCAGAGAAAGAAGGATATACCTTTGATTCCTGGACGGTGGTCGGGTATGAGGGGACAAGTGAAGCCCCGGTTATTGAGGCGTCAGCGTCTGATCCGCTGTCAGCCACGGTGACTGTTAAGGCTGCGGCTTCCGATGCGGCGGTAACTGTGCAGGCAAATTATACCGAGATTACGAAATACACGCTTACACTGGAGAACTGCACGGCGGATGCATCTTCTTATGCAGAGGGTGCGACCGTGACCATCACGCCGGCTGCGGCGTCCACAGGGTATGTACTGAGCGGTGTGACGGTTTTGGACAGCACCGGTACGGCGATCACTTCCGTACTTCAAAATGACGGCACATACACCTTTACGATGCCGGCAGGCAATGTAACCGTGTCTGCGGTATATACGGCGGCTTCCTACAATGTGACTGTGGTAAACGGAACACTCAGCACTTCAGGAACGGCTGCTGCCGAGAGCGCAGCCTGCGCGTACGGAACCACCGTAACGATTACGGCTGCCGCACTGGAAGGGAAAACATTCGATCACTGGGAAAGCACAGGGACTGCGGCCACAGCGGAGTTCGCGGATGGGGATGCGGAGACGACTTCCTTTGTGATGCCGGCCGGTGATGTGGAAGTGACGGCGGTGTATAATGTGAACACCTACACGGTAAAGGTTTCCAGCGGTCTGATCGACAATACTTACTCAGAAAATACGTATGAGGAAGGGACGCAGATCACGGTGACGGCGAATGCGGCTGCAAGCGGAAATGAGTTCTCCGGCTGGACGGTCAACGACGGCGCTTATGATCTGGGCGACAGTGCTTCGGACACCTCCGTTACGGTGATCGTGGATCAGGATCTGAGTTTTGTGGCGAATTATACCGGCATTCAGTACAACGTGATAGTGACGAGCGGCTCCGCGGATTACACGGAAGCCGTGGCAGGTACGACTGTGACGATCACGGCGGATACGCCGGCGACCGGTTATGAATTTGATTCCTGGACGGTGGGTACACAGAATGTGACGCTTGCGAATGCCTCGAAGTCAACGACTACCTTTACAATGCCGTCCGCGGATGTGTCGGTGACGGCGAACTATAAGAAAGTGCAGTACAGCGTTACGGTGGAGAACGGCAACGCGAACGCGACGTATTTCTACTATGGCGATACAGTTACCATTTCCTCCAACTATCCGGCGAGCGGCAAGGTATTCTCAGCCTGGACGGCGACGAGCGGCAATGTGACATTTGCGGATGCGTCAAAAGCATCGACGACCTTTACGATGCCGGCGAGCAATGTGACGATCTCCGCGACCTATGAGGACGCACCGACAGGGGCGGACAATTACATCAGCGGAATCGAGGAGGGCGGCTCCTATGTGGCAAACGAGAAGCTGACTTTCACACCGGTCGGAGCAGGGATGTCTATCACGGATCCGAACCCGGGAGATGTACGCTATGTGCCGACCGGGTATACGATCGGAAATGTGTCAAATACCTGGAGTTCCGCTCCGTATGAGACTTCAATGTCGATCAAGAAGACCGGTGAATATACACTGACCGTAACATTTGCGAGACAGGTGTATGATGGCAGTTCCTGGGTGGCGGATGGTACGACGACTACAACGTCGGTAACGTTTAACATCGTGGAGTCTCTGGAATCCGTTCAGACCGGTGACGATACGCCGATCATGCAGGTTGTGGCAATCGCGGCAGTGGCGTGCCTGATCTTCCTTGTTCTGCTGGTGGTATTTATCCGCAGAAGAAGGAGAGATGAGTAAAATCCATGCAGCTCTCATACCGCTGCGCGGATCTGCATATCATAAGAAAGAATAAGGGGATTTTGTAAAATGACCTCCGGGGGATCTGGAAACGGATTCTCCGGAGGTTTTTGCAAAATAACGATCTTTCGGGACGTTCATGGAAAGCGGATGATAAGCGCGGCCGGAATCCATTTTTTTGAGTTACTCTGATTTACAAGGGCTTTGTTTTGTGATACTATGACTCGTTAGAAGAGAACGGAATTGGAAGAACGGAATTAGGAGAACTGCTTATGAAAAAACGGACGCTGACGCCGGGCAATCTGCTGTTGTCTCTGCTCGGCTTTCTCTTTTTGGCCTGTTTGTCTGTGGTCCTGGTGCTGAATCTTCGATGCATTTATTATTTTGACATCGGATATCTGGATCTGGAGAGTCAGACCGGATATTCAGAAGAACTGATTCGGGAGAATTACGACGCGCTGATTGATTACAACCTGCTCACAAAGGGGATAAAGGAACTGGAATTTCCGGATTTTCCGATGTCAGATGAGGCCGAGACGCATTTTAAAGAGGTAAAGCAAATTTTTGTGGCGATTCAGATTCTCTGTGTCGTTACGGGGGTTCTGTTTTTGATCTTTCTGATCCGGAAGCTGCTGCGCAGGGATTACGGGTGTCTGAAGCTGATTTCGATTCTGACATTTCTGATTCCTGTCGGACTGGGCGTATATGCGTTTCTGAATTGGGAAACGTTTTTTGTGCAGTTCCATGAGTTGTTTTTTAACAATGATTACTGGCTGTTCAATCCGATTACGGATCCGGTGATTCTGATCTTGCCGGATGCTTTTTTTGGACATTGCGCCGCGGCGATTCTGATTGTTTTGTTTTTGGGGGGCATACTATGCGGGGGACTGTATCGGCTGCTGACCCGGAAATACCGCAGAGCGGGGAAGATGCAGAAGTATGCCAGTGAAGAAGTATGCCAGTGAAGAAATATGCCAGCGAAGCGGTATGCCAGTGAAGAAGTATGAAAGCAAACAAGAAATAGAATTATTAGAAGGGATGGGATAACACCATGAATATGGAGACACTTCCACAGTATGAACTGCTGCAGCATGAATGGATTGAAGACATCCGCTCGGACGGATATCTGCTGCGCCACAGGAAAAGCGGTGCGCGGATTCTGGTACTGCAGAATGATGATGAGAATAAGGTATTTGACATTGCGTTTAAAACGCTGCCGACGGACAGCACGGGCACGCCGCATATTATGGAGCACAGTGTGCTCTGCGGCAGCCGCAAATATCCGGCGAAGGATCCGTTTGTCGAGCTGGTAAAGGGATCGCTGAATACGTTTCTGAACGCGATGACCTATCCGGACAAGACGGTGTTTCCGATTGCAAGCTGCAATGAGAAGGATTTCTGCAACCTGATGGACGTGTATCTTGACGCTGTGTTTTATCCCAACATCTATCGGAATGAACAGATTTTCCGGCAGGAAGGCTGGAGTTATCAGCTGGAAAATCCGGAGGATGAGATCACGGTCAACGGCGTGGTGTACAACGAGATGAAGGGAGTTTATTCCTCCCCGGAAGATGTGCTGGAGCGGGAGATTATGAACAGCCTGTTTCCGGATACGGTTTACGGCGTGGAATCCGGCGGCGATCCGCAGTGCATCCCGGATCTGAAATATGAGGATTTTCTGGCTTTCCACAGCAAATATTATCACCCGTCGAACAGCTATATTTATTTTTACGGAAATATGGATATGGAGGAGCGGCTGAACTGGCTGGATGCGGAGTACTTAAGTGTGCTGGCGGAGACGTCAAAGGCGGCTTCCAATCACGGCTCAGACGGGATCCCGGGCAGGATGCAGCAGGCGCCTTTTGAAAAAATGCGCCGGGTGAGCCGGAACTATCCCATTTCGGAGACAGACCCGCTGAAGGACAATACCTATCTGGCCTGGAACGCGGTGATCGGGGTAAGCACGGATACGGAGCTTTCCAACGCGTTTGCGGTGCTGGAGTATGCGCTTTTGTCCGCGCCGGGCGCAAAGCTGAAGCAGGCGCTTCTTGATGCCGGGATCGGCAATGACATTATGGGCGAATACGAAAGCGGAATTTATCAGCCGTATCTGTCAATCATCGCAAAGAACGCGAATGAGGAGGACACAGAGCGTTTCCTTTCCGTGATCCGGGAGACTCTGGAGAACATTGTGGAGGAAGGCGTGGATAAAAAAGCGCTCTATGCCGGCATCAATACCATGGAGTTTCGTTTCCGTGAGGCAGATTACGGTACGGCGCCGAAGGGCCTGATGTATGGTCTGGATGTGTTTGACTCCTGGCTTTATGATGATACCGCGGCTTTTTCTTATTTGAAGCAGCTGGATATTTACGCTGCCCTGAAGGAGCGCGTGGAATCCACTTATTTTGAAGATCTGATCCGGACCTATCTGCTGGACAATACACATGTATCTCTGGTGACGCTTGTGCCCGAGCGCGGTCTGACGGCAAAGACGGATGCGGCGCAAAAAGAGAAGCTGCGTGTTTATAAGGCATCGTTAAGCGAGTCGGAAATCCAGGAGACGATTGCCGCTACGGCGCGGCTGCGCGCCTTTCAGGAGACCCCGACGCCGGCGGCGGATCTGGAAAAGATTCCGATGCTGACCCGCGAGGACATTGGAAAGAAAGCGGCCTCCCTTGAAAATACGGAATATGACTGGGACGGTCTGAAGGTGCTGCACCATGATGTATTTACGAACGGGATTTCCTATCTGGATCTTCTGTTTGACGCGGATGCAGTGCCGGCAGAGGATCTGGGCTATCTCGGGATCCTGAAGGCTGTGCTTGGCATGGTGGATACGGAGCATTTTTCCTACAGTGATCTGAACAATGATATCAATGGGAACACGGGAGGTATTTCCGTGGGGATCAGCGTGTATCAGACGCCAGGCGGCATCCGGTCGTTTATGGGGATCCGTTCGCGCACCCTTTATGAGAAGCTGCCGTATGCGCTGGAGATGTCGAAGGAGATACTGACCTCGAAGTTTGACGACGACAAACGGCTGCATGAGATTCTTGCGAAGCTGGAATCGCGTCTTTCGATGCAGTTAAGCGCAGCCGGACATCAGGCCGCGTCGGGACGGGCGCTGTCGTATCTGTCTGAGTTTGATGCATTCAATGACGCGGTGAGCGGCATTGCGTTCTATGATCTGGCGGCGGATCTGGAGAAACATTTTGATGAGAAAAAAGAAGTGCTGAAGGCAAAGCTGAAAGAACTGACCGCTCTGGTGTTTGACAGGAAACATCTTTTTGTCAGTGTGACGAGCGACGCGGACGGGCTTGCCGCTCTGCGCGCACCGCTGGAGGCGTTTGCAAAAGAACTGCCTGTCTGCGCGCAGCCGGCTGTCTGCGCTCCGGGCAGAAAGCTGATTCTCGAAAAGAAGAACGAAGGTTTTACCACACCGGGGCAGGTGCAGTATGTGGCGCGCGCGGGCAATTTCCGGAACGCGGGCTTCCCCTATACGGGTGCGCTGCGCATTCTGAAGGTCCTGATGAGCTATGAGTATATGTGGGTAAATATTCGTGTAAAAGGCGGCGCGTACGGGTGCATGTGCTCATTTTACCGGAGGGGCGATGCATTCTTTGTCTCTTACCGGGATCCGCATCTGCGCGGGACAAATCAGATATTTGAGGGAATTCCGGCTTATTTGCGGGATTTTGATGCCGATGAGCGTGAGATGACAAAATACATCATCGGCGCGATCGGCGATCTGGATGTGCCGCTGACGCCGTCAATGAAAGGCGCACGCGCTCTGAACGCGTATTTCGGCGGGATTACCGGGGACGATCTTCAGAGGGAGCGGGACGAAGTCCTCTCCGCGACGCCGGAGGATATCCGCGCGCTTGCGCCGCTTGTGCAGGCTGTGCTGGATGCGGACGCGATCTGCGTTGTGGGCAATGAGGAAAAGATCCGGGAGGCAGGAGAACTGTTTGGAACTGTCCGGCCTCTTGGCGGGGCGGACGCCTGACCGAAGATGCGGGAACAGAAAACGGGATGATAAAACGAAAGCATAAATGAGAACGTACAGGAGCGGGAAAATAAAACGAGGGAGACAGGGAATATCGGAGGATATGGAAAAGGAAAACGCAAAATTTAAATCCGGTTTTGTGACTTTGATCGGGCGTCCGAATGTGGGAAAATCCACATTGATGAATCACCTGATCGGGCAGAAGATTGCGATTACGTCGAGCAAGCCGCAGACGACGCGGAACCGCATTCAGACGGTTTACACTTCAGATCAGGGACAGATTATTTTTCTTGATACGCCTGGTATTCACAAGGCGAAGAATAAGCTGGGCGAGTATATGGTGGAAGCCGCCGAGCAGACGCTGCGGGAGGTAGACGTGGTGCTCTGGCTCGTGGAGCCGGGGGAATATATCGGGAAGGGTGAGCAGCACATCGCGCAGCTGCTTCGCAGAGCCGGAGTGCCGGTGATTCTGATCCTGAATAAGATGGATACGGTGGATAAGAGAGAAATTCCGGCCTGCATGGAGGCGTACCGGGAACTTTTTTTGGGCAATGCCGGAAATGCCGGAGATTTTGCGGATATGATTCCGGTCTGTGCGCTGCGCGGACTTCATATGGATGAGGTGATTCAGGCAATTTTCCGCTGCCTTCCATACGGACCGAAATATTATGACGATGATACGGTGACCGATCAGCCGCAGAGACAGATCGTGGCGGAACTGATTCGTGAGAAAGTGCTGCGCTGCATGGAAGATGAGATTCCTCACGGCATCGCAGTCGCCATCGATGTGATGAAGGAACGCCCGGCAGGCAGTCAGAAAAAGAAGGACAGCCGTGCGGAAGCTGTGCGGCGCAGAAACCGCCGCAGACATGAGCACGGCCCCCGGACGGAGGCTCCGTCCGGGACACAGGAGAGCGTTCGCACCGTGCCTGCGGAGACGGAGGAATCCGCTGCGGCCGGCGGGAAAAAGCCCGGCTGGGATCCGGCGGGCCGTCGTGAACAGGCCGAGATTGATGTGCGGGAGACATCGGACTGGATCATGGATATTGAGGCGACCATCATCTGTGAAAAGGACTCGCATAAGGGCATGATCATCGGCAGGCAGGGCGCAATGCTGCGCAGGATTGGTTCGCAGGCGCGCTATGAGATTGAGCAGATGTTAGAGGAACCGGTGAATCTGCAGTTGTGGGTGAAGGTGAAAAAGGACTGGCGGGATAGCGATTTTATGATAAAGAATTTCGGCTATGACAAAAAAGAACTGGAATGATATTTCCGGCAGGATCAGAAGCAGGCTGCGGCGGGCAGCTTTACGGGGAAAGGATGGAGGATGCGATGAGCGATCCACTGAAAGTGACGGGCATGGTTTTGTCAGCTGTGCCGGCCGGGGAATACGACAGGCGGACCGTTCTTTTAACGAAGGAGCGCGGGAAGATTACCGCGTTTGCCCGCGGCGCGCGCCGGACAAACAGTGTTTTGCTCGCAGCCTCGACGCCGTTTGCTTTTGGCAGCTTTACCGTCTATGAGGGAAAAAACGCGTATACGCTGGTGCAGGCGGAGATCAGCGAGTATTTCCGGGAAGTGCGCCAGGATGTTGAGGCGGCCTGTTACGCCTGTTATTTTATGGAACTTGCGGAATACTATACAAGGGAGAACCTGGAAGCCTCCCGGATGCTGAACCTTCTGTACGCGACGCTTCGTGCGCTGCCCCGGGAGGAGCCGGATAATGAGCTGATCCGCTGCGTTTTTGAGATGAAGGCAATGGTGATCAACGGGGAATATCCCTATGAGGCGGCGAACGACCGCAGCCTCATGGAATCAACGAGGTATGCGCTTTCCTATGTGATCCGTGCACCGATGCAGAAACTGTACCAGTTTACACTCCGGCCGGAAGTGTTCCGGGAGTTTCGCCGGGTGCAGGATTATTATAACAGCATATCCATTGACCGGAGTTTTAAATCCCTTGAGATTCTGCAGCAGATGACAAATAATAGTTGAAACCGAAGCAGATTGCCTGTATAATATTATAAGTTACGCAAAAATCGGAATTGTGTTTTTTGTGCCGGCAGGGGCATAAAAGGGAGAGTCATTTATTAAGGAGGATTGCGGTGACAGCGAAAAGAAGAGCCGCGGCCGCAGCGCTTTTAGCGGCAGTGACGCTGCTTGGCGGCTGCAGTGAGGTGGAACAGCTTCTTGAAGGGGGGACGGCGTGGACGCCGCAGGAGGCGGACGCGATATCGATTGCGGCAGACGGAAGTGTGACGGAGATCGTACAGGATACACTGGAAGAGTCCTATTATGATGTGAGCGAGCTGGAGGACATGATCCGTTCGGAGATTACTGCCTACAATGCGGAACACGGCGAAGACTCCATAAAGGAAGAAAGTTTTACGACGGAAGGCCAGTCTGTTACGCTGAAACTCTGGTATTCATCCGCGGAAGACTATGCGGAATTTAATAATGTCGAATTTTACAGCGGCTCCACGATCGGCGCGCAGGTTGAAGGCTATCTGTTTGACGCGTCCTTTTATCAGGTGGAGGATGGCGCTGCCGGCGGAAGCGCAGTGAGCAGCAGTCAGGTGTTTAAGGATATGTCGCTGCAGGTGGTGATCGTACAGGCGCCGATGGAGGTACATGTGGAAGATGGCGCGGTGGCATTTATCAGCACCAATGCCGAGATGATTTCTGCGGATACCGTGAATGCGACCGGAGAGCAGGAGGAGGAAGAGGATGCGCTCATTCTTCCTTCGAGCAAGGTGTATGAAGGCGAGGAAACGACCTACGAAGAAGAGAAGATTGCGAACCGTGTGTATATTCTGTACGATACAGAATAAAGGCGGGTTTGTATAAATCCCGGAAAACAGGGACCGGCAGCTGCCGGCAAAGCAGGATGGAGAGGAGATTATTATGGAAAAGACAATGGATAAGATCGTGGCTCTTGCGAAAGGCAGAGGGTTCGTGTATCCGGGCAGCGAGATTTACGGCGGCCTTGCAAACACCTGGGATTACGGCAATCTCGGCGTAGAACTCAAAAATAACGTGAAGCAGGCCTGGTGGCAGAAATTTGTCCGCGAGAATCCGTACAATGTCGGTGTGGACTGCGCGATCCTGATGAACCCGCAGACCTGGGTGGCATCCGGGCATCTCGGCGGCTTCGCGGATCCGCTGATGGACTGCAAGGAGTGCCATGAGCGCTTCCGTGCGGACAAGGTCATCGAGGATTTCTGCGCCAAGCAGGGCCTGACGCTGGACAAGCCGATCGACGCGTTTTCACAGGAAGAGATGCGGGACTACATTGAAGACCACAAGATTCCGTGCCCGTCCTGCGGCAAGCACAATTTCACGGATATCCGTCAGTTCAACCTGATGTTCAAGACTTTTCAGGGCGTCACCGAGGACGCGAAGAACACTGTTTATCTTCGCCCGGAGACGGCGCAGGGCATTTTTGTGAACTTCAAAAATGTACAGCGGACCTCGCGCAAAAAGCTGCCGTTCGGCATCGCGCAGATCGGAAAATCATTCCGCAATGAGATCACGCCGGGCAACTTTACATTCCGTACACGTGAATTTGAGCAGATGGAGCTGGAGTTTTTCTGTGTGCCGGGCACCGATCTTGACTGGTTCCAGTACTGGAGAAGTTTCTGCTTTGAGTGGCTGAAAAAGCTGGGCATGAAAGAGGAGGAGCTGCGCCTGCGCGATCATGATCCGGAGGAGCTCTGCTTCTACAGCAAGGGAACGACCGATATTGAATTCCTGTTTCCGTTTGGCTGGGGCGAACTCTGGGGCATCGCGGACCGCACCGATTATGACCTGACCCAGCATCAGAATACCTCCGGCCAGGATATGAGTTATTTTGACGAAGAGAAAAAAGAGAAATACATCCCGTACGTGATCGAGCCGTCGCTCGGCGCGGACCGCGTCGTGCTGGCGTTCCTTTGCAGCGCTTACGATGAAGAGACGCTGGAGGGCGGCGACGTGCGCACGGTCCTTCATTTCCATCCGGCGATCGCGCCGGTAAAGATCGGCGTACTTCCGCTTTCAAAGAAGCTGAACGAGGGCGCGGAGAAGATTTACACGGAACTTTCCAAATATTACAACTGTGAGTTTGATGACCGCGGCAACATCGGCAAACGTTACCGCAGACAGGACGAGATCGGCACGCCGTTCTGCGTGACCTACGATTTCGAGTCCGCCGAGGACGGCGCCGTGACGGTGCGCGACCGTGATACGATGGAGCAGGAACGCATTAAGATTGAGGATCTGAAGGCGTACTTTGAGGAGAAGTTTGCGTGGTAAGACCATTGTGCTGCATGTATATGTGACGCCCGCCCTGCACGGGGCGCCCTCGGACACGTTCGCACTTATAAAACAACGCAGCGGTGCTAAGCGCGCCCGTCGCCTGACGGCTTGGGCTTGCTAAGAACCGGCGTTGTCTTTAATAGTCCGAGGTCATCCCCGTGCAGGGCGGGCTGTGCATGGCAATCGGTGAAATGTACGCAATTGTCTCTTGCAGGAGATGGGAAAGTCTGCTATACTGCTTGCGGGAAAATCGGGGATCTTTGAGACATTCCCGGGTTTTCGTGGATAAAAGGAGCGTTTATAAAACGCGCAAAACAAAAAAGAATATCAAGAACCACAGGAGGAAGTTACAATGAAAGGAAATATTGTAGTAGGTCAGTCCGGCGGACCGACGGCGGTCATCAATTCATCTCTGGCTGGTGTTGTGAGCAAGGCGAGAGAGCTGGGCGTGGAGAAGATTTACGGTATGCATCACGGCATCCAGGGCTTTTTGAATGAAGACTTGGTGGATATGCGTGATTATATCAAGGAAGATAAGGACATCGAGCTTCTGAAGAGAACTCCGTCGGCGTTCCTTGGCTCCTGCCGTTACAAGCTGCCGAAGATCGAAGGCAACGAGGCAGTCTATGATAAGATTTTTGAAATCCTTGAGAAGTACAACATCGAGTGCCTGTTCTACATTGGCGGAAACGATTCGATGGATACGATCAAGATGCTTTCCGATTATGCGGCGCTCAAGGGTAAGACCCAGAGATTCATGGGCGTTCCGAAGACCATCGACAATGACCTTCCGATCACGGATCATTGCCCGGGCTATGGTTCCGCGGCAAAGTATATTGCGACTTCACTGAAAGAGGTGATCCGCGACAACGCCAGCTTCGGTATCGAGAAGCCGACCGTCTGCATCGTAGAGATCATGGGCCGCAATGCCGGCTGGCTGACCGCTGCCGCAGCGCTTTCCAGAGACGAGGACTGCGAAGGCCCGGATATGATCTACCTTCCGGAATCCACATTTGATATGGATGATTTTGTAGCCCGGGTGAAGGATCTTTCAGAGAAGAAGAGTTCCGTTGTGATTGCGGTATCTGAGGGCATCAAGATTGCGGATGGCCGCTTCGTATGCGAGCTTGGCGCGGGATCGGATTATGTGGATGCGTTCGGCCACAAGCAGCTTTCCGGATGCGCGGTGGTTCTGGCAAATAAGATCGCGGCTGAGACAGGTCTTAAGACCCGTGCGATCGAACTTTCTACTCTGCAGAGAGCAGGTACCCATATCGCTTCCCTGAACGATATCAATGAAGCGTTCAATGTTGGCTATCTTGCCTGCAAGGCGGCTGACGAGGGTCAGACCGGCATGATGATCACGATCGACGTGAAAGAGCGCAGCCCGTATCAGGTTGGCTACAGCATCTATGATATTCACGCAATCGCGAACGTGGAGAGACCGGTTCCGGCTGAATGGATCATCAACGATGGCACCGATATCGGCGAAGGATATGTAGAGTATGCACGCCCGCTGATCTTAGGTGAGCTGACTCCGCTGATGGTGAACGGCGTGCCGAAACACCTTGTGCTGAACCGCAGCTCTTACAGAAAATAATTTGCAGCTGTTTTGTCCCACTGTTTTTACATTTGACTGATAGGAAAACTGGCCGCTTCCGCTGTCGCCATTGAATTTTCTTTCATAAGAAGATTCCGGGTGCGGAGGCGGCTTTTATCGTCTTATAAAGGAGATTGGGACGGGCATTTTACAGGGAAAAGGCAGGGCATTTCCTGAATCGGTGACAAAAGAAAATTTGGGGGAATTTACGATTTCGACAATTTAATAACGAATTAACATAGAGTTTTCAAAGAATTTGCACAAAAAACATACAATTTGGGCAAGGAATTTCTTGACTGATATTGGAAATATGTTACAATAGTCGACAGAACAGAAATTTATCAGGAGGAAAGGCAAAATGAACAAATGGGTTTATATGTTTACGGAAGGCAACGCCAATATGCGGAACCTGCTCGGCGGCAAGGGCGCGAACCTTGCGGAGATGACCAATCTGGGTCTGCCGGTGCCGCAGGGATTTACGATCACGACGGAAGCCTGCACGCAGTATTATGAGGATGGCCGTCAGATCAATGATGAGATCATGGGCCAGATCGTAGAGGCGATCGGCAAGATGGAAGAGATTACCGGCAAAAAGTTCGGTGATATTCAGAATCCGCTGCTTGTCTCCGTCCGCTCCGGCGCGAGAGCTTCCATGCCGGGTATGATGGATACGATCCTGAACCTTGGCCTGAATGAAGAAGTAGTGGAGGTGCTTGCCGCAAAGTCAGGCAATCCGCGCTGGGCCTGGGACTGCTATCGTCGTTTCATTCAGATGTTTTCCGACGTCGTCATGGAGGTCGGCAAGAAGTATTTTGAAGAACTGATTGACAAGATGAAAGCGAAAAAAGGCGTTGTGCATGACGTGGAGCTTGACGCAGACGATCTGAAAGAACTGGCAAATCAGTTCAAGGCAGAGTATAAGGAAAAGATCGGCAGCGATTTCCCGGATGACCCGAAGGTACAGCTGGTTGAGGCGATCAAGGCGGTGTTCCGCTCCTGGGACAACCCGCGTGCGAATGTTTACCGCCGTGACAACGACATCCCGTATTCCTGGGGTACCGCTGTGAATGTGCAGATGATGGCGTTCGGCAATATGGGCGACGACTGCGGCACGGGCGTGGCGTTTACGCGCGACCCGGCGACTGGCGCCAAGGGCCTGTTCGGTGAGTTCCTGACAAATGCGCAGGGCGAGGACGTAGTTGCCGGCGTACGTACGCCGATGCACATCTCCGAGATGGAGCAGAAGTTCCCGGAGGCGTTTAAGCAGTTCAAAGAAGTCTGCACGATCCTGGAAGATCACTACAGAGACATGCAGGACATGGAATTTACCGTAGAGAACAACAAACTCTACATGCTTCAGACCCGTAACGGCAAGAGAACCGCGCAGGCAGCTCTCAAGATTGCCTGCGACCTTGTAGATGAGGGCAAGCGCACCGAGGAAGAAGCGGTGGCGATGATCGATCCGAGAAACCTGGATACGCTGCTTCACCCGCAGTTTGACTCCTATATCCTTCACAAGGCTGTGCCGATGACCAGAGGTCTGGGAGCTTCCCCGGGAGCCGCATGCGGCCGGATCGTGTTCTCGGCTGAGGACGCTAAGGCCTGGGCGGCGAGAGGCGAGAAGGTTGTGCTGGTTCGTCTGGAGACATCTCCGGAGGATATCGAGGGCATGAAGAGCGCACAGGGCATCCTGACTGTCCGCGGCGGTATGACCAGCCATGCGGCTGTAGTGGCGCGCGGCATGGGTACCTGCTGTGTATCCGGCTGCGGCGACATTGTGATGGACGAGCTGCACAAGAAGTTTACGATTGGCAATAAAGAGTTCCACGAGGGCGATGAGATTTCCATCGACGGTTCGACCGGTAATGTCTACGAGGGTCTGATCCCGACCGTGGACGCGACGATCGCGGGCGAGTTCGGACGTATCATGGCATGGGCGGATCAGTACCGAAAGCTGAAGGTAAGGACGAACGCCGACACACCGAGAGATGCGCGGAAAGCACGCGAGCTTGGCGCGGAAGGCATCGGCCTTTGCCGTACCGAGCATATGTTCTTCGGTGAGGAGCGTATCGATGCGTTCCGCGAGATGATCTGCGCGGAGACGACGGAAGAGCGCGAAGCTGCGCTGGCGAAGATTCTTCCGTACCAGCAGGCGGACTTCGAGGCGCTGTATGAGGCGATGGAAGGCAATCCGGTCACCATTCGTTTCCTGGATCCGCCGCTTCATGAGTTTGTACCGACCGAGGAAGAAGACATCCGTAAGCTGGCGGACGCCCAGCATAAGAGCATGGAGCATATCCGCAAGCAGATCGACGCCCTCAAAGAGTTCAACCCGATGATGGGCCACCGCGGCTGCCGTCTGGACATCACCTTCCCGGAGATTGCCCGCATGCAGACGATGGCAGTTATCCGCGCTGCGATCAACGTACAGAAAAAACATCCGGACTGGAACATCGTACCGGAGATTATGATTCCGCTCGTAGGCGATGCCAAGGAGCTGAAATATGTCAAGAAGACCGTTGTTGAGGTGGCGGACGCCGAGATCAGGGCGGCCGGCGCAGACCTGAAATACGAGGTTGGTACGATGATCGAGATTCCGCGTGCGGCTCTGACGGCGGCGGATATCGCGAAGGAAGCAGACTTCTTCTGCTTCGGTACAAACGACCTGACACAGATGTGCTATGGTTTCTCCCGCGACGATGCGAGCAAGTTCCTGACTTCCTACTATGACGCAAAGATTTTTGAGAATGATCCGTTTGCGAAACTTGACCAGAACGGCGTCGGCAAGCTGATGGAGATGGCGATTGAACTCGGCCGTCCGGTGAATCCGGATCTGCACATCGGCATCTGCGGCGAGCACGGCGGCGACCCGTCCTCCGTGGAGTACTGCCATAAGATTGGCCTTGATTACGTCTCCTGTTCACCGTTCCGTGTACCGATCGCAAGGCTTGCGGCGGCACAGGCAGCGATCGCTGAAAAGAACGCTTGATGGGTAAGATGTGTTTTCTGGAACAGCATACGTCCCTGCCTGCCATGCGGGCTTAGACACAGGATCCCACGTAAGAAAAAGATACGACAGAATATCAGAGAAACAGTCCGGCTGCCCAAATGGGCGGCCGGACTTTTCTAAATGCTTACGCTGACCTTACACCTGCTCCGGAAACAGCTGTGCCCGGTATCCGGATAATGCGGCAAGCAGGATCAGACCGAACACTCCGCAGGAGATCACCTCACCGGCGGTGACTGTCAAAAAGGAAAACCACAGCGGCCGGATGCCGTAGCCGTACAGCAAAACAAGCGGTACGATGACCGCGTTTGCCGCGATCGGGGGGATCGGCGCGAGCCATTTGCTGACTGGAAACGATTTTTTTGCGGCGGCTGCAGACGGCACTGGTTCTCCGCCCTGCCGGGATTCGCGTGAAAGGGCGCCTTTGCAGAGAACGTACGTGCCCAGCGCGCCGATCAGCGTGGCGATCGGTCCGAAAATAATATCGGGCAGCGCGCAGCCGGTCAGTATGTTGGCCAGCAGACAGCCGATGTACAACCCGGGGATGGCAGCTGGAGTGAAGTATGGCAGGATGGTGAGTGCTTCGGAAAAGCGGACCTGAATGCTGCCGTTTGCAAGACCGAGTGCGTTCGCGATGTACGTGAGCACAACGTAGAGCGCGGCAATGAGCGCCGCATGCGTCAGGAACAGAACGCTCCGTGACTGGGGTGTTTGATTCTTCATTTCTGATTCTCTCCTTAGTTTTATTTTACGTCTGGATGGTTTCGAACAGACGGATCGGACAGAATGCGCAGTTCCCGCTGCAAGTGGGATGGGAACGGGTGCGATTTGTCACGCTGTTCAGTCTATCAGAAAACAGTGAATTGTCAAGGAAAATCCCCGCCATCGGAAGACCATCGGAAGACCATCGGAAGACAGGCGCATAGCCGGCATGGAAAAAATGTTACAAAACAAGCAAGAATATTACAGTTTCTGAATAAAAATTTAATAATTGCATAATTTATTGCAGCTTTTGTGTTGCCCTGTCGCTGGCTTTGTGGTAAGATAATTGTAAAAAGTTAGCTGGAACTAAGCCTTTGGAGATTGCGAAGACTTAGGGTATATCTCTTATGAAGCAGAGAGACGCGAGATATAGTTTACAATCATCAGAAACCGGCAGGAAATGCAAGGTGTATGGTCGATGATGGAGGCGGTAAGCAATGAAGAAAAAATCTTTGACGAAACGGACTTTTTTGGCGAAACGAACGATTGCGGCGATGATGGCTTTGCTGTTATTTGTACTGACACCGGCGGAGACCGTGATCTGCAGTGCGGCAGATGAGCAGGAGGCTGTGGTTCTGTCGGAAGAAGAAAATGCGGACGCAGATACAGACGCAGAAATTTCGACCGCGGATGAAGATGACGACACAGACGCGGGGATCGCAACGGCGGATGAAGATGACGACACAGACGCGGGGATCGCAACGGCGGATGAAGATGACGACACAGACGCGGGGATCGCGGCAGCGGACGAAGAGGAAGATGAGGACGCGGGGATCGCGGCAGCGGATGAAGAGGAAGATACGGACGCGAGTATCTCGATCGAAGATATTGAGGAAGTGACCACGGACGCATCAGAGGAAACAGCTGCATACTCCGGCACCTGCGGAAGCTCCGGTAATACGTCTGCTTTGACATGGACATTGAGCAATGGGGTGCTGACAATCAGCGGCAGCGGTGAGATGGCGGATTACTCCGCCGCGTCGTCGACGTTTGCCCCCTGGATGAGTTATTATGATGAGATCACTTCCGTCGTGGTCAATGAAGGCGTGACGTCGATCGGAGATTATGCGTTTTTAAATCTGATGGAAATGACGACCATCTCGCTTCCGGATACACTGACATCGATTGGTGCGTGCGCGTTTTACCAGTGTACGGCATTGACTTCTCTCACGATACCGGACAGTGTGACATCGATCGGTTCATATGCGTTTTTGTACTGTTTAAGTATGACGGATGTGACGCTGCCGTCCGGACTGACGTATATCTACTCCATGACATTCGGCGCATGCAGAGCTCTGACATCCGTTACGATTCCATCCGGAGTAAAAGTGATTTATTCGGATGCGTTTTGTTCCTGCAGCGCCCTGACGACAATCACGATCCCGGCAAGCGTTACTGCGATCGGCGAGTATGCGTTTGACGAGTGCAGCGCTCTGGCTACGGTGTATTATCTTGGCAACGCTACAAACTGGGCTTCGATCAGCATCAGCTCGGACGGAAATGAATATCTGACCGATGCTTCGATTTATTATAGTATTTCCGCCTGCTCTTTTGCTTTTTCGACCTGTACGTATGACGGTACCGCCAAAACGCCGCTGATTGTGACCGACGGCACCACAACTCTGACCGAGGGAACGGACTATACTGCTGTTTACAGCAACAATGTAAACGCAGGGACAGCGACCGTTGTCATTACGGGTGCCGGCAGTTACACTGGCACCGTGACAAAGACATTTACAAT
>JAJBTU010000034.1:0-38166 GCA_020860715.1 Clostridiales bacterium | reverse complement strand
AACAACACAAACGCGGGCACTGCAACTGTGACAATCACCGGAAAAGGGAATTATACGGGAACGGCAAAAGCAACTTTTACTATCGCAAAAGCGTCTCAGACGATTACGGTAAAGGCGGGCGCGTCCACGGTTGCAGCGGGGGCAACGACGACAGTGAAGGTGAGCGGCGCGGTGGGAGCAGTCACTTATACGTCGAGCAATACCTCTGTTGCCACGGTCAGCTCGAGCGGTGTGGTCACCGCGAAAAAACCGGGAACGGTGACAATTACCGTGAAAGCTGCGGGCACCACGAATTACAATGCGGCAGGTAAAACGGTGACTGTGAAGGTGACGCTGGCATCCTGCAAGGTTTCCAGCTTGACAAACGCGGCCAATGGCGTGACGATCAAGTGGAATAAAGTTACCGGGGCAACCGGATATTATGTTTATCGGAAAACGAGTTCCGGGAGCTATAAGCTGATCAAAACGATTACGGGCAATTCGACCGTGAGTTATACAGACACGGCGGTTAAGAGTAAAAATTGCGTCAGCTATACCTACAAGGTGATCGCTTACTACAAAAGCGGCAGCAGCGTTACAAAGAGTGGATACACGGCAAAGACGATTGTGCGTCTGAAGACCCCGACGCTCTCCAGCGTGAAAAACTCCTCATCGAGGAAGCTGACGGTGAGATGGAAAAAAGGTCGCGAAGGTGACGGGCTACCAGATCCAGTATTCGACCAGTTCCAGTTTTAAGAACAGTAAGACGACGACGGTAAAAGGGTATTCGAATGTCAGCAAGGTACTCTCGAAGCTGACGAAGGGCAAAAAATATTATGTGCGGATCCGTACGTTTTACAGGACGGGGTCCGGGACGATCTATTATTCTGCGTGGACGTCGAAAAAGGCAGTGACAGTAAAGAAGTAGGTTCGTCCTGACTGTATGGAAGAGAATCCTGTGATAAGCCTGGAGATATGTAATTCTGCAGGCTTTTCATGTGAAAAAACGACAAAAGGAAAAGGGAACCGGACATCATGATAAAAATTGACTTAATTACCGGATTTCTGGGCGCGGGAAAGACAACTTTTATAAAAAAATATGCGGCATATCTGATAGAAAAGGGTCAGAACATCGGAATCCTGGAAAACGATTACGGCGCGGTGAATGTGGATATGATGCTGCTGCAGGACCTGATGGGGGATCAGTGTGAGCTGGAGATGGTGGCAGGAGGCTGTCACAGAGACTGCCATCGCCGCCGCTTTAAATCCAAGCTGATTGCGATGGGGATGTGCGGATATGACCGTGTTCTGGTTGAACCTTCCGGTATTTATGATGTGGACGAGTTTTTCGATGTCCTGCAGGAGGAGCCGCTGGATCAGTGGTATGAGATCGGAAATGTGATTGCGGTCGTGGACGCGAAACTGGAGCCGGATTTATCCGCCGAGGCGGACTATCTGCTGGCATCGGAGGTGGCAAACGCGGGCTGCGTGGTTATGAGCAAAAGCCAGGCCGCGACAGAGAAAGACATTCGGGAGACAGCGGCACATCTGAACCGGGCGCTGGAGTCCGTGCGCTGTGGGCGCAGATTTGCAGTGGAAACGTCTCCCTGCCTGAATCCGGAAACAGATTGTGATTCCCATGGAAAAAACAGTTCACATTTGGGCAGCACGAAGGATGTTTTGATCAAAGACTGGGATACTTTTGAGCCGGGGGACTTTGAGAAACTTATCACCTGCGGATATGTGAGTGAGAGCTATCAGAAAATGGGCGAGGATGAAGAAAAATTTCAATCGGTTTACTTTATGAATATTCACATATCGGAGGAACGGCTGCGGGAGGCAGTAACGGATATTTTTACCGACCCTGCCTGCGGAGATGTTTTCCGGATGAAGGGGTTCCTGCGTGCGGCAGAAGAGGAGAAACAATGGCTGCAGCTCAACGCAACGCGCAGCGAGATCACACTTGAACCCATCCGTGTGGGGCAGGAGGTTCTCATTGTGATCGGGGAGCGGCTGGATGAGGCTGCAATTCAAAGACATCTTGCGGGGAATACACAGGAGTATTTCCAGTGACTGTCAGAAATTTTAAATTAAATCGCTGTCCATTCTGATATTAATATTTACATTAGAAATTATAACAGATCCTTTCTTTATTATCTGCAATAATATTATTCCATTTTATATTGTCAATATATTTATTGGGCATGGAAACGCCTCTTGCTGCGCTTCGGCGGATATCCCGACCGAAGGGCGAGGATGCCCGCGCCCTACAATCGAAGATTGGGGGCATAACACGGCAGGGGCAGGCCAAGCCGCCCATAAAGAAAAACACTTCGCGTTTGGGGCGATTCTCTTGTCAGATTCCTGTAAGTATGTTAAAATTCGCAAGAGAGAAAAGACTCTGTTGTGAAAATGAGAAATAATGCGTGAAATTCTCGTCTCCGGCGGGATAACAGACGGAAAATGCAAAGGGATACAGGAGGGCCTTCAATGAGCAAAGTTAGAAGAGTGTACGTGGAAAAAAAGGACAGTTTTGCGGTTGCGGCCAAAGGACTTGAACATGAAATCAAAAGTTATCTTGGGGTGCAGGGGCTGAAAAAGGTCCGGGAGCTGATCCGCTATGATGTAGAGAACTGCTCCGACGCTGTGTTTGAAGAGGCGTGCCGGACGGTTTTTTCTGAACCGCCGGTTGATGATTTATACAGGGAAGAGTTTCCGCTGTCCGAAAACGAGCGGGCGTTTGCGGTGGAGTATTTGCCGGGGCAGTTTGATCAGCGGGCGGATTCCGCGGAGCAGTGTGTGAAATTTTTGAATGAGGAAGAAGAGCCGGTCATCCGCTCCGCGACCGTGTATGTGGTGTCCGGACAGCTTTCGGATGAGGACTTTGAGGCGATCAAACATCATTGCATCAACCCGGTGGATTCCCGTGAGGCCGGATTTGAAAAGCCGGAGACGCTGGTAGCGCAGTTTGACGAGCCGGCGGATATCGCTGTGTTTGACGGCTTTATCTCAATGGAAGAGAGCGCGCTGAAGGAACTGTATGATTCGCTGAATCTGGCGATGACGTTCCGGGATTTTCTGCATATTCAGAAATACTTTGCAGGGGAGGAGCACCGTGATCCGACCGTGACGGAGATCCGCGTGCTGGATACCTACTGGTCCGATCACTGCCGCCATACGACGTTCTCCACGGAGATTCAGGATGTGGCATTTGACGACGGCTTTTACCGTGCTCCGATCGAAAAGACTTACGAGCAGTATCTGGCGGACCGCAAGGAAATTTTTAAGGACAGACGGGTAGCGCCCCCTCGTCAGGACTCGGCGGATATCCCGCCCGAAGGGCGAGGATGCCACCCGGCGAGGGCAGATCGCAGCCATGATGATGAGAATGCTGCGCATTGCGCGGCTGCTGATAAGTTCCCCTGCCTGATGGATCTGGCGACGCTGGCTGCGCGCAAGCTGAAAAAAGAAGGTAAGCTGGACGACCAGGAAGAATCGGACGAGATCAACGCCTGCAGTATCGTGGTGCCGGTGGAGATCGAGCGAAATGCCTGCGGCGCTGCAGGCGAAGCACAGGATACGGCGGGCGGAGACACCGCTGCTTCAGAATCTGTGAATGCGCAGAAAACTGAGACTGCCACAGAAGAGTGGCTGGTAAACTTTAAAAATGAGACGCATAATCACCCGACAGAGATCGAGCCGTTCGGCGGCGCGGCGACCTGCCTTGGCGGCGCGATCCGCGATCCGCTTTCCGGGCGTACCTATGTGTATCAGGCGATGCGCGTGACCGGCGCGGCGGACCCGACGGTTCCGGCTTCGGAGACATTAAAAGGAAAGCTGCCGCAGAAGAAACTGGTGCGCGAGGCGGCGCACGGCTACAGTTCCTACGGCAATCAGATTGGTCTGGCGACCGGCTATGTGAAAGAGGTCTATCATCCGAACTATGCGGCAAAACGCATGGAGATTGGCGCGGTGATGGCGGCGGCTCCGAGAAGCGCGGTGATCCGGGAGAATTCCGATCCGGGCGACATCATCATCCTGCTCGGCGGACGCACCGGGCGCGATGGCATCGGCGGCGCGACAGGCTCCTCCAAGGTACACACGCAGGCCTCGATCGAGGTGTGCGGCGCGGAGGTGCAGAAAGGAAACGCGCCGACAGAGCGCAAGCTGCAGAGACTGTTCCGCAGACCGGAGGCAAGCCATCTGATCAAGAAATGCAATGATTTCGGCGCGGGCGGCGTGTCGGTAGCCATCGGCGAACTGGCGGACGGGCTTCGCATTGATCTGGATAAGGTGCCGAAGAAATACGCGGGTCTGGACGGCACGGAGATTGCGATTTCCGAGTCGCAGGAGCGCATGGCTGTGGTCGTAGATCCGAAGGACGCGGAAGAATTTATGAAATACGCCGCCGAGGAAAATCTGGAGGCGACGAAGGTGGCGGTCGTGACGGAAGAGCCGAGACTGCGGCTGTTTTGGAGAGGAAAAGAGATCGTCAATATTTCGAGGGCATTTCTCGATACGAACGGCGCGCATCAGGAGACAAATGTGGCCGTAGAGATGCCGTCGGAGAGTGAGAAATATTTTGCCCGGGAGGACGTGGGCGATGTCCGTGAAAAATGGCTTTCCACACTCGCGGATCTGAACTGCTGCTCTCAGAAAGGGCTTGTGGAGATGTTCGACAGCTCCATCGGCGCGGGCTCGGTGCTGATGCCGTACGGCGGGAAATATCAGCTGACTGAGACGCAGGCGATGGTAGCGAAGATTCCGGTGATGGACGGAAAAACACACGCGGTGACGATGATGAGCTATGGCTTTGACCCGCAGCTTTCGAGCTGGAGCCCGTACCATGGAGCAATTTACGCGGTGACAGAGTCCATCGCACGCATCGTAGCGAACGGCGGCGAGGCGGACAGGATCCGCTTTACATTCCAGGAATATTTCCGCCGCATGACTGAGGATCCGAAGCGCTGGAGTCAGCCGTTCGCGGCGCTGCTCGGCGCATATGACGCACAGATCGGCTATGGACTTCCGGCGATCGGCGGCAAGGACAGCATGTCCGGATCGTTTACACTCGCGGACGACGGGACACAGGGTACAGAAGGCGGTGCTGGCGCACAGATGCGCGAGATCGACGTTCCGCCGACACTCGTCTCTTTTGCGGTAGACGTGGCGGACGACCGGACTGTGATCACGCCGGAACTGAAAAAAGCGGGCAGCAGGCTGGTGCTGCTTCAGATCGCGAAGAATGAATATGACCTGCCGGAGTATCAGCAGGTGCTTGACCAGTACCGGAAGTTCCACCAGGATATCAAGGCGGGCAACATCATTTCCGCTTACGCGCTGGACGGCAATGGACTTGCGGCGGCGCTCACAAAGATGGCGTTCGGCAACGGCCTTGGCTTTAAGATCGAGCACAGCGTGGATGAGAGAGATCTGTTTACGGCGGGTTTCGGCGATATCGTCGCGGAGGTTCCGGACGGCGCGGTTTCGAAACTGGCGATCACCTACACCGTGATCGGCGAGGTAACGGACACCGGCATTCTGGAATACCGCGATGTAAAGATTCCTTTGGATGAGGCGTACAAAGCGTGGACCGGTACGCTGGAGAAAGTATTTAAGACGGATTCCGGCATCCCGACCGTCGGCGGCGGTCTGGACATCGACGGCAATCCGGTGAATGGTCCGAGAAGCTATTTCTTTGCGGGAAGAAAAGATTCCGGCGGAAGAATGACTGAAAAAGGTGTATGGCAGCTCGGCGAGGGAAACCTGTATATCTGCAAACACAAGGTGGCGAAGCCTCGTGTGTTTATCCCGGTCTTTGCCGGTACGAACTGCGAATATGACAGCAAAAAGGCGTTTGAGCGCGCGGGAGCCGAGGTAGACGTGCAGGTGTTCCGCAACCTTTCCGCGCAGGACATCCGTGAATCTGTGGATGTATTTGAAAAAGCGATCAGCCAGGCGCAGATCATCATGTTCCCGGGCGGCTTTTCCGCAGGTGATGAGCCGGACGGTTCCGCAAAGTTTTTCGCGACCGCGTTCCAGAACGCGAAGATAAAAGAAACGGTGACGAAGCTGTTAAATGAGCGCGACGGTCTTGCGCTCGGCATCTGCAACGGTTTCCAGGCGCTGATCAAGCTCGGCCTCGTGCCGAACGGCGAGATCACCGGGCAGACGGAGAACTCTCCGACATTGACGTTCAATACGATCGGCCGCCATATTTCGAAGATGGTGTACACAAAGGTAGTCAGCAACAAGTCCCCGTGGCTGGCCGGCGCGGAACTGGGCGGCGTTTACACGAATCCGGCTTCCCACGGCGAAGGCCGTTTCGTGGCAGGCAAGGAATGGCTGCTGCGCCTGTTTGGCAACGGTCAGGTGGCGACGCAGTACTGCGATATCAATGGCAGCGTAGACGTGAGCGATGAGATGTGGAACGTCAACGGTTCCTATTTCGCAATCGAGGGCATCACCAGCCCGGACGGAAGAGTATTTGGCAAGATGGCGCACGCGGAGCGCCGCGGGGAATCCGTGGCTGTCAACATTTATGGAGAGCAGGACCTGAAAATCTTTGAGTCGGGCGTAGAGTACTTCAGATAAAACAATGAAAAAGAAATTAAAAGCAGACAGCGTAGATGAATTATTCGAAATCGTAAAAGCCGTGCAGAACGGGGAAGATCCGGAGGAATACGCAAAGCGGAAGCGCCGGGAGGCGCTTGAGGCAGAACGTGAAGCCGAGGAAGCCGAAAAGCGGAAACGCCAGGAAGAGCGCGAGAGGGCAGAGGCTGTAAAGCGGAAACGCCGGGAAGAGCGCGAGAAGGCAGAAACTGCCAGGCGGCAGCAGCAGGAAGAGCGCGAACAGGCGGAGGCCGGGAAGCGGCAGCAGCAGGAAGAGTACGAGAAGGCTGCGCGCTTGAGCGATACGGGTTCTGATGAAGAGGATTTTGAGCGGTTGCTGGAGGAAGATTCGGAGGAAGGGCTGGATGGGCTGAAGTCAGCAATGCAGCAGCTTCGCGGGTCTCTGGGCATGGCGGCAGCTTTCCTTGGAGAAAAAGGCCGGGCGGCGAAGGAAGCACTGACCGGGTGGAAGGAGAATCTGACCGAAGCAAAACCTCAGACAGAGGCGCATCGCACCGTCGAAGCAAAACCTCAGACAGAGGCGCATCGTACCGCCGGAACGGAATCTCAGACAGAGGCGCATCGTACCGCCGAAGCGGAACCTCAGACAGAGGCGCATCGTACCGCCGAAGCGGAACCTCAGACAGACCACGGTCAGACAGACGCTCCGAAGATACATATAATCGAGGAACAGCCATCTGCCGGATATTCCGTGGCGGGTTCGGACGAGGAACGTATGGGCGAAGACCGCACACGTGAGCTCGGCCGCGTTCACCTGACGGATATTGAGAAAGAACCAATTGGAAAAACGCGCAGACGCTATGGCGCAAAATCTGTTTCGGAAGAGTCAGAAACAATAGGAAAACGGATACTTCACAGTCTTCACATGGATCCAGTGTCGGAAGAGCCGGAAGAGTATGCAGCCGAAACGCGGGACAGTCACACCGCGCGCGGCGGCAGTCCTTCCCGGAGAACGAATGATGCAAAAAAACCAGACCGTTCTGTAGATGAGATTGATGCAGATTCCATAGATTTGGATACAGTGCAGATTCTGGATCGCCTGCTGGATGTGTATACGACGCAAAATAAAGAAGCGGCGGCACCGGAGCAACCTCAAAAGGCAGCGCAGCCGAAAACGATATCGGAGCAGCCGGAAGAGACGGAGGCAGCGCAGCCGAAAGCGATATCGAAGCAGCCGGGAGAGACGGAGACAGCGCAGCCGAAGGCGATATCGGAGCAGCCAGAAGAGACGGAGACAGCGCAGCCAAATACGGATTCGGTACAGACAGAAGGGACGCCGGAGCCGAAGGACAGTCCCGCAGAAAAGACAGGAATCCTTCACGCTGCAAAGAAGCGGGCAATGGTGCTCTGTTCCGCCGCGGCGGCAATTGTTCTGGTTGTTGCTGCTGTTTCGTGTATGGTATATCGTTCCGCGCAGATAAAGGAAAAACAGAAATACGTCACCGCGGAAGAAGGTCTGACGATCACGGTAGAGAACCAGCCTGCGGAATGGTGCCAGACCTGTGAACTGACAATGAAGATTTCCGTGAAAAACGGAGAAAGTTCTTCCATCGAAATCGACGGTACTGCGGTGGAACCGAATGAGAAGGGATATGTGACAGTCGAGGCACAAAAGACCCCGCTGGAAGTGACTGTGACAACAGCGGAGAAAACGCTCACCGCAAGCGTGGAAATCCCGATGCTGGATTCCGACGCGCCTGTGGTCACGGCGGATCTTTCCGGCGGACAGATCACACTGACAGCGACCGATGCCCGTTCCGGCGTGGCGCAGATTCGGTATGCCGTGGTGAAGGATGACGACTGGCTGCAGCTTCCGCAATATCAAAACTACAGTGAACCGATTGCTTTTGAGGAAGACTGCCTGTATTATTTCTACGCGGTCGATCAGGCGGGGAACAGCAGTTCCCCGGCTGTTTCCAATATGGTGACCGCGCAGTCGTTTGTATTAAGCGAAAGTGAGCTGACGCTGTATCCGGAAAGCACCGCGTATTTAACCACGGAAGTAACTCCCTCCGACGCTATTTTAACAAATTTAAAGTACGAGAGTTCGAATACAGACGTTGCCCTTGTAAACAGTTCCGGTCTGGTGACCGCTGTCGCAGAGGGCAGCGCCCTTATTAAGGCAACTGCGGATGGCGTGGACATGGCGACCTGTATCGTAAATGTGGTGCAGGAGGCAGTGATTACCGTCAGCGCCATTGGCGACTGTACGCTCGGCACCTACAAAGGTTCCGTCACTTCAACAAACTTTGACACCTATTACTCTATGTATGGCGCCTCCTGGTTTTTCCAGAACGTCAGTGAAATCCTCTCAAACGATGACCTTACCTTCGCCAATCTGGAAGGCCCCCTCACGGATTCCACCAATGCCGCAGATAAAACCTATGCCTTTAAAGGAGATCCCTCTTATACAGAGATTCTGCAGGACGGCTCCATCGAAGTTGTGACGCTTGCGAACAATCACAGCAGCGATTATGGCTCCGAAGGACTTTCCGATACCAAAGAGAACCTGACCGCGGCCGGTATTGATTACTGCACGGGAGACACCATCGCATATCAGGAAATTTCCGGCGTGAAAATTGCATGCATCGGCATTTATGAGCTGCCCACCGGCCTGGGATGCGAAACACAGGTGCGCGAGACGATTGCCGAGGCGCAGTCCGAAGGCGCGCAGCTGATTATCGTCGCGTTTCATTGGGGAACGGAAAAAGAAAACTATGCGGATGAAATTCAGCAGTCCCTTGCTCATACCGCAATCGACTGCGGAGCGGATCTGGTTGTCGGCCATCATCCCCATGTCCTGCAGGGCATCGAGAAATACAACGGCAAATACATCGTGTACAGCCTTGGCAATTTCTGCTTTGGAGGGAACGCCAACCCCTCCGACAAGGACACGATGATATTCCGGCAGACATTTACGATTGGCACAGACGGAGCGGCTCTGGACGATGCAATCGAAATCATTCCCTGCACCATTTCTTCCGCCTCCGGTTATAACGATTATTGCCCGACACCGGCGACCGGGAGCGCGGCGGATGAGATAATGGAGCGGATCAACGAATACAGCGAGGAATTTGGGGATATTACCTACACGGCATCGACGGGCCTGTAACACTTCGCAGTAGCTGCGGCACCGAGAGGTACTTTATCCGGAATGCTTCAAAATGACACAATTTGTTTCACAAAGTTGTTCGATGTTGAAAAAAATATGTGGGCGTGCTACCATTTCCACTAAGGGAAGACAAAGAGTATCTTTCCGAAAGGAGGAAACGGTATGTCACAGGTACCAACAGAGAAACAGGTGTATTGCTATTCAATGGAAGGAAGCCGCTGCCTTTTTGCGGACGAGAGGGTCAAAAAACATCTGATTGACCTCGTAGGGGAAATCCGGCAGCGGGACGGCTGGCTTCTTTTCGCATTCTGCATTATGGATGAAGCCGCATATTTTATAATCGCAGCAAACCGGATTGAACGGGTCGTCCGCGGACTTCAGAACGCAGTGCTGAAACAGTTACTGGAAGATTACAGGTCCGGGGTGTCCGACAAAGAAAAACTCCGGCGAAACGCCGGCATAGAATTAACAGGGCACACCAGAAAACTCGGAACCCTGGTGCGGATCGCAGACTGCTGCCGGAGGATTCACAGGCTTCCTCTGGAACAGGGATGTGTGAGCCGTCTGGAGGATTACTGGTGGAGCAGCTACATATCTTACGCCGGGGTTCACGAATGGGAAGCACTCGACACAAAGCGGCTGCTTGTGTAGGCCCCCACAGGATGACCGGGTGGGAATAATTTCTTAAAATTCTTAAGAAAATGGAAATACGCTGACAAATGAAAAAAAAGATGATATGATAGGATGCATTGCAGAAAAGATCATTTTTATGGAGATGAGACATGAAGATGCAAAAAATCAAGGCGTGGTTTCGCAGATATCCGCTGATGATTTCCGTATGTTATCTGATTTTTTATCTGGCGGCATTTCACTGGCTTGAAGAGAACGTCGTGCCGAAGTATATTATCCACTGCAAGCTGGATGAACTGATCCCCTTCTGCGAGGTCTTTATCATCCCTTACATATTCTGGTTCCCATACATAACAGGAACTTTTCTCTGGTTTAATCACCGCGGCTGGGACGACTATAAAAAACTCTGTCAGATGATTTTTTCCGGCCTGACCATCTGCCTGGTCATTTATTATGTATTTCCGACCGGGCTGAATCTGCGTCTGGCTTCGCAGCCGCATGAGACCGGCGCCCTGTACAACCTTGTGGTGATGCTCCGCGCAATCGATACGCCGACGAACGTTTGCCCGTCCGTCCATGTGATGAATACCGTGATGGTATTTCAGGCAGTCTGCAGTCTTGACAATCTCAGACACAGGCGTCTCACAATTGCCGTCCATTTGGTGATCATGATACTGATCTGTGCGTCTACGGTGATGCTTGACCAGCATTCCATCATTGATGTGGTATGCGGCGCGATGATGAGTTTTGTCATCCATGGCCTGGTGTACAAGGTAGAATGGAAGACCGAACTGTCCCGCAGAAAAGGACAGGCAGGGGTTCGCAGAGTTTCTTAAAAAAGTGCTTGACTTTATCTGTCGTGCGGTATTATAATGGCAAAGCGAGTCGTCCAGAGGACGGCTCGTGAATATGGGGTCTTAGCTCAGCTGGGAGAGCATCTGCCTTACAAGCAGAGGGTCATAGGTTCGAGCCCTATAGGCCCCATAGATAACAATAGTGAGCGATCTGCTTTTTCCTGTATATCGCTTTCTATGTATATGGTATATGGCGGAATAGCTCAGCTGGCTAGAGCACACGGTTCATACCCGTGGTGTCGAGAGTTCAAGTCTCCCTTCCGCTACGAACAGGTCCCGGGAACCCGCTTATTTGGCGGCTTCCCGGGGTTTTGCATTTCCGAAGGATCCGAAATCTAATGATGCAGGGATAATGAAAGATTGACGGTAAGTATGGACGCCTGCGTCGCGCATCTGCTGCGCAGATACATGACAATTAACGGAGGCGGCGAGAACTCGTCCATGCTGGAAGCGGAAGATAATTTTTACGAATTGTTTTTTGCCGGATTGTAGGGGGAACAGAAAGAGCAGGACAGTATGGCGAATGAAAACGGAGAATGGATTATGTACGGAATGGACTGGAACGACCCCATGCGTATCCGCAGCTGGCGGGATCTGATCAGCTGGATCAATGAGATCGGGTTTCTTCCGCTTTTCAAAAACGAAATCGAGGGCTTTTCGGTGGAAGAACATACATCAAATCTGTTCTGGTGGACAGGAGACCTCAGGCAGGATCCGTGGGAATGGCGGGAACTGATTGCCAGAAGCCACGAAGTGGCATATGGGAAATTTTTCGGAAAGAAGTCGGCCTTTATCAGTCTGGAATGGTTCCCGGTCTTTGCAAATTACCGCAGGGACGGTTATGATTTTGATGCCAGATGGGACGATGAACTGGCGAATATCCGCAGCAAGAAGATCATGGACTGCTTTGAGGAAAAGGACGAGTATATTGGCCTGGAACTGAAAAAACAGGCGGGTTTCGGCAAAGGCGGAGAGAAGAATTTCAACGGTATCCTGACCGACCTGCAGATGCAGACCTATCTGGTGATCAAAGACTTTCGGCGCAAGGTAAATAAGCGCGGCGGGGAATATGGAATGCCGGTGTGTGTCTACTCGAAACCGGAAGATTTATGGGGCTATGATATGGTGTCCGCGAATTATAAAGAAGAACCATCTGAAAGCCGGAAAAAGATTTATGAGCATTTGAGTCACAACTATCCATTTGCTTCCGGGGAGCAGCTAAACAGGCTTTTGAAATGACGGCTGCTGGGATTTCAAAAATACTATGGCTCTGTGAAGAAAAATTGATTGTATTGTGGAAAAATCGTAAACAGATTGTGGATGTTCTGTGTTTTGACACACCTCTGACTTATTCTGCGTGATTTGTCAGGGCAACAAGGAACACACTGGAGAAGCAGGATCAAACGAATGGATGTTGAAAAATGCATATTAACAAAAGTTTAACGAAGATATATAATCCTTTTCAACAAGATGTATGACGATCCATTACTTTTGTCTGACGAATTCAGTAAACTTTGTATAGCCTGCTTGAATTCATCGTCTTCACGACCGGCTTTTACGGCATGTAATTTGTCCATAAGATGCTGGGAGCGTGTATTGTCTGACCTCACTTTTGCGATGAAATAGTCGGCGCATCTGACGGTTTGGTAAGTACGCATAAGCAAACGCAAAGTCTCGTTTAATTTACCATTGAATTTAATGGATTCAGAGACGCAGACTTATGTTTTTGATGCGTGGAAATAAGACACGCTTGGAAAATTTTATTGCGTTGCTCTGTGCATTATGTTATAGTTTAAATATAAAAGTAACAGGGAGGAACTTGAGAACAGGATATACGCAGCTGAAAATAATGCAGATGAAAAAGAAAGCAGGGAGAGCATGAGAGGAAAAAGAAAGGGAAGACTGTCGGCAGGCCGTCACGGAAGTACTCGCGGATGCAGGCGCTTTGGCGCTTTTTTGCTGGTATTCTGTCTGACAGTTGCTTCGGTGGGACTGCTGCCGGCGTCAACCGTAAGCGCGGCGTCTACGCCGGTCAGCAAACATGGAAGGCTGTCTGTAAAAGGTGCGAATCTGGTAGACAGTAAAGGAAAGGTGTTTCAGCTTTGCGGGATCAGCACCCATGGCATCAACTGGGACGTGGGGAAAGCCTATGTGAACAAGAAAGCATTTAAAACCTTGCGGGATGAGTGGGGAGTCAATGCCATCCGGCTTTCTTTGTATACAGAAGGCTATAACGGCTACTGCAGCGGCGGCAATCAGGCGGAACTGAGAAAACTGGTATATAACGGTGTTAAATATGCCACGGAACTTGGTATGTACGTGATAATTGACTGGCACATCCTGTCCGACGGGAATCCAAATACGCATTACAAGGATGCCGTGAACTTTTTCGGCATCATGGCAAAGAGATATAAAAATTACAAGAACGTGATTTATGAGATCTGCAATGAACCAAATGGATGCAGCTGGAGCACGGTGAAGTCTTACGCCACGAAAATTATCAAGCGCATCCGGAAATATGACAAGAACGCTGTGATTATCGTCGGTACCCCGTCATGGTCCCAGCTTGGGTCAAGTCTGACATCCAATGAGGTGGCGAATAATCCGATCAAGGGCTATAAGAATATCATGTATTCCCTTCATTTTTATGCCGGTGAAAGCGCCCATAACAAATATCTGCCGGCGAAACTGCGCTATGCGCGCAAAAAGGGACTGCCTGTGATTGTCTCGGAATTTGGATTATCAGCGGCCAGCGGCAGCGGAAGTATCAATAAGACAGCGATGAATACATGGTTTCAGCTGCTGAATAAGTACAATATCAGCTATTTTTGCTGGAGCCTGAGCAATAAGGCTGAGTCGTCAGCCCTGCTGAAGTCAGGCACCAAAAAGACCAGCGGATGGAAAACCAGCGACTTAAGCGCGGCCGGCAAATACATCAAAAGCAAATACCTGGCGCGGAAGTAACGGCCAGGTACCCTGAGAATATATGGACAGATGGGAGGGGGATCACTCCCTCCCATTGAAACAGTACGTACAAAGTTTACACGGATTGATTCCGATGGATTCCTCCATATCATCCAGGCGGTGATAGCGGAGAGAGGTAAAATTCTGCTGCCTGCGGATCGCTTCCAGCATTTCCGTGTAATTCTTACTGCACGGATCCGCGTAATCGGAAAGCACTTCTTTGGACACGTCATCCCCTTCGCGCTCACGTACGATGCGGCGGGCGATCAGATCCATGTCGGATTTGGAACGGGAAAAATTCAGATATTTACAGCCAAACAGTAACGGCGGGCATGCCGGCCGTACATGGACTTCTCTGGCGCCGCTCTGATAAAGGAATTCCGTGGTTTCCCGCAGCTGTGTGCCGCGCACGATGGAATCGTCGATGAGCAGCAGCTTTTTTTCTTTGATCAGCGCCTTGACCGGAATCAGTTTCATGCGTGCGATCAGGTTCCTCTGCGCCTGCTTTGTCGGCATGAAGGAGCGCGGCCAGGTCGGCGTATATTTTATGAACGGGCGCGCAAAGGGAATCCCGGATTCGTTCGCGTAACCGATCGCGTGAGCGGTGCCGGAATCAGGCACTCCGGCTACGATATCCGGCGAAATGTTTGCCGCTTCCCGGTCACGTTTGGCCAGCATTCCGCCGCAGCGGTAGCGCATTTCTTCAACATTGACTCCTTCGTAGGAGGAAGTCGGGTAACCGTAATACACCCACAGGAAGGAGCAGATGCGCATCTGTTCCCCCGGCTCACCGACCATCTTTACCTGATCCGGCGTGATAAAATCAATCTCTGCCGGACCCAGCTCCCGGTAATCGCTGTATCCCAGATTCAGATAGGCGAAGCTCTCGAAGGAGACGCAGTAAGCATCCTCCTTTTTGCCGACAACCAGCGGCGTTCTGCCCAGCCGGTCCCGCGCGGCATAGATGCCGTCTTTTGTCATCAGAAGCAGGGTCATGGATCCGTCAACGATCTGCTGTACGTAGCGGATGCCTTCGACGATGGTTTCCTTTTTGCAGATCAGTGCCGCCACCAGCTCAGTTGCGTTGATCTGCCCGCTGCTCATTTCCTGAAAATGCGTATTTCCGTTTTCATAGACCGACAGCAGAAGCTGCTCCATGTTGTTGATCTTTCCGACTGTGGTGATTGCGAAGCTGCCGAGATGCGACTGCACCAGCAGCGGCTGCGGCTCGTAATCAGATATGCATCCGATCCCCAGATGCCCGTCCATCTCATCCGCGTCCTGTTCAAATTTGGTGCGGAACGGAGAATTTTCAATATTGTGAATCGCGCGCTGGAATCCCTGTTCTCCATATACGGCCATACCGCCGCGGCGCGTACCCAGATGGGAATGATAATCGACTCCGTAAAACAGTTCCATTGTGCAGCTTCTCTTTGCTGCCACTCCAAAAATACCGCCCATGCTCTGTCTCCTTATTTCAGTCTTATATGTCTTTCTTACTGTAACACGAAGAGGCCGATGATGGCAATAGAAAATCTTCTCCGCAGCGCAGATTCTTCCTGGTTGCGGCAAAGCCTGTTTTATGGTAGTATGAGAAAGGCCAGCCGGCAAACCGTCCCGGATCCGGCGGCGAACCCGGTAAGACGGGAGAAATCGGAGAATCGGAATGATTTTTGATACGCACGCGCATTATAATGAAAAAGCGTTTGATGAAGACCGCGGGGAACTGCTCTTAAAGATGGAGCCGGCTGGTATCGCGGGGATCGTAAATATGGGGGCAACCCTCCGCGATGTGGAGGAGAGCCAGGAACTGGCGGCGAAGTATCCTTTTATATACGCGGCGGTCGGCGTTCACCCGGATGAAGTGGGCTCGCTGGATGAAGAGCACATGAAGCATCTGTATGAACTCTGCAGCCGGGAGAAAACGGTGGCAGTCGGGGAGATCGGGCTTGATTATTACTGGAATAAGGAAAATCATGAGCTGCAGAAAGAATGGTTTGTGCGCCAGCTTCAGATGGCGAAGGATACAGGCCTTCCGGTCAACATACACAGCAGAGACGCCGCACAGGACACCTTTGATATTATGAGAGCGGAACATGCGGGAACGACAGGCGGCATCATTCACTGCTTTTCCTCGTCGGCACAGATGGCGCTGGAATATGTAAAGATGGGGTATTATATCGGAGTCGGCGGCGTGGTTACGTTTAAAAATGCGCGCGTCTTGAAAGAAGTCGTCGCGGCAGTGCCGCTGGAAGCCATTGTGACGGAGACGGACTGCCCGTATCTGGCGCCTGCGCCGCACCGCGGCAGGCGTAATTCTTCGCTTTACATTCCGCTGGTGATCGAAGCGATCGCGCAGATCAGGGGGATTGCGCCGCATGAAGCGGAAGAGGTGCTTTATGAGAACGCGCTGCGGGTGTATCATTTGAAACAGCTGTAGAGACGGGCACAGAGCCGCGGCAAAACAGGCAGCTGAAAATCAGATAAAACAGAACAGGGAATACAAAGAATACAGGATAGAAGTGATATGGAAAAACTGGCAAACCCACAGAAAACCATTGAGATGATTCAGAAGAACCATTTTAACTTTCAGAAACGTTACGGTCAGAATTTTCTGATCGACGCGCATGTGCTGGAAAAAATCATCGCGGCGGCAGGAATTACAAAAAAGGATTTTGTACTGGAGATCGGCCCTGGCATCGGCACGATGACGCAGTATCTTGCGGAAGCGGCGCGGGAGGTGACGGCGGTCGAGATCGACCGGAACCTGATTCCGATCCTTGAGGAGACTCTGGCAGAGTACGGGAATGTGACGGTCATTCATCAGGATATCCTGAAGGTTGATATCGCCGCGCTGGTAAAAGAAAAAAACGGCGGGCAGCCGATCAAGGTGGTCGGCAACCTGCCGTATTATATCACGACGCCGATCGTTATGGGACTGCTGGAGAGCGCGGTACCGGTTGAGAGCATTACGGTCATGGTGCAGAAAGAGGTGGCGCTGCGGATGCAGGCCGGCCCCGGCACCAGGGACTACGGAGCGCTTTCTCTGGCCGTCCAGTATTATGCGGAGCCGTATCTTGCGGCGAATGTGCCGCCAAACTGCTTTATTCCCCGGCCGGGAGTCGGAAGCGCGGTGATCCGTCTGACCCGGCGTCAGGAGCCGGCGGTCACGGTCCGGGATGAAAAACTGATGTTTTCACTGATCCGCGCTTCTTTTGGACAGCGCAGGAAAACCCTTGCCAACGGCCTGAAAAATTCTCCGGAACTGCATTTTTCCAAAGAGCAGATCGCTGCGGCGCTGGCCGGGATCGGTTTGGCCGGGAACGTGCGCGGGGAAACGCTCACCCTTTCACAGTTCGCGGCGCTCTCGGATGCGCTGGGCGGCTGAACCGTCTTTGCGGCAGTTCTTGGCTTTTTATTCAAACGTCAGCACCTGTGTCTTTTCATATCCGCTGCTCATGTCAAAACGGATCACGAATGTACTGCCTGCCAGATACAGCGTATCCCCGATATAGAGGCCGCGCATGGTGGAACTGTCGGCCTTTCCGGCCAGCCCGTCCGTGTAGAAATCGTAGATCAGTTCCTGCGTAAACCCTTCTTCTTCCTCATAGGAACAGATCAGAAAACGGTCGTTTAAGTAGAACCCGATGATATTTTTCCCGGCGCTCACCAGAATGGATTTGTAATTGGAGAGCGATTCACACCAGGTGACGCCGTCAATCACATATTTCGCGGCTTCAGTCACGTTTGACGGATCGGAGATGTCAAACATGGACAGTTTCAGTCCGGTCGTGCTTCCGGTGGATTCGTCCGCTTCGTAGCCGAGCCCGAGCAGGAGGTCTTCTCCGTAAAAATGCAGATAGGAGGAGAAACCGCTGATTTTCAGCTCGCTTAAGATCTGCGGGTCCTCCGGGTCGGAGAGGTCGACGGAGAACAGCGGATCCGTTTGCTCGAAGGTGACAAAATAGCCGGTCTCTCCCAGAAAACGTGCGGAGCGGACCGTCTCCCCTGCGGCGAGATCGGAGATGACGGACAGCTGCTTCATGGATGCGTCGAGAATATAGAGCGCGTTGTGCTCTGTCCAGTCTGTGACAGAGGCGGTCGGCGAGATATCATCGCCGTAGTAGGTCGTCACAAGGCGGAGAGTTCCGTCATACTCATTCATCGAGAACGAGTCGTTCAGATAACCGGTCACGGAGCCGGCCGCAACGCCGGTGATCTGTCCGTCTTCGTAGTGAAATTTCGTGATCTCTGTGACGGTGTTGGAGTTCTCGTAATTTTCATTGACCACGTAGATGTTTTCTGTACTCACATAAAAATGATCTGCTCCGGAAACCAGGATTTTGTTATCCGCAAATGCGGAGGGGCTGGCCGCGTCCACCGAACTGATCACCAGACATTCCGTGCTGGTCATCGTCTCCGGGAGATAGTAGTCTGTGGCTTTTGCTTCCTCACCGTTTAAAAGCGGCGCGATCGTGCTGTCATCCAGTGAATCCCCGAGCGACGGGTAATACGTGGAAAACAGATAAATATAATCGCCGGCCTTGCGGGAATCGCTGTAAGTGCCCTCCTGTGTCACCTTTCCGGAAAGCACCGGCTCACTGCGGTCAGTGATGTCGTAGGTGTACAGCGCGGTCACAGAGACGGAACGGGTGTAGTACGTACCGTCCCCGTTTTCCGTAAGAGAGGTGATATATTCTCTGGTGATGATGCTTAAGACATTGCCGTCCAGATACATCTCCTTTGCGGTCAGGTCATTCTCGCTTTCCAGTGATGTCCGGCTTAAAAGCTGCATCTCACTTTCCGTGCCGTCCGCGCTGACGATCAGGAATTCTCCCTCTGAGCGCAGAATATAAATATAAGAACCGTCCGTCTTGACCACGTCGCCCTCGTCTACCCCGTACTCCTGAATGTTGGTGGAAGAGTAGCCGGCAGCCTCAGAACCGGCATCCGCAGATACGGAATCTGCGGAATCCCCGACGTCCGCGGCGGAATATGTTTCTGCGGACAGGATGTCCTCTTCCGCCGCAGTATCCGCCGACGCGGAAACCGCCGCGTCAGAAGTCATATCAAAGGCACTGTCAATCATCATAATACCGTTCGACGTCCGCGCCTTATCAGACTCGGCAATCGACCGGAACGCCTCGTAGATTTCATCGTAGTCGGCGGCGTATGTGAAGGGATCCGACGCGGCGAATGTTTCGTCCGTCTCTTCCTGAGCGGCAGGTTCCTTTACATCGCTTTCACTTTCCCCGGCGAGTGCGGTCAGCGTGACGGATGCGAAGATCAGCGCAAAGGCGGCTGCCGCAGCTTTGTTTTTTCGTTTCCGCAAATGGTTTTTTCCTTTCATACACAATCCCCCCAATGTCATAACAGCGAAAAATGTCTGCGTCTCTTTACTGTTGATTGTAAAAAAAATTCTGAAAAGCGCAAGTGGCAAAAAGGAATCTTACAAAACATTTAAGAAACCTGCGGACGGTTTGCCCTTGCAGACCCCTGGAAAAGTGGGTATAATCGACTTCATATAAAAGATATGCCGGACATGAATATGCCAGACATAAAAGAAGAAGAGGAGACCGCAGACATGGATGTGCAGTTTACTACAGTAAAAGAGCTGTACCGCGACCGGGACAGCTATATAGACCATGAGATTACCGTCGGAGGATGGGTGCGCAGCATCCGCGATTCGAAAACGTTTGGATTTATCGTCCTGCATGACGGTACTTTTTTTGAGACCTTACAGATCGTATATTCGGATCAGCTGCCGAATTTTGCCGATATTTCAAAGCTGAATGTCGGTGCGGCCGTGATCGTAAAGGGCACCCTTGTGGCGACGCCGAACGCGAAGCAGCCGTTTGAGATTCAGGCGTCCTCTGTAGAAGTTGAGGGGACGTCGACACCGGATTATCCGATGCAGAAGAAAAGGCACTCGATGGAGTACCTGCGCACGGTTCCGCATCTGCGCCCGCGCACCAATACCTTTCAGGCGGTATTCCGTGTGCGTTCGCTGATCGCCTACGCGATCCATACCTTTTTCCAGGAGAGAGGCTTTGTCTATGTGCATACGCCTCTGATCACTGCGAGTGACTGTGAGGGCGCCGGGGAGATGTTCCAGGTGACGACGATGGACATGAACAATCCGCCGCGCAACGACAGGGGCGAGATTGATTATACGCAGGACTTTTTCGGGGAAATGACGAATCTGACCGTGAGCGGACAGCTGGATGTAGAGGCGTTTGCCCAGGCGTTCCGGAACGTCTATACGTTCGGGCCGACGTTCCGTGCGGAGAATTCCAACACCGCGCGCCATGCGGCGGAGTTCTGGATGATCGAGCCGGAGATCGCGTTTGCGGATCTGGATGACGATATGGCGCTGGCTGAGGATATGCTGAAGTTTGTCATCCGCTATGTACTGGAAAACGCGCCGGAGGAGATGAATTTCCTCAATTCCTTTGTGGACAAAGGACTGCTGGACCGGCTGAACCATGTGCTGAACTCGGAGTTCGGCCATGTCACCTATACGGAAGCGGTGGAGATTCTGGAAAAGCACAACGACAAATTCGAATACAAAGTTTCCTGGGGCTGCGATCTGCAGACCGAGCATGAACGCTATCTGACGGAGCAGATCTATAAGCGTCCGCTGTTTGTCACGGATTATCCGAAGGAGATCAAGGCGTTTTACATGAAGCTGAACGAGGACCGAAAGACGGTGCGCGCGATGGACTGCCTTGTGCCGGGGATCGGCGAGATCATCGGCGGCAGCCAGCGGGAGGACGATCTGGACATCCTGACTGCGCGGATTGCCGAGCTCGGCATGAAGCAGGAAGACTATGCGTATTACGTGGATCTGCGCAAATACGGCTCCACGCGCCACTCCGGATTCGGGCTTGGATTTGAGCGCTGCGTGATGTACCTGACCGGCGTATCCAATATCCGCGATGTACTTCCGTATCCGCGGACGGTGGGGTCGCTGGCGTAAGGATGGATTTTCCGGTGGCAGCAGGAGAATCTGCGGATAAGAGAAAACCTTGAGGGAACAAATGAGTAAGATTCTGGTTTTGGACAACGAAAAAGAGATCGCCGATGTGATCGGCCTCTATCTTCGCAACGACGGCTATGAGGTCGAACTGGCTTATTCCGGCCGTGAGGCGCTGCAAAAGGTGGAAGCGTCTCCGCCGGATCTGGCGCTGCTGGATGTGATGCTTCCGGATATCGACGGCTTCCGGGTACTGCAGAAGATCCGGGAGAAATACAGGTTCCCGGTGATCATGCTGACTGCGAAGACGGAATACACGGACAAGATCAACGGCCTGACGCTGGGGGCGGACGACTATATTCCGAAGCCGTTCAACCCGCTGGAGATGGTAGCGCGGGTCAAGGCGCAGCTTCGCCGGTACCAGAAATACAATGGGACGGCCGCCGATGCGCCGGAGAATATCATCGATTTTGCGGGACTTCTGATGAACCGCGACACGCATGAGTGCAGCTACAATGAACGCGAACTGATCCTGACACCGACGGAGTTTGACATTCTGTGGTTTTTGTGTGAGAACCGCGGGAAGGTGATCAGCTCGGAACAGCTTTTTGAACAGATCTGGAAAGAAAAATATTTTAAGAACAGCAACAATACGGTCATGGTCCATATCCGGCATCTGCGGGAGAAGATGGGCGACGGCCACAGGAAAAGTGATTTTATCAAAACTGTGTGGGGAGTAGGATACAAAATTGAAAAATAGATATGGCAGATTAAAAAGAACAATGATTTTGCGGGCGCTTCTGATCAGTCTTCTTGTGGTGGCGGCCGGATATGGGATCCTGACCTTCCTCATGCAGGGGGATCGGGCAGGAGACGTTTCAGAGTCTCGTGGTGGGGCTGCTGGAAAAGCTGGGGGCCTCCTCTGAAACGGCGGCTTCACTTTACATACGTCTGGCTCAGGACGGGAAATGGCTGTTTGCATTTGGCATGCTTGCCTTTTTGTTTCTGCTGTTTTTCCTTCTTGCGGCAGGGAAAATGACGCGCTGCCTGAACCGCATCGGCGATGCGCTGGACGGGATTCTCGCTGAATCGGGGGAGCCGGTCGCTCTGGGAGAAGACCTGGAACCGATGGAGGAGCAGATGAATCTCCTGCAGCGCAAGCTGTCCTGGAGAGCGCAGCAGGCCGTGGTGAGCGAACAGCGCAAGAATGAGATGGTGGCCTGCCTGGCACACGACCTCAAGACGCCGCTGACATCGGTGACCGCATATCTGACCATGCTGGACGAGCATCCGGAGATGTCCCGGGAGGAGCGGGAGAAATACACGCATGTCACGCTGGAAAAAGCGATTCGTCTGGAGGAACTGCTGAACGAGTTCTTTGAGATCACACGCTACAACGTGCAGGACATGGTTCTGGAAAAAAGAGAGATCAACCTTTCCATTATGTTGGAGCAGCTGGAGGATGAGAACCTGGGACTTTTGAACCGCAAAAACATGACCTGCGTGGTGGATGTGCAGGAAGGCCTGATTATGCAGGGCGATCCGGACAAACTTGCGCGCGTCTTTGACAATCTGCTGAAAAACGCGGCTGCCTACGGCTATGAGAATTCCCGGATCCTGATCCAGGCGCGCGGCGGCAACGGCGGCATCACGATCGTATTTACCAATGAGGGACCGCAGATCCCGCAGAAGAAGCTGGAGATGATCTTTGAAAAATTCTACCGTGTCGACGACGGCAGATCGAGCAAAACAGGGGGAGCCGGGCTGGGACTGGCGATCGCCAAACGGATCGTGGAACTTCACGGCGGTGTGATCTCAGCGGTCAGCGACAGCAAGAACACCCGGTTTATTGTGAACATACCGGTATCCATGCCGGACACAGAGGGGGAAGCGTATGAAAGAAAAGCAAAGAAGAGAAGGAAACAGCGCTGACTATCGTACCGGATATGAAAACAGTGCCGGATACGGGAATGGCGCAGGGTATGGAAACAATACCGGATCTTCCGGGGATCATGTGAGCTACTACAGCAGCGCTTCCGGCGGCCCTTACGGCGCTTCCGGCGGCGGGAATATTTCCGGCGGTTCGGACCGCAGATCAGGAAAGCGGCCGAAAAAGAAAAAGAAAAGAAGCCGCGTCGGCGACGTGATCAGCATGATCGTGATGGCGGCAGCGTTCTGTGTATTTGTCTATGCGGGATATACTCTTTACGGATATTATAAAGAGTACAAAAAAGCGGATGATGAGTATGCGAGTCTGGAAGACTATGTGAACGATGAGACCGAGACGGAGGATCTGGACGCGCTGGAGGAGGCGTTTGAGGAGGCTGAAGATTCGGGAGATGAGGATGCTCTGGCACAGCTGATCAGCGGACGGGAAGTGCGGACGGTGACGGTGGACGGCGAGGAAGTGACGCTGCCTGTCATGGAGAGCCCGATTGATTTTGCATCTCTTAAGGAGGTCAATTCCGATATTGTCGGCTGGCTGAAAATCCGGGCGCTGGATCTGAGTTATCCGGTCGTGCAGGGCGAGGACAACGACTACTATCTTCACCGCTCCTTTGAGCAGGAAGAACTGTTTGCCGGCTGCCTCTTCGTGCATTACGAGAACGAAAGTGATTTCAGTGATCAGAACACGGTCATCTATGGACACAATATGAAAAACGGCTCCATGTTCGGATCCCTGAAAAAATTCCGTGACGAGGAAGTCTATAAGACGAGCAAGTTTTTCTGGATTTACACGGAAGATGTCATATACATGTACCGCATTTTTTCGGCGAGAGTCGTGAATAAGGTCGGGCAGCCGTACCAGATCGTATTTTCGGATGAAGAATTTGAGGAATTTTTGACCACGGCGATGGAGGAATCGGAGGTGGACAACAGCAATGTGACCGTGTCGACGGACGACAAGGTTGTGACACTTTCCACCTGCACCGGAGATTCCGCGACCCGCTTCGTCGTCCAGGGCAAGCTGACGCAGATGTACGCGGTGAAGAAGTAAAAGAGTAAAAGAGTAAAGGAGGGTGCAGCCATGAGCGCGATCGAACAGCTTCAACAGATCATTGACAATACGGAAAATGTCGTGTTTTTCGGGGGCGCCGGCGTCTCTACTGAGAGCGGTATCCCGGATTTCCGGAGCGTGGACGGCCTTTATCATCAGAAATATGATTATCCGCCCGAGACGATTCTGAGCCACACGTTTTTTGTGCGCCAGACGAAAGAGTTTTACCGGTTTTACCGGGATAAAATGCTGGTGCTGGATGCAGAGCCGAACGCTGCGCATGAGAAGCTGGCCGAACTGGAGAAATGCGGAAAGCTGAAAGCGGTCGTGACGCAGAACATTGACGGCCTGCACCAGAGGGCGGGCAGCAAAAAGGTGCTGGAGCTGCACGGCAGCATTCATCGCAATTACTGTCAGAAATGCCATCGGTTTTACAGCGGCGGGGAGATCCTGGATAAACTGCAGGAGGAAGAAGTGCCTCATTGCAGCTGCGGCGGTGTGATCAAGCCGGACGTGGTCCTGTATGAGGAAGGACTCGACAGCCAGACCATGCAGGAATCCGTGCGCTGCATTTCGGGGGGCGGATGTGCTGATCATCGGCGGGACTTCGCTTGCCGTATATCCGGCGGCGGGGCTGATTGATTATTTTCAGGGACGGCATCTGGTTGTGATCAACATGGCGCCGACGCCGCGCGACAGGCAGGCGGATCTGCTTATACAGGAAAAAATCGGGACGATACTCGGAGCGCTTCGCGTATAGAAAAGAGCGGCCGGCGCGGGAGAAGACCCGGACAGCAGAAAGGATGTACATGGATACACATGGATACGGGAAACACTGTATTTGAAGTGGGCGATATCGTAAAACTGAAAAAGAAACATCCCTGCGGCAGCCAGGAATGGGAGATTCTGCGCGTGGGCGCGGATTTTCGCCTGAAATGCACCGGCTGTGAGCGTCAGATCATGGTTCCCCGCAAGCTGGTGGAAAAAAATGTGAGGGCTTTGCATAAGAAAGCGTGAAAACGTTTGCGCAAAAATGGCTTTAAAATTACTTCCCATTCGTGTATTATGCTTTATTAAAGGATTGGACGGCAGTCCGGGGGAGACCCGACAATGCGTATATTCCTTTAAACAAAGCAAAATAAGCATATATACGGAAAAGAATACAAAAGAAAGTAAGGAGATTCCATTATGAAGAAACCTTTTGCAAACGTTTTCATTGTGCTGTTCGCACTGCTGGCACTTACCGGATGCGGTTCTTCGCCATCCACGTCCGGTTCTGATTCTTCGGCTTTGACAGCGGATACGGAATCCGGCTCTTCCACGGAGACGGTCGAGGTTCGGATGGCTTATTTTCCCAACATTACCCATGCGCAGGCGCTGGTGATGAAAAACGAGGGCTCTCTGGAAGAGGCGCTTGGAGACGGATATGAGGTATCGTGGACGTCATTTACCGCAGGTTCCTCTGAGGTGGAAGCGATTTTTGCGGAGGAGATCGATATCGGATATATCGGACCTGTACCGGCGGTCAACGGCAATGTCAAATCTGACGGAGATGTGATCGTGATTGCCAATGCGTCAAATGCCGGCGCGGTTCTGGTCGTGGGCGCGGATTCCGGGATATCCTCGGTGGCTGATCTGGACGGAAAGACCGTGGCAATTCCGCAGGTGGGCAATACGCAGCATCTGTGTCTGCTGAATTTATTATCGGAAAATGACCTCTCGCCGGTCTCCGATGGAGGCACGGTGGAAGTGGCAGCTGTAGACAATTCCAATGTGCAGAATATGTTTGATCAGGGAAGCATCGACGCTGCCCTTGTTCCGGAGCCGTGGGGGGAGATCCTCACCGCGTCCGATAACATTGAACTGCTTCTGGATTATCAGGACATCTATCTGGACGGCGAGTATCCGGTCGCGGTAGTTGTTGTGCGCAAGGATTTTCTGGAAGAATATCCGGAGGTTGTTGAGACTTTTCTACAGGTACATATCGAGACAACGGACGCGATCAATGCGGATCTTGACGGCTCGGTGGACGCGATGATTGAGGAGATCGAATCCATCACCGGAACGGCATACGACAAGGATGTGGTTCTGAGTTCATTTGAGAAAACGGTGGTTACCACAGAACTCAATGAGGACGCGCTGTGGGAGTTCGCGCAGACCTCTTATGACCAGGAGTTTATCGATGAAATGCCGGGCGATTCGCTGATTGATCTTTCCATGTTAGAAGAACTGCAGGAAGCGGAATAAGACTTTCCGAATAAAGATTACAATGAGGATACGAAACAATGTCACTGGAATTAAAAAATATCACCCGTTCCTTTGAGGGCTCGGTCAGGGAGACGCTGAAAGATATCACGCTGACCGTACAGGACGGGGAGTTTGTCTGCCTTGTTGGCCCGTCGGGCTGCGGGAAATCGACCCTTCTGAATATCATCGCCGGTCTGGACAGGCCGACTTCAGGAGAACTTCTGATGAATGGTGCGCCGGTCGCCGGACCGGGCGCGGACCGTGCCATGATGTTTCAGGAGCATGCGCTCTATCCATGGCTGAATGTGATCGACAATGTAAAATTCGGGATGAAACTTGCGAAGGTGCCGAAGGAGGAGCAGGACCGCCGTGCGGAGCACTATCTGAAAATGGTGCGTCTGTGGGAGTTCCGCGAGTACCGGATCCATGAGATTTCCGGAGGAATGAAACAGCGGACGGCACTTGCCCGGGCATTATGCCTGAACAGTCCGGTACTTCTGATGGACGAGCCTTTTTCCGCGCTGGATAAGCAGACGACCAACAAGCTGCGCGCGGATCTGGAGCAGATCTGGGAGGAGACGAAAAAAACGATTGTCTTTGTGACGCACAGTGTGGAGGAGGCCGTGTTTCTGGCGGACCGCATCGTGGTCCTCTCAGACAATCCGGGCTGTATCAAAGACATCTTTACGGTAGACCTGCCGAGACCGCGGGAGATCGATTCGGCGGAATTTCTGGCCGTGCGTCATAAGATTTTATCCTGCGTGGAGAGAGAGGTGGAGAAGCTTGCAAAAGAAGAATACGATCAATAAAATTCTTTCGGGCGTCTGCTTTTATGCGGCGCTGATCATCCTCTGGCAGCTGATTTATACTCTCGGCACCGGTCCGCTCGGCTGGTGGAAATCCTACGCGATGCCCTCCCCGCTTGGGGTGGTGGAGAGCCTGGAAAAGCTGATTGTAAAGGGGACCCTGTGGCAGGCAGTGATCTACAGTCTGCGGCGTGTGGTCATCGGCTTTGCGCTGTCGCTGCTGATCGGTACGGCGCTGGGACTGCTGATCTCCGCGTTTCCGTTTCTGAACCGCAATCTGAAACCTCTGATGAACGGGTTTCAGTCCCTCCCGAGCGTCTGCTGGGTGCCGTTTGCTATCCTCTGGTTTGGCCTGGATGAGTCGGCCATTCTTTTTGTCGTGGTCATCGGCTCCACGTTCAGTGTGGCGCTCGCCATCGAAAACGCCATTCAGACCATCCCGCCGATCTATAAACGGGCGGCGGCGACGATGGGAGCCGGAAAACTTCAGATGTATACCGATGTCATTTTTCCCGCCGCGCTGCCGGGGTTTCTGGCAGGCATACGGCAGTCCTGGTCGTTTGCCTGGAGAGCTCTGATGTCCGGTGAAGTCATGTCCGCCTACGTCGGTCTGGGCTATACGCTGATGGCCGGGCGTGATATGGCGGATATCAATCAGGTGATGGCGGTTATGCTGGTCATCATTCTGATCGGAATCCTCATTGACCGTCTGGTGTTCTCCACACTGGAACGGCGTATTTTAAGGAAGCGGGGGCTATAAAAATACAGGAATTGGACAAAAGATCGGAGGATCACTATGACAGGGAAACGTGAGAACTATATTACCTGGGATGAATATTTTATGGCAGTAGCAAAGCTGGCCGGTATGCGCTCGAAAGATCCGAACTCGCAGGTGGGGACCTGCATCGTCAGCGAGGACAACAAAATCCTTTCCATGGGCTATAACGGATTTCCCATGGGATGCTCGGACGATGAATTTCCATGGGAGCGCGAGGGGGACGAAGCAGAAACAAAATACCCTTATGTGGTACACAGCGAGCTGAACGCGATCCTTAATTACCGCGGCGGCAGTCTTGAAGGCGCCAAGCTGTATGTCTCGCTTTTTCCGTGCAATGAATGTGCGAAGGCGATTATCCAGGCCGGGATCAAGACGGTGGTCTACGATGACGATAAATACGAGGGCACGCTTTCCGTCCTGACGTCCAAAAAGATGATGGACGCCGCCGGGGTGCGCTATTACCGCTATCAGAGGAGCGGGAGAGAACTGCAGATCACGGTGTAAAACAGCCGGGCGCAGCAGCAGCCCTTACCGGATATAAGAGGAGGAACCATGAAATTTATCAATACATTTCGCGAAGGCGACAAGATCAACGAAATTTATCTGTGCAAATACAAACAGTCCGCGACCGCGAAAAATGGCAAGTTGTATGAAAACGTTGTGTTACAGGATAAAACCGGCACGATCGACGCAAAGATCTGGGATCCGAATTCATCCGGGATTGAAGAGTTTGGCGTGCTGGATTACGTTTTTATAAGCGGCGACGTGACAAACTTTCAGGGAACGCTGCAGATGAGTATCCGCCGTGCCCGTAAAGCGCAGGAATCCGAATATATCGCCGCGGATTATCTGCCTGTCAGCGAGAAAAATATTGATGAGATGTATGAGGAACTGATGGGTTATATGCGCCAGGTGGAGAATCCTTACCTGCAGAAGCTGATTCAGATTTATTTTGTGGACAACGAATCATTCATTACGGCATTTAAAAATCATTCGGCGGCCAAGACTGTCCATCACAGTTTTGTCGGCGGTCTGCTGGAGCACACGCTGGGCGTCGTAAAGCTGTGCGATTTTTATGTAAAACAGTATCCGTTCCTGCGGAAGGATCTTTTATTTACCGCGGCGCTTTTTCACGATGTCGGAAAGCTGAAAGAGATTTCCAACTTCCCGGAAAACGATTACACCGACGACGGACAGCTGCTCGGTCATATTGTCATGGGCAGCGAGCTGGTCGGCTACGGCTGCCGCCATATCAAAGGCTTCCCCAAAAAGCTGATGAGCGAGCTGCAGCACTGCATACTGGCGCACCATGGTGAACTCGAATACGGCTCCCCCAAAAAACCGGCTCTTGCGGAAGCCGTGGCGCTCAACTACGCGGACGACACGGACGCCAAGCTGGAGACCATGCGCGAGATCATGAAGAATGCCGGAGACAACAACGAATGGCTTGGCTATAACCGGCTGTTTGAGTCGAACCTGAGGAAGACGTCGGAGTTTTGATATGAAAAAAGATGACATTATCACAGTAAGAATCGAAGATTTCAGCAGCGAAGGACTTGGGGTCGGGTATATGGAAAATACGCCCGGCCTCTCTTTTGCAGATGCGGATTCCAAAACAGCAAATACAGCTGCAGGACGCGGACCGGTTTTATTTGTCAAGGATACGATCATCGGGGACGTGGCAGAAGTGAAGGTCATGAAAATGAAAAAGACCTACGGCTATGCCCGGCTGCTGCGTATCATCACGCCCAGCCCGGACCGCATCGAAGCCGCCTGCCCGGTGGCCCGTGCCTGCGGCGGCTGTCAGATTCAGGAAATGAAATACGAGGCCCAGCTTCGCTTCAAAGAGCAGAAGGTGCTGGCCAATCTGCAGCGCATCGGCGGCTTTGCCGATCCGCCAATGGAGCCGATTATCGGAATGTCATATCCATTCCGTTACCGCAATAAAGCGCAGTATCCCATCGACAGGGACAAAAATGGCAGACTCATCGCGGGGTTTTACGCGGGCCGCACGCATACGGTCATCGACTGCCGCGACTGCCTTCTCGGCGCGAAGGTCAACAAGACCATCCTCGATATTGTGTTGAACCACATGGAAACATATGAAATCGAGCCCTACGATGAGACGACAGGAAAAGGGCTCGTGCGGCATGTGATGATACGGGTGGGGAAGGAAAATGCATCTCCCGGTCAGATCATGGTCTGCATCGTTATAAACGGGAGCTCTTTACCGGAGAGCGGCCGCCTGGTCAAGGCGCTTCGCGCCATTCCCGGCATGACCTGCATCACGCTGAACATCAATCGTGAGCGTACCAATGTTATCATGGGCAGACAGCTGAAGCTGCTCTGGGGAAAAGAATACATAGAAGACACGATTGGGAATATACGCTTTTGCATTTCCCCGCTTTCCTTCTATCAGGTCAATCCTCTCCAGACAGAAAAACTTTATGCCAAAGCACTCGAATACGCGGAGCTGACCGGCCGGGAAACCGTTTGGGATCTCTACTGCGGAATCGGCACCATCTCCCTGTTTCTTGCACAGAAAGCGCGCGCTGTGTACGGCGTCGAAATCATACCGGACGCCATCCGCGACGCCCGCCGGAACGCAGAGCGGAATGGCATCACAAACGCGGAATTTTTTGCCGGCAAGGCCGAAGAAGTCCTGCCCGAGAAATACGAAAAAGATGGAATCTGCGCGGATGTCATCGTCGTTGATCCGCCCCGCAGGGGCTGTGACATGAGCGTGCTCAATACCATGCTCAAAATCGCGCCCAAACGGATTGTCTATGTCAGCTGCGACTCCGCGACACTTGCGCGGGACCTGAACTATCTGTGCGCGGGCGGGTATGAGCTGAAAAAGGTTTGTCCGACGGAAATGTTCGCGAACAGTGTACACGTCGAGACGGTTTGTCTTCTTCACAAACCATTTTAGACCCGTTCTATCGCCCACAGTTCTATATAAACCTTATGATCGATATGAAAGATTATTACCGTATTGTAGGGCGAAAACGTTAAAAATCGAATAATGAGATTTTCACAGGAAGCTGTCAGTAGAAGTTTTTATATTACTGGCAGCTTTTTCTTTTTGGAAAATCGACTCTGGAAGCGTTTAGCAAATGATTGATTGCTGAGCGCTTTTTTTCGTTCAGAAAGGAAGTGAAGACAGGTAACTGTAGTTGAGTGTCCACAATGGACACTTTTTTTCATAAAGAGAAGGAGGACATTTATGCTTACACATTTAATCGCTTTTTGTGCTGGAGGATTTCTGGGAGTCACAATAATGTGTTTGTGCTTTGCCGCCGGGGAGAGCGACAAGGATGAGAAGCAATTTTAGCGGAAGGAGTGGATACAACAAATGAACGCAGAGATTATCGCACTTGTAAACCAGAAAGGTGGTGTGTCTAAGACAACCACCTGTATGAATCTTGGCATTGGACTGGCGCAGGAAGGGAATAAGGTTCTGATGGTGGATTTTGATCCCCAGGCCAGCTTAACAGTCGGAATGGGCAATCCTTATCCGGATCAGCTCCCTGTGACTATCTCAACTGTACTGGGAAAGATTCTGACTGAACAGGAGTTGGAGCCGGGAGAGGGAATTTTGCATCATCCGGAGGGCGTGGATCTGTTGCCGGCGGATATCCAGCTGTCTGGTTTGGAAATGTCACTGGTAAATATCATCAGCCGGGAAACGGTCTTGAAACAGTATCTGGATACAGTAAAGAATCAATATACGCATATTCTGATTGACTGTCAGCCTTCTCTTGGGATGCTGACGGTCAATGCTCTTGCTGCGGCAAATCGAATTATCATACCGGTCCAATGTGAATACTTGCCGGTGAAAGGACTTGAGCAGCTCCTGTATACGGTGAAAAGAGTTCGCCGACAGATCAATCCGGATTTGCAGATTGACGGCATCCTTCTTGCTATGGCAGATAAGAGAACCAATTTTGCCAGAGAAATTGCTTTTCTGGTTCGGGATACCTATGGCGAGAGCATAAACGTGTTTGATACGGAAATTCCATATTCCGTGCGTGCGAAGGAAGCGACTGCAGAAGGAAAAAGTATTTACAGATACGATCCGAAAGGCAAGGTGGCTGCGGCCTACCGGGAATTTACGAAAGAGGTGATCAGTTATGAAAAGCAGCGCGAAGAATATAAAGCTTGCATCCGTTGACGATCTTTTTACGACGGATGAGAGCCGTGAGGATGATGCGAGGGAGCGCGTGCAGGAGATCGCGTTATCGGAACTGCATCCTTTTAAGAATCATCCGTTTAAGGTCCTGGATGATGCGAGGATGATGGAGACCGTTGAAAGTGTGCAGCAATATGGCGTTCTGGTTCCGATTATCGCCCGGCCGTTGCCGGAGGGTGGTTATGAGATCGTTTCAGGACATCGGAGGCACAGGGCAAGCGAACTGGCGGGAAAGGAGACGATACCAGTGATTGTACGGGATCTGGATGACGACGAGGCGGTGTTGTTGATGGTGGACAGTAATCTGCAGCGGGAGACGATCCTGCCGAGTGAGAGAGCGTTTGCGTTCAAGATGAAACTGGAAGCGATAAAGCATCAGGGAGAACGTTCGGATTTAACTTCTCCCCAAGTTGGGGAGAAGTCTTCCTGGGCTGTAAATCAGGTTGCAAGTGAAGCAAAGGAGAGCAAGTCACAGGTTCAGCGTTACATCCGTCTGACGGAACTCATCCCGCCGCTTCTTGATATGGTGGATGAAAAGAAAGTGGCCTTTAACCCGGCGTATGAGCTTTCGTTTCTGAAACCGGAGGAACAGCAGATGCTGATTGAAACGATGGATTATGAGCAGACGTCACCATCGCTGTCACAGGCACAGCGTTTGAAACAATTCAGTCAGGAAGGGCGATTAACAGAGGATTCCATGCTTGCCATTATGTCAGAAGAGAAGAAACCGCCGCAGGATCGGGTCATGCTTACATCGGATGTCCTCAGACAGTATTTTCCGAAAGATTATACGCCGAGGAAGATGGAAGAAACGATTATCGGATTGCTGGAACAGTGGAAGCAGAGACGCCTGCAGCAGCAAAAAGGAGAACAGCAGAAAAACCGGAAATTACACTGACAGATGACAGCGGCTGATAGTGTGAATGAACAGGGGGAAACGGACATGGAAATCAGCGAAAAGGAATATGAGAAAAAACTGAATGAGGGAATCACAATCGCGATGCAGATTACAGCGAATGCACATCGGAAGGCGCTGCCGTTTGCTGTATTTAAAAAACTTAATGTTCTTTCGGGAATGGAGATGGGAATGCAGTTGTCGGCCCGTTTTGCAGATCGGGCCGAGGCTGACAGCTTTGCCTTTCTTATGAACTCCGGACAGAGTGCATATCTGTACATGGTTGAGGACGAGAGAAAGGGTTCCTGAGTTTGAAATTGAGAGAACAGAGGATCGGTGAAGAATGAAAGAGCGAGGTGAAGCAATATGAAGCCAAATACGGTTCACTGCGTCAAAGTCGGGGATGTGATCGAGTACAAAAGCAGTTCGCAGACGGCTTATGTCTGTACACGGCCGGCAAGAGCCTGTTGTCTTTCTTATACTGTAACGGCTGTATATCCGCATTTCATCGAAGCAGAATGCGGATTGAAGCGGATAAGTATCAATTACGGTGAGCTTGTGACGCTGGGTTATGAGAAACAATCGCTGCGGAATCAGGCACTGATCGAGGCACGGAACAGAGCCGGTGCCTGGCAGCCATATTCCTGAGTAGCCGGAATAAAAGAAGTGAGGAGTGGAAATGGAGAAAGAAAGCCCGTTTGAATTTAGCTATTTCCTCGAGAGTCAGGCAGAACAGTTCACGTTCTACCGCATCCCGAAGGCTTTATTTACCGATGATTATTTCAAAAAAGTGTCCTGTGAGGCGAAAGTGCTTTACGGTCTGATGCTCGACCGGATGTGTCTGTCCAGAAAGAATAACTGGATTGACGAAAAAGGGAGAGTGTACATCGTATTCAGTATAGAGGAGGCTGCCGAATATCTGAACTGCGGCCGCGACAAATGTATCAAGACGATGGCGGAACTGGATACGAAAAAGGGGATCGGCCTGATTGAGCGTATACGCCGTGGCCTGGGCAGACCGGATTTGATCTATGTCAAAAATTTTGTGAGAGACAAAAAAGACCAGACTGGAGATTCAATCAAACCAGAGCCGGAACTCGAAAAGGATGAAGTCGTTGAATACGAAGCTGACGACAGAGGTAATTCTTCAGATTCGTCCGAGGCAGCAGAACCTGCGCGGGAAGTGCCTGCTGTGGAGGAAGATGAAGCTAATTACCCGGAATATGAGCAGGGAGAATCCTGCCCGATTTCCAGAAGTCGGAAAAATCGACTTCTGGAAGTCGAAAAAGCCGACTTGCAGAAGTCGGACGGAAGCAATCTCCAGAAGTCGGAAAAATCGACTTTAAGAAATCGGAAAAACCGACTTCCGGAGGTCGCAAAAGCCGACCCTAATGATACTGACTTAAATAATACTAATAAAAGTAATACTGAGTCTGTCTATCCATCCTCTGATTTTTCAAAGTACAGGGATGTATGCAGACCACCAGATGTAAACCAGAATGATGGAAGGATGGATCAGATCAAAGCCTGTGAGGACAGGATCAGGGACAATATCGAATATGATTTCCTGGTCAGTGAGGTGCGTCCGTCTGACAAAGAGTGCATTGATGAGATCGTATCCGTCATGGTAGACGCGATCGGAGTGCATCGGGATACGGTGACGGTGAGCGGCACCGAATATCCGTACCAGTATGTGGCGGACAGGCTGATGCGGGTGGGTTACTTTGAAATTCAGGACATTGTGGAAGCGATAAGCAAGTCCGGAAATGAGGTGAAGAACATCAAGGCATACATACTTGCATGCGTGTTTAATGCGCCCGTCACTTCGAAAAATTATTATCGGGCGGCAGTCTCGGCCGGGGGCTTCGGGTAGTCTGCCGTCAGAAGTTTAAAGGTGGTTTTCTGCGCAAAATGAATAACCTGGTTTCGATTAATCCGGGTTAAGACAGAGCAGACCAATATTTTTATTTCGGCGTGTTTTGGCAGCCGCAATCAGGGTGAGGGTAGGAACATGAATTATATGGATTTTGAGCCGATGGACAGGGAAGAAATGATGGAGTATCTCAGGGAAATAGAAGTTCTGGAGAAAAAAATTCCGGAAATGCTTGAAGAAGCCTACAACGGGATAGAACCGGAGGAAGCCTGCATTTACAGAAAGGCCCTTCAGGAAAAGGACACGGATGGTATGAGCGGATATACGAAAGGCATGAAAATGGATAATGTGTATTACACGCTGCTGTCTGTGCACCGCGAACTGGACCAACAGATGAAAGAACGGGCGCAGGAACTGCTGCAGATTACAAAGGCACAGGAAAAGCTGGACTATGTGAAGAGATGCATAAAAAAGCTGCCCAGTGATCAGGAAGAAGTGATTGTCTGCCTGTTTGTGAAAAAAACCAAATGGGAAGCGTATTCGAAGCAGAGCGGACTGTGCCGTGCAGTCGTGTTTCGCAGGCGGACGAAGGCGTTGGAGAATCTGGTTATGATCTATAATTCCCGCTTTACCGGGAAGGCGGGCAAAACCGGAACGGATTCCACGAATTAAGCCGATTACAGGAAAATATTTCCAGAAAAGGACTTAAGTGAATGGCAGATTGAAGACATTGCGTTCACCCATGTGAAAGGCTGGGGAGCGACTGTAGAAACAGGAAATGGAGAGTGCTTATGAAAAAAACAGAATGGATTGGCGGACTTGCCGCCGCGGTAATGTTTACAGCAGGGGTAATTATGGCTGTGTGGGTTTACCTTGGATACCAGAAAGGAATCGATACGTATACCGCACTGGAGGATTATTACACAGATAATCCGCAGGAGGATGGAACGGAATCGGAAGATGAAACAGGCGGAGCTTCCGAGGGGGACGATATCAGTGATACGGATCAACATCTTCCTGCAGATGCTCCGGAGCGTATTACAGTAGACTGGGAGGCATTATCAGAACAGTATCCGGACTGCATCGCATGGATACAGATTCCCGCTGTGGACATCTCATACCCCGTGATGCAGTCGGAAGATAATGACTATTATCTCCATCGCGCTCCGGACGGCAGTACCCTTTTTGCCGGCAGCATCTTTATGGACTACCAGAACGAAGCATCATTTTTGGACGATAATACGCTAATCTATGGCCATAATATGCGGAATGGCTCGATGTTCGGAAAATTGAAACAGCTGAATGATCCGGATGTTTTGGATTCCTGCCCATACTTTTGGATCTACACACCGGATGCGGATTATCTTTATCGTATTTTTTCCATACATTCTGCCGCAGTATATGGGGAGACATTTACGATTCAGTTTGCGGATCAGGAGTCATATGAAGAATGGGTATATGATATGGCGAACGCGTCTGATCTTGATACAGGCACAGAGGTGGATGCGGGAAGGTCGGTTGTAACCTTATCCACCTGTAATGGAAACAGTGCCACAAGACAAGTGGTACACGGGTACCGGGTGTGGGAAAGCAATGCATCTGACGAAACAATCACGGAGGGAAACAAAGAATCATAGAAAATGCAAAGCGTGATGTCCTTTCTCAATGCAGGGAGCATTTCGGAGTTTGGTATGAGCCGAAAGAGAAAGACGAACAGGAAGCATATTATAGCCGAAATTTCGTAGACCGTAGCGACGGTAATTGTCAGCAATTAAGATAGAAATATCAGCCTGGTAGTATCTGGAAGGTAACATCGTTGAGATTTTTCATTGCTTTGATAAAATGATGGATGTTTACAGATGAGGAAAGCGAGGACCCTGTTTCATACCTGCGCTGATTTAAAGACAATGGGAAACGGCCTGTCAGACCGGGAAAGAGGAAAACTATGGATCGACAATTTATGGCGGAATATTTTGATAAGGTTTATGATGAACCTGTCTCCGCTGCGGTTAAAGATGACGAGGAGTATTGTAAACTCAATGAAGTATTTTTTCAGAAAGAACAGGAATTTGAGAAAATGCTTGGTGGTCCAAATAGCAAAGAATACGTATTTTTTGATGAACTGATGACAAAATCCGATGAATTGTGGGAGCGTGTTATGAAAGGGGCGTACCTGATGGGAGCAAGGGATCGGGAACGAATGCTTCGGTAAATGGAATCGAATCAGCGCAAGACAGCTAATGGCCTTCAGCTATGGAGAATCTCTGTATTTTCTGAAGCTGAGGGCTTTTGTTGTACGAAAAGGACAGATAGAATATTTCAGATTACTGACGGTAAGCTTTTTAACAAAAAAATAGTGTAAGAATGACAGGAATCTGCTATAATAGCACTGAACTGATAGCACCGGAAGGAGATGGTAATTATGTGTACCAAGGCTGAATTGCAAACGGTTTTGGATAAGGTTAGAGAAGAATCAAAACACATATATGGTAACAGGCTGGATAGAATTATACTATATGGTTCATATGCCAGAGGAGATAGTACAGACGAGTCAGATATAGATGTCATGATTTTATTGGACTGCGACAGAGACGAAGTGGAAGAATTAAGAGACATGACGTATGAGATGGCAAACGATATTTCGCTTGATGAAGATGTGTTTCTGTCAATAGTCTTAAGAGACAAGAAGCATTTTGAAGAGAATCTGGATTTTTTGCCTTTCTATCAAAATGTAATGAAAGATGGGGTGGCAATTTATGGATGATCGACAGATAGCACTTTGCAGATACAGGCTGGAAAAAGCGGAAAACTGCCTGAAGTCAGCGGATATTCTGGCCGGCGCGAAAGATTATTATGGTGCTGCTAATCGCTCATATTACGCGATATTTCATTCTGTGAGGGCGATACTTGCGTTAGATGGAGTTGATTTTTCAAAGCATTCCGGTGTGATGGCATATTTTCAAAAAAATTATGTCAAGACAGGTATTTTTGATAAGGAATATTCCAAAATATTAAGAGCGGCGTTTGATGTCAGATCAGATGCAGACTACGATGATTATTATGTCATTTCTAAGGATAAAGTGGAAAAACAGAATTCTCAGGCACAGTTTTTTTTAAATGGGATAAAGGAATATGTGGAAAAATTATTGGACGAAGAAAATGCACAATAGCTATTACCTGAATCCGTGAAGTTGATGATTTTTTATTGCCGAGCTGCTCTAAATTTGGA
>JAJBTU010000037.1 GCA_020860715.1 Clostridiales bacterium | reverse complement strand
GATGAAATCACCATCTAATTATTTGCACACGTTATTTTAGTACGATGTACTAGTGGAACTATATTTACAATATGCATTAGGGCAACCGTTGCAGGTAACTAATTTCAGGTTATTACTGGACAAAGTAAAAGTTTACCAGTTCCTTTGGCTTCCGGTGGCGATAATGCAGAATGATTATATCAGAATTAATGAAATCCATTCGCAATTCGAATGGATAGATTTTGGCCAGACGTTGGAAACGTATAATAAATTTTTCACTCTTATTGAATCTTAACGGTAGGAAAGTCATTAAGATTCCTTAATTTTTCCGTACATTGTTGTGGCTCTGAGGAAAATACAATGGTTACATCTTGTGAATTTACATTATATAGCCTGATTTTTAAAACGCTATCTTCCTTGACCGAACTGGTTGTATCTGCGCTTTCTATAGAGAGAAGCAGCGGAGGTTTATCCAAACCTGACACTTCGAAAGAACGGTGCCATTCAAAAAATCGTTCCGGTTCACAGATAATAATAGTGGGATTAAATTCCATTATTTCTTTTTTTGAAGCATGTGGAGGAAATAGCTGATATCTGTATTGCATCTGCTGAATATAAGGAATCAGTGTGCTGAAAGATAGCTTTTCGCTTTGTAAAAAAGCAATTCGTTCCTCCGGTTCGGTCAGTCCATTCAGAAGAATGACCAGATTCGGATATTTTGAATAATTTGTTATAGATATGTGATTCATACGGTTTCGCCCCCTTCCCAGTAATGAGTGATGAGTTTCCGGATTATATTTACCTGATTTCCTATTTGGAAAGATTCAATTTCCCTGTCAAGGCCGGATTTTATGGCCTTGTTTTGACATAAATGTTCTAACAACTGAATATCCAATAATTTTGCAATACGGTAATAGTTATCTGCTTTCGACTGTTTCATAGTTTCTTTTTCAACTGCATCAAGTGCTGATAAATAAAACAAAATGCAATGTGAAATGAAATAGTCTTCTGATCCCTGTTTTGACAAGGATAAAAGAACTCGTTCATATTGTTCATAAGGTTTGATATCCTGGCACAAGTCACAATCAAAGGCTCCAAAATTTTTATATTTTTTCTCGAAAAAGATAGAACTTTTGAATGAATTCTTATTATTTAGCAGTAAATCTTCATCGTTGATGTAAAGCTTGGCGAATCCTTCCTTTAACATTACTTCGCTTGCTTTTTCTACACAATCAGAACTAACCAGAAAATCAACATCCCTTAATATACGCCAGCCTGTACATTCTGGGAACAATTGAAGTATGATTATTCCTCTGATTGGATATGCAGTGATGTGATTTTGAGCAAACGAGTCTTCGACTTCACAGGTTCTCGAAATCAAGAATTGGTTATGCTGGATATTACCATAATATGCGCGTTCCCAGACAACCCGTAAGGTGGAAGGCAGCAGAAATAAGTAATGTTGTTCTAACAAATTTTTATATACCAGAAATACTGTCTTTTCCTTTGTTGCTATTTGAAAAACTTTAAACCAATTTACGTTATTTTTAATAAAATGTTCAATCCGTCTGCGCTTTAAGCAGTCTATTTGGAGGCTGCTTAATACAATCGTTAAAGCATATTCATTTTCCATAGTCTTATGTCTCTATTAATGAATTTTGGGAAATCTATATGAATCACTCTGCAAAAGTGACGGATAATCCCTAATTATCCGTCATTTTTTTCGCAGCAAAATTTAAATTAGTCAACTTAATCGTCATTGCAAACTGTAAATGTATTTACAATTTTCAATGAAATCTCTCCATCTTCTATTTCATATATTCATCTAATGTAAGAGCATTAACATATTTCTCCTTTGCATCTATAATCTTTTTCATCTCTTCACGAGCATCTTCTTCAGTTAAAAATCCTCTATAGGAAATATACATTGGTGTGCCCTTTTCTTCATCATACAATATTTTAGTTTTTCCATCTTGCATTTGCAATACATCCTTTGCGCATATATTTGTAAGTAAATTGGCTGTATGTAAACTAATCTGCTTTCCCCATATGAAATATTCTGACTTTCCCAAAAATGTTAAATCAATATCACTCCCCTTTTTAATACTCTCATATTGTTGATCGATGGTTATACCCGCCTCATCGCTTACATTGAGTCTGCCATTCAAGCGAATCACTACTTTTTCTTTAAGCAACAAATATACTTCCTCTAAATCTCTTCTTGACTCTATATCATCCGTTAATTCATTTGGAACAAAAGCAATGCTAAGATTATTTTCAATCCATAATGCCTTTTTAAAAATTGAAATACAGGAGGCGATATAGTTCCTTATCTGCCCAATCTTAAAAACGTCATTTTCCGATGATTCCAAATCTTCTGAAATATGCGCTTTTATGTATGTTAAGATACCTAACATTTTCCATATAATATCTGGAAATCAATGCACGTTTTTCCAGAAGCTCCTTTAAATATTCCGGTTGCTTCATAAAATGAAACAATGTATTTGCGCTCTGAGCATAATCCTCTGAAGCCAACTCATACCTTACATTATTTTTCATACAGTCTTACCCTTTAATTTGTAATTCATATAAGCACCCATACTCGGCTACATAAAATGCCCTTTTCTAGCTAATCACATTCTTTCTATCACACAGCTATGCTTCTTCGCATTCGTTCCTCTGGCATCCTTGTCGTAATTGATTCCTACCAAAAGCAAATTGCCAAAGTGCTCTTTCAAATCCCCATCATAGCGATTCTCATGTATCTGTTGGATTGCGGTGTCAGCATCCTTATCGTATTTAAGCTCGATAATCATTGCAGGTTTATCTACACCTCTGCGAGGTAAAAAAGCGATATCTGCGAAACCTTTGCCAACAGGCAATTCTCTAACAATGCTATAATACCGTTTTGCAGTATAATATGCTATAGTAATTGCACAGCTAAGCGAATCCTCATTATTATAATTTAACACTGAAGATACGGATCCGTGTATTTTCTCTAATGCTTCTGCAACAGCCTCCTCATTTCGATTAAGCGTTGCCTCCAACAGTCCTTCTGATTCAGATAACGCTGCTCCAACCGTTCCCCATTTAGCTCCGCTGACAGCGTCTTCAAATGTCTCAGCCACCTCCAGATTCGGGATGTATGTCTCCCGCTTTGTTGAATCATAAGCCAGATATCCAAGATGGATTAACAGCGTCAGAACATCATTTTTATTTTTAAAAGATGTTATATCGTTCTGGAAAGTACTTATCCTGACGCTTACCTGCTCTCCGCCAAGCATTTTTATAACTGCATCTTTCAGGCCGTCAAAATCCATCTCAATATATTCTTTCAGACTTTCAAAGGTTTCTGTCTGCGTCCAGTAATTCAAAATCTCCTCTTCCTGTAATGCATTCATAACTGAATTAGGACTGTATACATGTTTGATTCTGCTAAATGAGTATCCATCATACCAGGACTGCATATCATCAAATTCCATTTGATACTCCTTACAGAGCCGCTTCACTTCATCTTCTGTAAATCCAACGTACTCTGCCAGCCTTCCCGGCCTTGTCATGGAATATTCTTTAAAATCTGTCAATGCAGATTCTGTACCATATTTTTTAATCGGAAGAATTCCGGTCATGTAAGCGGCCGCAATCGTCCTGGAAGTAGTATCCTTGTTTTTGAAAAGACTTCTCAAAAAAAGGATATAATCCTCCTGAAGCTGTTTATCATCCTTATATTCCCTGAACAGGGCATCCCATTCGTCTATGACAAAAACAAACTTCTCGTTGCCCTTTGCCACAACGGCATATAAAGCCTTTCCAAGATTCTTTTCCTGTTCATCAATACAGTTAGGAAAGGCATCTCTTAATTCTTCAAGCAGGGATTCCTTCATGTTCAAAATAATATCCGTATCTTTATCCCTGGAATCCGCGATAAAACCCGTTACATCAAAAGTTATGACATTATATTGGTTCAAATGCCTCTCAAAGCTGCTATCTTTTGATATTTTGAGGTCTTCAAAAAGAAATCTGGAGTCACAGCTTCTATCATAATATGCACATATCATATTTGCATCAAAGGATTTTCCGAAACGTCTGGGTCTGCTAAAGCTTACCAGAGGCTTTGGCTTGCCTATAAGGCTGTTCATGAACGAGATGAGTCCTGTTTTATCCACATATACATCCCTTCTGATTTCTTCAAACCCTGTATACCCTGGATTTAGATAAATTCCCATGAACAGTTTCTCCTCTCTGCGATATCAAAAAACACTCCAGAATTCAACACTTCCGTCGTTGACTTATCCCTTCCACGCACGTAAATGTTCCGCTGCCGCTGCTTTTTCAATCCGCATACGTAAGTGTTACGGTCACGGACTGCTTACAATTCACATTATACATTTGCAACAGTCTATGTGCAAGCCCATATTTTTCATCCCTTTAAACTTCTCATTTCCTTGACTCCCTATAGATATTTCGATTTTAACAAAATAGTTTTACTCCATGATTCTAAAGGAATATTGTAATTCACTATTTCTTCTATAGAAAGAAAGGAACCGCTTTTCGCTTTTCCCTTCTTTTGAACCAGCTCATATGGGCCCAGTCGAAACTTAGTATCTTCATCCATAACAAGTTTCCAGCCTATTGCAAGGTGTTTTCTACTTGTTTCATTATCAGGAGTGTAAATAACAAAAGGCTCTTCCTCTTTGCCAATCGCTACAGATATACCCAATACCAGCATAACTCACATCAATTATCTGTTCTGCTTATTTATTCACAGACAAAAATCAATTCTCTCTCTTGCGGTTCTTCGTATTCCGCACACATCAAAGTCACCTTGGCTTTAAATTCGCCTTTCTGTCTTGGAATGATGTATATCCCCCCCCGAAGCAGCCAGAAGTACTGTGCAAGATACCATTATCAGACTCAACTTTCACAACATTACCAGCAATCGTAAGCGCTTCATCAAAGGGCTGACCATCTATTTGCGTTAGTGGCGGAATAGAAGCCCAGTTATAAGCGTTCTCGCTACCATACGCTGCCTGCCTATACTTATTAAGCTGTGCAAAAACATTATCCATGGCGTTCTCTGACATGTATTTCTTTGCTTTAAGCTCTCTTTCGTATGCAAGCTTTTCCAAATTCTGAGGTCGTTTCAGCTCAACAGGTTTTTTCATATCTTTTATGTTTTCTATATCATAAACAGCAATTTCCTCCGGAAAAACAATCGAAACCAACACATCTGTAGCTTTCGCATTTCCCGAATTCCAAACTGAAAGAGTCACTGCAATTCCGCAATCCTGAGCCAGATGATAGGCTTTATGGAACGCTTGTTTTTCACAATTGGAAATACCGGCAGCTTTGATGCCAGTTTTGCCAGCTCCGGGTAATTACCTTTGCAGTCTTTGCCGTAAATCATTGGTGGACGCAGAACCACCACTTTAAAATGCTCATCAGCTAATGCTCTGATTTTCTGATCAGCCTGCCACTTGCTATCTCCATAAAAATTTAGTGGTCTTGGCTCTGTGGCTGCCGTGATTAGCTTCTCTTTGCAACCAGAATAGACGATCATCGAGGACATGAAAATAAACTGTTTTACACCAGCTTCTTTTGATTTCTTTGCGGTTTCCACGGCAAGATCGGTGTTCACAGTATAGTACAGTTTTTTCTGCTCCTCAGACACATTTCCAACATCTGCATGAGCGATTCCTGCTACATGATAAACAACATCATAAGATGAGAAGTCATAGTCTTTCCAGGCATCGCCTATCATATCGAGAGTATCCACAATGTATTTGCCATGTGTCTGATTCAGCCAATTCTCCACCGAATTTCCTATGTAAGAATTTGCCCCGGTGATCAGAATTCTTTTCTGAACAAATGAATCCTCTTTTATTTTATCCGGCGCCTCCATCTCTTCCTGTTTGTTTTCAGGTTTTAGATGATTATCATGTAGAATGCTTCTTCTCTTTATGTTTGTATAAACGGTAGCCGCAGTACTGATAAAAGCTGCTCCGCCGATTAGCTTCGCCTTAAGATGCAAACTTCTCTTATCCGTTCTGGAACGCTCCTTCCCTAAAAAATGCTTTCCTACTGCGATAAGTGCACCAATTCCAGTCGTACCGATAGCTCCTATAACTGCAGCGCCAGTTCTTATCTCTTTATTTATCTTCTCCGGACTAACCAGCACATCACTCCCATCTCCAGTCTTTTCTCCTTCCTTGTGCATTTCTCCGGTGCCTCCTTCAACAACACCATCATGGTTCAATACAGACCCGATCGTTCCTAAGAAACACTTTATGTCCATCCACAAGCCCATCTTCTCGACATACTCACCATCAAATTTAGCTTTGACCGGAATCTCAAGTTCATCCCGTCCATTAATCTGCGCCCAGCCTGTAAGACCTGGAGTTACGTCGTTCGCTCCGTACTTATCGCGTTCTTCCACCAGATCATCCTGATTCCAAAGCGCAGGACGCGGGCCAATAATGCTCATCTGTCCTCGAAAAATATTGAATATCTGTGGTAGTTCATCAAGGGATGTCTTGCGCAGGAAACGACCAGTTTTTGTGATGAAGGCCTCTGGATCGCTAAGCATATGAGTCGGCATATCCTTCGGTGTATCTGTACGCATAGAGCGGAATTTCCAGATTTCGAAAAGCTCTTTATTTTTGCCCACACGTTTCTGTTTGAACAACACTGGTCCAGGCGAATCCAACTTAATAGCCACAGAGATAGCTGCGAGTACAGGAGACAAAACCACAATTGCTCCACCTGAAAGCACAACATCAATCGCTCGTTTCAATGGAAGGTATTTCTGCTGTTCATTTGTAAGCCTGTGGTTAACGTTCCCCTTCTTGCTGCTTGTTGCAGTATTCTCTTTATCTACAAAAGGCTCGTTTTTCAAGACACCTTCTGCATTCTCTTTATTCAAAATTGCATCGGAAAATTCCATCCTGCTCCCCTAAACCCTTCCCATTAATTTCAAAAGAAACTCGGCTCTGTCCCAAATTGTCGCTTATACTCCTCAATCCACTCGTCATCAGGTGTTCCATGATATAACGCCCCATAATCCAATTTTGTCATAGATACCACTGTGGACATGGACGGAACAATCGCCCCCGCATTGATATGACAATAGTCATTCAGCACTGAATCATGGTCCACAATTGCGCCTGCTGAAATAATGCAGCCGGCACCTATCCTGCAATTTGCCTGGATTACAGCTCCTATCATCACCAAGGTTCCTATGCCGACAGAGCTGCTTGGACTGATGTGTGCTGAAGGATCAATCAGAGTTGCAATCTTGTACTTATGTGTAAGTAGTTCCTGATACTTCTTTCTTACCTCCGGTTTTCCAATCGCAACAAAGGCGTAATCGAACTGACCTGTGAATTTATCGTAATTCGACAACTTGCCAATAATATTTGACCGATCCTTGTTATCATCCAAAAATGCTATATTGTCATATTGGCCTGTTGCTTCAGCCACTTCCAGAGCAACACGGCCATGGCCTCCGGCTCCAAGTATTAGTAAATTCATCTTCTATTTCTCCTTGATGCGATTTTTCTCACATCGCCTTTTCGCTTTTATTTCCTAAAGATATTACGATCATTCCATCCTCTATCTGGATGCGCTGAAGTGCATATTGGCCAACAGCCCTTGCATAGTATTCTTTCATTTCCTGGCCACTGGCAAATTCTTTTCTATTTCCATCGTTGATACAAATTATCCTTTCATTGATACTGCTTAAAAAATCCAATCCAACGATCATAACGCTATCTCCCGATTCCGCGATTTATAAAATATGGGGCAGTTTTAATTATAAATTTCGTATTTCTTTTCCTTAAACCGTTCCCATTACTATTATTTCATCTCGCTGCAGCACAAAAATAAGAGCCTCTTTTGGCTCTTATTTTGTATACATTTTCCGTATTTCAAAACCACTTTTTTATTCTTCCACTCCACCTCTGCACGGCAGACACTATCCGCCGCGCAAATCTCCTTCATAATGGTGGGAAGTTATACTGATAGATTTTCTGAAGAAACTGGTCATACTCCTTTTCAATATCGGAAGTCTCAAGTTTTGGATTGTTGATCTGCCTTTCCGTAACCCACTTCAACAGAGCTTTATAATCATCTTTTTCAGTAATAATGTGGAAAAATCTCTCCCACGTAATTTTAGTGCCGTAGCTTAGAAGCTTTTCTATCTCCTCTCTGCAACTGTTGGTCAGCGGTGAAATCAAATACGTTTTCTCTGCCTCGCTTCTTTCCCTTATTCCATAGGGGAGTCGTTCAACAAGCAGTTTCTCATGGATACCGGGATTTTCACGAAACACCCTTCCCCGGTTTTGAGCATCTTCATAAATTTTTGTATAAAATTGTTCTTCATCCACTGTAACAACAGATTTTTCCTGAGCTCTCGTAAACCGGACAAGGACATAGTTCTTGTTTAGCAGTCGATATCCCCTCCTTTCATATTTTGCAGATAAAACTAACAGCTCATAGATCTGTCCATCTGTAATAATGAACTCCGCCTCACCGAACTCGCGAAGAACCGCTTTAGTATGCTCTTTCCTGGGCATAAGCGATTCAATAGGAAATGACTTCTCATATAAAGTATAATTATCCGGAACCATCGCATACATAGGTTCCTCAATATCTATTTTTGCAAGAAAGCTTTTACCTTCAACCGTGTGCTTTTGCATTTTCAAAGCCGGAATTCCTTCTGGTTCCGTATACTCCCCTTTGAACGCATTCATCTGCCCGGTTATTTCTTCTACCCACTGATCGGTATCAAGCATCAACTTTCCTATCATCGTGTACACATAATTTTTCTCCAGATTAATAGAATCTTCAATCATTTCATTAAGGAATGCATGATAGCGATCGCGCAGTGCGTATATGAATACATAAAGCAGTTCTTCATATACCTGCTGAAATTCAAAGCCCTCAACAAAATCATTTCTATTGATCTGTACTGTCGCTTCCGCTTTTCCGCCCAGAAAGTCTATGCATCCCTCCAAAGATTCATATGGAGCCGGGATTTTTCTTGATTCAACGGCCTTTTTTACAACCACATTTTTAAATCCCAGTTTTATCCTTGCAGGAATTTCTTTTTTGTCAGAAAGCCTGAACGCTGCCAGAATATTCCGTTCTCTCATCCAGATATAAATGTAGCTGTCTTTATCCGGGTTATCATAGACATACTGGTATTTGTCTCCATTGTATTCCAGTACACCTGTGCGATATGTTTCCTCTGTCCCTTTGTAATACTGTTCCTCCTCCCAGTAAGAGGCCTTCGGCAGATATACTTCACAGCAGGAAATCGATGTCCGGCTCGGATTCGTAATTCTTACCGGTATGGGAGAATCGACCAGCAGATTATTTGTAAGCATTTCCAGGAGGCTCATCACATAGTTCAAAGTCGCCTCCCTGTCAAAAAAATCCGGCTGCTGGGAACTACCTGTTGTTTTCGAAAATGGCATGATTGAATAAACGATATCTGATTTCGAGGGCTCCGTCCTCATATAATTCCAGTTCTGGAAGCAGGAAAGAGGAATCTTCATTGATATGACAGAGCCTGTCCACCGCAGAGGACAGGTTTCTTCCATGATTCCCCGCTCATTCTGGCCGGCGTTGCGGATCGTGAGCTTCCTTCCTGTTTTCTCATCTTCGCCTCTGGTCGTTATCGTTACCTCATCTGTAACCATAAACGCGGACTGAATCCCAATCCCAAAGCCTCCGGTAGGACGTAGCCAGTCCGGCATATCAGAGAGTTCTACTGCATATTTTTTCCTCTTTTTCCATCCGCTGCCAATTGTAGCGATCGCTTCTACGCATTCCCTGTCCATTCCTATTCCATGGTCGGTAATAGCTAACTCTACCAGCTGCGATGACAGATCCAGATCAACTGACACCTCAATTTCATACCGTTCAAAAACGCTTCTGTCTATATCCATCGGCGACAGTTCCCGAATATCCCCGATTTCCTCATTCACCTTCTGGGCATATGTCCCCTGTTTCAGCTCCAGCCATAATTTCATTTTGCTCGCGTCCAGAGCATTCTGCAGATATTCCCGGTAAAATTCAAAATCGCCGTCATAAATATTGCTCCCCACGACAAGCTTGATGAACTGATCTTTGTTTACCTTGAAGTCCATCTCCGGATGTTCGGAAAAGGGAGTCTTTCTGTCCTTATAATATACCTCATATGAACCGGGCTCCAGAAGACAGCCTTTCAGACTCTCCGGCGCCATCACATTCCAGTAACAGATCAGATGATCAACCTCGCTTTTCAGCATACGAAACCAGTCATTGGTGACTCGGCATACATCGTATTCATCCGAAATCGCCTCTGCCTCTATCTTTTCCGGCCGGATTGCAAGATGCGTAAGCGCATGATGCTTCTTGTAATGCAACGTGCTAAGTGCGGGGAATCTTCCAAAATGTTCCATCGTATAGGGATCGAACCTGTTATTATCCATATCCAGAAGATCACCGATACGCAGCATTGCGGCCGCAAACTGCGGATGAAGCGCCATACTGCCTACTCCTTTAGTGCAATACTTCAACTCTGTCATGATATTCTCATAATGATTTTCCCCATGCATACGGGATACTTCAGCGACTACCCGGTACAGGCGAGCCGGAATATAGGACTCTCTGTTTGCATCAAAATGTCTGAGAGCTTCCTCGGCGTGATTTCTTCTCTTATATCCTGTCGTCAGAAGCAACAGCGCATTCTGCGCCTGCACCATCCATGCCGGAATCTTTTTGAGATCAATCTCGTCCTCTTTCTGGAGCGTTTCCATCTGCTGCTTATCGTGAATCAGATTCTCTATCTGGTAATAGAGATTTGCCGCATATTTTTCATCGTTGTCATACCCGGTCAGTCTTTCCCGGACATACTTCTGGAAATCCCTGTCATTTTCCCACAGGTCGACTATCTCCTCATGGGTCATGGACATCCCGATATCATGAAAATATGCACATTCGAGCAAAAGCCAGAGATCTCCCCGCGAGAGCTTATTGATGCGTTCCCGGCCAAGCAGCATCTCGATTGCTTCCAGAATATTGATGGAATGTGATGCATCATGTCGGCTGAAATGCTGAAAATCATAGACGATCGTGCCGATTCTCGCCACGTACTCTCCTTTTCTCGCATGCCACTCGTCCAGAATATGCATCCCGGTTTCCGAATTTCTGCAGAGGAATTCAAACCGCCACTCGATATATGTATCTGCCTGTGTCCCGCAAGGATCCATTCTCCAGAAAGATTCTTCCATCTCATATGTTTTCTGGTCCTGATTGCCACATCTTTCAGTCATTTGAATCGCCTCCCTCCATGATCAGTTCATATCCAAACTGGATATCGCCTTTAATGTCAAAGCTTTCAATCATATCCAGACCGCATCGTTTCCTGTACACCTGCCATTTTTCAAGCAATCTGTTTGTTTCAGCACTGTGTGCTAACAGATTTTTGCGACCCGGAACCCCCTGTTTTTTTATCTGTTCCAAATAAGTCTCAAAAAAACTTTCCACTCATCCGATAAATCCCAAGTGTCATAATAATGATAACTATAAAAGGGAAGAACCGCAGCAACAGCAAATAAATCCCGTTTTTCTGCTTCCGAAAATCCGCAAAGATGATTCTGCCACGTCTCAAACAAACGCATATAAAAACTGGATGCGACCTCATCCGCGGGGTCGTATCCAGCTATTTGAACGGTAGTATCCGATTCTTCAATTATATGATCTTCCAGCAGGCAACCTTGCAATTCGCTCAGCGATAGTTCGCCATCTTTATTCTCCGCTTTTCTCGCCAGATATACACAGACCAGAAATTCTCGTAACGGTATATTCCGCAAAAAGCGCCATCGTTCTTCACGACTCATCCCTGGTCTTGTGTGTTCATCCGCGCACCACACATAATCCAAAATAAACTTATTATTTGAATCTGACATCTCTTTTCCTCACTTGCCCATACCCCGCGATCCATCCTCTACATGGACCACTGGCGAATATTATTGAATGCCTCCCCTATATATCTGTCGCCCTGGCCTCTCGGCGAGTTGAAATAATCATCCAGCAACAGCTGCTTGTTCTCTATGTGCTTTCTAAGGTTTCCTGTACCTATAAAGCGAGAAAAATACCGTTTATAAAAGAAAAACTCATCTTCCGACATCAAAAGCCCAAAATAATTTTTTTCGCCAAAATAGTACTGCATCCTGTCCAGATAACTCCTTGCCTTTTCTTCCAGCTCTTCGTCCTGATATTTCATACTGAGAGCATACATATAAGAATAAAAATATACCATATTCTCGCCCAGATACAGGTCGCTGTTTTCTCCGGGGCGAACTTCACGGATGACAGTCTCATACTCCAAAGAAACCTGAATATCATTGCCGACACAGCTTTCCTCCAGCATCATTAACAAAATGCCGGAAGTATAGGTGCGCTTCTGTGTCTCCGACACAAACGCAAAAGTTACAGAGAGTCTGTTTTCCACCTCCTCGAAAGAAATATTGGAGTTTTCAGTATTCTGCTTATGCTCCTGAACCAAATCATGAAAACACAGATATACACCCTGCTCAGATACTTCTGGCTTTGTCCCATATCTCCTGTCATCCGGGTTTTCGTCATCCAGCCACTGCGGGATGACCAGCATAATCTGCTCTCCCATTCGTGCCCATTCCGGAGTCGTATCATCATTCCGCATTTCATTTACAGAGGAATCAAGATGCCTTGCCCGAACCGACTCAATAAAAGACTCCTCAAAATTTTCTTCCATAATCTGCCAGTCCTCTTCCAGACTGATACCGATCTGTGACTTAACAAAATTCTTAAAATGCATATTGATAAAATCGCTGATTTCAAAAATAACAGAACGATATAGTTTCAGGCAGAGAACCGTCTCATACTTCATAACCTTAAGCGCGATTTCATCTGGCATCTGATCCATAGATTCATAAGAGGGTCCATCCGGGCACAGCTCCTGGTAAATCTTTAATACTTCCTTCTCTGTCTCACAAAAATAGGATGTCCCCGCAAATAAGGAGCAGAAATATCGGAACACATCCAGCATCGTCATGGACTTCACGATGGCAAAAGGAACAAAAACGACATGTACACTGCCGTCCTTCATGATATTATATTTGCATTTTACAACCAGATCACTGATATAATTCTCAGTTTTTTGAAGCAGCCACTCATCCCTCATTTGGAAAAAGCCAAAATGTACCTTTATGTCCTTTTCGTTATAGTGGATCTCAGTGTACTTCCATTTGCCGCAGCCTTTTTTCAATTTCTCAAACTGTTCCCAGGTAATGGAAATAAACCTCTGTGACAAATCCTGGCTGTCTGCGGTGAACCGAAGCATCGGAAGATTCATAACCAGCGGGCAAAGATTTTCCTGAAACATATTTGTCAAGGCAATCGAAAAGCTATTGATTCTGTTCGCCCCAACACGGATACCATACACCAGATCCTGGTTAAAAGCTTCCTGTTCAGTCTGGAAGCCAGGCATAAGAGTATCATCAGAAAGTGTCCTGTCCCTGAAAATAGTCTTATACAGTCCAAAACGTTTATTTGTACTACCCTGTCCGACATAATCCGCATTCAGATTGTAAACTACTGGGATAACTGTTCCGGTTCCTTCCATGCGGTTCTTTAAGTATACATAAAAATAGAACAGTCTGGTTCCCTCGTTCAGACTGTCGTCAATGACCAGAACTTTCTTCCCCTTCAGCCAGGAAAAGTCCAAGCACCTGCTGAGGAATCGATCGCTGTATACTTTACGCCCATCCTTAAGCTGAATGCTTCCTTTTTCCTGGAACATCCGATACGACCAATAGCCCCGTCTGGTAATAAGAAAGCAAACATCCCAGTCTTGCACCTCAGCCTTATCATCACCATTGAGAATGGAGCACAAAAATTTTTCATACTTATCTATGATAATCTTATTATTCCGCATTGGATTGATTTCCTCATTGATCTATACAGATCGTCAATTTAAAGTTTAATATAAAACACTTGGTCGAATTAGTATTCGCCGATTCGTTACCTTGCATTTTGTAATATTATGTTTGCATTTGTTGATTTTGTTTCCGCATTATATTTGATTGCATTTGTGCTTAGTTCATTAAAGTACGCTTCGCTTTATTATATCCAACAGTTCCTCACAGCGCAACCATTTTAATTCACGTTTTACCGCAAATGAAGATTGGAAATGCAATTCAATTCTCAGGCTATACTCTAACCGGATTCTTCTAACTCCACAAGTTTTGACAGAGTTAAACCCATGTAATCAGCAATCAAAACCAGCGTTCCCAACTTCGGCTCTGTTTTTTCATTCATAAAATCCCGAAGAGTGGAGTAAGATATTTTTGCCTCCAAAGCAAATGCATATAGACTGATTTTTTCCTGAGTACAATACTGCCTGATCTTTCGGCGTACACAATCTTCTACTTCAATTATTTTTGTTTTTATGTCCATTGTATGCTTCTTTACTATTTTTTTAAGCCAGATTACCGATAATGCCGTTCCGACCTCACAACATTGTGAACCTTTTCCGTTGTCTGCAGCCACGCACTGATGCCGTCCGCTTCTACCGGATCTACACGCGGGCCGATCTGAACTTCATTCATGTAAATATCTCGATCTACATCCACATAAAGACGCGGGATCTCGAAACTTGTCCAGTCAACCTTTGCGTCAGTCTCATAGCGGACAGCGCGGATTTCTTTTTCTTGTCGGTACTCTATGTTCTTGAACAGGAATCGTATCCCATTCAAACTGTCTGCGACAAATTTCCTTACAGATTCCTGACACACTTTCCACTGCCTTATGTCGTATTTCTTTCGCTGTAGTTTCTTATCAAATTCTTTATCTGCTGCCCCTTTCTGTCCCGGAAGCTGCGGCTGCTGCCTGGAGTTTTCCTGCCATAATTGCTCCATCTCGCTGTTTAGTTGGATTGTTCTGGCACTCAGGTACTCATCCAATTGTCTCAGGATTTCGCGGAGCCTTATCATCTTTCTACATATTATTTCCAATTCTTCTACTTCTGTGTTTCGATCCTTCACTTCAACACATTTCTGACTATCACAGGTCTGGATTCCCCGTGCAATTTCACTGAACCTTTTCCTGTCAATATATTTGACGGTATAGAGAGGATAATCTTCGTCCGTATAAAGAGATTTTCCCATCTCAATTCCTGTGTCATACCGAATATCAAAAAAGTCATCACCAAATTCAATGGCGCAACCGTCTGCATTGTTGGAATATGCAATCCACATCATCAGACTATCCTTATCCGATGACAAACTTGTAATATATACGTTGCTATTGTTGGGCTGTTCTTTGGAAGAATAGAATGGCTTGTCCTCCTCGCAATAATATTTTTCCAAAATATGAACCATCTTTTCACATTCATCACTGGTTCCGAGGTCGTCCATCAGTTCAAAAAATAATTTGCCTTCCATAGGATCATTCATATAAAATGTATTCTAAAGGCGCAGCCGCGGTTGGTTCTCCTTTTCTTCCAGTGGCTCTGCGCCTTTCGAATTTTGGCTCTTCGCATCTGCCAACAGGATCTTCAAGGTACTCATTTTAGTGTAGTGAACGATTGGTTTTTTCTTCCTCACCATACCACATCTATGACCGAATGCTGCTTCACAAATGACGTGGAAATGCTGATCAAGATCATCAGCAGTATGATTGCCGCCTTACGCCTTCTGTGTTCTTTAAACAGCTTTGACTGGCACTCCCACACACCAGATTCACCAACGCACAGAAGATGTTCCTGTTGGCTCGCTGCTTCGCAAGAATAAGCAATCACGCAAAATATCCGTGCTGCAGTCAGTATCAGTCATTGACATGGTTCAACAATAATGGTATGTTTTTGACAAATAAGGGGATATTCTTACAATTTCTGTTCTTTTTTCTTTTGCCAAAGTTATCTCATTCCTGAATGAATGTATTCCTGTATTCCTCTCTGATTTCTTCCGGCACAAGGCTTCCGCCGGTCGCCCATACGATATGGGAAGCCGCGTTCATTTTATCTATTAAACCGTTCTTTTCCAGATAAATACGTGTCTCCGGGCTTGTCTCCAGCTTTATCGGCCCCTGAAACGCTGCGCAGGCACTGGGCTCCAGGAAGACAGATTCTGTATCCAGCACATCGCGCATATAGTCATACAGCTTTCCGTCGCGGATGGTGAATTCGCCGCTAATCAGCGGCTTCATGACGCTGCCTACAAATCCGGAAGGTCTGCCAACGGCAAGGCCGTCTGCGTGGGTAAGGCCGGTCAGGCCGATATCCTGTACGGAAATACCATTTTGCAGTCCGGTACTCATGCCGAGCAGCATACAGGGAGCCTGCACCGGTTCCACAAAGAAACAGTGTACCGCATCGCCGAACACCTGCTTTAGTCCAAAGGTAATACCACCCGGCGCTCCGCCGACTCCGCAGGGAATATAGACAAACAGCGGATGCATTTCATCCACCGGAACCTGCTTTTCTGCCAATTGGCTGATCAGGCGCTTTGCCGCCACCGCGTAGCCAAGGAACAGATTTCTGGAATTCTCATCGTCTACAAAATAGCTCATCGGATTTTCATCGGATTGCTTCCTTCCGTTCTTTACGGCCTCACTGTAATCAGCCTGATACTCTATCACGGTCACGCCATGGCTTCGCAGCAGGTCTTTCTTCCACTGTTTTGCATCTGCGGACATATGCACGATGACTTGATATCCCACTGCAGCACTCATGATGCCAATGCTCATGCCGAGGTTTCCGGTCGAACCCACCTGTATCGTATATTTTGCAAAAAAGTTCCTGCATTCCGGCTCCGCCAGCTTTGCGTAGTTGTCACTCTCTTTGAGAATTCCATTCGCAAACGCCAGCTCCTCCGTATGCTTCAGTACCTCATAAATGCCGCCTCTTGCTTTCACAGATCCCGCGATTGCCAGATGGCTGTCCTGCTTTAAAAGCAGCCGTCCCTGTAAATGACTGTCATACTTCTCGTTGATGCGGGTGCGCATATTCGGAATATCTGTTAAAACAGACTCAATGATCCCGCCACGCTCTTCCGTCTCCGGAAAACACTTCATGATAAAAGGCGCAAAACGCTGCAGGCGCGCTTCTGCGTCGTCGATATCGGTCATAGTAAGTTCGCAGGAGTCTTTTGAATCTGCGAAAGATATTTTATCCGGATTAATCCAGATCACTTCCTCCGCAGCCTGTATTTTTTTCAGCGTGGGATTTGACTCCAGCATTTCTCTGATTGTTTCCATAACCATCATTCTCCTTCCGAATTAAATTCAATGCGTCTGTTCCATTGGAAGCAGCGGTTTCATGCAGATCAGCAAAAGGACGGTAACAGCCACCGCCAGGCCAAACAGCAATTTCGCCGCATGGTTCATCGCAAGGTGGGCGGTTTCGTAATCCTTTTTCCCAATCGAAATGCTCATAACAGAAGCGCCGCCAATGCCCACGAGAGAAGAAATAGATGTAACCGCCGTCAATACAGGGGCGCAAATGCCAATACTCGCAAGCGCCAGTTCCCCCCTCTCCAGCAATATTCCCGACAAAAGCCCTGTCCATAATACTATACAAAATATTAAAAACTGGGCAAACATCGCCGGTATCCCCAACTTAAGCACCAGTCTGGGGATGGGAATTTTCTCAAATTCATGCACCATACAATCAGCCTCATCTTTGTATGTATCTCAATATAAAAGTAATGTAACTTGTAACTATTCTATTCAAGGCCGCAGACCGCCTGCGATGCTGTTCTGAACTGTTACAAATCCTTCGTTCAGATATAGCATCTCAGGATTCAGTGATTGAAGTCTTACGTGAGATAAATACCCTGTGGGATCATCATTACCAGTTTTTAACTGAATACCGGGTGCGCAAGAGTACAGAACTGCTTTCCGGCTCATTGACAATATCTGAAATAGCAGGTCTTTGCGGATATAACCAGCCAGGCAATTATATTGCAAAGTTCAAATCTATTATAGGATGTACTCCGGCACAGTATCGCAAACACTACGAGTAAAAAATCAAGTAAGGTGAATTTTAAAGCTGATCTCAAAAAGAAAACAAAGTGGTTACCGGAATTAGGATATGTAAAAAGATTTAGAGCCTTAGGCATTAAAAATTGACAAAAGCCTCAAATATCCTTTTACTGGCCGGATTTACATGATAATCAAATTCCGGATGCCACTGAACCGCCCATACAAATTTATGCTTCGTATGGCACACGGCTTCTACCAGTCCATCCTCAGATTCTGCCATGATCTCAAGATCCGCCCCCAGTTCCTTTACTGCCTGATGGTGGTAGCTGTTTACTCCCAGAGTTTCTATCCCCAGCAGATCATACAGCGGAGATTCCTTTCTTATCTGAACCGTATGGGCAATATTGGTGTATGGCGGATTCATATGGTGCTCAGCCGGGCTTTTATATTCTGTCAACAGATCCTGATAGAGCGTACCGCCCTGCAGGACATTGATCAGCTGAATGCCGCGGCAAATACCCAGCACCGGCTTCTCGTTTGATAGCGCATTTTCATACAGTACGCGTTCCATCTGATCCCTTGCCGGGCAAATCTGTCCGCAGGCTTCTTTTTTCTCCTGATGATACAAAACAGGCGAAACATCATGCCCGCCGGTCATAAGCAGGCCGTCACACAAGTCAAATAACTCCAGCACGTCCTCTGTGCTGCTGGATAAAGGAAGAATGACCGGGATTGCCCCGGCATCCCTGATTCCATCCATGTATCCGGGAAGCATCCAGATGCTCTCTTTTTCATCATCCCACAAGGGTACCACCGCTATTTTTCGCTTTGCCATCATGTTCTCTCCTGTCCATTCTTCTCCATGTAATTTCTATCGGATAAGGAGAGTCTTCTCACCTTATCCGCCCGCGCGGCCGCGAGTGGCAAAGCCACTAACTTCCTTTCGCGGCCGTGCGTATAAAAAACGCCGCATAATACCAGACAGGTATCTGCGACGTCTTTGTCATTGAAAAGTTTAGTACAGATTTACAAAATAGTCAAACAAATTATCCATTCAGCCTTTTGGCTTCGTCTGGTTTTTTCTGCAGCATGACCAGCTGTTCATTACAGCGGCAGATCCTTTTTCTGGAACCGAATCATACCCACCACATAGCAGGCTACCGCAATCACTGCCAGAATAATCAGCTTCGGTACAAACGCATAGTCCACACTCCCGGAGCCAACCGTTTCCAACGCTTCAATGTCAAACAGACCAACCAGTGTGAGACGATTGAAATTATCCAGCATCTCCACACCGATGCCCATGCTGACCATGGTCTCTGAACCAAACATACCAAGCAGGGAGCAGAGGAAAAACCATACATTCAGGCCGCCGCCCAGCCCCAGCGCATATTTGCTGAGGTTAAACAGGCAGCTCGCCAGATAGCAAATGCCCGCCATTGCCTCTGTCAGCACATACAGTCCTCCATAAAGCGCCGCATATTTAGCAACATCCACTTCCCCGACAAATGCCTGGGTAGCAGCCAGCTTTACAAGGAACGCGCATCCAACCATGAGGAACGGCATGATAACCATATAAATCGCCTGCGTGATGACCACCGCACTGCGCTTCGTCGGGGTAGAGAGGATATAAGCCATGGAACCCTTATCCACCTGATCGACCACGAGCGCGTTTCCGGCAAATACCAGAAACAGAATTAACGGCAGCGGGCTCATGATCGTGAAATACATCTGATTCATCATGACAGTCGTGTCCATTTCACTCATCGTTTCCAGCATATCAGACGGGATACCCATCATCTCCAGCATCATGGTCATCATGGACTCGATGTCCAGATCGTCTCCGGAGAAGCAGCCTTGTACAGAGCCTAAAGCATAAACATACTCAAACTGGGAAATATAGGCATCCAGGCCAGCTTCCGATCCGGCCAGAGTTTCCGCCGCCGTTTCAAAGTTCTCGCAGGAAAGGTCGAGGTCCTCAGACTGTGCGGAGGCCATCTCAAATGCCGTCTCATACATGGTCTGATCTTCTGCTTCCGCAAAATCCTCATAGCTCAGTTCCGTTCCCATCATTTCATTGTAGGAAGCCAATACATACAGATGGCTGTAGAAATCCGTCTGTGCATCGGTATAATCCACGGTCTCCGTTCCGCCCAGCAGATTATTCGCGTAGGTAGTGACCACCGTCATCAGGCAAAGGACAACCGTGCAGGCGATAAACAGGACTTTATTGGCATTCAGGCTCTGCTTCATCAGCGGCCAGGAAAATATTTTTGTAACTTTCATTTTCTGATCTCCTTTTCTATTTCTTTCAGAACATCAGGCCACAGGTCTACGCTCCGCTCCGGTCGGCGCTAAACGAACGTCCACTGGACGTTCAGCGCCGCCTTCTTCGAAGGCTATATGCCGCTTACGCGTCATATGTCTGAGGCTGTATGGGTGTTCCGCCCATCCCAAAAGCATAGCATAGCCCATCGCAGATAAATCTGCATGATCTATGTTATGCTTTTGCTGCTGTTCTGAACTATTTTCATAAAATACTCCTCCAGATCCTCATGCTTCTCATCAACCGAAACAACCGGCAGTTCTTTCGTTGCCTTGATCATACGGTCAATTTCGGCAGCAGGAACGGCAAAAGTTACTTTTGACTTTTCGTTCTCATCCACGACTGCATCGGAAATCCTCTGCGCATATTCCTGCGCAGCTGCTTCATTAGCAAACGTGATCCGGAACATTCTCGGCGTGTCGTGGCGCAGCTTATAGAGACTCAGTACATCCTTAATTTTACCGTTCCCGATGATGGCAACCCGGTCGCAGACATCCTCGATTTCCTCAAAAATATGGCTGGACATAAAGATAGTCCTGCCTTTTTTCTTTTCCTCACGAACCAGTTCCAGGAAGGTCTCCCGCATCAGCGGATCCAGGCCGGTGGTCGGTTCGTCCATGATCAGTATTTTCTTATCACCCATCAGTGCCGCTACAATCGCTGTCTTCTGCTTCATTCCTTTGCTCATGCGTTTCAGGTTGGCGGACGGGTCCAGCCCCAGAAGATCAATCAAGTGATTCATGTAAGTAAAATCCTTCACGCCCAGGAACTGTGCCTGCACCCTAAAAAAGTCCGTGCCGGTGGCCACATCTGGAAACGCGATCTCCCCGGGTATATAGCTGACATCTCTCATGACCTCCGGCGCCTGCTTCCATGGGTTTAACCCATTCACCAGCACTTCGCCGGAATCCGGCTTCAAAAAGCCCATCATATGGCGGATCGTGGTCGTCTTTCCGGATCCGTTGGTTCCCAGATAGCCAAACACCTCACCTTCCTGGATGTCAAGGGAGATGTCAAACACACCACGGTTATCTCCATAATCCTTCGTAAGATTCCTCACAGATATAAGACCTGCACTCATGCACTCACCCCCTGAAAATGATGGCCGGTATCGTAGAAGCCCATGAAATAGTCTTCCAGAGTAAACGGGATCTCAATGAAGTCCGCAACATTATAATCGCACAGACAGGTCATAAGCTCGCCGACCCGGTCTGCCTCCATCTGCACCCTCGCACGGAGTTTTCCCCTGTTTTTCGATGTGAACCGGAACGGTTTCTGAACAAAATTCATATAAGATATTTCGTCCGCAAATGTTACGCGATAGATGCGATCATGCTTCTGCTTCAATTCCTCCGACTTGAACTCGGAGACAATCTTTCCATCCCTTATGATCGCAATGCGGTCGCAGGTGGCATCCACCTCATGGAAAATATGGGAAGAGAGGAAAATCGTCTTGCCCCGTTCCTTTTCTTCCTTTACAAATTCAATGAATGTCTCCTGCATGACCGGATCAAGTCCGGATGTCGGTTCATCCAGGATCAGAATATCCGGGTCCTGCATAAAGGCCGTGACGACAGCCAGCTTACGCTTTACGCCCAGGCTCATCCGTTTGATGCTGACATTGGGATCCAGATCAAACTTTTTCAGCAGCATCTTCAGATAGCTGTCATTTTCCACATGGCGCATCTGACCCATCATGCGCAGGAACCCGGTTCCCGAAAGTCCCGCCGGCAGCGTTACTTCCCCCGGAAGATAGCCGACCGTATTTTTCAAAGTCGCACTGTTTTTCCAGCTGTCCATCCCGGAAATTGCCGTACTGCCCTTCTCAGGTTTGGAAAAGCCCATCAGATGACGAATGGTCGTCGTTTTCCCTGCACCATTCGGGCCAAGGAACCCGTAGCATTCGCCTTTATCCACTTGAATTGATACATCGAACACGCCCCGGCCATGGCCGTAGTCTTTTGTCAGATGATCCACAGAAATCACTGTCATAAAATTCCTCCTTGATTTTTCCAACATTCTGTTGTACGATGCATTATACACACGACAAAAGCATAATTCAACCATCAGATTTTCAAAATCTGTCGGATTTTTGTGACGGAGGAACGTAAATGAAAAAGCAATCAGCGACCACCAAAAGGACACGCCGAATCTTCATTGACGCCTTCTGGGCATTGGTAAAGGAAAAGCCGATTTCCAAAATCGCAGTCAATGAACTTACAAGACGTACATCCTATAACCGCGGTACATTTTATGAGTATTTTATAGATATTGACGACCTGGTCGCAAATGCAGAGGCAGACCTGTTAGATGAGCTGAAGCAGACGATTCGTCAGGTTATGCCGGAATCCGGCTCCGGGAATGCGATACACCAGATGGCTTCTGAAAGGGCGGATTCCCTGAAAAACCTTTTTCAGATTGTTTTTAATGCTATGAATGAAAAAATCTACCTCCTGCTTGGACCGAATGGGGACTCTGCTTTTTTCTCAAAAGTAAAATCAGAATTACTCCCCTTGGTGGAAGATTATCTTCCACTCCCGGCGGATTCGCCATATTTTGATTATCTGTTAGACTACATAAATTCTGCAATGTTCAGCATTTTGCAGCTGTGGAATGAAAGAGGGAAGGATCTGTCTGCCGAAGAAGTCAGCACATTAATGCAAAATCTGGTGCTGCACGGTCTGATGGCTTATCTTCCGGAAACCAACGATCCCTTCCGCTTTAATCTATAATCGAGTAGGGTGATTTTCCCTACTCGCCGCGCGGTTGCTGCGTGCCAGTGGCACGCGTTTAGCCCTCGCCGGGTGACATCCCACGCTGTGCGCGGGATATTCAACGACCGGAGCGGCAGCGGAGACGCATCCAGCACCAGCTGGAAAATTTCCATACGCGCCCCTGCGCATTAAAAATCCCCGGGAATGCTCCCGGGGAGAAATTCTGTCACTCAATCGTTACGTAGTGCTTTTCTTCAACTTTTTCCAGAGTTTCAAAAAAGGGGTTGTACATCAATCTCACCTACCAGAATTCCCGGCAGTGCCGACCGCAGGGAAGACTACTGCTTTTCCTGATCGTTGCTGCTGCTGTAAAATCCATTTTATTCCGGATGCTGTTCTTCCGGTAGAATTTTGATAATGATTTCCCTTATTCAGGTGAAACGTTGTCCGGATTCCTTTTTCTGAAAAATAGTGAAAAAGCAATCGAGTATTCTCTTCCACAGGAGCCAGATATGGATTCTTCGTATGACTTTCTTTATCCCCAAGGGAAAAATAGATTGCCTCAACTCGCTCGGAAATCTGATTCTGGCGGACAAACGGTACAAAATCCGGATACCACAGAGAACCGGATGCGGAGACAATACGGGAAAAACAGTCTGTTTTGTACGCCGCATAGACCGCGAACAGCCCTGCAAGGGAATAGCCTGCAAGTACACAGTACTCCGGAGGAAACAAAAGGGAAGCCTCAATCTGCGGCAGCAATTCATCGGTCAGCTGTTTCAGATATACGTCAGCGCCGCCGGAGCATGGCGTATCTCCTTTCGAAATCGGCGGAATTGGCCACGGCGTCATCTCGTCATCCCAATTGACATCATTTATAACCGCAAGGGAGAATTCAGAGCAGTCAATATTCCGACAGGCCTGCCACAGTCTTTTCCCTTCTCCCATCACAGCGTGATAAATGATCAACGGTGCTTTCTGTTTTGAACAAAATATCTGTATCTTCTTATTCCCTGCTTCCAGTGTGACTGCATCTCCTGCTCTCATTTTCCCCCTCCATTATATATACCTCCTTAATTCTCCCATCCAATTTAATGTAATTATTGTTTTTACATTATAAAGTCATATTAAAGTAATGTCAATACTTACAATTGATTTTTTAGAAAAATTCTGTTATACTTCTTTTTATAATATGTCATAAAGGGAACCGGCTTGCCGGTGGATTCCTTATGACGCAGGCCGCACCATTGCCGCAGGCAATTTTGTATGGAATATCCCGCACGAAGTGCGGGATGCCACCCGGCGAGGGCGCGGCTCTCCAGATTTATGTTTGAGGAAGAAGGTAATTCCATGCGTGTCAGTAAACGATTTCCAACAGCAGTCCATTCGCTGCTTTTCGTTGCGGTACTGTCCCCAAAGCGCCGCGTCACCAGTACCCTTATCGCAGAAAGTACCGGGTCTAACGCTGTCATCATCCGGAACATTTTTCAAAATTTGTCAAAAAGTGGCCTGCTTACCGCATCTCCCGGAAAAAACGGAGGCGTACAGCTCGCCAGAGAGCCAAAGGACATCACCTTATGGGACATCTACCAGTCAGTGGAAACCAATGATGTCGAAGAAATTTTTAAAATTCACGAGACAGACAGCGACTGTCCTGTCGGCAAAAATATCTATCAGCTCCTGTATCCACACATGCTTTCCGCTGTAGACGCAATGAAGGAAAGCCTGGAACAGGTAACATTAGAAACGCTTTTGAATGAGTTGAAAAACCTGCTGGCTGATATGCAGAAAAATGAAGCCCCAATCCAGTGACTATCTGCTTAAAAGAATCGCCGTCTTATAAAATTATTTTTTTCCGTGGAAGTAATGAATGATTAAACATACGGCAAGCAGGATTGCCAGCCCATAACCGACTGCGGCAATCACAGGCATTCCCAAAAACCGGGGCTGCAGGTTCGTCGTGCAGATGATGCTTGCACTGATCAGCAGCGCCGTGATCAGCAGTCCTCTAATTCCTTTGAGATATTAGCCGGTTTCAAAAAGCTCTCCACAATTTTTGTACGGGCAATTTCCACGATATTAATATCCGGTGACAGCTCGGCCAATACGCCTTCCATGTGCGTCAGGCCGCGAACAAGCATAGTCAGACTGTGCGGCATTTTTATCCGATTGTCCCGCATAATGTCCATCAGATCCGCAAGGAAATTCACAGTCTTCAGATTTCCCATTCCAATCTGGCCATACCGATTCAGTATAGTTTCGATATCGTCCTGCAGCTTTTTGTGATCCGGCTTCTGCGTGTATTCACAAAGCGATAAAACAGCTTCTTCGATTCTGCCTGTATCATTCATTGCAATCCCCTGTAAACCAAGGGTTTATGATTTTTTATTCTTCCATTTTTTTCCTGATCCAGTCCCTGTGTTATAGAAGCATTATAATACCAATTCAGAAACATTACAACAAGCAACTCTCGTCCTAAATCGAGTAGGGAGATTCTCCCCTACTCGCCCGCGCGGTTGCTGCGTGCCAATGGCACGCGCTTAGCCCTCGCCGGGTGGCATCCCACGCTGTGCGCGGGATATACCTTGCCCGGCCCTGCGCATCAAAAAACGGTGCAGCTGTTTAAGGCTGCACCGCAGAGAAAAAGGACCTTACTTGCGGCGGTCTATCCGCCGCTTTTTCTATATTACTCGCAGCAAATAACAGCTGCTCGTTAGCTTACGAATTTCGCTTCCGCAAGCGCAACGAAATTCTTGTAAGCTATATTACTCGATGGCAATATACCTGTTTTCTTCAACCACCGGCTGCTGGACTTTCTTCGGCACGGTAAGAATCAAGGTTCCATTCTCAAACTTTGCCTTGATGTCTTCCTGCTTCACATCCTCACCCACATAGAACGATCTGCTGAAAGACCCGGCAAAACGTTCACGGCGAACATACTTACCGTTGCTGTCCTTCTGATCATTATTTGTATTCGTGGATGCCTGGATCGTCAGATATCCATCCTTCAGTTCAGCCTTCACATCCTCCTTCTTGATTCCCGGAAGATTCATTGTCAGCTCATATTCGCTTTCGCTCTCTTTCACATCCGTTCTCATCAGGTCTGTCTGCCCTCTGGATGCGTTTGTACGGTAAAACGGCTCATTAAAGAAATCATCAAAAAACTCATCCCATAAATTTTCTCTGTAAAAACTCGGTCTCAACATATCTCATCTCTCCTTTTATCATTCATAACAATTTTGTTTTTATCTGCATTGGAACCGGATCAAAATGGAATCTGCTTTTGTTTTCCATCTCTTTCCTTTGTTCTATGAGAGTTATAACACCGATTGTTAGCAATGTCAAGAGGTGAGTGCTAAATTTATGTGAAAAATTTGTGAATTGTCAGATTGTTTGTGCTTTTAAATTGAATTTTACCATTTTCTGCGCTTCAATGCCTTCAGTAAATCTTTCCTCGGCTCTGTTCCAGTCGGAATATTTTTCAACCCCAGCATATGCCGCTGGAGCATCACAAGCAACAGGATAACGGTAAGGATTCCACCTCATTCCTCAAAAAAGCAAAACGCCGGAACCAGAAAGGCAACTGGAATCAGGGCAGCTCCTACCGGAAGATAATGGCTGATCAGCAAGTCCATCCTCTCATGAGCAGTATCGTCAATCTCCTTCAGATGTGCTGTCAGCTTTCCGGTCAACAACAGTGAAGAATACATCCCATCCCCTGCCAGTGTATAGGTGCCGCCCATTCTTTCATACAGTGATTTCATTTTATTTATCCTTTCCGGCATGTTGCCTAACAGTTCAGAACAGCATCGAAATGAAAAAACAGACTGTGCAGGTTTACCTGCTAAAGGCTGTATTTTCATTTCGGGATGGGCGGGTGCTGCGTGCCAGTGGCACGCGTTTAGCACCGACCGAAGCGGTAGCGTAGACGCCCATCAAGCCTCAGACATATGACGCGTAAGCGGCATATAGCCTTCGAAGAAAGCGGTCTGTGGCCTGCTGTTCTGAATGCCGGTTTCCACCACGTACAGGTTACAGTTGCTCCAATACTTTTCCAATATCATTATTGATGCAGATGGATTTTGTTCGTATTTCATCCGGAGCATAGGCTTCATTCAGGTTGATACAGGCATACGTCGCGTCCGGCCATTCGTGAACCATTCGCCAGAAGCTGAATTTTATTATGCCGGGCGTGTTCATTCCCGTGCCTAATTCAAGAAACAGCGTTTTCACATTCTGGTGGCGGCGAAGGAACAGAGAATAACGTTCTGACGCGTTATGCCAGCCCTCGTCCTCGACAAACGTGTCATCACAGCGCAGATTCATCGTCATTGGCTTACCGCAGATTGGACAATGAGGAACCAATTCCGACGGGATCTTCATGTCTTTCTGTTCAGCAACCATCTGCCGGACCGCTTCCTCGTTGTCGTAGGTCCTGTCATGGCAGGGCTTCGAGCATTGCCACAGACCGTAGTCGCCCTGCGTGTAGAACAGACGTTTTTTATCAAATCCGGCCAGCTGGAACTGATGATCCACGTTGGTGGTCAGCACAAAATAATCTTTGTCCTTCACCAGCTCCAGCAGATCGGTATATGGTTTTCCCACACCTGCTTCATAGCGGTTGACCAGAATATGCCGCGACCACCATGCCCAGTATTCTTCAAGCGTATCAAAGGGATAGAAGCCGCCGGAATACATATCGGTGATACCGTATTTCCGATGAAAATCCGCAAATGTCTTTTCGAACCGCTCCCCGCTGTAGCTCATGCCTGCGGATGCGGACAGCCCGGCACCCGCACCGATCACGATAGCATCCGCCGTCTCAATTTCATTTTTCAGCAGTGAAATTCTATCCGACGCCTTTGTTGGCGTGGAAAATGCCCTGCTGAATGTTTCACCGAAGGATGTTCCGGTAGATTTGTAAGTCGTAGTCCTTAAAGACATTGAAGATCACCTCGATTTCACTATGAGTCTGTTCTTTATATTCCTTTACCGTATTGACTGCAATCTGCGCCGCCCTTTCATTTGGAAAATGAAATTCTCCGGTGGAAATGCAGCAGAAAGCAATACTCTTGATACCGTTCTGCTCCGCAAGCTGCAGACAGGAGCGGTAGCAGGAGGCAAGTAGTTCTTTGTCTCTTACGGTCAGCCTGCCGGTGACAACAGGCCCAACCGTGTGAATAACATAATCGCAGGGCAGATTAAACGCAGGCGTAATTTTTGCTGCTCCGGTCCTGGCTTCCCCCAAATGCAGCAGGCTGCTCCTTTCCGGTTCCTTTTGTCCCTGCTGTGCCATCAATTCTGCACAGGCCGCACGAAGCTGGACTCCGGCATATGTGTGAATCGCATTGTCAATGCAGCCATGATTGGGGCAGAAGCAGCCGAGCATTTGGGAGTTGGCGGCATTTACGATTGCTCCGCAGCGAAGCGTGGTAATGTCTCCCTGCCAGAGATACATGTTATCCTGCACGGGGGTCAGGTCAGCAATATCCGTAATACCTTTTTGCCGAAGCTCTTCCTGCAGATATTGATCCTGTACTTCTAAAAAATCCGGACTGACCGGTTTTGGCATCCGTATATTAAACAGCGCCCGCAGAAGCTGTTTCTGCTGCTGTTCAACTGCCGGAATTTCCATATCCCGGTACTGTTTTTCCTCAGAAAGAAGTTCCCTGATTAAATAAATCCTGCGTTCGTCCTGTGTCATGGTTCCACACTGTCCCTCTCTTACAATCTCTGGCGATTCCTGATAATCTCCTGTGATCTCCTGTTGATTGCCTGTGGTCTCTTATCCTTTCTTTTCAATCGTCTGCTTCGGGCAGGTCTCCGCGCATCTTCCGCAGTGCAGGCAACGGCTCTGGTCAATTACTACCGGTTTAGTGGAAATGTCAATGCATTTCTGCGGGCAGACAGAATAGCACAGCTTGCAGCCGATGCATTTTTCTCCTACAAAATAACCGCTCTCCACAGCCTGCGGCTGACCGATTACAATGCTGTCGCGTGTCACATGGGACGGATCGCTGATGTCGAAATATTCCCCGCTTGCTTCATAAAGCTGGAACACCTCCAGCGCACTACGGGTATCGGACGGATAAATTGCCTGCATATAAGTATTCTTTTCAAAAATCTCATCCAGCTTTTCACTGCCAATATTCCGAATCCGGCCGCGGAGGGATACGGATTTTTTATCCTTTGTGGCAGAGAGGGCAATGTACTTCTGCTCCATCAGCTGCGTGTAAAAAGCCTTTCCTTTCGCTGTCAGAAAGTATATGCCATTTTCATCCCACAGCATCATATCTATGGTGCGGGTCTGGGGATGACCGTCCGTTCCAATGGTTGCCACCGTGGCAGAATGAATTTCTTCAACAAGCATTTTCAGATAATTATTATCGCACATGGTATCCTCCCTTAACGAATCCCTTTCAAAACAGGGGTCAGCCGTTTATAAATCAACATCGTAAAAGCGCCGATAACCAGTCCCTTCAGCAGATTAAACGGGAAGGCATTATACAGAACCACATCCAGTTTTGTGTGGATGAACGGAATAAATGCTTCAAATGAAGCAATCAGCTGATCCAGCGGCATGAATGTCTCGAACAGCGGAAGCAGAATAAAATAGTTTGCAAGCGCTGCCACGATTCCCATTACAATACTGGCAATCACGCAGGAGAACATCGCCATTTTCTTTGTTTTATGCCATTTATAAATCATACCTGCAGTCAATACATAAGAACCACCCATCAGGAAATTTGCAAATTCGCCCACACCGCCGGTTGACGTCGATATCATCTGCAGGGCATTTTTGACCAGCTCGATCATGACACCATACACCGGTCCAAATGCAAACGCCCCAATCAAAGCGGGAAAATCCGATAAATCCATTTTAGCAAATGATGGTGACAATGGCACTGGGAATTCTACAAATGCAAGAATATAGGATATCGCCGCAAGCATTGCTGTCATTGTCACAGCGCGTGTGTTTAAAACAGAAGCGGTGGTTTTCTTAGCTGCCGGTTTATTTGTAACTGCTGTCTGACTCATCTTTCTCCTTTGAGATATGCTTTGGATTAAGCAACGCCCCGCAGAACAAAAGACTGCGGGGCGTTACCTGTCATATCTTCTATCATCCGGACTGTCACCGTCGGTAACGGAATCACACCGTTTCAGCAGCACCGCCCAAACGCGAAGCGTTTTTTTGCATGGGCGGTGCGACTTGCCGCCAAACGCATGTGAGGGGGCGCTTCCAGCCGCTCTCGCGGGTCGCAGACTTTACTGCCGGTCAGGAATTGCACCCTGCCCCGAAGAATATTTTTTATGTTTTTTTGTTTTAGAACTCATACGGCGGGTTGCCGGAGAAGTCCGCGATCAGGCCGTGTGCGTTCTCCAGATAGAATACCTCGAAGATGGGGTTGTCAGCGGTCTGATACTGCCCTTTCACGATTGGGTTCTGGATGCACATTTCCTTTGCTGCCATGTTGTTCTCAAATACAGCCTTGCCGTGCAGACGAATCCATGCATACTCCGGGCTGGATACGGAAATCTCTATCTCCGGATTTTCCTGCATATCCTTGTAAACATCCTTGGTATTGTTGGTGCAGAACCAAAGTTTTCCATCCATCTCACCGGCAAACATGAACGGACGGCATTTTGCCTTACCATCACGGCCTACGGTTGCAAGATACTGAACAGGATTCGCGTTTAAGAATTCGATTACTTTCTTCATGATGAATACCTCCATATAAATTATTTTGCTTTTCGGGAGACGGTCTGATCAGAACCATCTTGCTTTTCCCTTTCGCTGCTTATATAATAAGGCCGAACGCCGAGCCTGTAAAGTAAGCACAAAAAAGTGCCATAGTTACCAAATGGAAACCATATAACATCTCTGAGGAGGATTTTTATCATGGAAACAGAAAAAGATATCAAAACAACGCCGGCAAAAGAACTGCCGACCTGTCCGGTTGAAACGACACTGACTCTAATCAGTGACAAATGGAAGGTACTGATTCTTCGGGATCTGATGCCTGGAACGAAACGGTTTGGAGAATTAAGAAAATCCATCGGGCATATTTCGCAGAAGGTGCTGACTGCTCAGCTCCGCCAGATGGAAGAAAGCGGTCTGGTGATCCGGACCGTTTTCCCGGAAGTCCCACCTCATGTAGAATATACCCTGACCGATTTAGGCTACAGTCTGAAACCGATTCTGGATGCCATGTGGGACTGGGGCGAGAACTACAAAGCACAGAATGGACAGTGAAGTAAAATTTTATTAATCAGAATAATCCCGACTTACGAATCGAGTTTAAAAAAACAGGAAATTCCTAAACAATTTCCTGCTTTTTCAGGCTACGCTGAAACACCCTGCCGCCAGCCCCAGAATCAAAATCACTTTTCCATTCAGAATCACCTGATTTCTTTCGAGCATGGTTCCCCACGCGGCGTTCATGACATTAACACTTCCATAAGAAAAACAGCCAGAATATGAAAAACATAAGCAGGAGACGGCAGCCGCCTCCTGCTCGATTGGAATCAGTTAAGATAATCGCCAACAGGACTGTTATTATACTGCTTGATAACCTTGATCATGATAGAACCGTCAGGTTGTTCGGATTCGTCAATAATTTTATACTGCGTATGGTTTTTTTCAAGTGTCCGTTTATACTGTGCCACTTCTTCCTGAACCATCTTCACAGCATAATCATGCCCTAAGTCTTCTTTGAGCATAAAATGCAGTGTCTGGCAGATACAGGCTGCTTTTACTCTTTTCATCCCTGCACACCTCCTTGTCTGGCAAAAGCCTGTTTACCTATTACAGCGAGAGCCTGAATAGAGATATACAAGTATCAAAATTACATGGAAGACTGTAAAATATGTACTTGAATATGTTTAAATCATATCATTATTTTGCGGGAAAAGTCAAAGCACGAAATTAAATTTACGTTATCGATCAAAGCAGTTCTGGGACAATGTGACCAACCATTTCCCACCGATTTTTGTGGAATACGTCTGTTGATTTTTAGGACGAAAAACAGTAAAATATTCGAAAACGTTCAAAAGTATAATTGAATAATAAACACATGAATGACACAAGTAGTGCTATGCACGTAAATCTGATCACGGAATTATGTAACAACTGATCTGATTGCGCAATAGATGCTTGTGTTTTTTGTTGTTTTATTGAGATGGTGTCCAGTTATTTGAGACGCCTGCTGTTATGCTTTTACGAACGGTTACACAGATTAAAAAAAGGAGAAAAAGAGATGCCCAAGAATCAGTTTCAGCGAATGATTTTCGCACTTATCACTGTCATCATTACCGTACACGGGTACGTATTCTACAGCCTGTACGTTATAAACGGAGCGACACTTATGGAAGTGACTGGCGCCGACAGCGTCCTTCATGCCATTCAGGCGCAGGGCGGTGTGTATATGTTCGGTCGAATGCTGCCCATCTGGGCACTGATCCTGATCGAGTTTTGCTTTGCCTATGCGCTGGAGTGTCTGCTCGGAAGTCCGTGCTCGTTCAAGCTCGCCTGCATGAACTTCGACCCGAAGGAAACTCATCCGGTAATTTTTGAAAGCGCCGTCATCTGCGCAACGGTCGGCTTGATGGTTCCTGCGATGAGTTTTCTGGCCGCTCTGTTTTACTATCCGTATTACAATGGCTTTCATATCCTGACATTTCTGGCGAACTGGCTGAAGCTGGTATGCTATAATTTCCCATTTGCATTTTTCAGCCAGCTGTTCTTCATCCAGCCGTTGGTAAGAACCATTTTTAAAAAGATCTTTCGACAGTAAAAATAAAACCATATGGTAAAACAGGCCGGGTAGTTTCTTATCCGGCTGTTTTCATTGCCGGCATGGACATCTCCACGGTAAGGGATTTTTCCATTTCGCTAATTCGAGTGAATTTTATTGGAACCATGCAAAAATCCGCAATTTAGCGGTGTATCATCGCCAAACCGCGAAACGCTTTAGAGCGAATATAGTTCTCATTACAAACATTGATTTTGCGGAATCATAAAACGCACTGAAAACAGATGGCGTAGCAGTATTTATGTTCTGCAATCCACTCTTTCAAAATTTCGCTTTTCCCCTTTTTCATGAGCCAGCATCCATCTTATCAAATTCCTGCCAGAACCGCAGCAGTTCCTCCTCATACCGCTCCTGCTCCAGCAGATAGCTCTGGCAGTGTCCTGCCCCCGGTACGACCAGCAGCCGCTTCGGGGCTGCACAGACTTTGTAGTTCTCGTAGGTCATTTCAATCGGCACAAAGGTATCGTCCGTCCCATGGATAAACAGCACCGGTGTTCTGCATTCCTGCATGGCCTGTGTGGCGGAATATTCATCCGAAGAAAAACCAATCCGTTCCATGGACAGCTTATCCACATATTTCTCCATCAGCTTGTAATGATAATGCAGATTATTTTCCGCTACGTGCCTCCATTCATCATGAGGCGAAGTATAACCCGAATCCGCGATCACACCATGCACATTCTCCGGCAGACTCTCCCCGGCGGTCATTAATACCGTCGCTGCGCCCATGGACAGACCGAACAGATAAATTGGAAGTGCGGATAAACCCAGACTCTGCGAATTCTCCTGCTCATTCCCCTGCGTATTTATCCAATCAATCCATTCCAGCAGATCAAAGCGCTCCAGTAAACCAAAACCGATATACTCACCGTCGCTTGCTCCATGCGCACGCTGCTCGATATAAAGGACATTACACCCATTTTTATATAGGAAATCTGCGATCAGGCCAAACTCTCTCGCCCACGAAGATCTCCACCCATGAACCGCAATTATTGTTCTTTTTGGATTCTCTACAAGATGAAAGTGACCGGTCAGACGAATGCCGTCATGAGCTGTGATTTCAACCGTTTTATATTCACTGTTTCGCAGACGATCCGCCGCGGCATTCTTCCGGTTCTCCAACTCCTGGTCTTTTGCAGAGCCCGAAATTGTCCGTGATTTGCGCCAGCAAATCATGGATGCAGGCCGCGCCATCGCGCCTGCGCGCGATTCGGAATGGCGCGGCTTTCCCGCCTCCTGTTTGGACTGATTGGCCGTTTCCGGCAGTTCCCTGTTCATTGCCATATCAGCCAGATTTTTTGATGTATTATGCACCGCCTTCACTGCGGCTGTCCCAGTTACCGCTCCAAGGGCGGCAGCAATCAGTCTCTTTGTTCCTTTTTTCATTCTCGATCATCTTCCTTCAAAGCTGCAATAAACTCAATACTTATTATATTGTGTCCCCGTTCTTTCGTTATGCAATCCTACCACAATTCTTCCGGTTCTTCCACAGACAAATGACGGACAATGTGCAAGAAACAGCCACGCAAAATATCCGTGCTGCAGGCAGTATTTGAGCACCTGTAAAGATGCTCTATTTGTTATGCGCTTTTCAAGGTACAATTGTTTTACAAAAGACTTTCTCTGACAAACTCAAAATTTTTCAATTTTGTGTTTGACTTTTAATAGTTAGTCTTTTTACTGCAGGCGTCTCTGTTTCCACTGTTCCAGTAGTAGTATGATCGTTTCCTCCATTTTTTTCGGCGTATAGTCCTTTGGAAAATATTGTCTGAGAACATCCGATGTAAGCATGACCCGATCCTGCGGCGGTTTCTTTTCTTCTGACATAATGGCAAGCATCGAATCCTCGGTTAATCTTCCTTCCTGACTGAACTGTTTCAGGCGCTGTGCCTGTGAAAGCGATGGGGATGTCTGCTCGTAATCCATTGTTTCAATCAGCATCTGTTGCTCTTCCGGTTTCAGAAAAGACAACTCATAGGCTGGGTTAAAAGCCACTTTCTTTTCGTCGACCATATCGAGGAGCGGCGGGATGAGTTCTGTCAGGCGGATGTAGCGCTGAACCTGCTTTCTGCTTTCACCCGCTTCCGCAGCAACTATTTCATCTGAACGTAACTTCGGGCCAACTTGGCCCGAAGTTAAATCTCCCCTTGAGCCTTGATGTTTCATAGCTTCTAATTTCATCTTAAACGCAAATGCTTTTTCGCTCGGCAGGATTGTTTCCCGCTGCAGATTGCTGTCCACCATCAACAACACCGCCTCGTCGTCGTCCAGTTCCCGTACAATCACTGGTATCGACTCCTTTCCCGCCAGTTCACTTGCCCTGTGTCTCCGATGGCCTGAAACAATCTCATACCCACCCTCAGACAACGGCCGGGCTATAATCGGAACCAAAACGCCATACTGCTGTACACTCTCAACCGTCTCCATCATCCTCTCATCATCCAGGACCTTAAACGGATGATTCTTAAAAGGATGCAGTTCCGATAACGCAATTTCCTGCACACGTTCTTTTACATCGTCCTCCCGGCTCTCATCTGTCTTAAAAAGATCATCAACGGATGCAATCTTTATATTCTTCGCGCTGCTTTTCATAACTGATCACCTCTTTCGTTAATTCCCGGCAGGCCGCTGCCACCTTGCCATTCGGGTCATGTTTGTAAATACTTTTTCCTTCCGCAGTGGCTTCCTTAGCCCGTACGGAGTAGGGAATCTCTGTATCAAATACGTTTATGCTTTCCCCATAGGTTTTCCCGAACCAGCGAAGCAATCTCTCATATCCCTGTTTCTCTATTGCAAATTCAGTGCAAAGCAATTCTTGTCGGACACAGGTCTAATGTGTTCATGAATTCCTTATCCTTTTGAGAAGCTCTATCTATTGCAGTAATCAGTATAGTATCCAGCCTTTCACGTTCTTTCAGGTCCGCCTCCAGGCGATCCAGAAACGGCGAAGATATTTTTCCAATACACATCGGTTTTTCGGATTTACGTACCTCAGTTTTATTTGGATATTTTACTTCCGCCATTTCCATCAGCTTCGTCCATCTCGTCGTGCCGCATCGGGCAGCTATGGTTGTCCAAACAGGAGTGCCTGGATCTTTCAGCTGGTTGTATGTATTTGAGGAAAATCCATCCTCATGCATATGCTTCACAAATTGAGTACGAAAGCAGTCCAGCCAATCATCCGGCCCATTGAATCCATATTGATTATCCTTTTTATCGCCGGGATATCTGCTGTTCAAAAATGCCGACGCTCCCATTTCAAAATGTTTTTGTATGACAGCCGGGGAAGGCATCCCCGGCTCTCTCAGATTACTGACGGTGGGGGGATGACCGTGTTCCTTTGTCCATTGATCCAAAGTATTACAAATCCTTCTTTTCGTCCATTTGGCCACAAGGTCTCGCCGGCTCAGTTTTTCCAGGCATTGTTTTGCCTGAATGTTTTCTTCAGTCTGAGGTTCTTTTTCAAAAAGCAGAATTGCCATTTTCAGTGCGGTACGACTGTCCATTTTTTTCATAGGTAGCTCCTTTCGGTTTCTCAACTACCTATCATCGTCGGAACCGCGTACGTAGAGAATTTCACATTCAGATTTGTATCAAAATTGTCGATGGCTTTCATCAGGCCGATGCACCCGATCTGAAAGAGATCGTCCACGTTTTCATTACTGTTCGAAAAACGCCGGATCACAGAAAGCACCAGCCTTAAGTTGCCCTTGATATAAAGTTCCCGCGCGTTCTCATCTCCTTTTTGAATCTGTTCAAAAAGGAACTCTTTTTCCTCATTTGTCAGAACCGGCAGCTTTGATGTATTGACGCCGCATATTTCTACCTTGGTAAATGCCATGTGAATCATCCTCCTGCTTCCTGTCATGAACCTGCCTTTCTTTCATGACCGGGACCGAAGTCCCTGATAAAATGATTCACTTTTTGCGGCCCGGATATTCGCGAGGCTTTGAAATTTAAAAACTTTTAGGCCTTGACAGAACAGACTTTCCTCTTCGCCATTTCAGATCCGCCTGCCGGCACGTCAGCCAAAAAAGGATGCAGTCCGGCACATCAGCCGAAAAAAAGAATGCGCCGGGGCGCATTCTCGCGGAGCTGATTCAGCAGCCTGGGTTTACTGGAATCTCACCATCTCACATCGCAGACGCCGGATAATCCGTTTTTCGAGACGGGAAATATAAGACTGGGAGATACCAAGAAGGTCAGCCACCTCTTTTTGGGTTTTTTCCTCTCCATCTTTGGTATTGAGGCCGAAACGAAGCTGCACAATGGTCCGCTCACGTCCGGAAAGTTTGCTGATCGCGTTCTGCAGTACCTTATATTCCGCTTCGGTCTCCATGCCACGGGAAATTTCATCCTCATCCGTGCCAAGGATATCTGAAAGCAGCAGTTCGTTCCCGTCCCAGTCCATATTCAGCGGTTCCTCAATAGAGACTTCCATCCTGTTTTTGCTGTTCCGGCGCAGATACATCAGGATCTCGTTTTCAATACAGCGGGAAGCGTAAGTCGCCAGCTTGATTTTTTGTCCGGATTGAACGTATTGATCCCTTTGATCAGGCCGATCGTGCCGATGGAAACCAGATCCTCTGTGCCGACACCGGTATTATCAAATTTTTTCGCTATGTATACGACCAGCCGCAGATTATGTTCGATCAGCTTTTTTTCGCCTTTGCATCTCCCTTTGCGCCGAACTCCGAAAGAAGTTCTCTCTCCTCCTCTGCTTCAAGAGGCGCAGGCAACACTTCCGACCCTCCGATATAATGGCAGTCGCCTGGTTTTGAAAACAAAAGTTCTCTTGGGCCTGCCGTCATTTTGATTTGAAAACGCTGTGGAACCGCAACTTTTACTATCATGGCAATCCTAAACTCCCTTTCTTTGATTAATACCGTTATGCCCGTCGCAGTTCCCGGGCTTTTTCCGCTGCAGGACTTCTCATGGCGCATGCTCCGGATGCAGAATGATCTGACAGTTCTCTTTCCCGCCAAGTTCTCCGTCATAAAGAGCGATAAGAGGCCGTCTTGCCGCCTGTCTGCCGCGCCGCATGCTGACCTCCATCTCATCAAGCACGACAGCGCGCATCCATCCGTCCTTCTCTCCCAGTGAATGGTAGGGCACTAGACAAAATCCCTGCTCTTCCTCCCAGTTTTCTCCTAGCAGCGGCGCGATCTTAGCTGTTTCCGCTATGCTGACCGGCCGGCCGGTCAGCGGCTCTGTGAGCTGATTCCCGGTGTCAAGAAAACCATGAAGCACAAGCGTGCGGTTTCCTTTTCGAAGTGTAATCTCCGCCGCGCTGTCGGCTTTTCGGTTCTGACGCCCAAGATCGTGCATCAGCCCATACGCTGCTGCCGCCGCCAGCGCTGACACTGCCGTCACGGGAAGGGGAAGCAGCGAGCATACCGCCTCAGCCGCGCCGCCAAAACAGACGGTCACGGCCAGCAGGCAAAGGGTCCCGTTCCGGTTGCGTCTCCACTCCTTTTTCAGAGGTCGTCTCCAGAACGCGGCAGCGGCAGCAGCAGGCAGACTCATCGGATAAAGGTACGGCGTCCGCAGGCACACAAAGGCCGTCATACAGCCGGCGCCAAGAAGGGCGCCCGTCATCAGCCGCCGCCGGGAAAAAGAAGCTGACAGAAGCATTCCGGTCACAGACAGCAGCATGATTCCAATGAGAAACTGCTCCACAAAAAACTGATCGATGTAGATTTCATAATACATATGCAGTATCTGGGTATATTTTTCGCAGGGGATTTTCAAAAGACTCTATATCTGAGACAGAAAATCAAAAGAAAAGCCCTGCGGCGTAACTGCGATGAGTATACTCCACAGGGCTTTTCCTTTTTTGTCAAAACAGGGGACAGGTTTTTGATTTTTCATCGACAGGAGTCGACATACCGCATCTTATCCAAAAGGATAGAAGTGTTCAGCGTTCAGCCAGAGCAGACCGCACCTGCGCGACAAGCGCGGCATCCATCTGCCCGGGAGCAGAGACTGCTCCGGCGGAAGCAAATGTCACGGCGGACCCGGTCAGACTGCCGGCCAGCCGGCTGATCCCGCCAAGTGCCCCCATGGACATGACAATGTATGGACGATCCGCAAGCTGCTCTTTCATTTTCACAGCGGCTGTCAGAAGAGCCAGTACATCACGCTCGCAGCGCGGCATCACAGCTGCCTTCGTGACATCGGCTCCCAGAGCCTGCATCCGGCACAGCAAAGCCGTCAGCGTTTCCGGCTCCGGAGTTTTTTCAAAATCGTGATAGGACATGACGACCTTCACACCGCTTTTTTGGAGTTCAGGGCAAAGGCCGCGCAGAAAATCTTCCCCCAGATTGTATTCCAGATCAATCAGATCAGCAAGAGGTCTTTTTATCTCTGCGGTCGGCAGACCGGCTGCCTGCCGGTTCAGTGCGGCATAGCTGCCGCGGGTCGTCTTTCGCTCCCCGCCCTCCTCTTTCGTCCGGAAGGTAAAAAGGATGGGCGTATCCGGCAGTGCCGCACGCAGCGCGGTAAGCTGCTCGATCGGATCACCTTCGTAATAGTCCGCACGAAGTTCCACCATATCACACGGAGCCAGACGGATCTTCTTAAGCTGCTCCGCCATCTCTGACAGGCTGCGCGCTGTCACCGGGGCGCAGATTTTCGGTGTGCCGTCGCCCAGAGTGACGTTTCGAACGGTAACTGTTTGAGTCTTTTCCGACATTTTTATTCTCCTGCTGTTCTGATGAATTTCTGTTTCGGTTCGTTCCTGTTTTGACCATTTTCCAGGCGTCCGTCCGGTACGACGGAAACTGCCGCTTTCCAAATGATTTTTCTCATGCTATACTACGTTCAACACACAACTGTAATGATACGGAACAGATTTCTGAAAGCAATTTCCTCTGATGCTGTCCCAGACTGTTACAAATTTTTAATATTCGGAGGTCCCTGCCATGCAAATTACCGGTCACACCCGCCTGGCCTGCCTGATCGGCTCGCCGGTGGCGCACAGCATTTCCCCTATGATGCACAACGAGGCGTTCCGGCTGCTCGATCTGGATGCGGTCTATCTGTGTTTTGACACAAAGGATAAGGAGCTCGGAACCATAATCCGCGCGCTGCGCGATATGAACGTCCTCGGATTCAATATTACCATGCCGGATAAAGAACGCGTCATGGAGTATCTGGATGCGCTTTCTCCGGCTGCCCGGATGATCGGCGCAGTCAATACGGTTAAAAATGAGAACGGGCGACTGGTCGGCTACAACACGGACGGTGAAGGCTATATCCGTTCCTTAAGCGACGTCGGATACGAGATCACCGAAGGAGAAATGTGCCTTTTAGGCGCAGGCGGCGCAGCCTCCTCCATCGCCGTACAGGCCGCGCTGAGCGGCGCGCCGGTGCTTCATATTCTGAACCGGAAAAATGGCCGTTCCTTTCCAAACGCCATACGGCTGGCCGAACAAATCAATGCGGAAACCGCCTGCCGGGCCGACGTAATCGACCTGAATGATGCAAAAGCGGTCCAGGACTGCGTAGAAAAAAGTTCCCTTCTGACAAATGCGACGTCGGTCGGGATGGTGCCCGGCACAGATGCGCTTCCGCTTCCGGACCCGACCTGTCTGCATCCGGATCTTACCGTATCGGATATCATTTACAATCCGCGCCAGACCAGGCTTCTGGCCGAAGCCAGGGCGCGCGGCTGCCGCACGTTAAACGGCCTTTACATGCTGCTCTATCAGGGAGCCGCTGCATTCCATATCTGGACCGGCCAGGATATGCCCATTGAGGCAATCCGTGAAGCGTATTTTTCATGATATGAGAATCTTCATTCCCTATATCATGAAACGCTCCGCGAGAATGCGCACAAAACGCATGGGAATCGGAACTTCCTGTGAAAAAAGGGACTGTCGTACAGTCCCTTTTGATATTAACTGGATTGATTGTTTTTCAGGCTTCAGCTTCTCTTCAGGAAATCCGGAATCTGAATATCCTTTTCCTGAACCCTGCTGCCCGGTGTACGGGTCGAAGCAGCCGAATTCTGAGAACCGGTGCGAATCGGTGAGACAGAAGGCATCTTCGGAAGCGTTGACGGAGCGGAAGCAGATGAAATCTCTCTATGAGAACCATAAGTGCGTCTTGTGCGCTCCGGCTTTGCGTTGCTCGTGTCCTCGAGGCCTGTCGCGATTACGGTGATGCTGCACTCGTCCGCGTAGGTATCGTCGTACATCGCGCCAAAGATAATATTCGTATCGTCTCCGGTCAGTTCCTGTACATAACTTGCCGCATCGTTCGCGTCGATCAGGGAGATATCTCCGGAAATATTGATAATCACGTGGCTCGCGCCCTCGATGGTCGTCTCAAGCAGTGGGCTCGATACCGCCTGTTTCACAGCTTCAAGCGCCTTGTCGTCGCCCTTTGACTGGCCGATACCGATATGAGCGATGCCTTTCTCCTTCATAACCGTCTGCACATCAGCGAAGTCCAGGTTGATCAGAGCCGGCAGGTTGATCAGGTCTGTGATGCCCTGCACCGCCTGCTGGAGCACTTCGTCCGCCTTCTTCAATGCCTCCGGCATCGTCGTGCGGCGGTCTACAATCTCAAGCAGCTTGTCATTCGGAATGACAATCAGCGTGTCCACATTCTCTTTCAGTTTATCAATGCCCATCAGAGCATTGTTCATACGGGTCTTCGCCTCAAAACGAAACGGCTTCGTCACAACGCCGACCGTCAGAATCCCCATCTCTTTTGCGATACCGGCTACCACCGGAGCAGCTCCCGTACCGGTGCCGCCTCCCATACCGCAGGTAACAAACACCATGTCCGCTCCCTGTATGGCCTGACGAATCTCTTCCGTACTCTCCTCAGCCGCCTGCTGGCCAATCTCCGGTCTTGCTCCCGCGCCGAGGCCCTTCGTCACTTTCTCTCCAATCTGGATGGTCATAGGGGCTTTGCTCATAAGAAGAGCCTGCTTGTCCGTATTGATGCCGATGAACTCCACCCCGGCAATTGTGTCCTCAACCATTCGGTTCACTGCGTTGTTCCCGGCGCCGCCGACTCCGATCACGATAATCTTCGCAGCAGATTCCATTTCATTTGACATAATCTCTAACACCGTGTTTCCTCCTTCTTGCAGTCCGGCATCGTATAATAATACTGTTCCATACGCTCCGCGCGGCAAATGCGCGGGCCTGCCCCAAATTCAGTCGGGCTTCTATGTATAGCGCAGCTAAAAAGCAGCAGGCATGATATGCTTTGATTTAATATCTGCACACACTACCTCATATAATATAATTTCTTTCCGGATTTATCAAGTCTTTTTCTATATTTTTTTCTAAAAGTTCAGAACAGCAGCGAAATGAAAAGACAGGCTGTGCAGGTTTACCTGCTAAAGACTGTATTTTCATTTCGGGATGGGCGGAACACCCATTAAGCCTCAGACATATGACGCGTAAGCGGCATATAGCTTTCGAAGAAAGCGGTCTGTGGCCTGCTGTTCTGTATCAGAACAGACTTTCAATCAATGTTCAGCACGTCCCCGGTATCCGGATCAATGATATTCATATACGCGTCCACCACATTTCCGTCTTCATTGACATAGCAGCCCGGCACTTCATTTCCGGAGGAGTCCACGACCACACCATTTTTTACATGGACATGGTAAACCAGCTGGCCGCTCGAATTAAACACCATCAGGTCTGTCGTTGACTCTCCGTCGTCTGCCGCAGTATCCTCATCCGCGGTGCTGTCACTGCTCCCGTCATCTGTCCCGGAAGAGTCCGCTGTCCCCGTGTCCGATCCGTCCGCACTGTCCGTGCCGCTGCCGGAATCTTCGTTTTCACCGGCAGAATCTGTATCACCGGCATCCGCCGTACCGGCCGCCGCCCCGCCGTCTGTCGTGGCGCCGCTCAGAGTCGAGGTGTCCGTAGCCGCCTGCGTCTCATCGTCCCCAGCATCAGAAGATTCCGTTTCCGTCTCCGTCTCAACAATCACCTCATCCGACGGTGTGAACGTAATGTCTTCATTCTTTCCGGTCACATTTTCCAGATGCAGAGTCCCGGCCGTCGAAGCAGTCATGGTATCCAGAATGGCCTTCAGGTTGGCGATTTTTTCTTCCAGATATTCGTCCTGTCCGAGAACTGCTTCGATATAACCGATGTAAACCGTAATCTCGGAGTCCTCCGCAAACCGGATCTCAGAGGCCGTCAATTCCTGATAATCCAGCAGTTCCAGAAGACTTAAGATCGTACGCAGCTGAGAACTGCTTTCCGTCGGAACCTTCTGGTACAAAGTCACCTCTCCGAGCGCAGCGCCGGTAATAATCGGGATGTCATCATAGAGTTCATCCGAAATCTCCAGCACGACCCCGTCCTCATCAAAATACACATAGCTGCCTGTGTCAAAATAGCCGGCCAGATCCTTTTCCGTAACCGTCACCCGAATCGAAAACGGCGATGTCATTGTGACTTTCATTGTTTCCAGATAGGGCATCGAATCCGGAATGTCGCCGCTTTTGCAGGTCCACCAGAGATACAGTGTACTGCCGGAGAGAAAATCCGTGATCAGGTCTTCCTCTATTTTTTCCGCCGAGTGGCGGGTGTTGCCGGACACCGTCACTTTCTTTATCCGAAATAAAAACAGTGCGGCCAGAATCAGCAGTACCGCCACAAGCAGTATCATAAGATTGGTCAGGCGTCTTTTTCTCTTTTTTCTCATAAGTTCCCCAAGCCTCTTATCTTTTAAATTCCCTTATGCAGCCCGGCGCATCAAACTGTGCCTTCGTCTGCGTCATCCTCAGGCCGTGCATCATTCGCAGAAATGAATGTCCGCTCCCAGGCTTCTGTAATCACGGCAGATATCCTCATAACCGCGCGCAATGTATTCATATCCGCCAAGTACCGTGCGCCCGCATGCTGTCAGCGCCGCCTGCACAAGCGCTGCCCCGCCGCGCAGATCCGGAGCGCTCACGGAAGCGCCGTGAAGCTGATGGATTCCTTCGATTCGGGCAAGGCTGCCGCTCACCTGAATCCGCGCTCCCATTTTTTTTCAGCTGGACAGCAGTCTGAAACCGGTTTTCAAAGACCGTCTCCCGAATCCGGCTTATCCCTTTTGCCGTGCACAGCGCCGCCATCAGCGGAGACTGCAGATCGGTCGGAAATCCCGGATAAGGTGCCGTCCGCACCTCATGCACCGCCAGCAGAGGCAGCGCGGCACGCACAACACCGTCTGTGCTCACTTCTGCTCCCATTCTCCTGAGTACGTCGAACAGTGTATCAAGCTGACCGGCAGGCAGATTGCGGACACATACGCAGCCGCCGCAGGAAGCCGCAGCCAGCAGATAACTGCCCGCTACAATCCGGTCGGCACGCAGCCGGTAGCGTACCGGAGAGAGTGTCTTCACGCCGCATATATGAATGTTCTGATCCTCGTCCCGTGAAATTCGGGCGCCGCGCGCTCTCAGAAAATCACAGAGTTCCTCCACTTCCGGCTCCATGGCCCCGTGCCGGATGAGTGTCTCACCATCGGCACAGACAGCCGCCAGAATACTGTTTTCCGTGGCTCCCACACTCGGCACGTCAAGCGTAATGCTGCCGCCGTGGAGATGAGATGTCCCGGCCAGGATTCCGGCGCGGCAGTCCTGAATCTTCCGATCTTTCTGCAGCCCGCACGCATCCGGATCTTCCAGAGGATCCGAAACACAGGAAATCCCGCATTCCTTTGTATCAAAATACACGCCCAGCTTCTTGAGTGCCTGCAGATGCAGGTCAATCGGCCGGCTGCCGATCGCGCATCCGCCCGGATACGGAACTTCAGCCTTTCCCATTCTACCAAGAAGTGCTCCCAAAAACAAGATGGAGGAACGGATTCTTCCCGCTTCGCTCCCGCATATGGCGGTTTTTTCCATCTCGCCGGCATTCACAGTTACCGTGCGGCCTTCTTTTTTTACGCTGCAGCCCAGCATCGTAAGGATGGCAATCGTATCGTCAACGTCCTGAATTTGCGGACAGTTTTCAATCAGGCAGGGTCCATTCCCCAGAATACACGCCGCAAGAATCGGCAGCGCCGCGTTTTTGGAGCCCTGCACTGTAATTTCTCCGTAAAGCGGTTTGCCTCCAGTAATTTCCAGATATGCCACATGGTCTTCCCCCGTTCGCAAATACTCATGGTAACCCAGTATATGCGCCAAAGTATCCATCTGTGCGTATCGGATTTCTTCCCCATCAGGAGACCCGGCTGCTTCTGCTGCGGCTTACGGAGAGCGCCAGCCCCATTTCAGACAGCAAAAACAGCATGGAAGTGCCTCCGTAACTGATGAACGGAAGCGTGATACCAGTGTTCGGAATGGTGTTGGTCACCACCGCGATGTTTAAAATGACCTGAATCGCAATATGACCCATGATGCCCGCCGCCATCAGAGATCCGAACAGATCCGGCGCGTGTGTTGCAATCACCATGAAGCGCCAGAGCAGCAAAAGAAACAGCAGAATCAGCAGAACGGCTCCAAACAGCCCAAGTTCCTCGCAGATCACGGAAAAAATCATGTCATTCTGCGCTTCCGGAACAAAGCCCAGCTTTTGCAGGCCATTGCCCAGCCCAAGCCCGAACAGGCCGCCGGAGCCGATGGCATACAGGCCCTGCATGGTCTGATAGCCTTTTTCATACAGTTCCGGATTCCTCCAGATGGCCAGCCGCTCCAGCCGGTAAGATTCCAGGCTCAAAAAAACGGCAAGGAATCCGATGCCTGCCAGAATCATCCAGAGGAACGGAAGATACTTTGGATTGGAGACAAAAATCATGATCATCGCGATTCCGAGAATGATCACCGCGGTGCTCAGATTATTTTTTCCGACCAGCGCAACGATGGGAAATACCGCGAGAAAAACAGACGCCGTCATACCCCGTCGGGATTGTCCGGAGCGAGTATTTCTGCCGTTCCCGGACACCACCCCGGCAAGCAGAAGAATTACCGCCGGTTTTGCGTACTCGGCCGGCTGAAACGAAAGCGGTCCGATTGAGAGCCAGCGCCGGGAACCGTTGTAAGCGTCCCCGAACAGAAGCACTGCCAGCGATAACACAAGCGAAAGCACATACGCCGGTCCCGCCAGCTTTTTCAGAACATGGTAGTCCACCGAGGAAATCCCGGCCATTGCCGCCATGCCCAGTGCCATAGCAAAAAACTGTTTTTTCAGATACCAGGCAGAATCCCCGAAACGGACCTGCCCGTTGTAAGAACTGGCGCTGTACAGAATAAGCAGACCATATCCGCACAGGAAAAGGACTGCAAGCAAAAGCAGTCCGTCCACCCTGTTTTTTTTGCCTGTGACCAGAACATCACCCCATCAGTCGAGTTGATTTACCAGTTCTTTGAATCGCCTGCCGCGCACCTCATAGTTGGGAAACATTCCCCAGCTTGCACAGGCCGGTGAGAGCAGCACCGCGTCTCCGCTCTTTGCGTGCTCCGCGCAGAACGCTACCGCGTCCTCCAGCGAATCTTTCAGCACACAGCTGGAAAAGCCGCAGTTTTGCGCTGCCTCGGCAATTTTTTCTCTTGTCTGTCCGATCAGCACCAGATATTTCACCTTACCGTCAAACGCCTGAATCCATTCTTCGTAGGAAGAATCTTTATCATAGCCGCCGCCGATCAGCAGCGTCGGGCGGTCCATCGCCTGAATCCCCTTGATTGCCGCGTCAGGATTCGTCCCTTTTGAGTCGTTGTAGTAAACGACGCCATGTTTTTCAGTCACATATTCAATGCGGTGTTCCACAGCCTGAAATGTGCAGACGGTTTCGCGGATAGTCTCAAACGGTACGCCATAGGCATGCGCCATTGCCGCCGCCGCCATGACATTTTCATAATTGTGGCGGCCAGGGATATTCAGTTCTTTTGTGGAACAGATCACCGTCTCCGCCATTCCGTCCGAAAAACAGATCTGATCCCCGTTTAAGTACATCCCCTCTTTCAGTTTATGCAGACTGCTGAAGTAAATGACTTTTGTATGCAAAGTCTTTCCAAACTCCCGCAGAATCGGGTCTTCATAATTGAGGACACAGGTATCGTCCGGCCCCTGATTTTGTGTGATGCTTTCCTTGACGCGTATGTATTCCTCCATTGTATGATGGCGGTTCAGATGGTCCGGCGTAATGTTCAGAATCGCGCTCACCCGCGGCGCAAAGCCTTCAATCGTCTCAAGCTGGAAACTCGAGATTTCCGCAACCACAATGGAGTCCTCTGTCAGCCGCTCCGCCGCATCCGTATAAGGATTGCCGATATTGCCGACGACGCAGACACGCTCATCCGGAAGCGTGTCCTCATCCGCACAGGATTCCTTCCCTGCGCTGCACGTTTCGCCTCCTGCTCCATGAGATTTTCCTGTCGTCTGAAGCCATACGGCATAATTCCGCATGATCTCGCCCAGCAGGCTTGTCGTCGTCGTCTTGCCGTTCGTGCCTGTCACCGCAAGCACATCCCCCTTACCGCACTCCCAGGCAAGTTCCACTTCACCCCAGATGCGTATGCCGCGCTCCCGCATCGCATTCACGAGAGGCAGGTCCGTCGGCACCCCGGGACTTAAAACCGCAAGGTCGATCCGCGCAAGCACTTCCTCAGGCAGCCCGCCGAGAAGAATCTGCAGACGTCCGCCGGGATTCTCTTCCTCCCTGCCTTTTTCCATAACCGTTCCGGCATTGTCTGTTCTGGCCTCCTGCGCCGGTGCGGACCTCACTTTCTCTTCCAGTTCTTTCGCATCCAGATTCTCATTCCCGTCATACAGGATTACTTCCGCAGCCGGTACGCCAAGCAGGAGCCTGGCCGCCCCGATACCGCTGATACCCGCGCCAAAGACAAGGACGCGGCTGTTACTTAAATTCATGATTGTTCTCCTTTTCTGCCAATTAGCTTTTTGTAAGAATAATCCATTTTCCAAAAGCCTTTCAAGGCAAGTGTAAAAATCAACGTCTCTGCGGTGGAAATGGAGGATCGTTTTTCGTCAATATCTGATTACAAGTTACCCGATCGCATACAGCGCCAGCAGGCACAGAAAAGCGGTCACAATCGCGAACACAGTCACAATACGGGTTTCCGACCATCCGCAAAGTTCAAAGTGATGATGGATCGGCGCCATCTTGAAGAAACGTTTGCCGCCGGTCACCTTGAAGTACGTGACCTGAATAATAACAGAAAGCACCTCGACCAGATACACCAGACCAATAATCAGGATGAAGATCGGCAGCTTCAGCAGATAAGCGCTTCCGGCCACGAATCCGCCGAGCGCAAGCGAGCCGGTATCGCCCATGAATACTTTCGCAGGATATACATTAAACAGCAGGAAACCGAGCAGCGCACCCGCCACGGCCGCCGTGATCGGTTCGATCTGCCCGCCAAGCACCATGGATGCCGCAGTAAAGAAGATGGCTACCATCAGCGTTACGCTGCTGGCCAGACCATCCAGCCCGTCAGTAAAGTTCACGCCATTGACAGTGCCAATGATCACGAAATAAGCGAGCGGAATTGACAGATATTTGAACAGTCCTCCGAACGAATCTCCCGTAAGCAGCTTTCCTCCGCTAAACGGAATGATCAGTTCCAGAGCGGACTTGTCCATCATCCATACATAAACGATAAAAATCGTGGTCACTATGATCTGTCCCAGCATTTTCTGCTTCGGATAGAGGCCGTCGGAACGGCGCAGCACCACTTTCAGATAGTCGTCAAGAAATCCGATCAGTCCAAAACCCAGCACCAGAAACAGCACCGGAATGATCCGGGGATATTTTCTCACATAAAAAAGAGAAGTGATCACGACGCTGATCAGCATGATCAGACCGCCCATCGTCGGAGTCCCCGCTTTCTGCAGATGAGACTGCACTCCCTCCTCGCGCTCGGTCTGGCCGACTTTCAGCTTTCGCAGAAACGGGATCACCACTGGTCCCAGGATCAGGCAGATTGCAAAAGCCACACAAAGTGGAATGATAATATCCGGATTCATTTTCATACGGTTCCCCTCCTTATTTTGTCCCGTCTCCTGTCATAAAAATCTAAATGATACATTATACTACTCTGTCATTTCTGTTTCGGCAAGGGTTTTTTCAATTCCCAGATACGGCAGTATGTTTTCAAAAATATCTTTCACCACCGGCGCGGCGATCGTACCGCCGTAATAAGTACCCTGCGGATTGTTGATGACGCACAGGCAGATCACCTGCGGATCATCCGCCGGAGCAAAGCCGACGAAGGAAGAAATGTACTTCCCCTGCCCGCGGGGTAATGTCTCGGATGTTGCGGTCTTGCCGCCAATCCGGTAACCCTCAATATACGCATTCTTGCCGGAGCCGCCGTCAACGACCTGCTCCAGCAGATAACGCATGGTCTCAGAGGTCTCCTCTGAGAGGATCCGTTCCCCCTCTTCATACTGACAGACTTCCAGCAAAGTGCCGTCCGTATCTTTCACGCTCACAGCAAAATGCGGCGTGATACGGATACCGCCGTTAATAATGGAAGCAGCGGTTGTGATCAGCTGCAGCGGCGTGATCTGAAAAGACTGCCCGAAAGAGATCGTGGCAAGTTCGACCTGGCCGACATTTTCTTTTTTATGCATGATCGTCGCCGCCTCGCCCGGCAGATCAATGCCGGTCTTCTCGTTTATGCCAAACTGATTGAAATATTTAAAATAATTATCCACGCCGAGGCGCAGTCCAACTTCAATAAAAACCGGATTGCAGGAATTCTGCGCAGCCTCAAGGAAAGTTTCTGACCCATGCCCGACAGTTTTGTGGCAGCGGATCCGGCGGTCGTCGACCAGCTTGTAGCCGGGACAGTAAAAGGTATCCGAGAGGGTCACCACACCCTCTTCCAGCCCGGCCGCCGCAGTAACGATCTTAAATGTCGATCCCGGCTCGTAGGTGTCGTTGATACAGCCGTTGCGCCACATCTGATTGAGGGCGTCCTGCAGTTCCTCATCGTTCAGAGCGGCTGCCGCCGATGTCTCCTCACCTTCCGCTGTTTCCTCCGGCAGCTGTGTCTGCAGATACAATTCCGTCAGCGTATACGGATCGTTCAGATCAAATTCCGGCACATTCGTCATCGCATAGATTTCCCCGTTCTGCGGGTTCATTACTATAATCGACACGCTGTCCGCCTGCTTTTCCTCAAGCACCCGGTACGCGGCCTGCTCGACATACTCCTGGATATTATAGTCCATGCTGATGACCAGGTCGTTCCCTGCCACCGGCTCCACGCGTGTCTCCGCGGCATCCTCGATCTCAATCCCCCGCGCGTCGGTCAGCGTCAGGATCGTGCCGGGCGTGCCGGAGAGCGCTTCATCATACTGTACTTCCAGCCCGATGATGCCCTGATTGTCGGCGCCCGTAAAGCCCAGCACCTTCGAAGCCATACTTTCATACGGATAATATCGTTTATAATCTTCATCCACCTTCACCCCGTCAAGTCCGCAGCTTCGGATCGCATCGCCGATCTCTTTGTCCACGTTGCTTTTGATCCGTTCGATGGAACTGTTTTTTTCCACCCGCTCACGCACCGCCGCCTCATCCATTCCCAGCTCGGTGCAAAGCACCTCAACAACCCGGTCCGGATCCGTGATCTGGCTGTGAATGACAGAGACCGTGCAGACCGTACGGTTGTCTGCCAGGACTGTGCCGTTACGGTCCAGGATCCGGCCGCGGGCCGCCTTGATGGAACGTTCTCGTTCATGCAGATCTTCCGCCAGAGTCGTATAGTACCCGGATTTTGCAATCATCAGCCAGGCCAGACGCCCGATCAGAAACAGCAGCGCCGCCGCGCAGCAGGCAAATATCAGCAGGATTTTCCTGCGGTGAAAAGATTTCGTTTTATGCATGAGTCCCCCGAATGATGAGCTGATCACAAAATTCTGCTGTTCTATATCTATTCGGCGAAACCTGAAATCATGTTACGGGGAAAGCCGCGCCGGCTCTTTTATTCCTCTTCCTCCTCCTCCGCGATGTCGGTCGGATCGACAAGCGTCGAATCGGAATCATCCGCAGTGTTCTCATCCAGCGGCGCAGCCATATCCGGATTCGTCGCAACCGATTCCTCATCCTCATCTTCCTCTGTCGCGATACTTGATACCTCATTCATATAACCGTCATAGACGGTCCCGTCTTCGTCGATGTAGGCGCCCTCGATCACATTGCCGCTTCCGTCAACCACCTGGCCATCCACGACACGGGCGTCATTGTACAGATTGCCATAGGAATCAAACGCCTGGAATGTCGTCACGGTGTTCACCTCTGCTACCTCGTCCTCTGTAAGGCCAAGTTCCACCAGAAGGGATTCCGTGATCTCCTCAGTGGCGGTGATGCCCAGATATGGGAACACATCCAGGGCAATCGTCTGAAACAGCTTCTGCGCATAACTGTTGCTTGCCTGATTCTCGACATTCGGCTCATCGACAACGACATAGATCACGACCTCCGGATCATTGATCGGAGCCGCTCCGATGAAGGAAACCAGATACAGGCCCTCAGCGCGCTCGCCGGTCTCAGAATCGATCTTTTCCGCCGTACCGGTCTTGCCGCCGACACGGTAGCCCGGCACACGGGCTTTCTTGCCGGTACCTTCCAGCACAACGCTCTCCAGATACTCTTTCAGTGTGTCCGAGGTGGAAGAAGAAATAATCTGTTTTAAAAGCAGCTGCGAATTGTCTTTGACGATCGCGCCGTCCTCGTCGAGAATCTTGTCCACGACGTGCGGCTGATAATAATAGCCGCCGTTGACGACCGCAGAAAACGCGGCAATTTCCTGTATCATGGTACAGGTAAATCCCTGCCCGAAGGAACAGGTCGCAAGTTCTACCTCATTCATGGTTTCCGTCGTATAAACAACACCGCTCGACTCATTCGGCAGATCGATGCCTGTCTTTTTGCCAAAATTGAAAAGAGACTGATATTCGATAAAATTCGATACTCTCATTTTCGCCGCAATCTGCATCAGGGCATCGTTACAGGAGTTTACCAGAGCATCCTCCAGGGTCTCCAGCCCGTGCGCGCCGGGATACGCGTTGCAGTGTATCTCTGTATCGGTAATAAATTCCCCGCCGTCGCAGTAAAAAGTATCGCTCGTCGTGACCGCACCGATCTCCAGTGCGGACGCAAGTGTAATGGGCTTATACGTTGATCCCGGTTCAAAACTGTCGGACACGCAGAAGTTCCCCCACAGGTCATAGAGCGCCGCATTGTACGCGCTGCCGTCATCGTCCGCTTCCAGAAGTTCCTGAATCTCCGCCTCCGTATACCAGTCGTAAATCACACTGTCCGGATCGTTCAGATCATAGCTCTGGTTGGTCGCCATCGCCAGAATGCCTCCGGTATTCGGATCCATCACTACCACCCCGACATTTGCGGCGCCGTGCTTTGCCGTCCCGTCATCGTCGTCATCGTCGCCATCGTCGTCGCCGCCGTAGGTCTCATCAAATTCCGCGATCGCGTTTTCCACAATTTCCTGAATATTCGCGTCCAGTGTCGTCACCAGTGTATAGCCGTTCTCCGGGGCGATCGTCTTCGTCTGGTATTCCGTATCCTCATTCAGATAACCGAAGATGCGCCCGTTCGTGCCCTGCAGCTGCTCATCATAATACGCCTCCAGCCCGACAATGCCGTCGCCCAGACTGTTCGCGAAGCCGATGGTGTTGCTGGCGAGCGAACCAAGCGGATAATGCCGGACATATTTTTCCTCAAACCAGACTCCGGTCACTGCGGCACGCCTGGCTTTCTCCTCTTTTTCTGATTCGCTTAATGTCGAGGAAGAAACATCCGCATACTCGTCTATGTATTCCTCATACGCTTCCTTTTCATCCTGCGTCAGATACTGTTCCTCATCTTCTCCCTTGACCTGCAGCACCTGATACTGGCTGTCCTTTGTCTCGTCCGAAAGGATCAGAGAGCGAAGTGCCGTCTCGTCAAGTCCAAAATAGGAGCACAGGACATTGATGGTGGGCTCCAGAGCATTTTCCTGATCCTGATTGATGGCATAACAGTCGATCACGAGGTTATAGACCTTTTCACTGTAAGCCAGAACCCGGCCGTTTGAGTCCTGAATCTCTCCTCTGCGTGCATACAGCGTTTCGCTGTCATAATTATTCTGGGAAAGCACCTGTTTCGCGTAACTGCTTCCCTCCGTGATATTGATCTGAGCAATGCGCAGCAATAAAACAATCAGTCCCAATAAAACGAATGCAAATACAGCCAGAAGCTTTATTTGCATTCGTTTCGTAAACCTGCGTTCTCTTTTTGTTCGATTTGCCAAAATGATTCACCTACTCTGTCGGTATCTCAGAATACTGCCGTACATAATCGCCATCCTCTACTTCGTAGGTAACGATCTGATCCGACGTGGCCTGCTGCATGCCGAGTTCCTCCGTAGCCACCTCTTTGACATGCTCCAGATCCACACTGTTTATAACACGGTTGTACTCTGAATCGTTTTCCAGTATCGCAGAATCCAGCTCCGCGGAAAGAGTTGCCACCTCCTCAGAAAGAAGTGTGTTCACAGCCCGAAGCTGCAGAAAATTCACACAGACAAACACAACCACCACTGCTGCCGCTGTGAGGAAAAGGACATATCCGAAATTCATCTGCAGTGCGCGTTCCCGATTTCTGCGAATGCCTGGGCTAACCTCAGATTGCTGTTCCGGCTGTGTGATCGGCTGCGTCTGCACATCCAGTTTGCGGACGGTATTCCCATCGATATAAGTGTACGTGTTTTTATTCTGATTTCCTGTTCTTTTTTTTGCAGAAGTCGTCCTGCCGTACCCTGATCCTGCCATAGCTGTCCCTGCTTTCAAACACCCTGAGTTTTGCGCTCTTTGCCCTTTTGTTTTCCCGTAATTCTTCCTCGGAAGGAAGAATCGGTTTGCGTGTGATAACGATTCCTCTGGATTTTTTTCCGCATACACACACAGGAAATTCTTTCGGGCATGTACACGGATTTTCCATATATCGAAATTTGTTTTTTACAATCCGATCTTCCAGCGAATGGAACGTAATCACGCAGATTCTTCCTCCATCGCCAAGCAGATCCACCATATCCTCCAGTGAATCCTCGAGAACGGTAAGTTCCCGGTTCACCTCAATCCGGATGGCCTGAAATGTCCTTTTGGCCGGGTGTCCCCCTACTGCCTGCACCTTCATTGGAATCGCAGCTTTTATAACATGAATTAACTCCCCAGTTGTTTCCAGTTTTTTTTCTTTGCGTGCGATCACAATATGTCGGGCAATGTTTTTTGCGAACCTTTCCTCCCCATAATCACGAATGACACGGACCAGTTCCGCCTCACTGTATTCGTTCACAACATCCATCGCCGTCAGTGCCTGCCGCTGATCCATGCGCATGTCCAGCGGTGCGTCTTCCCGGTAGGTAAATCCCCGTTCTGCCGTATCAAGCTGGTAAGAGGAAACCCCCAGGTCCAAAATGACTCCATCTACAGATGACACACCAAGTTCCGAGAGCACGGCCCTCATATCGCAGTAATTGCTGCGAACGATCGTCACCCGATCCCGAAACTCATCCAAACGCCCTGTAGCTGCCCTGATCGCGTCAGCATCCTGATCAATCCCGATCAGCCGCCCGCCTTCTGTCAGCCTTTTACATATTTCCAGAGAATGTCCGCCGCCTCCGAGCGTCCCATCCACATAAATTCCATCCGGTTTTATCTGCAGTTCCTCAATGCTCTCTTTCAGAAGTACCGATTTGTGTTTAAATTCCATCAGATATCCAGCCCCAAATCAGACATCTGTTCTGCGATGTCGTCCATGTCATCGTAAGCATTGTTTTCCGTCCAGTCTGCCTTATTCCAGATTTCTATACGATTCAGGTTGCCCGAAAGCACCACATCCTTATCCAGCTTCGCAAATTCTCTTAAATTCTGCGGCAAGAGAATTCTCCCCTGCTTGTCCAGTTCGCATGTGGTCGCGCCTCCCATGAAGAAACGTGTGAATTTTCTGGCGTTTTTCTGTGTAAGCGGCAGCTTGCGCAGCTTCTCCTCAAAGATCTGCCATTCGTTTTTGGGAAACGCAAACAGACATCCATCCAATCCCTTCGTCACAATAAATTCATCGTCCAACAACTCTCTGAATTTTGCCGGGATGATCAGTCTGCCTTTGGAATCAATCGTATGATTGTATTCTCCCATAAACATCATGATGCACCTTCTTAGAAATCTGCCCGTCTTGTATTCCCGCGGTTCGATCCGGAAGGGGCATTCCCGTACCCTCTCCGTAAACCCTTATGCTGCCAGGCTCCCCAGCAGGCAGCTTCGCAAATACGCAACGACTGCTCGTGATGATATTTCACCGTGTTTCCAGCGAAAAACCGATTTGATAAGCTGCTTTTACTTTCCCACAGCCGCCACAATCTTCCACTTTCGTCCCACGATGCACCACTTTCTACCACTTGCGATAATAATACAGGTTTTTTTCACAAAAAACAAGCCCAAATTCCATGAATTTTTCAAAGATTCGCGAATTATCCGTCCATTTACAACATTTAGTGAAACAAAAAAAGACCGCCGCTAAATCTAGCGACGGTCTTTAAAAAAATGATTTTTCTCTTATGTTCTGCGCGATACGGCCAGACGTAATCGGGCGGCAATGGGGTTATGGTGCAAGACATAATCAATCAGGACGGAGCCGGCAAGCCCGGAAATCACATAAGCGATCCACCAGCCATGCGCGGCATCGTAAATTGGAAAAGCTACCAGCCATTTCAGATTCCCATGCAGCACCACTATCTGAAGTAATATTGTAAATCGGAATGCCAGAAACTGCCAGATCACAATGGAAATCGAACGGGAACCAAGCCATGCCAGCGCACGGCCGGCCAAAATCCGGCTGAGTATTTTCGAAATATACAGCACCGCATAAATAGCCATGCAGGCGCCTACGATGAACAGTATTTTATTCTCATAACGGTTATTTCCCAGCGACACGGAATTGTTTCCTGCTATGATAACAAACCCGACCGCGCATACAACGGCCAGAAATGAGGATACGGGGCCTTCCAGTTTATCCAGAGATTTCCCGTAATAGAATCCCATCATATAAAACAAGCCGCAGATCAGGTTCCTGCTGATACGGTATGGAAAATCCACATTGAATCCCAAAAGACAGAGGAGTAAAAAAGCAAGAACAGTTATAATATCCCTGCAGCGGCTCTTTTCCAGCGTCGAATACAAAATCTTAAATAATACAGAAATCCAGAACAGTCCGGCTAAAAACCAGGTGGCTCCCAAAAAAGGAACCTTGTATACCGTAAGAATGATCCTGATGATGTCGGCAGCCATTGTGGACGGTTTCCAGTTTTTCCAGAAAAACAATATAAAATACACAGGATACGCAAGCAGATTCCAGAACCAGAATGGAAAAAGCAGGGATTTCATTTTACCCAGACAATATTCTTTTACCGTTTTTTTCTCAGGCACAAACAGCAGGCCGGAAATAAAAAAGAATAAAGGCATATGAAAATATGTAATATAGGAAGAACAGGGTCCCTGCGCGTGAGCCCATACCACCATTATAATGCCGATTCCCTTCGCGGCATCAAGATCCGTTCTTCTGACAGACGTTTTCATATCATGCCTCCAATTGTATCAGAATCACAGGACTGCACACAGCCTTCCATATACAGTTCAATCAGCCGATCCACATAACGGCTCTGACCATATGTCTCTTCCGACCCCAGTTCGATCAGCCGGTTCAGCTTTGCCCTTTCTTTTTCAATCAGTTCAGAAAGCAGTTCCTTTTTGCTCATTGTCTTTCGTTCCTCTCTGCCACAGGCTCCCATATCTCTTTTGTGCGGGGTGAACGCACTGCCGCGCTCTCCTTACTGCATAAACCTGGGCCTTTTGATCAGAAGCACCAGCGAGACGACAACAAAAATCCCGGAGAGAACCTGCGACACGGGAAGTCCCGTCCCGAACAGAAGCAGCTGATCCGTGCGAAGGCTTTCAATCCAGAATCGGCCGGCTCCGTACAGCAGCAGATACAGCAAAAATACCGTGAGCTTTTTTCGGCGCCGACGCTGCTTTCCGGTTTGTGAAGCAGATGAGGTATCTTCACTTTTTTCCGTAAAAAAGAACGTAACGAAAAGTAATATCACCAGCACGCCGAGATTCCAGAGAGACTCGTATAAAAACGCAGGGTGTACCTGAATATATTCAATCCCGTCGATGGTCTGAATGTGTGCGCGCATCGCGTCCGTGATCTCCGAAGCCCTCACATCACTGACCGGAAGCTGCATCGCCAGAAGGTTGTCCGTGTAATCTCCGAATGCCTCGCGATTGAAAAAATTGCCCCATCTCCCGACTGCCTGTCCCCACACCAGTCCGATGCAGGCTGTATCCAGCGCGCTGCGCCAGTCAATCTTTCTGATATGGCAGAAAACCAGCGCGGTCAGGACGCCGCCGATCACGCCGCCATAGATAGCCAGGCCGCCTTTTCGCAGATTAAAAATCTCCGCGATATGATTTCTGTAATAATCCCAGGAAAATACAACGTAATAAATCCGGGCACAGACCACTGACACGATAATCGCAATCATGCCAAAGTCAAAATAATCTTCTTCCTTCTGCCCGGTCCATTTTGCCACCTTCATGGTCAGAAGCAGTCCCGTCATCATGGCTATCGCCAGGACTACCCCGTAGCAGGCGATGGAAATACCTCCGACTGAAAAGTTTTTGATCACATTCGTCAGTGTTATCCCCAGATGGGGAAAACGAATGGTGCCTTCCATATATCCTCCCAAACCAAAAATATGTGAACGAACCGCTTCGCGGTTCCGCCTCATTCGCTGCGGACTTCGTTCACACGTTAAACCGGAACAGGATCACATCTCCGTCCTGTACAACATAATCCTTGCCCTCAAGTCCCACCAGTCCTTTTTCCTTCGCAGCGGAAAGAGAGCCGCACTCCAGCAGATTGCGGTAATTCACAACCTCCGCGCGGATAAAGCCTCGTTCAAAATCAGAGTGAATCTTGCCGGCGGCCTGCGGAGCCTTTGTCCCTTTTTTGATGGTCCACGCCCGTGTTTCCGTCTCACCCGCCGTCAGAAAACTCTGCAGTCCAAGCAGACTGTAGCTCGCCTTTATCAGTTTCTCCAGACCGGACTCCTTTAATCCGAGATCTTCCAAAAACATTTGCTTTTCATCTTCTTCCAGTTCGGAAATTTCTTCCTCAATCTCCGCACAGATCACAAAGACCTCGCTTGCTGTCTGCGCCGCGTAGCTGCGTACCGACTGTACATAGGAATTGGACGCACCGTCGTCCTCCAGATCTTCCTCCGCGACATTCGCCGCGAAGATCACCGGCTTAGCTGTAAGCAGGTTGTATTCGGCAAGCCAGGCGAGTTCATCCTCGTCGTCCGTCTCATAGGTGATGGCCAGTTTTCCATCCTCCAGATGCTCTTTCAACGCTTTCAGAAGAGCCAGTTCCTTCGCCGCAGCTTTGTTGTTGTTCGCCGCGCGCCCGGTCTTCGCGATCCGCCGCTCCAGAATCTCCAGATCAGAAAATATCAGTTCCAGATTGATCGTCTCAATATCGCGTGCCGGATCCACCATACCATCCACATGCACCACATTCGGATCTTCAAAGCAGCGCACCACATGGACGATGGCATCCACCTCACGGATATTCGCCAGAAACTGGTTCCCCAGTCCTTCTCCCTTTGACGCGCCTTTTACAAGGCCGGCTATATCGACAAATTCAATCACCGCGGGAGTCACCTTCGCGGAATGATATAGATCCGCAAGCTGATTCAATCTCTCATCCGGCACGGCTACCACACCTACATTCGGGTCAATCGTGCAGAACGGATAGTTTGCCGATTCCGCCCCCGCTTTTGTGAGAGAGTTAAACAATGTACTCTTGCCTACATTCGGAAGTCCTACAATTCCAAGTTTCATTTTCTGTCACTCCTTATTATGTCATAGATTTGCTCCGCAAATCCTGTTTATTCTAATATTCCGTATACTCAGCCATCACGCCCAGCAGCTTTTTCACGTTCGCGGCACGGTCGCCTCCAAAGACGGCAGACCCGGCAACGCATACATTGGCTCCGGCCGCAAGCACCAGCGGCAGGGTGCGGTCGTTGATGCCGCCGTCCACCTCAATATCCAGATCCAGCCCAAGATCAAGCGCTTTGCGGCGTAGGGAACGAATTTTCTCTGTCATCTCCGGGATATAGGGCTGTCCGCCGTAACCCGGATTTACCGTCATAATCAGTACCATATCAAGATACGGAAGCACATAATCCAGCGCATTCAGGGGAGTGGCCGGATTCAGGGCCACGCCTGCCCGCAGGCCGCGTTCTTTGATGTCGCAGACCACCCGCTGCAGATGGCGGGCCGCCTCCGCGTGCACAGTAATGCTGTCCGCTCCGCAGGCGGCAAAATCCGCTATGTATTTTTCCGGCTCAACGATCATCAGATGCACATCGAACAGAGCGTCCGTTGCGCTGCGGATGGAAGAAACGACCGGCATGCCAAATGATATGCTGGGCACAAACACGCCGTCCATCACGTCAATATGAAGATAGCCGGCTCCTGCTTTGTTTACGATAACTGCCTCATCGCCAAGTGTCTTAAAGTCGGCTGCCAGAATTGACGGCGCCAGAATATTCTTCCGCTTCATAACTGTTCTCCTGTATTCAATATTTTCTGCGTGTCCGGAGTTCCTCCGCCAGCAGCACATAACTCTCATAGCGCGCCGCCGGTATTTTTCCTGACTCCACCGCGGCTTTCACGGCACAGTCCGGCTCTTTTAAATGCATGCAGCCCTGAAACCTGCACTGCTGTTCATATGGAATAAATTCATAAAAATACTCTTTTAATTCCTCATATTCCATATCCGGCAGATAAAGAGAACTGAAGCCGGGTGTATCCAGGATATAGCTGTTCCGGCACTCTGCCTGCCCCTTTGGCAAATCACCCGGTTTCAGCAGAAGCAGTTCTGTATGCCTGGTCGTATGCTTGCCCCGGTCGGCCTTCCGGCTGATCTCTCCGACCTCCATATGCTGTTCGGAAAGAAACGAATTGGTCAGTGAAGATTTCCCAACGCCGGACGGACCGGCCAGAACCGTAGTCTTTCCTTCCAGGGTGCGCCGCACCGAATCCAGTCCCTCCCGGCACGCCACGCTCACAAAATACACCTCGCAGCCGCAGTCCCGGTAAATCTGTTCCAGCATGCCGGGCAGTTCCATATCTGCGAGGTCTGTCTTATTGAAACAGATAATCACCGGTATTTTCTGGCGGCTCATCAGAATCAGAAAGCGGTCAAGCAGGTTCAGATTCGGTTTCGGATGATTCAGCGCAAACACCACCATCGCCTGATCGACGTTGGCCGCCGCAGGCCGGATCAGCATGTTTCTCCTCGGCAGAAGCCCATCAACATTGCCGATCCGCTTCTCCGCATCCAGAACGGAAATCTCCACATCGTCCCCGACCAGCGGTTTTCTATTTTCTTTTCGGAAAATGCCCTTTGCCCTGCACTCATAGACCGCGCTGTCCTCAGCGTGCACATAATAAAACCCGCCAACTCCTCTGATTATTTTCCCGCGCATGCATCCTCCGTCTGTAACTGCTTCAGCTTATCCCAAACAGACATTCCTAGTTCACTTCGCTGAACGTAATTCCGGAATACTCGATCTTGCTCGTCACTTCTCCGGTATCCGCATCAAGCAGGTAGACATACGCAATCCCGGTAGAAACGCCGGTCTCCCCGGTCACCTGCAGCAGATAGGGAAACGTCGTTGTTCCCTCAAATACGGTCGTCTCCGTGCCATTCTGATACAGAGTAATCCGTACAGGCTGCCCCGTGTATCCGGACGGAGCGGTCAGGGAGGCATTGCACTGCCAGGTACCGCTTTCAGATCCGTTTGTCGACGAAGACGTATCCGAAGCCGTCGATGTACTGCTGTCAATCGTTATATTTCATCCTCGTCCGATATGCCGGAAGATGTCGAAGAACCGGTACTGATATAGATGGTAACCGTGCTGCCCGCCGGCACCTGGCCATCCGTATCCTCCGCGCTCGTACGGGTCACCATGTCTTTGCTGATCGTATCGCTGGCCTCATACGCATATGCCGCAGTCAGGCCAAGCATTTCCAATGCTTCCTCCGCGCGTTCCACTGTATATCCGGTCAGGTCCCAGAGGGTCTTATACTCTGTTACCGTCTCTTCCGTCTCGGTCTCCTGTACACCCTGACTGACGAAGATTGTGATCGTGTCCCCCCTGCGCACAGTCTCACCGGCCTCCGGGTCTGTTGAGATCACATATCCGCCCGCCACCGTATCGCTGTACTGCGTCCGGTCAACGGAATATTTCAGTCCCCGCGTGATCAGCAGCGCCTCCGCCTGTGACAGTTCCATATTGCTGATATCATCCAGTGCAAATGATGCCGCCGTCTCGGATTCGCTCTCGCTTTCACTCATCGTTTCCGATTCGCTTTCACTTTCCGTCTGCGTCCCGGTCGTCTCCTCAATCACAACGCTGTCATCATCCGCCTTTTTGGAGGAAGAAAAATTCACTGCGCCAAGCGCATTCGCAAGAAGAGCCAGAAAGACAAAACCAACCACCACCGCTATGATAATGCCTCCCAGCGTCACTGCTTTTTCCAGCTTCGGATTCAGTTCACTGTCTGTATCGTTCTCTTTTTTCTTTCTGGCACGGGAGGTCTCAAAGCTGTCCTCCAGATGATAACTCTCCTCCTCATCCGTCTCGCCGTATCCTTCCGTTTCATCATAAGAGCCCAAATAGGAAGGATCGCTGACATCATCCTCTCCGTATCCCATATTCCAGCGTGTTCCGTCATAATTGTCGTAAATGCTTTCCTGATGGCCGGCTGCAGCATCCTGATACTGACTCTTCTGATAGTAACTTCCCGGCTGATACGCCCGGTTCTGCACAGAGCCGGTCTCCTGCGGCTGCAGGTTTGCCGCGCCCACGTCCAGTGTCTCATCATAGGAAGGCATGCGCTGTTCGGTCTTGATCTGTTCCAGTTCCTCTTTGGACATTACAATCGTCCGGGAGGTGCGGTCCGTCACCTGCCAGGTCACAAAATCGCCTTCCGGATTGACCAGAGACTCTCTTAAGTCGCGGATCAGTTCCGTCATATTCGGGTAACGCCGGTCCGGGCTTTTCTGCGTACATTTCAGTACGATCTGATTGGTGCTGAACGGAATCTCCGGCACTTCTTCCTTAGGGCCGTGCATCTCGTCCTGCAAATGGTGAAGTGCCACCGCGACTGCCGTATCGCCGCCAAATGGGACATGGCCGGTCAGCATCTCGTACATTGTAATGCCAAGCGAGTAAATATCGCTCTTCTCATCGCTGTATCCGCCTCTGGCCTGCTCCGGCGAGCTGTAATGCACCGAGCCCATCACGCCTGAGGTCATGGTATTCGAAGAAGCCGCCCGTGCAATTCCAAAATCCGCCACCTTTACCTTGCCGTCCGTAGATATCATGATATTCTGCGGCTTAATGTCGCGATGAATGATTCCATTGTTGTGAGCAGCCTCCAGCCCCGCACAGATCTGCAGAGCTATACTGGTAGCCTCACGGACGGACAGCCGGCCTTTATCCGCAATATAGTCCTTGAGCGTGATTCCTTCCACCAGCTCCATCACAATATAATTGACGCCTGCTTCTTCGCCTTCATCGTATATATTGACAATATTCCCGTGCGCCAGACCCGCGGCCGCCTGTGCCTCCGCCCGGAACTTGGAAGTAAAAACCTTATCCTCCCGGAATTCTTTTTTCAGCACCTTGACAGCCACAAAGCGATTCAGCTTATGGTCCAGAGCTTTATAAACATCGGCCATGCCCCCTGAGCCGATCCTTGAGACGATCTCATACCTGTTCTGAATAAACATTCCTGAACTTAACATATCTTTTTCCCCATAATCACCGATCAACTTCCGCAAGTACCACGGAAATGTTGTCTTTTCCCCCGTTTTTATTCGCTTCATTCACCAGGTGGCATGCCGCTTCTTTTGGTGAATGGTATTTTTTTACAATCTGCAGAATCTCCGCGTCCTCAACCATATTGGTGAGCCCGTCAGAGCAGAGCAGAATAAAATCTCCTTCTTCCAGTTTTACATCAAAGAAATCAATCCGCACCGGAGATTTGACTCCAACCGCCCGCGTAATCACATTTTTGTCCGGATGACTGCGCGCGTCTTTGCGCTGCAGCTCCCCCATCCGTACCATCTCTTCCACCAGCGAATGGTCTCTGGTGATCTGCGCGATCTCCTGATCGATCAGATACAGCCTGCTGTCCCCGACATTGGCAACATACAGGTATCCGTCCACAATGGAAGCCGCGACCACCGTTGTCCCCATGCCTTCCAGAGAGCGGTCAGAAGCAGCCTTTTCAATCACCTGCTCGTTCGCATAATGGATTGCCTCAGACAGCAGCGGAATCGGGCGCTTATCCTGCGCCTGTCCCAGGTATTCTATCATTGACTCCACCGTGCACCGGGAAGCAGTATCTCCTCCGTTGTGCCCGCCCATTCCGTCAGCGACAATCATAAGATTCGGCAGATTGCCTACCGGCTGTTCTGACGCGTAGATGAAATCCTGATTGGAAGAACGTTTCCTGCCAATGTCTGTGACACTGTAAACCCTCATATTTCCTTGTCCTTTCTCATGAGCCCTTTTCCATATATCCTTTGCGGAGCTGACCGCAGGCTCCCGCGATGTCACGCCCCATCTCTCTCCTTATAGTAACAGTTTTCCCGCAATTTTCAAGAACATTTTTAAATGCAAGGATCCTCCGGCGATCCGGCTGCACGTATTTCCGCTCCGAAACCGGATTAACCGGAATCAGGTTAATATGGCAGTTCATGTTTCCAAGAAGCCCTGCCAGTCTGCGGGCATCTTCCTCCGAAGCGTTTACTCCATCCACCAGGCTGTACTCAAAGGTCACCCTCCGCCCGGTTTGCTCAAAATAATACCGGCAGGCATCCAGCACCTCGCCCAGTTCATATTTATAAGCGACCGGCATCAGTTCCCTGCGTTTTTCCTGCGATGGAGCGTGCAGGGACAGCGCAAGAGTGATCTGCAGCTTTTCATCCGCAAGTTCGCGGATCCGCTCCGTCAATCCGCAGGTCGATACCGTAATGTTTCTCTGGCTGATATGCAGGCCGTTTTCATCCGTCAGAAGTTTTAAAAAGCGGAGCAGGTTCTCGTAGTTGTCAAGCGGTTCTCCCGTACCCATGACTACAACGTGAGAAACTCTTTCCCCGGTCATCCTCTGTATCGCGTAGACCTGATCAAGCATCTCGGAAGGCAGAAGGTTCCTGGTGAGACCGCCGATCGTCGAGGCGCAGAAACGGCAGCCCATGCGGCAGCCCGCCTGAGACGATATACAGACAGAATTTCCAAACTGATAGCGCATCAGAACGCTCTCTATAACATTGCCGTCGGAAAGGCCAAACAGGAATTTCTCTGTCCCGTCCACTTTCGAGATGCGCCGCTCCAAAAGCGTGTGCGCAGTATACGTACCATGTTCACGAAGCGTTTCTCGGAATGCCTTTGGCAGATTGGTCATCTCATCATAATCACGTGCGAGTTTCTGATGCATCCACTGGTACATCTGGCCGGCACGAAACGGTTTCTCACCAAGCGCCGTGACCTCAGTGATAAGTTCTTCCCGGGTCAGGGATTTTAAATCCAGTTTGCTGTTTGTTTTTGTCTCCATCCTTTTTACCATTTAGAAATCTGCAGGATGATACCCACGGGGTCATCCTGTTCTCCTGAGCCTTGCGATAAAGAAACCGTCGGACTGATTTACGCCAGGAAGCAGCTGAATATATCCGCCTGCCGTCGTCCGGCTTTTCAGTTCATCGCAGATATAAGGGTCAATCGTTTCAAGGCGGAATGGGAAGTTTTCCAGAAACCATTTGAGATTATACTGGTTCTCATCCGCGCCTATCGTACAAGTACTGTAAATCAATGTACCGCCCGGCCGGACATAATCCTGTACATTATAAAGGATCTGACGCTGCAGCCGGATAATGTCCTGCTGCTGCTTTTCAGACATTTTATATTTGATATCCTGCTTCTTCCGGATAACGCCAAGACCGGAACAGGGAACATCAGCCAGCACAATGTCCGCTTTCCCTCTGGAATTTTCGTCCGGCACCGTCGCGTCCATCCGCATCGCACGAATGTTGATTGCGCCCGTGCGCTCGATATTTTCCTGCATCAGCTGCACTTTTCGCTCAGAGATATCACGTGCTTCGACATAGCCGCTTCCCATCAGCTTATCCGCAATATGCAGACTTTTTCCTCCTGGAGCCGCGCAGACATCAATACAGTAGTCCCCCCAGTTCACAGCGGCAATTTCCGCCACCAGCATGGAACTGACATCCTGTACCTGAATCCAGCCTTTTCGGAACGCGCTCACCGCCCCGATATAGTTGTAATCGGAAATCTCCAGAGCATAATCCAGATATGGATGCTGTTTTACGGTAATCCCCTGCGACATCAGGTCACGTACAATCTCCTCTTTTGACGCCTTTGCAAGATTGCAGCGCACAGTTGTTCCCCGGGTCATGTGCGAATCACGGCACATTTTCTCAGTTGCCTCATAGCCAAACTGTGCCGCCCATTTATTCAGCATCCAGATTGGGAAAGAATATTTTACAGAAAGATAATGCAGCGGTTCCTGCTCCTGATCCGGGTAGCGTACCTGCGAAAGACGGCGGGCCGTGTTGCGCAGCACTCCGTTGACAAATCCCTTCAGATTATAAAAACCCTTCTTCTGCGCCAGCTTTACCGCTTCATTGCAAACTGCGGAATCCGGCACACTGTCCATGTACTTCAGCTGATAAACCGAAAGCCGGAGCAGATTGCGAATCAGCGGCTTCATATTATAAACCGGCACATTGGAAAACTGTTCAATAATATAGTCAATCTGAATCATATGCTCCAGTGTGCCTTCCACAACCCGTGTCAGAAATGCCCGATCCCGCTTTTCCAGATACTGATATTTTTCAAGTGTCTCGCGCAGAACCACATGGCTGTATGCTTCCTCCTCGGTAATCTCCATCATCATACCAAGGGCGATTTCCCGTAAATTCACCGGTTTTGTCATCTGCGTCGTCTCCCCTCCCGTCGCTTCATCTGTCCTTTATTTCCCTGCTCATAAAGCAGACTTTTAACCCCTGCATCCTCCCGGAAATCAGGCGTCAGCCGCAAATCTCTCCCCTGTGGTCACGGGATATCCCCGCAAAAAAGCAGCGATATCCATCCGTTTTTTCCCTTCCGGCTGCAGTTCACGGATCGAAAGCAGCCCATCGCCTGTCTGCACACACAGCGATGTCTTCGTGACGGCACATACCGTACCCGGTACTGCCGTCTGGGGCGTCAGTCCTTTCTGTACCGCTTCCACGCCTGTACTTTTGCTGACACCGTCTCCGGATCCCACTTCCTCCGCTTTCCAGATTTTCAGCGTTTTCCCTCGAAATCCGGTCCAGGCGCCCGGCCACGGATCCACTCCGCGAATCCGGCACGCAATCTCATGCGCGCTCTTTCCCCAGTCGATACAGCCATCCCCTTTCGTGAGCATGGCGGCGTAGGCAGTCGGACTGTTCTCCGGCTGCTTTTCAAAATGTGCCGTACCTTCATCCAGCGCCTCCAGTGTCCGAAGCAGCAGCTGTGCCCCCACGGCGCTCAGCTTTTCAAACAGAGAGCCTCCCGTCTCGTTCTGATCAAGCGGCACGGTTTCCTTTAAAATCATATCCCCGGTATCCAGCCCTGCATCCATGCGCATCGTGGTCACTCCGGATTCTTTTTCCCCATTGATCACCGCCCACTGAATCGGAGCGGCCCCGCGATATTTCGGAAGCAGGGATGCATGAACATTGATGCAGCCGTACTCCGGCAGATCCAGAATCGTCTGCGGAATAATCTGCCCGAACGCCACCACCACAATTGCATCCGGCCGCAGTTCCTTCAGCACATCCAGCCACTGCGGCTCGCGGATCTTCGCAGGCTGGTAAACCGGAATACCCGCTGCCGCTGCAGCCGCCTTTACCGGCGTCATCTGCAGTTCTTTTTTTCGCCCTTTCGGCTTATCCGGCTGGGAAAATACCGCCTGGACCTGATAGTTATCAGAAGCAATCAGAGCGTCCAGTGTCCCCACCGCAAAATCCGGCGTTCCCATAAAAACTATGTTTCGCAGCATCTGTACTCACCTCAATTTCAGCACTGCCCGTTTCCATTTCACGTCATTTCACCGCGGCACGCGGCTCGGGTGTGCTCTGTTTCTCACTCTTCCTCAGCCTCGTCCGTCACATCAAACAGGTCTCCCTCAACCTTTTCGACATACATGATACCTTCCAGATGGTCACACTCGTGACAGATGGCTCGCGCCAACAGGCCTCTGCCCTCGACTATGATCTCGTTCATATTCTCATCCAGAGCTTTCACCTTTACGTATTCCGGACGCGTCACGTTGCCGGCCTGCCCCGGCAGGCTTAAACAGCCCTCCTGCCCCGTCTGTTCTCCGGCTGTTTCCAGAATTTCCGGATTGATCAGCACGTAAGGGCCGCCCTGGTTTGCCGGAGCGCCGCTTTCCTTTTTATCGGCATTTGCGGCGGTGTCCATATTCTCCGCCGTATTTTCAGCCGCGCCCTCGCTGCCGGAATCGTCTTCTGCCTCGCTGACATCGATTACCACGATTCTTTTTAAAATGCCCACCTGCGGCGCGGCCAGCCCGACGCCGTTTGCGTCATACATTGTATCCAGCATATCACGGATCAGAAGTTTTGTGCGCGGGGTCATCATCTGCACCGGGCGGCATTTCTTTTTCAGGATCTCATCTCCGTAAATTCTGATATTTCTTAAAGCCATTTTTGCTCCTACCTTTCAAAATTAATATTTATGTTGGAAAAGCCGCTGTTCATCTCAATATACTGCTCCATATAATTTTTGATCAAAGTCAGCGTTTTTTCATTCTTATGCCGAATGTAAAATACCATGCGGTAAATATCATTCACTTTCGCTACCGCTTCATCCGCAGGGCCTATGATGACAGCGTGATATTTCTCTGCCAGTCCCCCGGCAAACCGTGCCAGATACGAAACCGCCTGTGAGAGCCGCTCCCTGTCCGGGCAGGCACAATGAACGCTCATCAGAGAACCGGCCGGCGGGTAACCGCATAACGAACGATACTCCATCTCCTGCTCATAAAACGGTTTATAAGTCTGTGCTGCCGCACAGCGGATGGCGTAATGATCGGGGCGATAGGTCTGAATCACCATTTCCCCCGGTATCTCCCCGCGCCCGGCCCGGCCTGCAGCCTGCGCGAGCAGCTGATAAGTCCGCTCCGCGGCACGGAAATCGCTGCTGTTTAAAGAGAGATCAGCCGCGAGCGCACCGACCAGCGCCACCTGCGGAAAATCATGTCCTTTCACAATCATCTGTGTGCCAATCAGGATATCCGCCTCGTGTCTGCCGAACGCGCGAAGAATTTCCGCGTGTCCGTCCTTTCCCCGGGTCGTGTCCGCATCCATCCTGAGAATCCTCGCCTGTGGAAAAACTCCCGCCACAACCGTTTCTATCTGCTGCGTCCCCGCCTTGAATCCACCGATAAACGGCGAACCGCAATGCGGACATTTTTTCATGACCGGCTCTTCATAGCCGCAATAATGACAGACCAGCCGTCCTCCACGGGCGCCGTCTCCAAAATGCAGGGAAAGAGAAACATCACAATGCGGGCATTTTACCACATGGCCGCAGGAACGGCAAGAGTAAAACCCTGCATAACCCCTGCGGTTTAAAAACAACATGCTTTGCTGCCCCCGTTCCAGAACAGCGCGCATTTTTTCTGCCAGAGGCCGACTTAAGATTGAACTGTTGCCATCCCGAAGTTCTTTTCTCATATCCACCACGGAGACATCCGCCAGCTGCGATCCGGTCGCCCTGTGTTTCATTACAAGCAGCCGGCTTTGTCCGCGCATCGCGGCATAATAGGATTCCAAAGACGGAGTCGCAGATCCAAGTACCAGAACTGCTCCCTCCAGCGCCGCCCGTTTGCGTGCGACCTCCCGCGCATCATAGCGCGGCGTCGTCTCACTTTTGTAAGAAGGCTCATGCTCCTCATCGATAATGATCAGCCCCAGATGTTCAAAAGGGGTAAACAGCGCGGAGCGCGGGCCAATCATCACATCTATATCTCCCGCTTTCGCCCGCTCAAACTGGTCAAACCGTTCTGCCTGTGACAGTCTGGAGTGCAGGATCGAAATCCGGTCGCCAAACGCGTGGTAGAAACGGACGACGTTCTGATAGGTCAGCGAAATCTCCGGAATCAGCAGAATTGCCTGCTGGCCGCGTGAGATCGTCTTTGCGATCAGTTCCATATAGACTGCCGTCTTGCCGCTGCCCGTCACACCATGAATGAGAAATTCGGTGCAGGTGCTTCCGCAAATTTCATTTACTACAGTTTGCTGCTCTTCGGTCAATAAAAATCCGGTTACTGAATCAGGCGTACGGTTTTCACTTTTTCCAAATGTCTCTGCCGTATCATCCTGCAGATAAGTATCCGCATCTTCATTCCGTAATGTATCACAATCGATTCCCTTTTCCCGGTTTTTCATCTCCTCCCGCAGCTGTTCGAGTACCGCCGGAGTCCGATAGACCTGCTCCGACTCGCAGCGGATGATCCCCAGTTCTTCCATGGAACGCAGCACCGGCTGCGTGATCCGTAAAGTACCGGTCACCGCCTCCTGCGGAAGGATCGGTTCCTCTATCAGTGCTTCCAGAAGCCGTGCCCTCGCAGTCTGATGCTTCTTCCTGAATTCCACAAGCCGTAACGCTGCCTCCTTTGCGTCCAGAATCAGCACCACCCGTTTTTTCTTTTTCTGCGGCGCGCTGCTGCGAAACGGGAGCACCGTGCGCAGCGCCTGCACTGTAGTCGATCCGTAGTAATCGCGCATCCAGAGAGCCAGAGCTGTCAGCTTTGACTCCGCGCCGCCAATGCTCGTTATCCGCTGCCGGATCGTCTTGATCTTTTCCGGCGCACAGGCTGGGGTCGGCGAAATCTGCATTACATACCCCTTCGCTGAACGGTCGCCGCGTCCGAACGGCACCTCCACTACATCCCCCGGCTCCAGCGATTCCGCGAGTGCATCCGGTATCCGGTACTGAAACGTCTGGTCCAGTTTATTCAGTGAGATATCAATGATGATATCCGCGTATAATGTCATGCGTCACCTTCTTAACTCCATTGCAGGCCACATCCGTGCCAGAATATATGCCTCAGCATCCAACGCAGCCTGTAATCTTACCGTTTCTCATCTTCCTCCAGAATCTCCCGGATCAGCACACGCTCATCCATCGGATACTGCACCCCTCGGATCTCCTGATAGTCCTCGTGTCCCTTTCCTGCAAGGACGATGATATCCCCCGGTTCGCCGTGGTGAATCGCCCAGGCGATTGCTTCTTTCCGATCTGTAATCTTAATGTACTTCCCGTCTGTCTTTTTCATGCCGGTCACAATATCCTCGATGATCGCCTCCGGCTCCTCAAAGCGCGGATTGTCTGATGTGATCACCGTCAGATCCGCTAATCTTCCGGATACCTCGCCCATCTCATAGCGGCGCAGCTTCGAGCGGTTGCCTCCGCAGCCGAACACACAGATCAGACGGTGCGGATGGTATTCGCGCAGCGTCTCCAGAAGGCTTTCCAGCGCCATCGCATTGTGCGCGTAGTCAATCATCAGCGTAAATTCATCGGATACTTTGATCAGTTCCACGCGCCCTTTTACCTTTGCTTCTTTCAGCGCCTTAGAGATATCTTCGATGCTGACATGAAAATGCCGGCAGATCGCGATCGCCGTCAGGGAATTATATACGCTGAATTTACCCGGAATGTCAATCTCCACATCAAAGCGCGTTTCGTCCGCATCTAACCTTTCTGCGTTATCAGGCACCCCATTCTGAGCGATATTCTGCGTATCAGCAGAGCCATTGCTCTGTTCTGACATACCCGCAGCAGTTTTGTTCTTCCATGATACTGTATACGCGATTCCCAGATACCCCGGCCGCGACACCAGCTTCATATTCTCTGCGCGCACCCCGGCTTTCTCCGACAGGCCAAAGGTCTCTACTTCGCAGGTATGCCCTTTCAGGATTGCTTCCAGATGTGCGTCATCCGCATTCAGGATTCCATATTTGCACTGTTTGAACAAACGGCTTTTGCACTCCAGATAGTCCTCGAAGCTGGCATGTTCCGCCGGACCGATGTGATCCGGCTCAATATTTGTAAAAATACCAATCTCAAACGGAATCCCCGCCGTGCGCTCCAGCATCAGTCCCTGCGAGGACACCTCCATTACTACCACCTGGCAGCCCGCATCCGCCATGCGTCGGAAATACTCCTGAATCGTGTAGGACTCCGGCGTCGTGTTGTGTGCCGGAATCCTCTCATCGCCGATGATTGCCTCAATCGTGCCGATCAGCCCGACCTTATAGCCCGCCGATTCGAGAATGGACTTCACCATGTAGGTCGTGGTCGTCTTTCCCTTTGTCCCGGTCACGCCTATCACACGCATTTCATTCGCCGGATATCCAAACCAGGCCGCCGATATCAGCGCCATCGCGTACCGCGTATCCGCCACCTGAATCACTGTCACTTCATCCGGCGCCTGAACCTCGTCCTGCACCACCAGCACCTTCGCGCCCTTCGCCACCACGTCCGGCACGTACCTGTGGCCATCTGTCACTGCACCCTTGATACAGAAAAAAAGAGAGCCTTCCTCCACTTTCCGCGAATCATTTACCAGATTCTTTACTTCCGTTTCCGTCGTTCCCTGCACGCACTCATAACTTATTGGTTCCAACAGCTGTTTCAGTTTCATTTTGGTTCTCCTTCTATTGCAAAAACGCGTCATACCATTTCATAATCGACTGATCGTCATTCTGATACAGATTATCACCCAAAATATAATCCAGGATTTCTTCCTGCGCATAGGAATGCTGCTTTACGCACTTCGCATTCTTCGGGTCCAGCTTCGTATAACAGAGCATCTCTATCGCATGAATACAGAACTCTGAGGCACCCAGTTTATCATTCTTATTTTTGCGGCGGATTGCTCTGGCGAACTCACTTCCAGCATTACAGATCTGCTCACTTAGTGGCGTATCCCATCATTTTAATGTATTAGCCATTGATCTACCGCCTCCCGAATCTTCTTAAATCCGCATTGATATTTCTTTCCGCAAACGAATACAGTTCCATCGCTTTCTTAGATTACCACGTTCCGCACCTCTTAGCAAGCCACGTTTTCACAGGAGCCTTAAAAACAGCCGACCGTAGTTCATCCGGTCGGCTGTCTACTAAATGCCAAAGTATTATCCGCAGGTAATCATTCCAAAATCGCAGAATACGTTTCGTCTCCTATCGAAAGACTCAAAGTGAGAGCACCGCTCTCCAATCCGTCAGCTGCCAGATTTGGAAGCAGCACACACAGGGAAAACTCTTTTTTCACGAGAGGGGCAATCACCGTCCGGGATTCTGCGGTTTCTACTGAGCCTGTCGTCTCTGTCTGAGATTCATCAGTTTCTTCTGAGTCGATTGTCTCTGCTTCTGTATTCAAAGCACAGCCAAACCGATAATCCACATAATAAATCGCCCAGTCAGAAACCGGATCCACCGTAATATCCTCTTCCATCCAGTTCAGGATCTCAACACTGAAACACAGATACTTGTGTGCAGGATCTGCCTCAGCGCTTCCCGCTGTCTGTGCAATTTCTACGGTTGAGATTGTGATATCATAATTCTCCAGAGATACCGTCTCTCCGACGGAAAGACTCTGCTCTCCTGTGTTCCTGATAATCTGGACTTCTTCTGCTTCCGCGGCATACACCTCACACCATGTCATTGTCAAAAGGGCAGCCGCCAGAAACAAGCATTTTGCTTTCATTTCATTCACCCCGCTTTTTCCGACAATTATCGTCTTATTACTGATAATCCGAACGCAAGCCCAATGTGATGCTCAGCGTTTCCTCAACATATTCGCCTTGAGACTGATAGCTTACCACAACAGAAACTGTTTCGCCTGCTGCGTAATATTGAATGAGGTCCTGCAGTTCCGCCGTTGTACTTATACTTATACCGTCAAATTCTGTAAGAATATATCCAGCTATAACTCCGGCGTTATACGCCGGACTATCCTCCACTACTTCTGCTATGTACAATCCTTCCGGCATATCATATGTTTCAACCTGATCAGATGTCATTTCGTTATAAGAAATACCGATATACCCCCGTTCCTCTTCGCTTACCAGCTCTGTCCGGATTTTCGACACTCTTGTTCCTGTCTTCACTTCTCCGATGTCCGCACTCGACAAAGAAAACTGCGCTGTTCCTTTGCTGCATTCCACTGTAAGCAGCAGTTCCCCTTCCATTTCCGCAATCGTAGACGGCACCTGCGCGTGAAGAAGCACAATCATCTCACACAGAGGATCCAGAACATAGTCCGTCACTGTCTGCGAGGGGTCTGTTGGAAATGCAAACCCCTCAATATCCATCTCAAACTCATACCGGGACATATATTGCATCGATGCAGTCAGATCCTCTTTCACCGCATAATCTTCATAATCCATATTTCGGACCAGCAGATTCGCATACAGTTCCACATAATCTTCCTCGGTTGATTCGTATGCTTCGATGCTTTCCATCTGCATCACCAGAGACGATACCTCCGTCTCCTCACCGATTCCTGCCGCGATTGTATCTTCACCTATGATCTCTACTGATTCTGCCATAACGCTTCCAGGTGTGACTGCCAGCAGCATGCATACGCCCAGCAATGTGGCTTTTATCTTTCTGCTCATTTATTCGCCTCCCAAAAAACAGATATGCGACTCAGACATACATAGTCTGGATACAAATTACTTCATATGATTACATGAGGACTTCACCCTACTGTATCCCATTCGCAGACAAAGTTGTCACCGAAATCATCATCATCCCAGGTACCGTTGGAATACATCTGCACGTAGTCCTGCTCACTCTTATCATTCGGCTCTCCCTCGTCCCAGTTGGTATAGGTCGAGTCCTCACCGTTTTCCCAGACAAATACACCCTCGATGGCCTGATCTGTGAAGCCGAAAAATACATCGCCCTTATTCCATACACTGTTTCTGAAATACTGGATCACCTGATTCTCAGCCGCGGAAGTGATCGTAGCCAGATGTCCGCCGAGGGATTCACAATATGCTTCCGCTTCGTCATAGGTTTCAATCCCCATATCTTTCGGGGTATAAATCTCATAGCTGTGACCGTTCCAGACCTGAGCCGTAGAAGGAATTTTCGCCGCATATTTCGTATCCTGAACCGTCCCAATGTCAGAAACGCTAAGTGAAAAATCCTCGCTGTCGCCGCCGCAGGAGATTGTCATCGTCAGTTCCCCTTCCCGCTCTACAACCGCGTTCGGGATCTGCGTATGAAGTACGACCGTCATCTCGCAGAGCGGATCCAGTACATAATCCGTCACAGTCTTTTTTGTTTCTGTCGGGAACACGAAGTGATCAATGTCCATCTCGAACTGATAGCGGCTCATATAGTCGAGGGAAGCCGTCATCTCTTCTGAGACATCACAGTCCTCCGTTCCTGTATTTTTGAGCAGCAGGCTCACGTACAGTTCCACGTAGTGTTCGTCTTCCGCCGCATAAGCCTCCATGCTCTGTGTCTGAACCGTAAGGCCCGAAAGCTCTACCGCTTCTCCAAGTTCAAGAGTGCTCTCTTCCGCCCCGATAATTTCAACTGTTTCCTCTGCCGCTTCTTCTTCCGCGTATACGATTCCCGTCAGAGACAGCGCCAGCATACATGAGGTTACGATTATTGCTATTCTCTTTTTCATGATTTTACTCCTTTCACTCCAGGGTGACCGTATACGTCTCTTCGCCAACCACCATATTCAGTACCAGAAATCCGCCCGCCAGGCCGTCCGCAGCTTCGTTCGGAAGCAGCACGTTGATGGAATAATTCTGCTCTACCAGCGGTGCAATGACCGAACTGTAAGACAGATTCTCTGTCATGGAGTCCTCGTTCATCGTCAGAGCGATCTCTCCCTGCTCGGTAAAGCCTTCCCAGAACATTGTCGCATCCAGAACAGAGCCCTTCAGGTTCCCCAGCAGGGAAGATCTTCCGTATCCATCCTGAATATAGTCCCCATAAGCCAGTGAGATCTCACCGTTAGAGCTGTCATAATAGCCATATACATACCAGGTGGAAGCTACCAGAGACGGATCATCGTCCGCCATACGGGACATCGTACCGGACAGGTTGCCCTCTTCATCCTGAGAAGTAATTTCAATGATATAGTTGATCTCCAGTCCATCCGAATCAGATACTGCCGTGCCTTCCCATGTGCCGACTGCAGAAGATGCATATACCGCACAGCTGTAATCATATTCTCCGGCATAGGTTACCGACCAGGAGTTGATCGGATCCACCGTCAGGTCATCCAGCATCCAGTTCAGCACCGTAACATCAAAACTGAGATATTTATGTGCCGGGTCTGCTACCGCAATACCCGCGCTCTGATCAACCAGAACATTGGAGACCGTAATCTCATAATCTCCCAAATCCACCGTTTCGCCAACGGAAATCTCATCCGCCGTGCTTCCTCCGATGAGTGTGACATCCTCCGCCTGGTCCTCTGCCAGAGCCGGAACCGACTGCGTAAGCAAAACCGCCGCAGCCAACAACAGTGCTCTCTTTTTCATGATCTTTCTCCTTTCATATCCTTCTGCATAATAAATTTAATTTCCGCTCGCATACTTCTCGCGCAGTTTCGCGAGTTCCTCTTTGTATTCGTCGCGGGTGAGTACACCATCGTCAAAATCCTGCTTCAGGAAATCGCGTGCTCTCTTATATTCCCTTGCTAGTTTCTCTTCCGGATCTTCCGAAGCAGCAGTCCCGGACATCTGTCCTGCAGGCGAAGCAGCCGGCTGCGGCGTCACTCCCTGGTTGTTCAGGATCGCTTTCACGCCTTCTACGGCGGCCGCAGCATTTGCGCCGGTATTGCCATGGACCACCGCTCCCATTCCCACCTGTGAAAACGGTCCGCCGCTCATGAACATCTCACCGCTTCCGGTCGAAGCGCCTGTGTTTGCCGAAATGTTGTCCATCACGCCAAACGCCAGCTTCTCTTTCTCTGTGATGCCCAGCGCCGCATTGGTCTGTGCCTGTACCTGGCCTTCCTCTGCTTTCAGGGCATTCTCCGCATGGCCGGTAGCAACCGTCTCATAGACATTCGTATCGACTCTGACCTTTTTCACGGCGGCCTCATTCTCCGCCTTCAGCCGCTCGATCTCGCCGCGCTTTAGAACATTTTTCATTTCCTGTTCATTCTGAAGCGTATCAATTCCGGTATTCGTAAGAATCTCACGAACTTTCTGGATGTCCTTATCCTCGACACGGACACGGTCCACAAAGAATTTCTCAAGTTTCAGTCCGTAGTCTTCAAATTCCTTTGAGAGAATGTCTTTCAAATCTTCGGACAGCTGCCGAAGTTCCTTGGAAAACTCAAGAGAGCTCTTTCCGCATTCAGAGAGCGCGTTGCTTAAGTGATTGCCGACACAGCCTGCCATGACACCGCGGAAAAATTCATCCATCTGCTTTCTGGTAAAAGATTCCTGCATTCCCACCAGCTTTTCCAGCAGCTTGCGGCTGTTGGCAACCTGAATATGCATGGTGCCTCCGGCACCCACACGAATCGGGACATGGTAAACCGGATCCATCATCTCCACCGTTTCTCTGGTTCCCCATTCGATTGGCCGAACTACGGCAAGGTTGAAGAAATAAACCTCGCCCGTCGTCACAGTTTTCCCACCGTTGAAGAATCCCTGAATGCGGCGAAATCCCGGCAGGTTCCCGGATTTCAGAATATGTGTCCCGGATTCCATGGTCTCACTCATCACGCCGCCGCTCAGGTAAACCGCTTCCTGTGAGGCGCGAACAATCACCCTGGAATTATTATTGAAATTGACGATGTCGGATTTCCAGACAAGATCCTCCGGTGTACCGCCGTATTCCAATACATCTGTTATATGTAACGCCATAGTTTTTCCCTCCCTTACGCGTATTCCATTACCGGTTTCATCAATTTCCAAGACTTAACTCATAAGCGGCATTGCTCCAGTCTTCGCCGGCGCTTACCTCAAGCACATAGCTGCCTGCAGGGATCTGAAGCGACTGGCTCATCTCTCCCTCTGCCAGAAGAAATTCTTTGTCCCAGAGTGCCTCTCCATCCTGCAGAATCGTAAGGAGCAAACTGCCTGATTCGGCTTCCGCCGCGCTGCAGGTCAGATGCAGGGTTGTCTGCTCCGTCAGAGTAAACGCAAAACAGTCTACATCCGTCTCCGTCGCCACTGAGCCATGTATCGGCGTCCCTAATGTCAGAGGAACCGCTTCGGTATCGTTGATCTCACGCTCGCTGTACTCATCCGTCTCACAGGCCACACTCAGCTGATATGCGGCAGGAGTATTCTGTTTCCCTTCCCGCAGCTGGATCAGGTAGACTCCGGCGTCCAGCCAGATCTGCCCGCTGGTAAGCACCTGTTCCTTGCCGGATGCCGTTCCGCTCCATATGGATACCGCATCCGCATCCGCAAGCGTAATCTGATAAACCGATGAAGAAGCATCCTGCTCCTCATAATCAAGCTGCACGGTCACACAACCCGCCGTCTCGAGCGTAAATGTATAATTATCAATGTCCTGCGTCTGCCCTTCCGTAAGAGGCAGAATGCTTCCGTAAACCGTTGTGTTCAGTGCCAGCTCTGTAGCGTTCGAAGTCAGGCTGTCATTCGGTTCCGTCTCCGCATCAACCGTTTCCGCGGAAACCAGCAGCGAATAGCTGTTGTCATTGCTGCTGCTCCATTTAAGATTTTCTATCTTTACCGCGTACGTTCCTGCCGGCAGGACAAGGTCAGCGGATGTAACGGTTCCCTCCGTACCGATTGCAGAAGCGCTCCAGATCACCGCATCTGAATCAGATACCAGAGAAATCGTGTAGGTCTCCTTATCACTCGTGGTCACCGGGAATGCAAATGACACGCCCACTTTCGATGCAGTGTCCAGAGTAAAGGAGAAATAATCAATATCACCGTTTGTGCCGGCCGCTGCCTGAATCTCGCTGCCGGTCTGCAGCGGAGTCGCGGTCGCCAATGTATTATTTGGTTCTGCTTCTCCGTTCTCGTTTTCCTCCGCCAGCACCGTCAGCGCATATTCATCGCCGGTCCATTCCCCATCCGATTCTACCTTCACAATATAATTTCCCGCGGCCAGCGCTGTCGTCTCTGTCGTTCCTCCGCCGGCAAGGCTGTTCACCATCGTCGTCTGATAAGTATTTTCCTCGTTCGGAAGCTGCGCATACAGAGAGACCTGAAATTCCTGCTCCGCATCTGCATCCAGCTGAATCGTCACCGACGCCGGATTCTCCAGTATAAACTTGTAGAAGTCCGCATCCGTCTCCTCGCTCAGTGTGGCATAGATTGCTGCGTTCGTCCCAATCGTATTTGCAGTCCCCACTTCATCGTTCGACTCTTCCTCGATCACAATACCGGCTTCCGCCAGCAGCGCCACCGTATACTCTCCAAAATCCTGTTCTCCCGCCGTCACAGTCAGCTGATAGGTTCCTGCCGAAAGAAGCATCGTCTGGGACTGCTGCGTCGACGCGGATGCTTTCAGGCTGTAGGAAAAGATCGGATCGTTCTGCGCGTCCTCCTTGCAGAGTACGACCTGATAAGCCGTTTTGGAACCATTCTCAGACCCGGACTGCCAGGACATGTACACCCTTGCGTCATAGGGAAGAATGACCTCATAGGTCCGGCTCTCTCCTGCCTCGGTGAGCATATCCTGCGATTCCTGATTCAGACAGAGCAGCAGGCTCAATGACTCTGCAGTGTCTTCCTCTTCTGTGTTTTCCTCATTTTCATCCGGCTCCCCGGTACTCTCTGTCTCCTCCATAAGAGCCGTTTCAGAGACACCGGCCAGCCTCCAGACGCCGGCTTCATCCTGATTCAGCGTAAAATAGCGGATAACCGTACCGTCAGCGGCTGCGTATGCCGCACGAACCAGTTCAAAACCATCCTCAGACCAATAACTGTCTGCTGTCAGAGAAAGCGGGAATGACGGAGCCGGCAGAGTGCCAAGCATCTCATAAGACATCCATCCATCAATCGTTCCTTCAGCCACCAGCAGCGCATATTCTTCATCGAGTCCAAGCGCATATGCCTCCAGAGCCTGCTCCACAGCTGCCTGAGGCGTCTCCGGCAGAGGATAGTCTTCCTCCGGCCATAGGATTTCCTGCTCAACGGCCTGGTCGGAGCTGACTCCTATTTCATAGGTACACCTCTGATACCGCTCAATGCTGCATTCCAGCGCCACATCATAGGTCAGCGTATGATCCGACTGTGTAAGAGACACAACGCCGTCGACAGCGAACTGTCTCACCGGCACACCGTCTTCCATCACATAGACCGCAAAAGCTGTGCCTTCCGCATCCATTGCCAGAACACGTACCTGATCGTCTTCCAGAATCTGCATGTCTGAAAAGCCGCTTTCCTCCTGTGTATAGCAGAGGACCTCCTCAGATGTCACAGAATAATCCACAAGCCGACCCTGTGCATCCAGCCCGATCAGGTCCGGCCATCCATTCTGATTCCAGTCCTCATAAGTATAGCCAAGCATGGTGGCCGCACCGGCCGCATCCTCCAGCGCAGCATAATACAGACTCATCACATCCGTATCTTCTGCCAGCGCGTCCAGCTCCACCGCCCACAAAAGCAGTACCAGCCGGTCCGTCGCATCTGTCAGCGCAGCAGCGCTCCCATTTCCGTCAAGCAGCTGTATCAGTTCATCAGAAAGCAGGGCTTCCTGCTCCTCATACGCTTCCGATCCTTCCTCCAGTTCATCCAGAAGCATCATCCGAAGTTCCACGCTGGTGCGGCACGGTGTAAAATATCCCAGAGCCTCCGTCAGTCCTTCTTCGATATCCGCGCCTTCCGCTTTCGCTTCCTCAAACCACACGATTGAGGCATCATCACACCAGGAAGCCAGTGAAAGCGCATAATTCAGGCAAAGCTGCGCGGTATAGGCCTGTGTTTCGTCTTCCATCTCATAATAAGCAAAGGATGCGTCTGTTTCTTCAATAAAAGTTCTCCACAGGGCAATCCCTGTCTCCTGATCTTCCTCAGCCGCACAGCGCCGCTGCATCAGTTCTACATAGAAAGTAAACGTCTCCGCGGAGGGGCTGATATCAAATCCCGCCAGCGCATCCGCCAGCGCCGAGTCATAGTCCTCCGTCTCCTCATGTTTTAACGCACACTGCTGATACGCACTGACGCAGGCCGTACGGGCTTCCGTGTCCGTCCGTTCCTCCAGTGCTGTCAGGTCACAGGCAAGCGCCGTCTCGGGATCGTTTTCCAGCAGACGCAAGCCAAATGTCAGCAGAGCGTCCGCCAGCTGGGCACGGTTCAGTGTCAGCGTCTCATTTCCGGTGTCCGTCAGCTGATATGCTTCCACAGAGCCGTCCGTTCTCAGGATCATAAGCTGCTCCGCAGCGTCCTCGTCCGATTCCGGCACATACCAGTCCACCGCGTTTTCCGTATCCGCAAGCAGCAAATGTGCTTCCAGCGCCAGCGTTTCCGCGTCCAGCTCCCCATCCGGGTCAAAGGTTTCCTGCTGTGTCAGCATCCAGAGAAGAGTCTCCGCCGAAATGCCTTCCTCCTGCCAGGAAGCTACGGCATCGCTTAAAGCCGATGCCAATGTCGCCGCCAGCTTCTTTTCTCCATCCTCCTGCAGGGAAACCAGACTCTGCAGAGCGCTTTCCGGATCTCCGGACTGCAGGTTCAAAAGGGCCGTACAGAGAATTGCCCGGCTTTTGCTGTCCTTATAATTTCCGTCCGCATTGTATTTTTCCAGAGCGCCCGAATAATCTCCGGCCTCATAGAGAGTCTGTGCCTGCTGGTAAATCTGTGACGGCCGCAGCACCTTCACCACATATGCAGATGCCAGAACAACAATCAGGACAGCGGCGGCCAGCACGATCATCCCGATGCGTTTCTGTTTCCTGACGCTGATCCGGTGCGCCGCGTCCCAGCAGGCCTTCGCCTGCTGCTGCGCGTCTTTAAACTCTCCCAGATTATCAAATTCCTTTTTTGCTTTCATATAGGCTTCGGGAGAATTCTCTTTCTTTGCACGCTGCGCATGGGAAAGAGCCAGATTGTAGGCTTCCTCTCTCTTTACTTCCGCCTTGGATTCTTCAATCAGGCGGTTCATTCCGTTCTGGTCGCCTTCCAGTCCGTTCCATCCGCCGCAGGCGTCACAGTGGCAGACAACGCAGCTGCCTTTCGAAAAAATCCGTATGTCATTTTTTCCACATGTCGGACACTTATATCCCATGAGTTTTCCCCCTGTATCTGCTGTCACAGCCTTCACGCCGTGCATAATCTGATCTATGCATCATTTATTCTGAGATTCTTCCCAACGTCGGATCTGTTCCAGATCCTGCTGCTGAACCGAGGACTGACACTGACTGAGCACCGGTCTGACATCCTCCCAGCGGACCATTCCTTCCTTCTGCGTCTGGTCGATCACATACCGGATCGCATTATCCTTAATCCGGCCGCAGGCCGCCACGATATCCGCCGCGTTACAGCCGTCCGTTGCTTTCGCTATCAGTTCCGGAAGATTCTCCATCTCACACGGGACAGCCCGAAATTCTTTGTCCGCGATAAAGAGCCGCGCTTCGTAATCCGGCAGCCCCACATAAATTTTCTCAGTCAGACGCGGCGGACGCAAAAACGCGCTGTCAATATCCCATGGCCGGTTCGTCGCCGCGATCAGCAGCAGATTTCCCTGCTTTTTATCCTGAAAGCCGTCAATCTGGCTTAACAGTTCCGGTACCAGCCGGTTCATGACCGTAGAATTGCCTCCGCGTTTCGCTGCCAGGGCCTCAAATTCATCAAAGAAAAGAATCGCGTTCTCATTCTGCCGCGCGGTATCAAACAGCCCGCGCACATTCTTTTCCGCCTCGCCAAAATACTTTCCCACAATATCAGAACAGCGGATGGAATAAAATTTTGCGTCAATCTCCGTCGCGATTGCCTTCGCTATCATGGTCTTGCCCGTTCCCGGAGGTCCGTAAAGGAGAATGCCTCCCTTTTCTTCTCTTCGGAAAAGAGTGTACACTTCCGGATGCAGTCTCGGAAGAATCACCCGGGTGCGGATACTCTCTTTCACATCCGACAGCCCGGCTATATCATCAAAGTACACACCCGGATTGCCGCTTTCTCTCCACACCTTCTGACCTTCTTCCGGCTGGCGGGAGCGTGAATCTGAAGCGGTCTCACGGCTTTCACGGACGGTGCGCTGTTCCCCTGCGGCCGGACTTCCGGAAGCATCAGAATCATCAGGAATACTCTCAGCCAGCTGCATCAGCTTGCGGGATCGCCTCATCAGCGCCTCTTTCATCTCTCCGTCCGTCTCTTTTGCCGTTTTCAGCAAAGACGTTGCGGCATTGAAATACATTTTTCTGGCTTCTCCCATACGGCCGGCCGCGTACGCTTCCTTCGCCTGCCTGTAATATGTCTCATAAATCTGATAGGAAAATCCCTGCCCGTTGTTCATGCCGCCGTCACTCCTTCACAGTCTGGTTCTTCTTCTGAATCTCCGCAAGCAGGCTGTCAATCTCCGCATCCATGGCGTCTACCTTCGCCGCTCCTGTCGCATCAATCAGATTTGCGACCTCCTCATCCAGGCTCTGGTCGTCCTCCGCGTCCTCAAATGACATTCCGGCATCTTCCATGAAATCCTCCAGCTGGCTCATTGCGTTCTCTGCCGCCATCATTCCTTTTTCAAATTCCAGCTGATTCTTCGCAAAATTGACGGATTTGTTCACCTTTGTCAATTCCGTCCCCACATCTCCCATGATTTTTACAAATTTAGAAGAAATGGTCGTCAGGTCGCGCATGCTTTCCGTCATCTGTATCTGCAGAATCATGGATTTGCAGCGCTTCTGATAGGACAGAATCATCTTCAGCCCGCTCAGCGCCACCTGATACTGCTGCGTAATGCCCTGCGCCTTAGCGGTCTGCGCGTGTTCGATCATTTCCTTTTTTTCTTTTCCAGAGTACGGTCATATTTCTTCAGGTCATTGATCCCCTGGCGAATCGCCAGTCTGGCTTCCATCTCTTTTTCTGCTTTTGACTTGAACAGTTTCATACCATCTCCCCCTCTTCCTGCCTCTGTTCATCCTGATGTATCCCGGTCACCGTCTCATTCTGCAGGCCGTCCTTTTCCGGAACCGCCTGTTCTGTCACATCCTGCTTCGTTTCACTTTGCCCGGCCGCCGTCTGCTGCATCTGTTCAAACAAATCCATGTCCTGCGGACTGGAAACTCCCTGCCCCATCGCATCCAGCATTCTCCGGCTGCCGCGCTCTACCAGATCGCCCATATCCTGTACTTTCTCACCGACATCCTCCGCGTCCTGCACGATCTGATCCATCAGCACCTCTGCCTTTGCCGCATCCGGCATCAGTCTGCTCAGATCCGCACTGATACGGCCGTTATCCAGCAGCATCTGATATTCCGAATTGTTCTGCATGGCCGTGGAATACTGCTTTATCTGTGCTTCCAGAAGTTTCAGCCTGTTCTGCTTTCCTTTTGCTTCCGTAAGGATCTGCGCATAGCGCGGACTGTTTTTATCCAGCTTTACACTCTGTTCAGCCAGCTTCTGCAATTCACCATAGCAGGCCTCCCACTGGTCATTAAGTCTGGAAATCTGTCTTTTCAGCTGCATGATATTTTCTTCTGCCTGCTGAAACTGTTTATCCATCTCCTGCCGCTGAATATCCTCAGCGCTTTTCCTGCCCCCGAACATTTTGCTTAAAATCCCCATTCTGTTCTTCCTTTCCGGCTCATGGCTCAGTTCATTCGCCAGTTCAGACAGCCGATGCGCTTCCGCGCGTGCCGTATACATATCCTCCCGACGCAGTTCGTCTTCCAGTTCCCGTACTGCTTCCAGCAGAGTCTCAAGCCGGTCATCATCGCAGTCTTTTACATCTTTTACCAGACGGATGGAGCGGTTCAGAGATTCCCCGATATCGGCATCTGTGTTGCGGTCACGGCACAGTTCCAGCGTTACCCGAAGCCGGCGCAGTTTTTCTTCCGTTTTCAAAGCCCCGCGTCTCATGAACGGTTTCCTTCCCGTACGAGCGCATTTCGCCGGGCAATCAGCTGGCGCAGCTTTTTCACACGCTCCAGAGCCCTGTCCGTTTTCTGTTCTTCCAGGTCTTCTCTGAGCATATCCATATTGCCGAGGATCCGCTCATCCAGTTCCGACGTATCAGCCCTGCCGCCCGGCTCACTGTATTGAACATCTTCCCGAAGCTGCTCCACGGCTGCTTTCAGGCCGCTGTCCTCAGCTTCCTGCTTCAGCGCAGTTAGTTCCGTGTTCAGCGAACGGATAAAACCGTCCGCCTGTCTGATCGGATTCTGCACCCGGACCGTTTGATTCCGATTCTTTTTCCATAACAAAAAGCGAAAAATCAGATAAATAACAGAAATAAAAAGACACACAGTAAGAGACTGTTCAAATGTCAGATCCCGGAAAGGCCGATTCGGAACAGTCAGAAGAATTGACACTACAGCATAAATCAGGCAAAAACAGCTGTTTAAAGCCGCCCGTGAAGGTTCAGGGGAATTCCGGCGCATATGCAGAAAAGAAAAAAATGTAAGAAAGAAATAAAGAAGAGCGGCTCCAAACCAGAGCCAGCTTATCCGATCTTTCTCTGCATTGAGCAGAAAGAAAGCAGCACAATAACCTGTGCAGACAAGCACGGTCATGATTGAAAGCGGAACCCAGGCAGCACTCTTCTTTTTCACCACACGACATCCTCTCCCTCTATACATGCCGCACGCGCAGTCTCCTTTCGGTCTGTGCGGCGGCCGTACAGGCTAATTATCCATATTTCCTCCAATGTATATCCAAACCGTTTCAATAAACAATCTGGTTTTATCATACCATCAATAATATATAAATTCAATCAGAAAATTGTAAAATCCGCGCCTCTCAGGCCAGCAGTTCCCGCACAATCTGTGCGTCAAACTCTACAGACGCCACATGGTTGACTTCAATCTGATAAAGCGTGTTTGCAGCAATGTGCTCCGCCGCCTGTTCCAGATCGCGGATACCGGTCGTATTGGAATATTTTTCGATCACTGCATCGACAGCTTCGGAAGGCACAATGCACTCATCGGCACGAATGCTCATACGTCTCAGGACTTTCGGCAGCGCAAACCGCGAGAAAATAATTTTTTTCTCCTCCGGCGTATAATCCGGAAGTTCAATGACGGCAAAGCGCGACATCAGAGGCGCGCTGATCTGACTCATATCATTCGCAGTCGCGATGGGGTAGACGCCGACAGTCGGCACCGTGCATTCGATGTAATTATCCGTAAAGCCAAGATTGTCCAGCAGCGTCAAAAGGACATCCGCCGGATTGCCGTTGCCCTTTCCGGTCGCCGCTTTGTCCAGCTCGTTGATAATAAAGACCAGATTCGACTCGCCTGCCGCGGCAAAGGCTTCCATGATGATGCCCGGCTTCGCGTTCGAGTAAATGCGGGAACTGCCTGTGAGCTGCTCCGGATCGTTGATGGAGCTCATGTCAAGAGTCGTCCACGGCAGCTTCAGAATACGCGCTACCGCATAGGCGATCTGCGATTTCCCGGTACCCGCCGGCCCGACCAGCAGCATACCGTAGGCCGGAAGCGTATGCGTGCGGTTGATCTGTATAATCGTCTCAATGATGCGCTGTTTTACCCGTTCCATGCCATACAGTTCCTCATCCAGGATCCGTCTGGCTTCCTGCGGGTCGATCGACTCAAAATAATTGCTCTTCCAGTGGATGTTCAGCATAATGGAGAGGGCTCTCTGTGCATGCCGCCGCTCCTCCGCGGTCACCTCATGAGAACGTGCCACCGCGAGGTTTCGCCTTGCCCACAGGCGTATATTGTCGGGCAGCGTCCGTCCCGCACAGTTCAGAAAATCCGTGATGCTCTGCAGGCTGGTCAGCTTCATATCGTCGCCGGCCTCCTCCTGCTCGTCCTCTTCGATCTCCTTTCCCGGCGCGTCGCTTGCGAGCAGCCGTTCAATCATAAACTGAAGAAATCCGTCCTCCGCAGACAGTTTTGTCGCACCACCGTACGCAATCTCTCTGATGCGGTAAACCGCGTAACCGTCCTCCCGGTTTGCTCCGGAAAGGCGTACCCGGATGTGGCTTTCTCCAAGCCAGCGCAGCAGACTGACAAACCTGGCATCCAGCAGCAGAATATCCGCGGATTCCGTGCCGCCCTCCTCGTCAAATTCAAAGGCTGTCTTCTGATCCGGTTTTGAAAAAATACCGTTTGAATGATGTTTCCACTTCTTTTTGCGGTTATCCAGAACCAGAATCGGCCGTTCGGCCGAGGGGGCGGACTCATTTGAGTTGAAAATGGTATATGTACATTCTGCCGCCTGTTTTTTCTCCGATGGGCTGTTGCTGAAATCAAATACTGGCATGACTCTCTCCCTTATCGTATATAATGCAAATGTCAATCATCCGTTTCATCATACCACACCTTCCCGTTTCCCCGGCAGTTTGATTTTACAAATCCTGCAGGCCTTTCAAATCAGTCTGCAGCCGGGCCGAATGGGCGGAAATAAAATTCAATTCACTGCTGCAGTCAGACGCTCAGATCGCATCCAGCGCATGCGCAATGTCCGCGATCAGGTCCTCTTTATCCTCCAGTCCCAGACTGATGCGGATCAGTTCTGCCGGTACGCCGGCCTCCTTAAGCTGCTCATCATTCATCTGGCGATGGGTGCTGGTTGCCGGGTTCAGGCAGCAGGTGCGCGCATCAGCCACATGGGTCTCGATCGCCCCCAGCTTCAGTTCGCGCATGAAGACCGACGCTGCCTCACGTCCGCCCTTTAAGCCAAAGGACACAACACCGCAGCCGCCGTTCGGCAGGTACTTCTGCGCCACCTCATAATATTTATCGGTCGGAAGTCCGGAATAATTCACATACGCCACCTTCGGATGGCTGTACAGAAATTCTGCCACTGCCTGCGCGTTCTCCACATGCTTCGGCATACGCACATGCAGCGATTCCAGACCGAGGTTCAGAATAAAGGCATTCTGTGGGGACTGCATGGAGCCGAAATCGCGCATCAGCTGTGAGGTGCACTTGGTGATGAATGCGCCCTCTTTTCCAAACTTCTCCGCGTAGGTAATCCCGTGGTAGCTCTCATCCGGCGTGCAAAGGCCCGGGAATTTCTCCGCGTGCGCCATCCAGTCAAAGACGCCGTGGTCAATAATCGCGCCGCCTAACGCCGCTCCGTGGCCGTCCATGTATTTCGTCGTCGAATGCGTGACGATATCCGCGCCCCACTCAAACGGGCGGCAGTTGACCGGCGTCGGGAACGTATTGTCCACGATCAGAGGCACGCCGTGCGCATGCGCCGCCTTTGCAAATTTCTCAATATCAAGAACCGTCAGCGCCGGATTCGCGATGGTCTCGCCAAAGACCGCCTTCGTGTTCGGGCGGAATGCGGCGTCCAGCTCTTCCTCGCTCGCATCCGGGCTGACGAAGGTCGACGTAATTCCCATCTTTGCCATCGTGACGGAAATCAGATTGAACGTGCCTCCGTAAATACTGGACGACGCAACGATGTGATCGCCGCACTCACAGATATTGAACAGGGCAAAAAAGTTTGCCGCCTGCCCGGACGAGGTAAGCATACCGGCCGTTCCGCCCTCCAGCTCTGTGATCTTTGCCGCCACCATATCATTCGTCGGATTCTGCAGGCGTGAATAAAAGTATCCGTCTGCTTCAAGATCAAACAGCTTCCCCATGTCCTCGCTCGTCGCGTAACGAAACGTGGTAGACTGCACGATCGGTATCTGGCGCGGCTCCCCATTTCCCGGTGTGTAGCCGCCCTGTACACAGCGTGTTCCCAGCTTATAATCGCTCATTTTGTTATCCTCTCTCATGTATTATGTTTTTGATTTTATATCATTTTCCCGGCTCTGCCCCAAATGATCCGCCACCGTAAAAAGAATGCCTGACCAGTTACGCAGATCATTCTTTTCATCTTCGCTGACGCCTGGCACCTGCTTTTTCATTTTGATGTTATTCGAACGGTTTTCTTCATTTTACTATTGACACTTTTCTCTGTCAATGGCGGAAATAATTCTTGACAGGATTCCCCGATTGGACTAATATAGTTGAGTGTGTTTAAAGAAAACGACCGTGTCCGTTTTACAAAACAATGAAATCTTAAAAAGCAGGGAGGTGTTCGAGTTGGCAAATATTAAATCTGCGAAGAAAAGAATCCTTGTCTCCCAGAAGAGACATGACAAAAATAAAGCCATCAAGTCTTCTGTGAAGACCGCGATGAAAAAAGTAGATGCAGCTGTTGCGGCGAATGACAAGGCTGCAGCTGAGGCGGCTCTGCTGGCTGCTACTTCTACCATTGACAAGGCTGCTACCAAGGGCGTTTATCATAAGAACAACGCAGCGAGAAAAGTATCCCGCCTTGCGAAAGCAGTCAATGCTATGGCCTGAGTACAGACCGAAGTTCATGTAGTGCTTACTGTAAAGGTACTGAACAGTTATATGCATGAAAAGAATGACAAACTAAAAACCGCAGTCACACCGTCACGTGGCTGCGGTTTTTGTGTGCGAAATTTGCTTTCAGCGAATGCATTTTTACTCTGTCATTTTCTCCGATAAATTCTCCTGGGAAAAACAAAACTGCTCAATCAGATGCCACACTTCTTCCCTGCCCTGTCCGGTCTGGGAGGAAAACGGAATCAGCTTTGTGCCTGGACGAAGTTTCAGACCTTCGCGCAGGATTTTCTGCTGCTTCTGTATCTGGCTGCGCTTGATCTTATCCAGCTTGGTCGCCAATATGATCGGCTCGTAGCCATTCGCGCAGACCCACTCGTACATCGTCTTATCATTCGCTCCCGGCTCATGGCGAATGTCAATCAGCAAAAATACCGCTTTCAGCTGTGAAGATGTGTGCAGATAGCGCTCGATCATCTTCCCCCATTTTTCCTTTTCCGACTGCGGTACCTTCGCGTAACCGTAGCCCGGCAGATCAACCAGATACAACTGGCTGTTGATATTATAAAAATTGATGGTCTGTGTCTTTCCCGGCTGCGAACTGGTGCGTGCCAGAGATTTGCGGTTCATCAGCGTATTGATCAGGGAGGATTTGCCGACATTGGATTTCCCGGCAAAAGCGACTTCGGGATAGATCGTCTGCGGAAGTTTGCTTGTAATGCCGCATACGGTTTCCAGTGCCGCGTTTTTTATGATCATGCCGTCTGTCTCCTTTCCCCGAAGCTGCATCCGTACCGCTGTGTACCAGTGTCCCTGTCTCTGCTGGTGATTTATTTTGTACGCTCCGGCTATTCCCGTGAATCCGCTCTTTTCGGCTGCTCTCCGACCAGTACTTCCCTCAGCACTTCCGGCATCGCGCTGACATATTTCAGCTTCAGCCCGTCTTTAATCTCGTCCTGGATCTCTTCAATATCCGGCTTGTTCTCGGCCGGAACAATCACCGTGGTGATCCCCGCCTGCTTCGCCGCGAGCAGCTTTTCTTTCAGGCCGCCGATCGCGAGCACACGTCCGCGCAGCGTGATCTCTCCGGTCATCGCCACATCGGCGCGCACCGGAATCTGCGTGATCGCGGAGAGGATGGCGGTCGCCATCGTGATACCGGCCGAAGGACCATCCTTCGGCACCGCTCCCTCCGGGATATGAATGTGAATGTCATTTTTCGTAAAAAACTCCGGATCAATCTGATATTCCGCACCGAGCGAACGCACATAGCTGACCGCCGTCCGTGCAGATTCCTTCATCACGTCGCCAAGCTGACCGGTCAGCAGGAACTCTCCCTTTCCGGGCATTGTATTTACTTCGATCTGCAGGGTGTCGCCGCCGACACTCGTCCAGGCAAGACCGCGCACGATACCGACATCGTTCTTTTTGTTCCGCTTCAGGATCTGGCTGTGCTTTCGCCCGAGATAGGTCTCCAGATTCCGGTTTGTCACTTTCACGGAAACCGCACCATCCTCCAGAATTTCCCGTGCCGCTTTCCGGCAGATCTCGCCGATCCTGCGCTCCAGCTGTCGTACTCCGGCTTCCTTTGTATATCCTTCGATAATCGATCCCATCGCGGATTTCGTGATCGTCAGCTGGCTCTTTTTCAGTCCGTTATGCGCAAGCTGTTTTTTCATCAGGTGTTCCCGCGCAATGTGCAGCTTCTCATTCGCCGTATAGCTCGTTACCTCGATGATCTCCATCCGGTCGAGCAAGGGTTTCGGTATCGTGTGCACATCGTTCGCTGTCGCAAGAAACAGCACCTCCGACAGATCCAGCGGCAGCTCGACATAGTTATCGCGGAACCGGTAATTCTGTTCAGAGTCCAGCACTTCAAGCAGAGCTGAGGAGGTATCTCCCCTGTAGTCGCTGCTCACCTTATCGATCTCGTCCAGCAGCATCAGCGGATTTTTCACCCCGGCCTGCTTCAGTCCTTCCGCGATCCGTCCCGGCATCGCCCCAACATAGGTGCGCCGGTGTCCGCGAATCTCGGCCTCGTCCCGCACGCCTCCCAGGCTGATCCGCACAAACTTTTTGTCCATCGCCCGCGCGATCGACTGTGCGATGGATGTCTTTCCCGTCCCCGGAGGTCCCACCAGACAGATAATCGGGCTGTCGCCCTTCTCAGTCAGCGAACGGACCGCAAGAAATTCCAGAATGCGTTCTTTCACTTTTTCCAGCCCGTAATGGTCCTCATCCAGAATCTTTCTCGCCTTTTTCAGATCATGGCAGTCCTCCGACGTCCTGTCCCACGGAAGTTCCAGCAGCGTCTCCACGTAGCTGCGGATCACCGGGCTTTCCGCAGAATTTGTTCCAATCGTTTTTAAGCGCTCCGCTTCTTTATGAATCTTTTCTTTCACGGCATCCGGCGCTTTGAGTTCTCCGGCCGCCTCTTCATAATGCCGTACATCGGCAAAAAGCGTATCCTCCCCGAGTTCTTCCTGAATCACACGAACCTGCTCCCGCAGCACATACTCACGCTGGTTTTTGTCCACACGTGCCTTTACTTTCTGCTGAATCTCATTCTGTACTTCAAGAATACTGATCTCACGCACGATAAAGGTGCTTAAAAGATTGCAGCGTTCCAGCATATCCTTTGCTTCAAGAAGTTTCTGGCGGCTCTCATAGTGCAGAGGAATATGTACGCAGGCCGTCATTGTCAGTTTTTCCAGATCGTCCATGGCCAGCAGTCTTGGAACCGTCTCTTTGCCAAACTTCTGATTCAGCTGGCCATAGCGCGTCAGCTGATCTTTCAGACCCCGCACCATCGCTTCCCACAGGATCTCATCGTAGTCGACCGGCTCATCTTCCAGAAGCTGCGTCTCTGCTTTCAGATAATCGTTCTTCGATGCTTCCGAATCCGCCGATGTTTTCTCATCCGGCACAGCCATGCTTTCAGCGAACGGCTCCGCCGCGTCGGGACACAGGCGGGCACGTGACAATCCCTCTATCCGCACCCGCACCAGATGCTTCGGAAGTTTTGCCACATTCAGGATTTTTGCTGCCACACCGATTCCGTATAAATCCCGCAGACCCGGATTATTCTTATCCGGGTCTTTCTGCGTCACTATCAATATAATCTGATCTGCCTCCATTGCCGCTTCCACGGCACGGATTGAAGATTCCCGGCTGATGTCAAAACTGACAATCATCGTTGGAAATACCGTCAGTCCGCGAAGCGGCAGTACCGGCAGCGTTCTTACCATGTCTCCCATGTTTATCTCTCTTATTGTTCATGCCCGCATAATTCGGGGAAACCCGTGATCCGTGAATCACTCACAGACATCAGGCCGACGCCTCCACAAACCCGAATCTGCGCTTTCTTCTTGGTGTCATATCATCTGTGCGGTAAGTCAGTTCCGGCTCCCCGGTGCCTTCTATGGTCTCTTTCGTCACAAGGCAGGTCGCAATCGTGTTGTCTGACGGAATCCGGAACATAATATCCATCATGGCAGTCTCCATGATCGCGCGAAGGCCTCTCGCACCTGTCTTCCGCTTGATCGTCCTGTCCGCGATCGCCTCAATCGCTTCCGGCGTAAAGGTAAGCTCCACATCATCCAGCCCAAACAATCCCTGATACTGCTTGATGATCGCATTTTTCGGCTCCGTCAGAATACGGATCAGTGCATCACGGTCCAGTTCCTCCAGAGAAACCACTACCGGCACACGGCCCATAAATTCCGGAATCATTCCGAACTTGATAAAGTCCTCCGGCAGTGCCTGCTTCAGAACCTCTCCGACATTGCGGTCACTGTTCTGCGTCAGCTCCGAACCAAAACCGATCCCCTTACGGTCCATACGAGTCTCAATAATTTTATCCAGCCCTTCAAAGGCTCCGCCGCAGATAAACAGAATATTGGTTGTGTCGATCTGCAGAAGTTCCTGATGCGGATGCTTTCTTCCTCCCTGCGGCGGCACTGAGGCAACCGTTCCCTCAAGAATCTTCAGCAGCGCCTGCTGCACGCCTTCGCCTGAGACATCTCTCGTGATGGAAGCATTCTCAGACTTGCGGGTAATCTTGTCAATCTCATCAATATAAATAATACCGTGCTCTGCTTTCTGGATATCGTAGTCCGCCGCCTGAATAATCTTCAGTAGAATATTCTCAACATCCTCACCGACATAGCCGGCCTCCGTCAGAGCGGTCGCATCCGCGATTGCAAACGGAACATTCAAAAGCCGGGCCAGTGTCTGTGCAAGCAGCGTCTTCCCGCAGCCAGTCGGTCCCAGCATCAGAATATTGCTCTTCTGAAGCTCCACATCCAGATATTTCCCGCTGGTAATTCTCTTGTAATGGTTGTAGACCGCCACAGAAAGCGCTTTTTTCGCGGCATCCTGCCCGATCACATAGTCGTCCAGAAATTCCTTGATCTGAGCCGGCTTCAGCAGATTGATCGCATCCGGGTCATCGCCCAGATACTCCTCTGCCAGCTCTTCTTCCACGATCTCCGAGCAGATGTCAATACATTCGTCGCAGATATATACTCCATTCGGACCTGCGATCAGCTTACGTACCTGATCCTCTGTCTTATTGCAGAAAGAGCATCTGACTTTCTCAATCAATTTCCCCGGCATATCTCCACCTCTGATTAAATCAATATAAGGGACTGCCGCAAACCCATCTTTGTAACAGTCCCACATCTTTTTACCTGGACGTCACTACCTCGTCGATCAGGCCATAAGCCTTTGCCTGCTCGGCAGTCATCCAGTTGTCTCTCTCCGTATCCGCCGCGATCACATCAAACGGCTGTCCGGTGTTCTCAGCAAGCATCTCATTCAGCTTTTTTTTCGTCCGTAAAATCTGATCCGCTACAATCTTAATATCCGTCGCCTGCCCCTGCGCTCCGCCGGATGGCTGATGGATCATCACCTCTGCATTCGGAAGCGCAAAGCGCTTTCCTTTCTGGCCGCCCGCCAGCAAAAAGGCTCCCATGCTTGCAGCCATGCCCATGCAGATCGTAGAGACATCGCACTTTACATAATGCATGGTATCGTAAATCGCCATGCCCGCAGAGACAGAACCTCCCGGGCTGTTGATATACAGGTGAATGTCCTTGTTCGGATCTTCTGATTCCAGAAACAGAAGCTGCGCAACGATCAGATTCGCACTTACATCGGTCACTTCCTCTCCCAGGAAAATGATACGATCCTTCAGCAATCTCGAATAAATATCGTAGGAGCGCTCGCCCCGACCCGTCTGCTCAATGACATAAGGTACAAAACTCATACTGCTCATCCCCCTTATATGCAATTTGCAATTCGACCAACATTCCCGCAGCTGCCTCCCTGCGCGCCAGCCCTGCTTCTGCAGCTGTCCGACTCACACAACCGCCCTGTCTGTTGATTCCTGTCACTTTGGTTCCTCGTAATACCGGCTTACTCTGCTTCCGTCTCCGATGCTTCTGCAGAGACTTCCTCAACTTCCGCTTCTTCTGCAGATTCCACAGCCTCTACCTCCACAGCAGAATCCGTGATCAGATCCGCGGCCGCCTGAATCGCCAGATCGTTCTTCATCTGCTCCGTCTCATAGTCGCCCATGAGTTCTTTGAGTTTATCAAATTCCATCCGGTAGGACTCCGCCATCTTTTTGATCTCTTCATCCAGACGCTCATCGCTGATCTCAATCTTCTCCGCTTCGGCAACCGCCTCAAGCACCAGAGAGTTCTGGATCCGGCTGAGAGCTTCCGGACGCATCTGTTCCTTCAGGGAATCCGGAGTCATGCCCAGAAACTGCATATACTGCTCCAGAGTAAGGCCCTGCTGACGAAGCTGATTCGACATATTCTCCGACATGCGCTCGATCTGCTCATCGATCATCGGCTCCGGGATCTCCATTTCGGCATTTTCTGCCGCCTTTGCCACCGCTTTGTTCTGTTTTGTGCGTCTTGCTTCTGTCTGTTTCTTCTCCAGCTGCTTTGCACGGATATCGTCCTTATACTCCTCAAACGTATCAAACTCGGAAACATCCTGTGCAAACTCATCGTCCAGTTCCGGAAGTTCCTTCACGGTAATTGCGTTTACCGTGCACTTAAACACCGCTTCTTTTCCCTTAAGTTCTTCTGCATGATAATCCTCCGGGAATGTCACGGTCACATCTGTCTCTTCCCCGATCGATTTGCCGATCAGCTGCTCCTCAAAACCCGGAATAAAACTTCCTGAGCCAATGGTCAGCGGATAATCCGTGCCCTTGCCGCCGTCAAACGGTACGCCGTCCACAGAACCGTCAAAATCAAGTTTGATCATATCCCCATCCGCTACCGGACGGTCATCGACGTCAATCACACGCGCATTCTGCTCGCGCTCCTTCTCGATCTCAGCGTCAACTTCTTCCTCGGAAACCTCTACCGGCGTCGCTTCCACCTCAAGTCCTTTGTACTCACCGAGCGTCACAGCCGGTTTCAGAGCCACCTCCGCAGTAAATATGAACGGCTTGCCCTCTTCAATCTGTACAATGTCAATCTCCGGACGAGATACAATCGTCTCCCCGCACTCATCGGCCGCTTTCGGATACGCAGCATTGATCGCGTGATTTGCGGCGTTCTCAAAAAAGACTCCCGCACCATACAGCTTCTGAATCATCTTACGCGGAGCCTTGCCCTTACGGAAGCCGGGAACATTAATTTTATTCTTCTCTGCCTGATATGCCTTATCCAGCGCAGCAATAAATTCCTCTGTCGGGACCTCAATCGTCAGCTTAGCCATGTTTTTTTCCAGTTTCTCTACCTGTACACTCATTGTACCGTGTTCCTCCTTGATCCTTCACGGCTGCCTGTTCGTTTTCCTGCAGCCGCACTCTTTTTTCCGGATCTCATCCGGGTGCCTGACAGTTTAATGCAGCATTTTGCCGGATTGTATCCGAAAGGGAAAACATTTTTCTCCCAAATACAGTCATTTGCATAGTATAGCACAGCGTTTTTAAAAATACCAGACCTTTTTTCACTCACCCATAAATAATGGACTCCGCCAGCTGATCCGCCGCCTTCCGGTCTCTCATCTGCGCCACCAGTTCCAGGGCAAAGGGGATCGCAGTTCCCATTCCACGGCTGGTTGTAACATTGCCCGAGACTTCCACCGGATTTGCCGTAACAGCCGCCCCGGTCAGCTGCCCCTCAAAGCCCGGATAGCTCGTGGCCGTCCGGCCATTCAGAAGTCCGAGTCCGCCGAGCACACTGGGAGCCGCGCAGATTGCAGCAATTTTTTTTCCCGCCTTCATCTGCTCCTTCAAAAGAGCGGCCAGTCCTTCATGCGATCCCAGATATTTCGTTCCCGGCATACCGCCAGGCAGAACAAAGAGCCGCGCCGTATCCGCGTCAATCCCGTCAAAGGTCAGATCCGCTTCCAGCCTGATCCCGTGGCTCCCGGTAATTGCTGTTCCTTCCATTATAGAAACCATCTGTGTTTCGATCCCGGCTCTGCGCAGCAGATCAACAACCGTCAGTCCCTCAATCTCTTCAAAACCATCTGCCAGAAAAACATATGCTTCCGCCATCGTTTTTGATACCTGCCTTTCCATTTCCTTTACTGCCGTTTTTACGCCGATATCCATCCAATGCCCGGTCTTTTTCCGCTGGCATACATTCCATTGGCGCATTTTTGCAGTTACGTTTCCCATAGTTTATCAGACGCTCTCTGCAAAATCAATAGATTCCTTCTTTTCCCCCAGGGAAAAATATGCTAAACTGTCTTCACCATCCGAAAGTTCACGTACCCTGCGCCGTTTCAGCACAATTTCAATCCCGGCTGCAGTGTTCGCCTCATTCAAAGGAAAGTGAGGTTTGCCATGGAAATCGAAAGAAAATTTCTGATCAATACCCTGCCTGAAAAACTGGATGCCTGTCCGTTCCACCACATTGAGCAGGCCTATCTCTGCACCGCTCCTGTCGTCCGCGTCCGCAGGCAGGATAATGACTACATTCTTACTTACAAGGGAAGCGGTATGATGATGCGCGAAGAATACAACCTTCCGCTCACTGCCGAAGCCTACGCGCACCTGCTGTCAAAAGCGGACGGCAATGTTCTGACAAAAAAAAGATACGTCATCCCGCTTCCCGACGGGCTGAACATTGAACTTGATCTTTTTGAGGGAAAATTTGCCGGGCTTTATCTGGCCGAAGTAGAATTTCCGGATGAATCCTCCGCAAACAGCTTCGTTCCTCCCGACTGGTTCGGCCGGGAAGTCACCTATGACCCCGCTTATCACAATTCAAACATGAGCCAGGTCTGAAATTCCAGACACGATATTCGTTTTCATTTGGATTCCGGTATAATCATGGAATCCTTCCCTCTCTGCGGGCTTTCAGGATTGTACTAAATTAAAAACATTTCCTCTTGTCCAAAACATTTTTCTTTCTCAATCGTTTATATATGGCAGAAACAGTCGTTTCATGCCGATAAAGCGAAAAGAGAAACAATGGGGGGAAAGGGAATGGAATATCCAATCTACGTAAAAAAAATGCGGGAATTCCGCGCAAAAGCGAATTATACGCAGCAGGAGCTCAGCAATTTGCTCAGCGTGCAGCGGCAGACCTACTGCAATTATGAAAACGGCATCCGTATGCCGCCGATGGAAATTATGATCCGCCTGACCGAAATCTACAGCGTCAGCATGGACTGCCTGATCCGCGACAGAGACGCAAGACTTCTGAACAAAGAACAGCAGTTCCTGCTGGATGGCTTTTCGAGCCTGGAAGCCAATGACCGCCGGGAAATTCTGCAGGCCATACACCTGAAAAGAAAAAGTGCTCAGAAGCCGATGAATATACGGAAGAGTCTACGCCCTGATACAGTGTCTGACAGCAAAAAGCCCTCTTAAACCGAGGGCTTTTTAAGTGCGGCCAGTGGGATTTGAACCCACACGGTCTCCCACAGGAACCTAAATCCTGCACGTCTGCCAATTCCGTCATGGCCGCAAAATGGCAATCTGGAAAAAGCACTCACATTCAATGTGTTCGAATGTGAGTGTCAAAACTGGGCTAGCCGGATTTGAACCGGCGAATCCAGGAGTCAAAGTCCTGTGCCTTACCGCTTGGCGATAGCCCAATAATAATATAGCTTAATAGACCCTATTAATATAAAATCCTGCATCAATGCGCGATGCAGGATAGATACAGGGTGGATAAAGGGATTCGAACCCTTGGCCTCCAGAGCCACAATCTGGCGCGCTAACCAGCTGCGCTATACCCACCATAATTCTCCATTTTCTCATTTGAATCAACGGGCACGTCCCGTCTGCCATAAAAATAATGATATAAATGGAAACGAGCCTGAAGGGATTCGAACCCCCGACCCACGGCTTAGAAGGCCGTTGCTCTATCCG
>JAJBTU010000014.1 GCA_020860715.1 Clostridiales bacterium | reverse complement strand
CAGCTTCGGTCTCGGTCTGTGCCGTGGTCTCCGTCTGCACAGCCTCGGTCTCGGTCTGCGCCGCGGCCTCCGTCTGAACGGCTTCGGTCTCAGCCCAGGTCTCTTCGCTGAGCGTCTCTTCCTCTTCCTCGCAGACTTCTTCCGCGCTCTCAGCCTGTGTCACAGCCTCGGTCTGCACCTCGGTCTCAGCAGATGGAACTTCTGTACCCAGCCGTGCGGCTTCTTCTTCGAGTGTCTCGCCGACCGGATAATACGTAATGTACTCGACATAATCGGAGTTTACGTATCCGTAAACATCATTGCCGAGCGCTACTTTCATCCAGTCGTCTCCATAGAGAACAACCTCGATTTCATCACCAGCAGAAGCAACGTCAATGACATCACTGTCTGTCGATGCTTCCGCACGGACATTTAATTCGTCCGCATATACTCTGGCAACGTTGTAAGCAACCTCACTGGCAATCGCCTCTGCCTCTTCGCCGGTGGCAAAATACTCTGCCTTGACATACCCGCAGGCATTGCCGGACGCTACGATGTACCACTCCTGATCCTCCGTGACGGCAATCACCGTAGCGGAGTCACAGTTATAAATCTTAGCGGTAACCGGGCTGTCCGTATTGGCCATTGTGCGGACATTTATGTAGTCCTCACACTGCGCAAAGATCAGCTCACCTACTACAGAGTCCGTCTCTTCCGTCTCAGCCGCTTCTTCAGCAGAAACCTCGGCCGTCTCCCCGGCTGTTTCACTGTCGGAAGTGTCGGTAAGCTCTGTATCCGCAGCAGTCCCGGAAACTGTTTCCCCATCAGCCTCCGCTACTGCCTCTGTTTCTGCCGCATAGACGGGGAACCCCTGCGCGCCCGGAATAATCAGTCCGGCCATTAAGCACAGAGAAACCGTCTGCGGCACCCTTCTTTTCATCTCGATACAAACGCCTCCTTATCTCAATGCGACTCATAAATATGTAACAGCGCGCTTTTTGATTGTATTACGAACTATTACAAATTTATTAAATAAAGTTACAGCCGAATCATAACAAAATATTCTGCCCACGTCAATGGAAAGAAAATTTCTTAGAAAAGTTTTAACAATACATATGTTCGGGCACAGACGGTCAAAACCCAGTTTGATGAATATGTTAAGATTAAGGAGGGGGATTGATATGGCAATATCTATTGTAAAAAAAACAGGCACAGCAAACACAAGCGCTTCTGCCGGGCGTTCCATTCAATATATCGTAATTCATTATACGGCAGGTGTTTCTTCAAAATCAGGTACGGCAGCTGACACAGCCGCATGGTTCGCCAGCAGCTCCGCTAAGGCATCTGCGGATTTCATTGTGGACGATGCGACCATCGTGCAGTATAATCCCGACCCGGCGAATCGTTACTGCTGGGCGGTCGGCGGGAAAAAGCAGAACAGCAGGGGCGGCAGCCTTTATGGTACTGCTAAAAATGCGAACTGTGTGAGCATTGAGATCTGTTCGGCCAACAGCACCGGTACCGTGAAAGAGGCAAACGACGCTACCTGGTCACTGTCCGGCGCGGCAGTCGCAAAAGCTGCAGAACTGACGAAATATCTGATGGAAACATACGGCATCAGCAAAGACCATGTTATCCGTCATTACGATGTAAATGGGAAGCTGTGCCCTGGCGTCGTCGGCTGGAACGCTGAGAGCGGAAGTGAAGCGAAGTGGATCTCGTTTAAAAACCAGCTGTCTGGAACAGGTACGACCGCGCAGGACACATCCGCAGGCACAGGCGGCAGCTTATCCGGCGCCGCCGTCAAGACGGCTGCAGAGAGCGCACAGAGCAGAGAAGAGACGCTCAGAGGCACATACACAGTCACTGCAAACAGCGGGCTGAAAGTCCGCAACGGCGCCGGAACGGGCGCGAACAGCTACGGCAAAGACAAATCAGTGCTGGTGATTATCCCGTATGGCACAAAGGTGCAGTGCTATGGATACTATACTGCTGTCAACGGTACGAAATGGCTGTATATCCAGTTTACGTACAACAATGTGACATACACTGGATTCGCAAGCAGTGCGTATCTGTCAAAAATAAGATAAGGACATTCGGGATCCCCCTGATTTTGTTTTCTTCGATGCCGTGCCTCAGAATCCTTTAAGAGGGGCAAGGTCTTAAATAAATATGAAATTTTGATTCTGCTGTTGATGCAGGTCTGGTTTTATGGTAAAATCGAATAGAAAACAAGGTAAAAATCATGGGAGATTGTGCAAAATGAATATATTGTTTTACCTGCTGCCGAAGAGCGATGTCATCTATGTCTATGACGATGATACGCTCCGGCAGGCAGTTGAGAAAATGGAGTATCACAAATACAGCGCGGTGCCGATTATCACCCGTGCCGGCGCTTACGCCGGTACGCTGACGGAAGGCGATATCCTCTGGGAGATCAAAAGAAAGCGCTCAGCTGATTTCCGGGAACTTGAGGGGATACGGGTGCGCAGTATAAACCGTAAGCGGGATAACCAGCCTGTGAATATCAATTGTGAGATTGAAGATCTGATCATGTCGGCCATGAACCAGAATTTTATCCCGGTCATAGACGACAACGGAACTTTTATCGGCATCGTCACGAGAAAGAGCATCATTGAATACTGTTATACTCATTGGAAAGACAGCTGCGGCCCTTCAGAAGAGAACTGTACGGATCCCGATAAAAAGCTGTAATAACCATGATAAAGTGCTTGTCTGATGGAAAAGAGTGTGTTAAAATAATACGAATTGTATCCGGCTTTTTTCTGAACAGGAATCTTTGCCCTAAAGCAGCTGTAAAGGCAGGGATTCCCCTGTTTGCCGCAGATAGATGACACAATAAGGGAGCATATATACATGAAAAGACGAGTTTTATCATTGCTGGTGGACAATACCGCCGGTGTATTGAGTCATGTGGCCGGCCTGTTCAGCCGCAGAGGTTATAACATTGAAAGCCTGACGGTGGGTGAGACCATGGATCCGCTCTATTCCCGCATGACCATTGTGGTGAGCGGGGATGAACATACGCTCGATCAGATCACAAAACAGCTGGCGAAGCTGATTGATGTGGTGGATATCAAGATTCTGGAAGAGGAGACCAGCGTCAGCCGGGAGCTGATTATGGTAAAGGTTCGCGTGGATGTGCATGAGCGCCAGGATATCATTACGATGGCCAACGTGTTCCGCGGCAGGGTCGTGGATGTGGGAGCGGATTCCCTGATCATTGAGCTGACCGGCCAGCAGTCGAAGCTGGACGCGTTTCTGCGCCTCCTGGACGGACATGAGATTCTGGAGCTTGCACGCACCGGTATCACCGGACTTTCCCGCGGCTCGGATGATGTGAGATACCTTTGAAACAGCCAAAAGAGCAATAGAGGGCAACCTTTATTCATAAACAGCCGGACTTTGTTTTTATGCAGAGCCTGACAAGTTCAAACGATGCAAGTCGTTTATACCATTCATTTTTACAGAAATGCGAGGAGACAAAAATGGCAGCAAGAATTTTTTATCAGAAGGACTGTAACCTCTCTCTTCTTGAGGGAAAGACGATCGCGATCATCGGCTATGGCAGCCAGGGTCACGCACATGCTCTGAACGCGAAGGAGTCGGGATGCAATGTCATCATCGGTCTTTACGAGGGAAGCCGTTCCTGGAACAAAGCGGTGGAACAGGGCTTCGAAGTTTATACGGCGGCAGAGGCTGCAAAGAAAGCGGATATCATCATGATCCTGATCAATGATGAGAAGCAGGCAGAGATGTATAAAAAGGACATCGAGCCGAACCTTGAGGAAGGCAATATGCTGATGTTCGCGCATGGCTTCAATATCCATTACGGCTGCATCGTTCCGCCGAAGAATGTTGACGTGACGATGATAGCGCCGAAAGGACCGGGACATACAGTCCGCAGTGAGTATCAGGCCGGCAAGGGTGTTCCGTGTCTGGTAGCGGTGGAACAGGATGCGACCGGTAAGGCACTGGATATCGCGCTTGCGTATGCTCTGGCAATCGGCGGCGCAAGAGCCGGTGTTCTGGAGACGACGTTCCGCACGGAGACGGAGACAGACCTCTTTGGCGAGCAGGCGGTGCTCTGCGGCGGTGTATGCGCGCTGATGCAGGCAGGTTTTGATACTCTGGTGGAAGCAGGGTATGATCCGAGAAACGCGTACTTTGAGTGTATTCATGAGATGAAGCTGATTGTAGACCTGATTTATCAGTCCGGTTTCTCAGGCATGCGTTATTCGATTTCAAATACGGCTGAGTACGGCGACTATGTGACCGGTCCGAAGCTGATCACTGATGAGACGAAGAAGACAATGAAAAAGATCCTCGCCGATATTCAGGACGGTACATTCGCAAAAGAATTTCTGCTGGATATGTCCCCGGCAGGCGGACAGGTTCATTTCAAGGCAATGCGCAAGAAAGCGGCGGAGCATCCGTCGGAGATCGTCGGCGCAGAGGTTCGCAAGCTGTACAGCTGGAGTGATGAGGACAAGCTGATCAACAACTGATTTTGTTGAGACAGAGGGGCTGTAGCTATGATACAGCCCCCCTTTTTATCATAAAAGGAAGAAAGAGGGTACATAGATGGGAATGACTATGACGCAGAAAATTCTTGCCGCTGCCGCAGGCCTGGATGCGGTGGAGCCGGGACAGCTGATTGAAGCGCAGCTTGATCTTGTGCTGGGCAATGATATCACCTCTCCTGTAGCGATTCACGAGATGGACAGGCTGAGTGATAAAAAAGTTTTTGATAAGGATAAGATTGCTCTTGTCATGGATCACTTTATCCCGAACAAGGATATTAAATCCGCGGAGCACTGTAAGTGCGTGCGGGAGTTTGCCTGTAAACATGAGATTACAAATTATTTTGATGTGGGACAGATGGGCATTGAGCATGCGCTGCTTCCGGAACAGGGCCTGACCGTTGCCGGGGACGTGATTATCGGCGCGGATTCACACACCTGTACCTATGGCGCTCTCGGCGCTTTTTCCACAGGTGTCGGCAGTACGGATATGGCGGCGGGGATGGCGACCGGCAAGGCTTGGTTCAAAGTACCGGCCGCGCTGAAATTCAACCTGACCGGTAAGCCGGCAAAATGGATCAGCGGCAAGGACATCATTCTCCATATCATTGGCATGATTGGTGTGGACGGCGCGCTTTACAAGTCCATGGAATTTGTTGGGGACGGCATCTCGTACCTCTCCATGGACGATCGCTTTACGATTGCGAATATGGCAATCGAGGCGGGCGGAAAGAACGGCATTTTCCCGGTGGACGACAGGGCGGTTGCCTACATGAAAGAACACTCCGGCCGTGCATACCGTATTTTTGAGGCAGACGCGGATGCGGAATATGAGGAAGAGTATACAATTGATCTGAGCACGCTTCGCCCGACCGTTTCATTCCCGCATCTTCCTGAGAATGCGAAGACAATTGATGAGATCCATCAGGAGATCCCGGAAGGACTTGCCATTGACCAGGTGGTAATCGGCTCCTGCACAAACGGGCGTATCAGCGATCTTCGTATTGCGGCGGATATTCTGAAAGGACGCAGGGTGAAAAAGAATCTGCGCTGCATCGTTATCCCGGCGACTCAGGCAATCTATCTGCAGGCGATGGAAGAGGGACTTTTGAAGATCTTCATTGAAGCGGGGGCGGCAGTCAGCACGCCGACCTGCGGACCATGTCTGGGCGGCTACATGGGTGTTCTGGCAGACAAAGAACGCTGTGTCTCCACGACGAACCGCAATTTTGTCGGCAGGATGGGGCATACAGGTTCGGAAGTATATCTGGCCAGCCCGGCTGTGGCGGCAGCCAGCGCGGTGACCGGCATGATTTCATCGCCGGAAGAACTGTAGGCGCCTGGGAGGAATTCCCGCATCTATAAGACAGGAATGGAAAGGTGATTATTATGAAAGCACAGGGCAGAGTTTTTAAATATGGGGATAATGTGGACACCGATGTCATTATCCCGGCACGCTATCTGAATTCTTCCGACCCGGCAGAGCTTGCAACGCACTGCATGGAGGATATTGACAAAGAGTTTATTCATCAGGTAAAGAAAGGCGATATGATTGTCGCAAACAAGAATTTCGGCTGCGGCTCCTCGAGGGAGCATGCGCCGATCGCAATCAAGGCCGCTGGCGTGAGCTGCGTGATTGCTGAGACTTTTGCACGTATTTTTTACCGGAACGCAATCAATATCGGACTGCCGATCATCGAGTGCCCGCAGGCGGCGCAGGACATTGAGGACGGAGATGAGATGGAGATTGATTTTGACAGCGGAATGATTTATGACCGGACAAAAGGCACCGAATACAGGGGGCAGGCTTTTCCGGAATTTATGCAGAAGATCATTCGCGCGGAAGGACTGATCAATTACATCAATGGTTAATTTTTTGATTGAATTGATTGCTTTTTTACTTTGATGTGCTATAATAGCCCTAACGCTATGGCAAGCGGAACGGCAGACGCTGATGATCTGCCGTATATCCGCTGCCGCAAATTTGAGGAAGCGTCACGATATTTCATGGCGGTGCCTCTGTAACTGTAACCAGAAGACAGTGTGTGAGAGGAGAATAAGCACGATGAAGAAGGCAACAATGTTTGCGATGGCTGTTGTTCTGACGCTTTCATTGGCGGGCTGCGGATCCAACAATCAGGAAACAGAAGCAACGACAGAGGCCGCGACAGAAGCGGTGACTGAAGCAGCAACGGAAGAGGCAACTGAGGAAGCGACCGAAGAAGCAACCGAGGAAGCAAC
>JAJBTU010000007.1 GCA_020860715.1 Clostridiales bacterium | reverse complement strand
ATTGAATTTATCAGCTTTTCTGTTGATTAATTCCTTTGAACTTCACGGAATCAGGAAATATTTTGCGATTTTTCAAAAGCAATTGACATCGCTTCAGGGCAGACATAAAATCAATCTAAAAAAAGCGACAGAGAGGTCGGCGTAAAGGCTGCATCTGTCGTTTTTCTTATCATTAAAAGCCAGTTAAAAATCAGGGCGGCCGGGCAAAAGGGAGGCATGTTTTATGAAAACACTTGGATATTACAACGGAAAATACGGAGAGCTGGAGGATATGAGCATTCCGATGAATGACCGCGTCTGCTGGTTCGGAGACGGCGTTTACGACGCGGGGCCATGCCGGAATTACCATATTTTTGCGATTGATGAGCATATCGACCGCTTCTTCAACAGCGCCGGCCTTCTGAAAATCAAAATACCGGTAAGCAAACAGGAGCTCAAAGACCTCCTGAATGATCTGGTTAAAAAAATGGACAGCGGAAACCTCTTTGTCTATTTTCAGGTGACACGCGGCACCGGGATCCGCAACCACGTATTTACCGAAGGAGCCGGCAATCTCTGGGTATCGCTTACAGAGGCTGAGATTTCAGACGGGATTGAGCCGATACGCCTCGTCACAACAGAAGACACCCGCTTCTTCCACTGCAACATCAAGACACTGAATCTGATCCCCTCTGTTATGGCTTCCCAGCGCGCAAAGGAAGCAGGATGCCAGGAGTCGGTCTTCTACCGTCCGGGCGGACGTGTCACAGAATGTGCACACAGCAATGTACATATCATACAGGACGGTATGCTTCGTACAGCGCCGACGGACAACCTGATCCTTCCGGGCATTGCGCGCGCGCATCTGATCCGTGCCTGCAAAAAGCTGGATATCCCGGTCAATGAGACTGCCTTTACCCTCGATGAACTTTACAATGCGGAAGAGGTGCTTGTGACAAGTTCCAGCAGCCTCTGTCTGCATGCGAATGAGATTGACGGCAAACCGGTCGGCGGAAAACAGCCCGGACTGCTGGAAAAAATCCGTTCGTATGTGCTGGAGGAGTTTTACGAAGCGACCGGTATTTAAAAAGAACTGTGCCGCATGCGGGCCAGCCTGTGCATAGATGATACCGTTCACTTTCTGTGAAAAGGATGAGACAAGATGGCAGAACAAAACGTACGTATCCTGCGTTCGGGCGATCAGGCTCTGGTCGCGGAATTTGGAAATAAAATTGATCCCGCTGTCAATGACCGGGTACATGCTCTGGAAATGAAAATCCGGGGTGCCTGCGTGCCTGGCGTGACGCAGCTTGTCCCGACGTTTCGTTCCCTTCTGATCTGCTATGATCCCGCCGTAACCGGATTCGAACAAATAAAAGCTGCGGTGGAACAGCTTTCACAGGATCTGGATTCCATGCAGGCAAAAGAGCACCGGACGCTTCTCATTCCCTGCTGCTATGGTTCCCACTTTGGCCCTGACCTGAAGGATATGGAAGACTATACCGGACTCAGCCGCGAGGAGATCATTTCCATCCACAGCGGAACCGACTATCGGGTCTATATGCTTGGCTTTCTGCCGGGTTTTGTCTATCTCGGCGGACTGGACGAACGGATTGCCATGCCGCGTCTTTCTACTCCCCGTGTGCGGATTCCGAAAGGCTCGGTCGGCATCGGGGGCAGCCAGACAGGCGTCTATCCGCTCGACTCGCCCGGCGGCTGGCGGTTGATCGGAAGCACGCCGCTGGAATTTTATGATCCGGAGCGTGAGGAACCGGTGCTGTGCCGCGCCGGAGATACCATTCGCTTTTACCCGGTCACCTCCGCAGAGTACTATGACATTCACCGAATGGCCGCACAGGGAAAATTTGATCCATTCCTTTAATCCAATTTCCCGCTGCAAATGCGCGGCCGGATGGTCCGGAGGCAAAGCGTTCCGGATGAAGAACAAAAGCATGGGAAGAAGCTGCAGTTTATACTGAATACGAAAGGGGACATACATATGGCAATCCGGGTCATCCATCCCGGCGCTCTGACCACCGTACAGGATCTCGGACGTTTCGGCTATCAGGCTCTTGGTATGCCCTGCTCCGGTGTAATGGACCGGCAGGCATATGAAGCGGCCAGCTATCTGGTCGGAAATGAATCCGGTGAAGCGGTGCTGGAGTGCACACTTTTCGGAGGAAGCTATCAGTTCGAAGACAACGCCGTCTGTGCGCTCACGGGTGCAGACATGCTTCCGGTTCTCGATGGAATTCCTGTTCCAATGTACCGCCCGTTTCCTGTTTTTAAAGGGCAGACGCTGACTCTCGGAATGGCCGTGTCAGGATGCAGAACTACAATGGCTGTTGCCGGAGGAATTGACGTCCCGATAATTATGGGCAGCCGTTCCACCAATCTGAAATGTGCGCTCGGCGGATATATGGGAAGAGCGCTTAAGACCGGTGATGTCCTGCCGGTGGGCTTTTCATCGGCTCTTTATAAAGATTTCTCACTGCCCTCTTCTTCCGGAACAGACAGGGAACCTGTTTTCCCAGCATCTGGCGGCAGCGCACAGCAAAAGGACGTCACTGACCGAAGAATCCATGCGCCGGAATATCCGGAAGAATTTTCCGTCCGCGTGATCGCAGGACCGCAGGACGACTACTTTACTGCCAGCGGGCTGGAAACCTTTTTTTCCGGCACCTACACCGTATCTCAGGAAAGTGACCGCATGGGCTGCCGCCTTGACGGCCCGGCCATTGAGAGCAAAAACGGCACGGATATCATTTCCGATGCCATTGTATTCGGCTCCATTCAGGTCACGCCCGCAGGAATGCCGATCATACTGCTTGCTGACCGGCAGACGACCGGCGGTTACGCAAAGATAGCGACCGTCTGCAGCGGCGACCTGCCGAAGCTGGCGCAGGCAAGACCCGGATACCGGGTTCATTTTGAGCAGCAGTTATAAACCGTATCAAAATAGGAGGGATTTCATGCAGGATTACGCCGCCATGTCACCGCGCGATGTGCGCGCTCTGATTCGAGAAGAAAAGATCACCGGGCAGACCTCCGGCATGTGCGCGGGCTACGCGCAGGCCAACCTGGTCGTACTGCCGAGGCAGCTTGCCTATGATTTTCTTTTATTTACCCAGCGCAACCCGCGTTCCTGCCCTCTTCTGGAGGTCAGCGACACCGGAAGCCGAACGCTGCGCGAGATCGCTCCGGGAGCAGATATCGCAAAAGATATCCCGCGCTACCGCCTCTACCGGAATGGAGTTTTAGAAGGGGAATACACCGATGTTTCTCCGCTCTGGCAGAACGATTTTGTCAGCTTTCTGATCGGCTGCAGCTTCTCTTTTGAAGCGGAACTTTTAGAGGCAGGCGTGCCTGTCCGTCATATCGAAGAAGGCTGCAACGTTCCCATGTACAAAACCAGCATTCCGTGCACACCGGCTGGTATTTTTCACGGCAGCATGGTCGTCAGCATGCGGCCGATCCCGCACGAACTGATCCCGCGTGCGGTTCTCGTCACCGGAGAGATGCCCCGTGTCCACGGCGCTTCCATCCACATCGGCAGTCCGGAGACAATTGGTATCAGGGATATCAGCAGGCCGGATTTCGGCGATATGGTCACCATCCGTCCGGGAGAAGTCCCTGTCTTCTGGCCATGCGGCGTCACACCGCAGAATGTTGTGATGGAATCCCGGCCGCCGGTCGCGATCACCCATGCACCGGGCCATATGCTGATCACGGACATCAAAAACACCGAACTGAAATATTAGCATTATCCTGAAATCTGTTTCATTTATATGCCGGAGCAAAAAATATCTGCGTATATGGAGACCGGGAGATTTGAGTATGAAAAATCCACATTTTGACAGACAGGCTTTTGCAAGCAGAAAAGAAAATGAAACCATCCATGATTCCTTCTCTTCCATTGAAGACATTGTGCTGCGGCACTCCACGCGCGGAATGACGCAGCTGCAAAAATATCTGCAAAACGCCTACTGTCTCCGTGCCGCGCGGCGGCTGTTCTCTCTTCCCCGGGGAACTGTCCTTCTGACGACCGGATTTTACGTGGCAGGACACGCGGAAACAGACGGGCCTCCCGGTACCTTAAGCGTAGCGCTTGCCCTGAAAAAACTCGGGTTTCAGCCGATCATTGTGACAGATCACATCTGCGACGGGCTTTTCGAGCCGGAAGGGCTTTCTGTCATTTATGCTGAGCCTGAAACAGAAGCAGCCTGGTATCAGGCTCTTCTTGACCGATATCACCCGGTCTGCCTGATTTCCATCGAGCGATGCGGGCACAACTGCAATAACGATTATGCGAATATGCGGGGCGTCAGCATCTCTGACGCGACCGCACACATCGACAGGATGTTTGAACTTGCCGCAGACGAACAGATCCTGACCATCGGCATCGGCGACGGCGGCAACGAGATCGGGATGGGGAATTTAAAAGAAGAGATTTCCAGAGAGCTGTCCCTGAACCCCTGTACTGTCGCCGTAGACGAGCTGATTATCGCCACGACCTCCAACTGGGGAGCTTACGCACTGGTCGCTTATCTGGACCTTTTGCAGGAAGAGCATATCCTGCCCGATTACAAAGAGATTGCCAGATACATAGACCGCATTGTCACGAATGGCTGCGTAGACGGTGTGACCAAAAAACAGACGCCAAGCGTGGATGGTTTTCCGCAGGAGACCGAGCGCGAGATCCTCGAACTGCTCCATGAGATTACAGATGCAGCCAAATCACGCGGAACGATTTCCTCCTGCGCATAAAAAGTGCCGGCTTAAATGCCGGCATTTTTACATTCAGAATACGACCTGGTTCCGCCCCTGCTGTTTGCCAAAGTAGAGTTTTTCATCCGCTTTTTTGATCAGTGTTTCCAGATCGGAGCGGAAATCATATTCTTCCACTCCGAATGTCATGGAGAGCAAAATCTTATTGTCATGCCATTCAAAGGGTGTCCGCGCGAGCATCAGGATAAATTCATTCAGCAAAACCGCAGCTTCGTCCCCATTCTTATCCGGAAAATACAGAAGAAATTCCTCCCCGCCAAACCGGCAGACCTGACCATTTCCTTCGATCATCAGCACCATATGAGCCGTCAGCCATTTCAGCACCGCATCTCCGCAGTCATGTCCATAGGTATCATTGACCCGTTTAAACAGATCGATATCGCCCATGGCAACCGAAAACGGCATTTTCGGATAATTCTTCACGTTCAGGTTCAGGAAATCCCGCATTGCACGGCGGTTCCAGAGTCCGGTAAGGGGATCCGTCCTCGCTTCTTCCTGAAGCCGCTGGTTGTATTGGACAAGCTGCTTATCCGCCATCTCAATATTCGAACTGTAAAATCCGCAGATGATACCCATCAGTGTAAAAAACGACAGCGAACTCCAGACCTGCAGCACCAGCGCCAGTGTATCCGGCAGCGCCGCGTACGGTTCATGATTCTGCGTATAAGAAAACATGATAAAACGGATCAGAAACAGTGCTACAGTAAAAACTGCTTTCTGCGGCAGCGCGTCATAGAACGAAAAATAGACCAGAGCCACCATCACAAACATGATCTGCTGTGCGCCGCAGCCCCAGCCAAACAGAAACACAAATCCGCCCAGCCAGAGAATGTCAGCGACAAGAAACAGCTTCAGATTGGTACTGATCTTCTGCCGATACGACAGCCTGAGCAGAATCAATGTCGCAATGGCAGAGATCACGGCCAGCCAGGAAACATGAAAACCGCCTTCGCGGAGCAGCCCGCGAAATCCCATCAGACAGAAAAAGATAAAATGATAAACAATCATCACAAGATAAACGCACCGCAGCAGCACAGCCGTCCGTTTCGATTCGTTGTCATAAGACGAACTCTGATTGATGGTCGTCCATATCTTATTCCATAACTTCACAACTGATTTCCCCCATATAATAAAATCCTTTGCACTCGGTCAGATGCACATCGACGATCTTCCCGATCAGATCCTTGCCGCCCGGAAAATGCACAAGCAGATTGTTGGCAAGGCGTCCGGTGACAAGGCTGTCGTCGTGATCATTCACAGATTCAACGAGCACCGGAAGTGTCTGCCCTTCCACACGCGTCGCCATCTCCTGTGAGATGGTCTGTACCAGAGTAAGCAGGCGGTTGAAGCGGTCTTTCACAATGTCGTCCGGCACCTGATCCTCCATTGCTGCGGCGGGCGTGCCGGTTCGCTTAGAGTAAATGAAAGTAAAGGCACTGTCAAAACGCACTTTTTGAACAACATCGAGTGTCTCCTGAAAATCCTCCTCCGTCTCTCCCGGAAACCCGACGATGATATCGGTCGTGATGGAAAGTCCGGGAATCTCACGGCGCAGCTTGTCCGCCAGGGCAAGATACTGCTCTTTGGTATAGCGGCGGTTCATCTTTTTTAGGATGCGGCTTGAGCCGGACTGCAGCGGCAGGTGCAGATGACAGCAGATTTTGGAGGACTGTTTCATCACCGCGATCAGTTCGTCCGAGAGATCCTTCGGGTGAGAGGTCATGAAGCGGATCCGTTCAATGCCGGGCACCTGCTCTACCATTTTCAAAAGTTCCGCAAAGGAAATGGGCTCGTCCAGTGTCTTTCCGTAGGAATTGACGTTCTGTCCGAGCAGCATGACCTCGATCACGCCGTCCTTTGCCAGCCGCTCCACCTCACAGAGGATGTCCTCCGGGCGGCGGCTGCGCTCGCGCCCGCGCACATAGGGCACGATGCAGTAGGTACAGAAATTGTTGCAGCCATACATGATATTGACGCCGCATTTGAAGGAGTAGGTACGGTCCGCGGGAAGATCCTCGACGATCTTATCCGTGTCCTGCCAGATGTCAATGACCATCCGCTGTCCCTCCAGCACCTGATAGAGCAGCTCCGCGAACTTGAAGATATTGTGCGTACCGAAGATCAGATTGACAAAACGATAACTCTTTTTCAGCTTCTCGACGACATCCGGCTCCTGCATCATACAGCCGCAGAGACCGATGATCATCCGCGGATTCTTCTTTTTCAGATTGGAGAGATAGCCCAGATGTCCGTAGACCTTCAGATTCGCGTTCTCCCGGACTGTGCAGGTGTTATAAATAACAAAATCTGCCTCCTCACTCTCTGTCCGTTCATAACCGATCACGTCGAGGATGCCGCGCAGCTTCTCGGAATCCTTCGCGTTCATCTGACAGCCAAAGGTCGTCACGTTGGCCGTCTGCCGCCGTCCGTCCTCCAGCTCGCGTTCCTTTATGATTTCGCGGCATTTCGCCATGAAATAATACTGGCGCGCCGGTTCTTCTTCAGGCGCAGGATTTGTCGTGTCTATGGAATCCAAATCAATTGAATGTAAATCGACTGCGTTTACATCTTTCGATTTGAAGGGTGTTCTCTCTTCTGCTGTACTCATGATTCTGTCCGGTCATTATCCTTTCGCATAAATAAATAAAAAATGATTTTTTATTGCATGGTTTTCAGTATAACATAATCTTCTGACTCAAACAAGACATTTGACGTCTGCAATGTTCCGAAGCGCCGCGCAGGTATTCCGCCTGTTGTAAATTCGCAGCGGTTCAATACTTTTACAATAACATAAATCCGATAGACAGAAGCGCCCGCCCCATGCTATAATTTCCGCAGCTGTTCCCTGTTTTCACAGTTGCGGTTACGCATCTTATGATTCGAATAACAAAAAGGGGAATGAAAAGGAGACGTTTTATGGCAAATTTCTCGAAGGATACTTCCGGACGCAGCCTTCTGGGCTGGTGTGAAGCACTGATCGTACTGTTTCTGGGACTGACGGTGGCCCACTTAGGGATCAGTCTCTTTTTGCTCGCCAGCTTCGGCTCTGACCCCTTCACCGTCATGGTCCAGGGCATTGCTCTCACGGCTGGAGTGTCTGTGGGAACCGTTCACGTAATTATCTCCACCCTGCTCATGGCAGTCATGTTTCTAACCACTAAAGGCTATGTCATGCCGGGAACGGTCATCTGCGCCTTTTGCGGCGGACCGATCATCAACTTTTTCTCCTGGCTGCTCTCACCCGTTCTCTCCGGATCGTCACCCCTGCCGCTGCGCCTTTTGGGTGTGGTGCTTGGATGTGTCATTCTGGCACTTGGAATGTCAGTGGTCATCAACAGCGAGGCCGGCACCGGACCAAATGACCTGATTGCCATGATCCTTACCGACAGGCTGAAACGGTTCCAGTTCCGCTGGGTACGTATGGCCTGCGATCTGTGCTTTCTCATAGCAGGGTTCCTTCTTGGCGGCGTCGTAGGAGTGGGCACACTGGTCGCTGTCTTTCTGGTTGGACCCTGCGCCCAGCTTTGGCTGCCAATCACAAAGAAGTGGATCCCTGCTTACGCACAAAAGAAAGAATAACCTATCGGCATAAAGGCAAACAGAATCGAAAGAATTCTGTCTTCTGCTGTGTCCATTCCTTAAATCCTTCTCTTACGTTCTGAAACAATCTATTATAATATATGTACGTTCTTTCTATTTGTTCGCTCCCTCGAGAATCAGCACTCCTTTCGGGTCAAGCAAAACCGTCTCCCCTGTTTTTCTTTCGGCACCGGCCAGAAGATCCATCCGATCCCGGTCAAGCGTGACGGCAAACGTCTCCTCGCTGTGGTTCAGTACATAAAGGATGCGTTTTCCGTCCGCAAAGCGTTCTGTCGCCTCGACCTTACCGCATGCCTGTGCATTTAACGCATTATTATCTGCCAGATTTCCCGACCGTCCGCAGTTTATTTTGGAATCAGTCTGATTTCCTTCTGCTTTGCTCCCCTCACACTTCTCTGTCTTCACAGACACTGCAGAGAGCGGCAGCACCGGGCGGATTCCCTTCTCTTCCATCCGCTCACGCATAAAAGTTCGGTAGAATTCTTCCGTAAGCTGTGTCGCGACATAATACGCCCTGCCTTCGCCAAAATGGTTCACGGTCAGAGCCGGCGATCCGGCGTAAAAGTCTGTTTCATACGAAGCCAGAACTTCAGCTCCCTCCGAGTGCAGGATATCGCAAAGCATCCGCGCAGAATACGGCTCACCCTCATATGTAATCTGATTATGCTTATCCGGCGGCAGGGCGTCGATCTCCTCGACCCAGATGCCGAGAATGTCACGCAGCCTTCCCGGATATCCGCCCGTGATGACCAGATCGTGCTCATCCACAATGCCGGAAAAAAAGGTCGTGATAAAGGTCCCGCCGCGCCGTACAAACTCGCGGATTTTCTCATCGTATCCTGTCTTTGTCATATAAAATGCCGGTGCGATCAAAACCTCATATTTTTCCAGATCATCCTCCACACCCACAAAGTCAACCGGATAGTTCTGCTCCGCCAGGGCGCGGTAATACGTAAAGATTTCATCCATATACTTGAAATCCGTACTCGGTCCGGCGGAGAGTTCCAGCGCCCACCAGTTGTCCCAGTCGAAGAAAATAGCCGTCTTTGCCTGGATTCTTCCTCCAAGCGTATGATTGCCGAGCGTTTTTAATTCCCCGCCCAAAGCGGAAATCTCGCGGAACACTCTCGTATTCTCATTCCCGACGTGGTCGATCACCGCGCCGTGGTATTTTTCACACGCACCGATGCTCCTGCGCATCTGGAAGAACATCACCGTATCCGCGCCGTGCGCCACAGCCTGATAGCTCCAGAGCCGCATCACGCCCGGACGCTTCAGGGAACAGTAGGAAAGCCAGTTGGAAACGCTCGGCGTCTGCTCCATCAGCGCATACGGCATACCGCCCTTCAAAGAGCGCATGATATCATGATTCATCGCGTTCCATGCCCAGGGTGCCGTGTTTTCCGGATAGCTGTCCCAGGCAACAAAATCCATGGACTTCGCCCATTTCTGGTAATCCAGATCCTTATAGGCGCCCATCAGGTTGGTCGTCACCTTCGCGTCCGGCAGCCGTTTATGGATGGCCTCCGCCTCGCGCTCATAGCAGCGCTGCAGGCTTTCGGAATTAAACCGCGCATAGTCCAGAGAAATCCCCTGAAAATTCGTGCGGTTCCCCCAGAAATGTTCACTGCGCAGATCCGGCACAACGATCTCATCCCAGTCATAAAACGTATGGCTCCAGAACGCGGTGTCCCAGGCTCGGTTGACCTCATCCAGCGTACCGTACTTATCCTTCAGCCAGACACGGAACGCCCTCTCGCAGTTTTCGCAGTAGCATTCCCCGCTGTATTCATTTGAGACATGCCATGCCACCACACACTCACGGCTGCCGTACCGCTCGGCCAGCTTGTCCGCCAGACGAACCGAATACTTTTGATAAGTCGGGCTGTTCGGGCAGGAATTGTGACGGGCTCCGAATTTGCGCTTCGTTCCATCGTACTCGACCCGCAGGATATCCGGGTGCCGGGTCGCCATCCAGGCCGGATGCGCGGCCGTTGAAGTCGCAAGACAGACCTTCAGCCCGTTCGCCTCCACGAGATCCATGATCTTATCCAGCTTTGAAAAATCATAGACATCCTCCGACGGCTGCAGCGCCGCCCACGAAAACACATTGAGCGTCACCACATCAATACCGGCCAGATGAAAGAGGCGCATATCCTCCTCCCAGATGTCCTCCGGCCACTGTTCGGGGTTATAATCCCCTCCATAGAGGATTTTCTGAATTCTGCTGTCGTTAATCATATTGAACTCCTTTTGCTGTCATGCAGCTGTCTTTCGATCTGGTATCATAAGCTGTCTATCCATACGTTTGCCGGGGCTCGCTCAGCCCCCGCTCAATCCTGCAGAACCCGGGCTTCCGTAACCAGCTTTTTCGGGCGGATATCCTCCGGGCGCGTCAAAACCTCATCCACAATCTGAAATTCAAACGCGAGAGCCACTGTCGGATGAAGCGGATGTGCCGCCAGATAACGATCATAGAAACCTTTTCCATAGCCGCACCGGTTCCGTTTCTCATCAAATCCAACTCCCGGTACGATCAGCAGCGCTCGTTCCGACGTCCTGTCAGAAGCCGCCCGTCCCGTCACCGGTTCCGGCACATGAAAACAGCCGTCCTCAACATCAGTATAGGAGGAAATATAGTAATACTTCATATCCTCTCCCTCCACCTTCGGGGCGGCTACCTTTTTTCCAAGTCTCCACGCAGCTTCAATCAGAGGTCTTGTTGACACCTCACCCTTACAGTCCATATAGACAAAAATCTCAGCAGCGTTCTGAAAATCCTCCAGGCTCATCACCGTCTCACAGATACGGCGGCTGTTCTCTTTAAGAACCGCTTCCGGCAAATCCCGGCGCCGGTCCTTCACCATCTTTCTAATGTCCTTTTTTTCCATACTTTTCACCCAGATTTTCCACCGTGCCGTCAGCGTTCACAATATCAATCTGATTCAGCTGTCCGCGAAGATTCATCCGCACCGCCTCAAGATACTCCTGCCGAAGCGCAGCCTGCTCCTCACGCTCCGCCTCCGTCAGACCCTCTGCTTTCGCCTGCCGCGCAAGCTGATTTATGCGCTGTAATTTCATCTGATCCATTCTCATTTATATCCTTCCTGAAGATATCGAAAGATTTTATTTATCAACACGATTTTATTTATCAACACGAACCGGGGCGTCTTATCTAAGCAGCCCCATTTTCCGCAGGATCCGGATAGCCGCACTTCCTTTCGGCATCACAGCCAGTTCCTCCTCCGTAATTCCGTGGAAAGAGACCATGCCAATCCCATAGATAAAGACACCCACTACCACCGCAATCACCGTGGAAATCGTATTCCCCATAAGAAGATGGCAGCCCTGATAGGTAATATATGCACCGGCAGCCATGATGACGGAAACAATCGCCGGCACCACAAACGTGCGGTAGATTTCCTGCCGATAGTTCAAAAATCGGGCGATCGAGACTGCATTCATAACACTGATGATGACTGCAAAAAGAATATTCGCGCCTACGACCGCATAAATGTTCAGATTAAATGTCGTCAGCATCAGGTACAGAACAATCAGGTGAACAGCCAGCGCCACGCAGCAGTGGATCAGCGGCTGGCGCATCCTGCCCAGTCCCTGAAGAATGCCGGTCGACAGTGTAGAGAGCGCGTAAAATACGATCATCAGAGAACCGATCTGCATGATTCCAACAGACAGAGGCGTCCCGGTCTCATTTGTAAACAGCATCGTGATGATCGGCTCCGCAAGGGCGGCAAGCCCTGCCGCACAGGGGATGGTAAGAAGCATTGTAAAACGAATGGCGGTCTGCACCTTACGGCGTGCCTCCGCTTTATCTCGCTTTTCCATTGCGGCCGTCAGGCTCGGCACAACGGAAGGCGACAGGCTTGAAGCGAGCGCCAGCGGCACATTCATCAGGACGCGGAACTGTCCGGAATAGATGCCCCATATCGTCATCGTCTCTTCCTCGGTATAGCCCTGTCTCTGCAAAACATTGCCGAACACACCGAGATCAACGACATTTGTAATGTTATATACCACCGTACTCAGTATGATCGGAACGATCGTCACGATCAGTTCCCGGTAAATATCCGCCTGAGATTCGCGCACTCCGGTGTGATCCTTGCGCATCCGGGTACGAATGGACTTTGACTGTGTCAGATAAATGATCATCATCACAATCAGAGCCACGGTAATACTGGCCACCGTACCAAAGGTGCCGCCCGCGGCCCCCCATGCCGCCGCCAGTGAATCATTCCCCTGCGTTTCGGCAAGAGACGTTCCGTAGCGGAACATGATATCCGCGCAGACCAGAGAAACCACTGCGTTTACAATCTGTTCGACGACCTGCGAAAAGGCGGTCGGGACCATGTTGGAAAAGCCCTGAAAATAGCCGCGGAAAGTCCCGAGGATCGCTGAAATAAAGATTGCGGGAGCGAGTACACGCAGCCCGTAGACAGCCAGTTCCGAAGAGAGCAGGTATTTTGTGATCAGTCCGGCGCAGGCGTAGGTCACCAGAGCAATCACACCACCGACCAGCATGGAGAAGCGCACCGCGCACAAAAAGACCCGGTGAGCGTTCCGATATTCTCCCCTCTGTACTCTTGCAGATACCAGCCTCGATACGGCCAGCGGCATATTAAAGCAGGAAACCATCAGGAGAATCGCATAGATCTCATTTGCTGTAGAATAATATCCGTTTCCTTCGTTTCCCAGAATATTCTGAAGCGGCACCCGGTAAATCATACCGATAATCTTGGCGATAATTGCCGCCGCGGCAAGGATAGACCCCTGCACAAGGAAATTATTTCCGCTTTTGTTCTTTTCTTTCACAACCAACCTCTTTACACGACCAAAGCCCGGCAGCGCTTTTGCGGCAAATGTCCCCAGAAGGTCACGCCTTTTGCGCTGCCCGGCTATCCTGATTCAAAAAGTCATATTTCTACTGTGCATCCAGCCACGCACAAAATTACTCCGCTGCTGTTTCAACGGCCGCTGCCCCGGCCGATTCCGCTGACGCCGCCAGCTCTTCCCCTGTGATCTCACCGATCATGACATCATCCTTGCTGGTATCGAGAACAATGCATACCCAGGTCTTGCCCTGATTCAGCGTAATCTCTTCTCCGTCTGTATTGTAATAATGCGTCACGCCGAAATTCCCGTCGCCCAGTTCATTCTCCAGATCCGGATCATCCTTCGACCAGGTGATGGGGATCGCCTTGCCGCGGGTGATGTACACGCCTTCCCCGCCTTCATAAACATTGATATCCAGATAGCCCTCTCCGAGGTCCTCATAGGAGCAGTACTGGATCAGAATGTTGTCATAGGTCAGACCCTTGCCCGTCAGATAATCAATCTGCACATCCCCAAGCTGATATCTGGTATAAAGTCCGGTCTCCTCGTCATACACAAATTCCGGATAATTATAAACATAGCCCGGTTCCACCGTAAGAGCATCCACGCCCTCATCCAGCGTAATGACTTCGTCATCGTCCGCGAACTGATAGTGACCGTTGTTCTCAATATATTCTTCTGAATAATCCGTGGAGATACCCTTATACTCAATACCTGCCTGGATCAGCTCATAATTGGTAAATACATTGTGCGGAGACTCAAAGTCATCCGAACGATAGTAAACGACGTCACCTTCACCCTCATAGTTCAGATCATAGTCCGCCATGCCGCTTAAGCGTACGGTATCCTCCAGATTCAGTACATGAGTCGCGAATACCGCGTGTCCGTAATGCATATAAATCGCTTCAAACTCACGCGCAAAATAAACATAATACTCACGGCAGCTCCGGACCGAGCCGATGCGTTCCACATCCTGATAGTCCTCCATGATCGCCATCAGACGTGTGATGCCGCCCTCCACCGGGGCTTCATACATGATCGCTGCGTTGCTGATGCCGGACTGCGGAAGCGCATTTTCAATATTGTTGATCATGACCGCGATCGGAATCGTACGTCCGATCGATGCCGGAACCAGTTTGCCGGTCAGGTAGCTTCTGACCCACTCATCTTCCGTGCTGTCGGCCGAGTCATCCGCTGCGGTCTCTTCCGCCGCCACAGCCGTATCCTCCGCCACAGTCTCCTCCGCAAAAGCGGAACCCCCCGTCGCCAGGCTGCCGAGCATCACCGCCGCTGCGGCAAGAGCTGCCATCCACTGTTTTCTCATCATAATATACCCTCCTACTACTGTTTTATCGTGCTATGTGCAGTGTCTCCAGTATATCCTTTTGGATCTGCTCCATCCGGGCCGCGTCACTGTCTGTCATGTGATCATAGCCAAGAAGATGCAGTATACTGTGCGTAATCAGAAACGCGTATTCTCTGGTCACGGAATGTCCGTAAGCTGCGGCCTGTTCCAGCACCCTGTCCGCTGATATGACAATATCGCCAAGTACCAGTTCGCCGCTCTCCGGGTCAAAGCAGTCGTCCTGTTCCTCCAGCCATTCAAACGTGCCCGGAGCTTCAAAGTCAATCATCGGAAACGAAAGCACATCCGTCGGTGCGTCGATCTGCCGATGCTCCAGATTCAGACGATGTATCTCTTCGTTGTCCGTCACCGTCAGTCCAACATAGACTTCATAAGGGCAGTTCATATAATCCAGCGCTCCGTTGATCACGCGGTTTGCGATCTCACCAGGATCAATGCCAAGCCTGCCCCCGGACTCATCCTGAAAATCAATGGTCATCCCGTCGTTCTCCTTTTTTGTGCTTTTCCTCATGTTCATACGATCTTCTCGGCGAGTGCGAAGACCTGTCCTGAATCGCTGCCTCATATTCTTCATAGGCGTTCACGATCCTCTGCACCAGCGGATGACGCACGACATCCTGACTTGTCAGCGTGCAGAAGCTGATGCCCTCTACCCTGGCCAGCACCTTCATCGCGATATCCAGACCGGACGGCGAACCGGGCGGCAGATCTTTCTGCGTGCGGTCTCCCGTCACAATCACCTTGGAGCCAAAGCCGATCCTCGTCAGGAACATTTTCATCTGCGCCGGGGAAGTATTCTGCGCCTCATCAAGAATGATGTAGGCATTGTCCAGCGTCCGCCCGCGCATATAGGCAAGAGGCGCCACTTCGATAAGGCCCTTTTCCATATTGCGGGAAAAGCTGTCCGCTCCCATGATCTGGTACAGCGCGTCATAAAGCGGCCGCAGATAAGGGTCTACCTTGCTCTGCAGGTCTCCCGGAAGAAATCCGAGTTTTTCCCCCGCCTCGATGGCCGGGCGCGTCAGGATGATGCGGCTTACTTCTTCATTTTTAAAAGCCGCGATCGCCATGGCCATAGCCAGATAAGTCTTGCCTGTTCCGGCCGGACCGATCCCGAACACGATCATATCTCTGCGGATCGCATCGACATAATTCTTCTGTCCCAGAGTCTTCGGCTTGATTGGCTTCCCGCTGATCGTATGACAGATACAGTCGTTGTCCATTTCCACCAGCGAGGAAGTCTTCCCATCCATCGCCAGCGCGATCGCATAGTCCACATTCTGCTCGGTAATGAGATTGCCTCGCCTGGACAGTTCCGAAAGATTATCAAAAATCTCACCGGCACGCTCGATATTGTCCGGGCCTCCGATCACACGGATCCCGTCGTCACGGACAAGCACGGTCACATGAAGCGCCCGCTCTACCTTCTTGATATTTTTGTCAAACTGACCAAAAACATTCGTCTCATGCCCGGCCGGTATGGTAAGCGCTTTCTCTGACATGCTCATTCCTGCAGTTCTTCCTCCTCCGTCACCCGCACAACCGCGCTCTCATCCGTAATCAGAATCCCCTGCGCAGCGGCCGAATTTTCACGCGCTTCTATTGTAACATTATTTTGAAATATTTGAACCCCTTTTTCCTGTAATTTTTCAATGAAAGAAGATAAATTATCTCTTAAATTTTCGCACGCTTCCTCCTTTGAAACATGAATTGTTAAATTTTCATACTCCCGAACCGTGTATTCATAAAACCATATCGGGAGATAAAAGTTTTCAGATACCTTGCTCTGGGTAATTTCCACCGTTATATCACAGAGGTCATAGCCTTTCAGGGTGCCCGGAAGGGCAAAGGAACTGCTGCCCAGACGAAGCATATGGCGCACGGTCTCATTTCCGGTATAATTTTTGACAGTTCTCTCATAATCCAGTTCATCGTAATAAGAGGTTTCCGTCCGCAAAATCACATCCGCGTCCGCCTCCGCCTCCTGCCAGGCCGTGATCTCCCCCTCGTCATTATAGACCGGAATCCTCCCTGAGACGAGCAGATCTCCTTCCTCCACAAGATCTCCTGCAGAAACCGCCGCAAGCCCTTTTCGCACATAGACTGAAACGACTTCGCCGGATTTTGCCGCCGCTATACCGCTGCAGATCTTCTCTCCCTCCGAAAGGCCCCCGCCCTGCATGCTTTCCGCCGCATCCGTTCCATTTGTATCAGATTCGGCAGAGTCTGAAGTCCCTTCTTTCACATAAATCGTAAGTCTGGTCCCCTTCAGCTGCGTGCTCACCCAGGAAAAGCGTGAAAAATAATTCCGGATTCCCTCCGAAAGTTCCTGCGTGTCGACCTGATTTTTCCATATTCCATGGCTGATACCCTCACCTTCCAGATATTCAAAAATGACATCGTCCGTCTGTGAAAGGTTCCCTTCGATGGTAATGCTCCAGATATGGGCGGACAGCCATGCCATCAGAAGTGCCGCGCACAGAACGCCGCACAGGCAGGCGCCTCTTTTTCGACAGGTACGGAGCATAAACGGGAATCCATACCGCCGCATAACCCTCACGCCGGCGCGGCTTTTCCGCACAATCTCCTTCAGGCGGAAGAAATCCGCTTTTGTCAGGCAGGCCTCGCAGACACCGTCAGCCGCTGTCACTCTCCACAGGCGGATTCCGCGGTGCACGCACAGATTCAGGAAGCGCTCACAGGAGGGACCGGTGATCCGGATGCGGACATACCCATGCAAAAAATCGAGCAGACGCTGTTCCATGAAAAAGTACCCCCCTCCCTGCGCGTTATTCAAACTCAACCTTTTGGATCCGTCCGGTGATCTCAATCTCATCCTGGGTATAGCAGTCAATTTCCAGATGTTCCCCGCTCACACAGATCCGGCCGCCGGACGCCGTCAGGCGCACTGCTTCCGATGTATAGGAGCAGATTCCCCGAAAGTTTTCAATGCAGACCCGCTTTTGCCCGGTCATGGAAACAAGCGTATGCCCTCTTACGCAGTCGTCCGGAAGCTGGAACGCACGAAAGAGAGAAGCTGACAGAGAAGTTTTGGGGGCGGACGCGTTTGTTGCCCCGTTTGTTTCGTGTATCCGCCGCGGAAAATATGAGGACAGGATCGGCATAAAGGCTCCTTGCAGAATCATATTTATGGATTTCTCCGCACTGCATGCTGCCGAAATCCTAACATTAGTATACGAAAAAGGCAGGTTCAGATAGAACCTGCCCGATAAATCGTTTTCGTTTTACCGGCCTTTGATCCGGAAATAGATCTGCTGCGATCCTCCGCTCGCAGGACGTTTGTCTGTCTCATAATTGCCAAGCGAATTGATAAACGGCGTAAACTTCGTAAACCCGTAATTGCGCACGTCAAATTCCGGCATACGCTTGGAAAGCTGATCGCCCAGCTTTCCGGAAAAAAGCCATCCGTCCTCATCGGAAAACTTTTCGATGATCGCATTGATCGTCTTTCGGACCTGCTTCAGTTCTCTGTCTTTCGAACTGGAGCTTTTCTTTTTGGAGGATCCGGATGTTTCTTTGTGTTTTACCACAGCCGCGCCCGGCTTCTGTTTCGGCGTTTCCTGTACTTCCTGCTCTTCCTCTTCCTTCTGCTGGTTGGAATAGATCAGATCCAGATATTTAAACTGGTTGCAGGCAGAGATAAACGGCTTCGGCGTTTTCTGTTCACCCATGCCAATCACCTGCATGCCGGATTCCCGCAGGCGGGAAGCCAGCCTTGTGAAGTCACTGTCGGAGGATACCAGACAAAATCCGTCTACATTTCCCGAATACAGGATATCCATCGCGTCAATAATGATCGAGGAGTCCGTCGCGTTTTTCCCGAACGTGTAGCTGTACTGCTGCATCGGGATGATGGAATTCTCCAGCAGTACGTTCTTCCATGACGCGAGCCGCGGGCTCGTCCAGTCGCCGTAAATCCGCTTATACGTGGCGACCCCGCTGTTTGCGGCCTCGTCCAGAATAATTTTCACATAGCGGTCCGAAATATTGTCCGCATCAATTAAAATGGCAAATCTTAATTCATTGTCCATATGGTTGTTCTCTTTCCTTTGTTCCATTGAACAGCGCCGTCTTCTTCCCGCGCATATGCAGTCTTAAGCAGTCCCGTCAGAGCGTCGCCGCCTTCTGGATCGGATTGTATCCGTGGCTTTTCAGCGCGTCAATGATGCGTTTCTTATGCTCTGTTCCAAATGCCTCCAGCGTGATCCGCAGTTCCACGGCAGCGTTGCGGTTGGTGCTGACAAACTGGTTGTGATCCAGACGGATGACATTGCCCTGCTCCTCCGCGATAATCGAAGCCACGCGGACAAGCTCGCCCGGGCGGTCCGGAAGCAGCACGGAAATTGTGAAGATCCGATCCCGCTGGATCAGGCCGTGCTGTACGACAGAAGACATTGTGATGATATCCATGTTGCCGCCGCTTAAGATCGACACCACTCTCCTGTTTTTAAAATCCAGATGTTTCAGCGCTGCCACGGTCAGAAGGCCGGAGTTCTCGACGATCATCTTATGGTTTTCCACCATGTCCAGAAAAGCCACGATCAGTTCATCGTCACTTACCGTAATGATGTCATCCAGATTCTTCTGAATGTACGGGAAAATAACGGAGCCGGGTGTCTTGACGGCCGTGCCGTCCGCAATGGTGTTGACGCCCGGAAGCGTCACCACTTTGCCGGCAGCGAGCGACGCTTTCATGCAGGCCGCGCCTTCCGGTTCCACACCGATCACTTTAATCTTCGGATTCAGCAGCTTTGCCAGAGTGGAGACGCCGGTAGCCAGGCCGCCGCCGCCGATCGGTACAAGAATATAGTCCACCAGCGGAAGATCCTTGATGATCTCCATCGCGATCGTACCCTGACCGGTCGCCACGGCCGGATCGTCAAAGGGATGGATAAAGGTATAGCCCTTCTCAGCCGCCAGCTGCAGCGCGTACTCACAGGCTTCGTCGTACACTTCACCGTGCAGGACGACCTCAGCGCCGTAGCTCTTTGTGCGGTTGATCTTCATCAGAGGCGTCGTCGCGGGCATTACAATTACCGCTTTACAGCCGTAAGCCTGCGCCGCGTAGGCAACCCCCTGCGCATGGTTTCCGGCGGATGCCGTAATCAGGCCCTTCGCGCGCTCTTCATCGGTGAGCGTACTGATCTTATAATAAGACCCGCGAATCTTATATGCGCCTGTCTTCTGCATGTTTTCCGGCTTCAGATAGACCTTGTTGCCGGTCTGTGCGCTGAAGTAATCACTGAAGATCAGCTTTGTCTCCGAAATGACCTGTTTCACGCACTCACAGGCCTCGTCAAAACTCTCTAATGTAAGCATTTCCATGTCCGTCACCACTCATTCCTTTCTTCAGTGCGCCGCCGGGTCATAGTCAAACAGCGCATTCACAAAATCATCGGGATTAAATTTCTGCAGATCGTCAATCTTCTCGCCGACGCCGATATACTTCACAGGGATGCCAAGTTCCGAATGAATCGCCACCGCGATACCGCCCTTTGCCGTACCGTCCAGCTTCGTAAGGATAATCCCTGTGATATCCGCCGCCTCCTTGAACTCGCGGGCCTGTACCAGCGCGTTCTGTCCGGTCGTGCCGTCCAGTACCACCAGTGTCTCTTTATAGGCTTCCGGATACTCGCGCTCCAGAATGCGGTTGATCTTGCCAAGCTCATTCATAAGGTTCTTTTTGTTATGCAGACGGCCAGCGGTATCACAGATCAGCACATCCGCGTTCCGCGCCTTCGCCGCGGCGATCGCGTCGTATACCACGGAAGCCGGATCCGAGCCTTCCTGCCCGCTGATCACATCAACGCCTGCGCGCTCTCCCCATTCCACCAGCTGTTCTCCGGCCGCGGCACGGAATGTATCCGCAGCCGCAAGGACGACCTTTTTTCCCTGATTTTTCAGCATATCCGCCAGCTTGCCGATACTCGTCGTCTTGCCGACACCATTCACGCCGATCACCAGGATCACAGACCTGCGGTTTTCAAATTCGTAGGCGGTCTCCCCGACGTCCATCTCCTCCTTTATGCTTTCAATAAGCAGCTGTTTGCACGCGGAAGGTTCTTTGATATTCTGTTCTTTTACCTTTGTTTTCAAATCATCAATGATCGATGTCGTTGCGTTGATGCCAAGATCTCCCATTACAAGGATTTCCTCGATCTCATCATAAAAATCGTCGTCAATGCTGGAAAATCCGCGGAAAATCGCGTCGACGCCGGAGACAATGTTGTTCCGCGTTTTTGCCAGCCCGTCCGCCAGACGTCTGAAAAACCCTTTCTTTTCTTCCATACACACCTCTCCTCTTCCAGTCTCACTTCTGTGATACCTTCATGCTGCCGGACGGCGCGCCGCTGATTCCGGTCACGGTTCATGCGTCCAGTTCATCCTCGATCAGGTTGACCGACACGAGTGCGGAAACACCCTTTTCCTGCATGGTGATGCCGTACAGGCGGTCCGCCGCGTTCATCACGCCTCTTCTGTGCGTTATGATAATAAATTGCGTATTCTTTGTCAACCGGTGCAGGTAGCTCGCGAAGCGGTCCACATTGCTCTCATCCAGCGCCGCCTCAATCTCATCCAAAAGGCAGAACGGCGAAGGCTTAAGATTCTGAATCGCAAAAAGCAGCGCGATCGCGGTCAGGGATTTTTCCCCGCCGGAGAGCTGCATCATGTTTTGCAGCTTTTTGCCGGGCGGCTGCGCGATGATGCGGATGCCGGCCTCCAGAATATCTTCGTCCTCCATCAGTTCCAGGGTACCGCGCCCGCCGCCGAACAGCTGCCGGAACGTTTTATCGAACTCTGTCTGAATACGGGCAAACTGCTCCTGAAACTGTGTGCGCATTCCGGCGTCCAGTTCCTCAATAATCCTGACCAGATCCGCCTCTGCTTTCTGCAGATCGGCGTGCTGCCCGGAGAGGAACGTATGCCGTTCAGAAAGTTCTTTATAATCCTCGATCGCGTTCACATTGACACTGCCGAGCGCTTTGATCTCACTTTTCAGTTCGGAAATCTGCTTTTTAAGCGGCGTCACCGCGCTGCAGGAATCGTCTCGGAGTTCCTGCGCGGAAGTCCAGGTCAGAGCGTATTCCTCCCACATATAGCTGATCCGCGCATCTTTCTGTTCTGTGATCTTCTCCGCCTGCGCGTTCAGCCGGAAACTCTCCTTATCCAGAAGGCTGATTTGCTCAGAAAGTTCCTCCCGTGCGGCAAAAAACTGCTTATGCGAGGAACTGATCCTCTCACGGTCCTTCTGCAGCTTCTCAATCTCTTCCTGCAGCTTCTTTTCGGCTTCATCAGCGTGGGTAAGCGCATCCTGTATCTGTGTGATCTGCTCCTGCTTCTTTTGAATGTCTCCCGCCGCGCCCTTCTGTTCTTCCTCGGCTCCGGCTTTTTCCAAAAGCAGCCGTTCTTTTTCTCCCCGGATCCGCGTAAGGTTCTGATGAATAAACTGTTCCTGCTGTTCCAGCTTTGAAAGAAGCAGCCGGGTCTCCTGTGCTTTTTCGGAAGCCGCCTTTTCATCGAGACGTTTCTTCTCCAGAAGCTGCTGCTGATCGCGGATCCCTGACTCGTACGCTTTCTCCTCGCGCACGGAGCGCTCCAGTTCCTCCTTCTCCCCGGCAAGGCTTTCATCAATATCTTTCATCTGCTGTTCGATCTCCGCATGCTCGCCCTGCAGCTTCCGGTAAGAATCCGACGTGGTATTCTGTTTTTCATTCATCTCATCCAGACGCAGCTTCGCCGTGTTCTGCGCGAGATATTCTTTCTGCAGTTCCTCATTCAGGCGAACCAGCTGTTCTCTTAAACTGTTGCGTTCGCTGCGCGTGCGGTCAATCAGCCCCTGCAGTTCATCCAGAGCGGCGCGGCTTTTTTTCACACGGTTTTCCAGATCGTCAATCTCCCGGCGGCGTCCAAGCAGGTTCCCGGCGTTTTTAAACGCACCGCCGCTCATCGAACCGCCCGGGTTGAGCAGTTCCCCGTCAAGCGTCACAATGCGCAGAGAATGGCGGTATTTTTTTGCCAGAGCAATCGCGTGGTCGATCTGATCCGCCACGACCGTACGGCCAAGCAGGGACTCCACCAGTGTCCCGTACTTTGCGTCCGCCTGCGCAAGGGAGGAGGCTAATCCGATCACGCCGGGCTCTTTTAAGGCCTGCGGTGCGGAAAAACCGCCGCGGTTCGTCAGACCGGACAAAGGCAGAAAGGTCGCGCGTCCGTATTTATTCTGCTTTAAATACTCAATCTGCCGTTTCGCCGTCTCCTCCGTGTCCGTGACAATGTTCTGAATACTTCCGCCAAGAGCCGTCTCAATGGCTGTCTCGTACTCCTTATCCACACGGATGATATCCGCGACCACGCCCAGAATGCCCGGCTCCTGATCCCTGCGCTCCATTACACGGCGAATGCTGTTCCCATATCCGTCGTAGCGCTCCGCGATGTTTTTCAGCGATTCCAGACGGGAGACCTCCCTGTGATAGCGGGTATGGTCCTCTTCCATCCGCTGATTCTGCCCGGTCAGTTCCCGCTGGACCTTTTCCAGTGACGCATTGACCGCGTCGCTTTCCTCATTCAGGGTATTGATCCGCGCCGTGATCGCGTCATACTCTTCCTGCGTCTGCCGGCAAATATCACTCTGCGACGCTTCTTCGCTCTTCAGACGCAGAACCTCCTGCGAAAGCTGAGCCCTCCGCAGCTGCGCCTGCTCGGCCATGGTGTCATAGCGCTGCATATGCGCTTTCAGCGTCGCACGCTGGTTCAGAAGCTCTATGATCCCGCTCTTTGCTTTCTCAATCTCCGTCTCGATCGCCGCGCACTCATCGCCCAGCTTCGCGATGGCCTCCTGCTTCGCGTCGGCATCCGCCTCAGCAGCCGCTACCTGCGCGCGCTGTCCGCATAGTTCGTCGCCCGCCTGCTTCTCCTGTTTTTCATACTCCGCAATCTGCCCGGTCAGAGCCTCGATCCGGGAATGAAAATGCTCGTCGCTGTTCTCGGCCGTATGTATCTGCTCCTTCAGCAGCTGAATCTGATTCTCAAACTGCCCCCTGCGAAGCCGGCCTTCCGCAGCTTCATCACGCTTTTTCTGCAGGAGTTCATCCATCTGCGCAATCTCCTGCTCCGCCGTCTCGTATTCTGCCCTCGTGCGGTCGTATTCCGCTTTGGCGGCTGTAAGCTGATCTTCTGTCACTTGCTGTTTTTCTGACAGAGTCTCCAGATCTTTCTGAATTTTTTCGGTCTCCAGTAAAAAGAGGTTGACGTCGCAGGTCTTCAGCGCGTCTCTTTTCTGAAGATAAGTCTTCGCCGTCTCCGCCTGCTTTTCCAGCGGTCCCAGCTGGCGGGTCAGTTCCGAAAGAATATCGTTGACACGTGTCAGGTTCTGGCGCTCCGACTCCAGCTTTTTCAGCGCCGATGTCTTCCTGCGCTTGAACTTGACAATTCCTGCCGCCTCATCAAACAGTTCCCTGCGTTCCTCCGGTTTCCCGCTTATGATCCGCTCGATCTGGCCCTGCCCGATGATGGAATACCCTTCCTTTCCGATACCGGTGTCATAGAACAGCTCGTTGATATCCCGCAGGCGAACCTGCGTCCCGTTCATCAGATACTCACTCTCTCCGGAACGGTATACCCGGCGTGTCACCGTCACCTCGTCATAAGAGATGGCAAGCTGATGATCCGAATTGTCCAGTGTGATCGATACCGCAGCGAATCCCAGCGGCTTCCTCGTCTCGGTGCCGGCAAAAATAATATCCTGCATGCTCGAACCGCGCAGAGATTTCGCGCTCTGCTCGCCAAGCACCCAGCGGACCGCATCCGCCACATTGCTCTTGCCGCTCCCGTTCGGGCCGACAATCGCTGTGATGCCATTGTGGAACTGGAAATTGATCTTATTGGCAAATGATTTAAATCCCTGTACTTCAATACTCTTCAGATACATATCTTACCTGTTCTCCCCGGGTACGTTCATGGTCTGAATCGCCCGATACGCAGCCTCCTGCTCCGCTGCCTTTTTCGTACTGCCGCTGCCTGCACCGACTTTCTGCTCTCCGACCCAGGCCTCCGCCCGAAATGTTTTCGCGTGATCCGGGCCGTCTTCCCCCACGATCACATAACGGATCTCGCCATGGTCAGGATCCCGCTGCACGATTTCCTGAAGTACCGTCTTACTGTCATAAAACAGCTTTTTGTGTTCAATGTCCTTCAGAGCATACCGCTCAATAAAGGCTCTGGCCGGCTTCAGTCCGCCGTCGAGATACATTGCGCCGATCAGCGCTTCAAATGCGTCCGATACAATAGAATCACGCAGCCGTCCGCCGGTATGCTCCTCTCCCTTTCCAAGCAGCAGGTAGCGGCTCAAATCGAACTCTCTGGCCGAAAGCGCAAGCGTCGGCTCACAGACAAGGCTTGCGCGCAGCTTTGTCATTGCTCCCTCCTGCATATCCGGATAAGCATGGTAAAGGAAATCACTGCTGACGAGTTCCAGAACGGCATCGCCTAAAAATTCCAGCCGTTCATTATCCTGATACCCTTCCGCTTTATGTTCATTTGCAAACGAGCTGTGAGAGAGTGCCTGTGCCAGCAGCTTCCGATTCTGAAACCGATAGCCTATTTTATCCTCCAGCTCCCGAAAACCTGTATCGTTCATGTTACGTGATCCTTCCAATCCAAAATTTCAAGCGATAAAAGGGAGGCTGCGCAGCCTCCCTCTCAACTATTCAGAAGTACAACACCGCGCCACACACCGGCTCTTATTCAACGGCTGAGCGAATTGCCTCAACAGCATCCCCGACAGTGACGATCGTCTCTGCCTTTTCATTCGGGATTTCAATATCAAACTCTTCCTCGATCCCCATGATAATCTGGAACACATCCAGAGAATCCGCGCCAAGGTCATCTGTAAATGTAGTCTCCGCCGTAATCTCATCCGCATCCACATTCAACACATCCGCTATAATCTTCTGTAACTTTTCAAATTCCATATTACCCTCTCCTTTCCTGCTTCCATATGCCGCAGGCGACATAGATCTATCCTTTATTTATCTGTGAGATATTCCCTGATGATCTCATTGATTCTCTGCTGTTTAAATGACTCACACTGATAAATTGACGTCGTCACCTCACGCGCTTTGGAACTGCCGTGTGTCTTCACCACCAGACCTTTCAGCCCCAGAAGCGGCGCGCCGCCGTACTGACTGCCGTCGAAGGCTTTCAGCGTCTCCTTTAACGAAGATGAGATCAGTGCCGCGCCGATCTTCGTCTTCAGATTCTTCATCAGACTGCCCTTGACCATATGGATCAGAGTGCCGCCCACCCCTTCATAGAGTTTTAAAATCACATTTCCTACAAACGCCTCGCAGACGATGACATCACACACACCTGCAGGAATATCTCTGGCTTCCACGCTGCCGATAAAATTGATGCCGGGGCATTCCTTCAGAAGCGGGAACGTCTCTTTTACAAGTGCATTGCCCTTTTCTTCCTCGGCACCGATATTGACGATGCCCACCCTCGGATTCTTCACACCGAGAACATGTTCCATATAAACAGAACCCATCTGTGCAAACTGTACCAGATGATGTGCCCTCGCATCTACATTTGCCCCGCAGTCGATCAGCAGGGAACCGCCGCGCTCTGTCGGAATTACAGGCGCCAGAGCCGGACGTTCAATGCCCTTGATCCTGCCGACAATTGCCTGGCCGCCCACCAGAACCGCGCCGGAATTACCGGCGGAAACGATCGCGTCTGCCTCGCCCTTTCTGACCATCTGCAGTCCAGCCACAAGGGAAGAATCTTTTTTCGTGCGGATGGCATTCACCGGCGGCTCAGCCGTCTCAATCACCTCAGTGCAGTGGACAATCTCTACACGCTCTTTCGGATAGCTGTATTTTGCCAGTTCCCTGTTGATCGCGTCCTGATCGCCGGTCAGGATCACAGAAACCGTCTCATGTCCCTGAACCGCCTGCACGGCTCCCTTCACCAGTTCTGCAGGAGCATTGTCGCCGCCCATGGCGTCAACCACAACACGGATTGTCTCACTCATCGTTTTTGGCCTCCTTTCGACCCTGGTATCATCATACTAAACATCATACGAAAAAGCAACACAAAAAATCCGCCGGAGCGAAAGACTGAAACGAAAAGAGCCGCCGCAAAACCCTGCCATCATCTGGCTTATTTTGCGGCGGCCCGAACGATTCAGAAACAGAAATCACTCGCCCATGGCGATAATCTCTTTTTTATTGTACGTCCCACAGGCCTTGCAGACTCTGTGCGGAAGCATCAGCTCGCCGCATTTGCTGCACTTTACAAGAGTCGGAGCGGACATCTTCCACGTTGCCCTTCTCTTATCTCTTCTTGCCTTGGAATGTTTATTTTTCGGACAGATAGACACGGATCACACCTCCTTATAATTACTGAAAATATCAAGGATCTTAGCCATTCTCGGATCAGAAGGCTCACCCGCGCAGGAACAGGATCCAAGATTCAGGTTCTGTCCGCACCTGGCGCACAATCCCTTGCAGTCACTGCGGCACAGCACACGCTCCGGCCAGACCAGCAGCGCCTCATCATGAATCACCTGATCCACATCCAGGTAATATCCATCAATATAATCATTCTTCTCTTTTAAATCAAGTTCCAGCTCTGGCTGAACCCTGAGTCTGCGGCTTACGCTCTCCAGACAACGCGCACACGGAAATTCCACCGTAAGTTCGATCTCACCAGTCAGGATAAGTTTCTGCTCACCGCTGTTCTGTGCTTCAAGAACCCCGGCCGTACTGTCGATTATCTTAAAATCGCCAAACCGGTAAGAAAGAACGGGGAGCGCCATGTGAAACTCATACTCCGCTGTTTTCCCATCGTTTAAAATCACATCGGTCAGATCTATCAAAATGCGGCCTCCTGTGCACACTCAAAAGATTATACCTGCCATATATTGTTTTGTCAACAAAATTTTTACACAAGTTTTGAACACATACTACTTCACCAGCGCTACCGTCTCACGGCAGATCGCCAGCTCCTCGTTGGTCGGGATGACCGCAACCTTTACTTTGGAGTCCGCGGTGCAGATCAGCATCTCCTCTCCGCGCTTCGCATTCGCTTCCTCATCCAGCGTAATGCCAAGATATCCGAGGTAACTCATAACCATCCTGCGGACGGTCGGCGCGTTCTCGCCGATGCCGGCCGTAAATGCGATCGCGTCCACGCCGTTCATGGCCGCTACATAAGAACCGATATACTTCGCAACACGATAGCTGAACACCTCGATCGCGTTCTTTGCTTTCTTATCGCCCTTGTTCATCGCTTCCTCCAGGTCGCGGAAGTCGCTGGAGAGTCCGCCGGAAAGGCCATATACGCCGGATTTCTTATTTAAAATATTCATCACACCGGCCATATCCAGATTCTCTTTCTTTGCAATGTACTCCATCACGGCCGGATCGATATCGCCGGAACGGGTGCCCATCACAAGACCTTCCAGAGGGGTGAGACCCATGGATGTATCCACGCACTTACCGTTCTGAACAGCCGAGATGGATGCGCCGTTGCCCAGATGCGCGACAATGATCTTGCTGTTCTCAAGGTCAAGCCCTAAAAACTCCGCTGTGCGTTTGGAAACAAAGCTGTGGCTTGTCCCGTGGAAGCCGTATTTACGAATACGGTATTTCTCATAATATTCATACGGAATACCATACAGATATGCTTTTTCCGGCATTGTCTGATGGAAAGCGGTATCAAATACACCGACCATCGGTACGTTCGGCATCAGTTCCATGCAGGCGTTGATCCCGATCAGGTTCGCCGGATTGTGCAGAGGGCCTAAGTCGCAGCAGTCCTCAACCGCCTTGATCACTTCGTCGTTAATAATAAAGGAACCCGCAAACTTCTCGCCGCCGTGCAGGATTCTGTGGCCGACAGCATTTACCTCGGTAAGGCTCGCGATCGCGCCGGTCTTCTCATTTACGAGCGCGTCCAGGACCATCTGAATCGCTTCCTTATGCGTCGGCATCGGAGCTTCCGTGATCTCCTTGTCGCAGCCGGCCTTCTGATAGGTCAGTCTTCCGTCAATGCCGATCCTCTCGCAGAGACCCTTTGCCAGAACCTGCTCTGAATCTGAATTGATCAGCTGATACTTCAGAGAAGAGCTTCCGCAGTTAATTACCAGTACATTCATTTTACATATCCTCCGGTTGAAATTGTTTAATTCTTTTCCGGCTCTATGACCTCCGGAAATACTTAAACTGAATTATAAACCAATTTCCGGATGCATACAAGATGAAATTTTAGTTCTTTCCCTCAATAACCGGATTTTTTACACTGTGAAAAAACAGAATCCGAAAATATTAATAAAATAAATACGCATCTGGAAAATCCTCCGCATTTCTGATACTATATCCTACATGGCAGTCATGTACCTGTGAGGGATCGCATTAGCCAGAGCCACTGCATGTAACTGTTCTCAAGCAATTGCATTTTGCAGTTCCTCTGCTGCCGGATATCAGGAAAGAAGGAAACCGTATGCGTACAGTCGGAATCATTGCGGAATACAATCCGTTCCACACCGGACATGAATATCACATAAAGCAGGCAAAAGAACTTGCAAATGCGGATTATGCCATCGTTGTGATGAGTCCGGACTTTGTCCAGAGAGGCGAGCCGGCGATTTTTGACAAATACACCCGCGCCCGGATGGCCCTGCAGTGCAAAGCTGACCTCGTACTGGAACTGCCGGTCTGCTACGCGACAGGCAGCGCGGAATATTTCGCCGAAGGCGCCGTGCGGATGCTGGACGCACTGGGCATTGTAGATGCACTCTGCTTTGGTGCGGAAATGCATGATCCGGCAAATTTCAATGATACAGATAAGGATGCCGCCGGGTATGCGGACGCATTTCAGAGCATCGCCTCCCTCCTGCTTCGAGAGCCGGAGCCATATAAAGAAAGGCTCCGGGAAGGACTTCGTATGGGACTGACGTTTCCGGAAGCGCGCGCGGATGCCGCCGCACGCTGTCTCACCCTCCCAGATTCCGTTATCTCCTGTGAAGGTGCCGAAGCAGGCAGCCTCCGTTCCGATACCGCCTTCCATTATCAGTCCATTGAGAAAAGTACAGCCCCGGCCGAAACACTTCTCTCTTTCCCGAACAATATTCTCGGCGTGGAATACTGCAAGGCATTACAGAAATTTCATTCCCCCATCACTCCGATGCCAGTGGAGCGAAAGGGCAGTCCCTATTCCGATCAGAATCTGGAAGGCGATTACTGTTCAGCAGGAGCGATCCGCGCCGCACTCCGGAACGATCCGCAGCGTCACGGCAGACTTTCTGAAAAAGACAGTTCTCTCTCCCGCTACATTCCGTCAGACTGCGCGGAACTTTTCCGCGAATCCTGCCGGACGCCCATTTTCCCGGACGACCTGCTCCCGGTGCTGACGCAGAAACTGATCCGCGCGCAGGAGGGCCCCTCCTTCACCGGCGGTTTTTCCGACAGCCGTTTTGACCGGATTCTTGACATTTCCCCGGCGCTCTCCGACCGGATAGAAAAGCTGCGTTTTGACTGCGTCGGAAAAAGTTTTGAAGAAATAACTGCCCTGATAAAAACAAGGCAGATCACAGAATCCCGTGTGCGCCGCGCCCTTCTCCATCTGATCCTCGATATCCGCAGGAAGGACGTGGAAATCTGGCGTACGAACGGCGGCGTTTTTTACGCGCATCTGCTCGGGTTCCGGCAGGAAGCCGCTCCTCTTCTTCACGAGATCAAAAAGAAAAGCGCACTGCCGCTTCTTTCAAAAGCAGCGAACGCTCCCCGGATCCTGTCCGGGTGCGGGCTGCAGATGTGGAATCAGGATGCGGCTGCTTCCCATCTGTACCGCAGTCTGCGCACACTGCGCTATGGCACCCCGTTTCAGTCTGAATATAAGATCAGTCCTGTCGTAATCGAAAAATAACAAAAGAGGGAATTTCTCATGAAATCAGAACACTATGACCGCTATCTCGCAACTCTTCAGGAAGAGCTGGTTCCCGCCTTTGGCTGTACAGAGCCAATCGCCATCGCCTACGCCGCCGCAAAAGCGCGGCAGCTTCTGGGAACTCTCCCGGACCGCATTGACGTACAGGCAAGCGGCAGCATAATCAAAAATGTAAAAAGCGTGATTGTGCCGAATACCGGTCATATGAAAGGAACCGAGGCCGCCTGTGCGGCCGGAGTGATTGCCGGAGACGCGAATGCCGCGCTCGAGGTTCTCACCGGCATCCGGGAGGAACAGATACCGGATATCCGGGACTATATGGAATCCGTGCCGATCACCGTCAGCGCCCTGACGGACGGACCGGTGTTCAATCTGATCGTCAGCGCTTACGCCAAAGATGAAAGTGCAAAGGTACAGATCACGGATCACCATACACAGATCGTATTCATGGAAAAGAATGGCAAAACTATTTTTCAGGCTGCTTCGGAAAGCTGCACACCGGCCGCGGACCGCAGCTGGATGAATGTAGAAGGCATCTGGGAATTTGTTGAGGCATTGGATGTCTCCGATGTCTCGGAGCTTTTTGACCGCGTCATCTCCTGCAACATGGCCATCGCGGAAGACGGACTGCAGGGAAACTACGGAGCAAATGTTGGCAGTACTCTTCTGAACGCTTACGGAGACGGGATGTACAACCGTGCAAAAGCATACGCGGCCGCCGGTTCCGACGCACGCATGGACGGCTGTGAGCTGCCTGTCTATATCAATTCCGGAAGCGGCAATCAGGGCATCGTCTGTTCCGTGCCGGTCATCATCTGCGCCCGTGAGCTTGGCGTTTCCCGTGAAAAGCTATACCGTGCCCTCGCACTTTCCAACCTGATCGCCATCCACGAGAAGACCGGCATCGGCACCCTCTCCGCATACTGCGGCGCAGTCAGCGCCGGGGCTGCCGCGGGAGCCGCCATCGCTTATCTTTCAGGTGGCGGCTATAAAGCAGTCACACACACCATCGTCAATGCGGTCGCCATTGATTCCGGTATGATCTGCGACGGTGCGAAAGCCTCCTGCGCGGCAAAGATTACCTCCGCCGTGGACGCCGGCATCTTCGGATACCTGATGTACAAAAACGGGCAGGAATTCCTCGGCGGCGACGGTATTGTAGTCAAAGGCGTCGAAAATACCATCCGCAACGTCGGCCGGCTCGGGCGCGACGGCATGCGCGGGACGAATGAGGAGATTATCCGCATGATGACCGGGGAATAATTAATTTTTAAAGCTGTGCACCGGCGCGGGAATACGTCCCTTCCTGTTGATGAACGCCTCGCAGGAGAACTGATTGACCGGCATGATGGGCGCATAGCCTAAAAGACCGCCAAATTCTACCATGTCGCCGACATCCTTGCCGATCACAGGAATCAGGCGGACGGCAGTCGTTTTCTGATTGATCATTCCGATCGCCATCTCATCAGCGATAATACCGGAAATGGTCGAAGCGCTCGTGCTTCCGGGAATGGCAATCATATCCAGACCGACAGAGCAGACGCAGGTCATGGCTTCCAGCTTCTCAATCGTGAGCGCCCCCGCCTGTGCCGCGTTGATCATTCCCTGATCCTCACTGACAGGGATAAACGCGCCGCTTAAACCGCCGACATAAGAGGAGGCCATCACACCGCCTTTTTTTACCTGGTCGTTCAAAAGAGCCAGCGCGGCGGTCGTACCGGGCGCTCCGGCGTGCTCCAGCCCAATCTCGCAGAGTATGTCCGCCACACTGTCGCCGATCGCCGGCGTCGGGGCAAGGGAAAGGTCGATGATGCCAAAAGGAATGCCCATCCTTCTGGATGCCTCCTGCGCAACCAGCTGACCGACACGGGTTACCTTAAACGCAGTCTTTTTGATGGTTTCGCACAACGTCTCAAAATCCGCGCCGCGCACCTCTTCAAGCGCATGCTTTACCACGCCGGGGCCGCTGACACCGACATTGATAACAGCGTCGCCCTCGGTCACGCCATGGAATGCTCCCGCCATGAACGGATTGTCGTCAGGCGCATTGCAGAATACCACCAGCTTGGCGCAGCCGAAAGAATCCTGTTCCTTCGTCCGTTCTGCTGTCTGAAGGATCATTTCCCCTAACAGGCGGACCGCATCCATATCAATGCCACATTTGGTAGAACCGACATTCACAGAGCTGCACACGCGCTCCGTCTCGGAAAGTGCCTGCGGAATTGAGCGTATCAGATACTCATCCGCCTTTGTCATTCCCTTCGAGACCAGTGCGGAATAGCCGCCGAGGAAATTGACGCCGACTTCCTTCGCTGCACGGTCCAGAGTGCGCGCAATCGTCACATAATCCTCAGATGAGCGGCAGGCACTGCCTCCGACCAGCGCGATCGGGGTCACTGAAATCCGCTTATTCACAATCGGAATCCCGTATTCCCGCTCAATCTCCATGCCGGTGGGCACAAGATCCTTTGCGGCCGTAGTGATCTTACGGTAAATATTTTCATTCAGTGCTTCCAGATCATCCGTAATACAGTCCAGCAGGCTGATGCCCATCGTAATTGTGCGGACATCCAGATTCTCCTGCGTGATCATCTGATTCGTCTCGTTGACTTCGAAAATGTTAATCATGTTCGTTTCCTTCTTATATTTTTCAGATCACACCTGCTTCAAACCATTCGTGGCCGCGGTGGATGCAGAGGCAAAATGCCTTTCTCAAATGTGTCATGTGCTATGTACTATACCCGATGCATCATATTAAAAATATCTTCATGCTGACAGCGGATCGACACCCCGATCTCTTCTCCGACCTTATCCAGTTCCTCCGCAATCTGCGCGGCACTCTTCGGCGACTGTGTAGCGTCCGTCACCATCATCATATTAAAAAAGCCCTGTACAATTGTCTGGGAAATATCAAGAATATTGATATTGTTTTCCGCAAGATATGTGCACACCTTTGCGATAATGCCGACGGTATCTTTTCCGACTACGGTAATGATTGTTTTTTTCATGGTCTCCTCCTTGTCCCTGCCGTTTCTGTTCCTGCCTGCCCGCGAAGCCTTACGGATCATCCCGGATATCGTCCGTATGCCGTACCTTTGCAGTCAGACGGCAATCATCTGTGAAATATGGTCCCGCTTTGCAATATGTATCGGAAAATCGTCTCCCTGAAACGGATTATCCCCCATGGTCACCTCAGCGCTCACCGTCATCAGCGCCAGATCCTCCAGGTTGTTCTCCTGACTTAAATGTCCGAGCAATATGCTTTTCATACCGTCATGCAGGATCTCTCCGAGCAGCCGACCCGCCGAATCATTGGAAAGATGTCCTTTCAGTCCAAGGATCCGCTGTTTTAAATAATAAGGATAATGCCCGACCTGAAGCATATTGATATCGTGATTCGATTCGAGCAGCACCGCGTCAAGATTTCGCAGATGGTCAATCACATAATCATCATAATACCCAAGGTCTGTCGCCACCGCCACGCTTTTCTCCCCGTGGCTGACCCGATATGCGACCGGCTCCGCCGCGTCATGGGAAACACGAAACGGAAGCACATCCAGATCACGGATGGAAAAATGTTCATCCGGCATGATCTCATGAAACAGGCTCTCATCCACAGAACCAAGCGAAGCACCGGAAAGCATTGCCCGCTTTGTCCCGGGAGTACAATACACCGGCAGACCGTATTTCCTGGACAGGACGCCCAGACCACGAATATGATCGGAATGCTCATGGGTAATGAGTATCGCGTCCAGTTCCTCCGGCTTGCGGTCAATCTGGCTTAAGCCGTCCAGAACCTTTTTCCCGGTGATGCCCGCGTCGATCAGGACACTCGTCTGCTCCGTCCCGACAAAAATACAATTCCCGCTGCTGCCGCTCGCTATGCTGCAAAAATCCATCTGTGTCTGCACATCCTTCTGTCTGTTTTATCGGTAGTCCTTTCCAGCGCAGAAGGCGGTCTGCCGCCCGCTGTTCTGAACAGGAACTGTTTTGCAATGTTCTCCTGGCATAATACGCATGCCGGACTGGAATCTGCCGTCTGCATACTACCACAAATGGCAGGAGCATTCAATTGTAAATTTATTTTCACGTGCAATGAATATCCCAGAGTCCGTCAAGCGCCCGGTCGATCTGCGCATACGCTTCACACGGATTCCTGCCGCTGTTATCAATCACCACCTGACAGCGGCGGCGAAATTCATCCTCCTTCAGCTGGTTCCCCATAATCTGACGGACTTTTTCATGAGAATAGTCTCTGGATTTCACCAGTCTTTCTTCGCGTATGCTTTCATCCGCGTAAATATACCAGATTTCATCGCAGATCTCCTCATAATGATCCTCCAGAAGCAGAGCCGCCTCGATGACGACAAATGAACGATTATGTGTAATCTCCCGGCAGATATACGTCTTGACCGCCGGATGCACGATCGCATTCAGCTTATCCAGCTTTGTCCGGTCCGCATACACGACTGTTCCCAGCTTCCGGCGGTCAATCGTGCGGTCCGCGCACAAAATATCCGTTCCAAAGGTATCCACAATCCGTTCCCAGCAGGGCAGACCCGGCTGCTGCAGAAGATGCGCGACCGCGTCCGCTTCGAGAGTCCTCGCGCCATAGCGTTCCTTCAGATAAGTAAGGATGGTGCTTTTCCCCGCTCCGACCCCGCCGGTGATGCCAAGGATTCTCTTTCCGGTTCTGTCCGAAAGCACTCCCGCGTGTTTTGGATCCTGTCCCACAGGCCTGTCGGCTGATGTGTTCTCATTTTGCCTCATACCAGTTCTTTCCGTCATGGATGTCCACCTCCAGCTTCACACGAAGCGACGCCGCGTTCTGCATCTCTCGCACCATAATATCACGCACCTCATCCAGTTCTTCTGCAGCGGCCTCGACAAGGAGTTCATCGTGCACCTGAAGGATCAGGCGGGACTTCATGTGCCGGCTGCGCAGGCAGGTGTTGACGCGGTTCATGGCAATTTTGATAATGTCGGCGGCGGTACCCTGAATCGGCGCATTCATGGCCACACGTTCACCAAAGGAGCGCTGCATAAAGTTCGACGACTGCAGTTCCGGCATCGGACGGCGGCGGCCAAACATGGTTGTCACATAGCCGTTTTTCTTCGCGTCTTCCACAGCCTGATCCAGAAACCGTTTGATCCCGGGATAAGTTTTAAAATACTGCTCGATATATTCCTGCGCTTCCCTGCGTGTGATGCTTAAGTTCTGGCTCAGTCCGAAAGAGCTGATGCCGTAGACAATGCCAAAGTTTACGGCCTTGGCATTGCGCCGAAGCTGCGGCGTCACGTCCTCCGGCGCGACATGGAAAACCTTTGAGGCCGTAGCCGTATGGATGTCCTGCGCATCCTGATAGGCCCGAATCAGGTCCTCGTCATTGGAAAAATGAGCCAGCACGCGCAGCTCAATCTGTGAGTAATCCGCATCGAGGAAAACATAGCCTTCGTCCGGTACAAACACCTTGCGGATCAGACGGCCGAGTTCCATGCGGATCGGAATATTCTGCAGGTTCGGCTCCGTGCTGCTGATGCGGCCGGTCGCTGTGATCGTCTGATGAAATTTCCCATGAATCCGGCCATCCTCCGAAATATATCCGGCCAGTCCGTCCGCGTAAGTCGATTTGAGTTTTGTCAGCTGACGGTACTCCAGAATATCAGAGACAATCGGATAGTCTTCCGCCAGCCCTTCCAGCACGTTCGCGGCAGTCGAATAGCCGGTCTTTGTCTTTTTGCCGTGCGGAAGCTGCAATTTTTCAAAGAGAATCGTACCCAGCTGTTTGGGAGAATTGATATTAAAAGTCTCCCCCGCCTGTTCACAGATGGATGCTTCCAGTTCTTTGATACGTCCGGCCAGCCGTTCCCCGTAGTCCTTCAGTTCCTGCGCCTGCACGCGAATGCCCTCCCGCTCCATATCAGCCAGAGTAAACGCCAGTGGCATTTCAATCTCCTCAAAGAGCTGTTTCATCCCCATGCTTTCCAGCTTTTCACACATCACAGGATACGCCTTTTGCAGAATCAGCGCAAGACGACAGACATAAGATACAAATTCGTCCGGCTTATCCTTATATGCCTTTTCCGGTGAATCCTTTCCAAAAAGCTCCGCTCTGGAAGGGATCATCCAGTCCAGATATTCCTTTGCAATGTCCTGACTGTCATAGCTGTCTTTGAGCGGATTCACCAGATACGCCGCAATCGCCGCGTCAAAAAGACGCCCCTGCTTTTCCATGGAAATTGAAAGGTACGGAAGCTGTTCTTTCAGATGCAGTGTAACCGCGCGCCCGCTGCCTTCGATCAGTTCAGAAAGCCTGCCGCACAGGTATTCCCGCGTAAGAAGTCCCCGGCATTCCAGAAAATACGACGTATCATCGGAGGTGCCAAGAACGATGCCCGGAAACACACATCCGTCTTCCTTTTCGGGCGCGGAACTGCCGGCAGAGGACTTATCTGCGCCCGGAGCGCTCTGCTCCCCTGTCCTGTTGGCGGCAGCGCTTGCCGGAATATAAAACGAGATCACACGGCCGGCGAGTCCGGAAAACAGTTTCTCGGCATCAGCAGGCTCCCGGATTATCTGAAAAGATTCCTCCTGCGGCTTCTGTTCCTCTTCCACATGAAAACGGCCGAGCAGATTCTTAAACTCCAGCCTGCGGCACAGCTGCAGGGCTTCGGCCGTATAAAGATTGCCCAGCGCGGCATCCTCTTTTTTCAGTTCCACCGGTGCGTGCAGATCAATCGTGGCAAGCGTCTTGCTCATCTGCGCCATGTCATAATGTTCTCTCAGGGCATTGCGCGCCCTCGTCGGCGTCACTTCCTCCAGGTGCGCGTAGGCATTCTCAATGGAGCCAAACTCCCTTATGATCTTTGTCGCGGTCTTCTCTCCGATGGAAGGCACCCCCGGAATATTATCCGAAGCATCGCCCATCAGCGCTTTCACGTCAATGAACTCAGTCGGCGTCACCTGGCAGCGTGCTTTTACATCCTCCGCATAATAATTCTCGATCTCCGTACCGGTCATACGGGTCTTCGGTATCCGTACCAGAATTTCACCGGTCGCAAGCTGCAGCAGGTCCCGGTCGCCGGAAAGAATCGTCACCGAAAGCCCCTGCTCTTCCATCTGTCTTGACACTGTTCCCAGAATATCATCCGCCTCATAGCCCGGAAGTTCCAGCACCGGGATCCCCATCGAGCGCAGCATATCCTTCATCAGCGGTACCTGCTCATGAAGTTCCGGCGGCATCGGCCTGCGCGTGCCCTTATATTCAGCAAACATTTTATGACGGAATGTCGGCTCCTTCCGATCAAACGCCACCGCCGCGTAAGATGCCCTTTCCTCATCAAATACTTTCAGCACAATATTTAAAAATCCATAGACTGCGTTCGTGTGAAGTCCTTCGCTGTTCGTCAGATCAGGCAGTCCGTAAAACGCGCGGTTTAAAATACTGTGCCCGTCAATCAGTACAATTTTTTCTTTATTCTCCGCCATTAACGATCTCCTCCTGTCGCGCCTGCCGTCGTCTCACCGGCTGCATCCATTGCTGCCGGCTCCGCTTCTGCATCCGATGTCTCTGCTGTTGTGCTGTTTCGCTCCGTTTCCGTCTCCTCCGTCTGCTCAGTCTCCGATTCTGTCTCAGACTCAGAAAGGCCCTCCTGTGCAGCATCCATCTTCTCAATGTGCAGACGTAAAAGCGCCCGCTCAAAAACACTGTTCCCGACCGTTCCCTGTTTCATCCTCACCCCGACGAAAATACACAAAATCAGCATCAGCTCGGCGGCAAACAGCAGCACAAAGCGGGCGGCATTCAACACTTTTCTTTTCCGAATGGCACGCCTGGAAGTGCGAATCTCCTCATCAAGCATTTTTTTGAAATCATACTCATGCCGCTCACCGGAATCCATCGCATCAAGCGCGTGATAAACCGTGAAATAAATATCCAGCTCGTCCATACAGTCCGGACAGGTCTCCGCGTGCGCAAGAAACCGCTCCGTATCGCGTTCTGACAGTTCTTTTTTTACAAAAGGTACCACCATGCGTCTGGCTTCATTGCATTTCATCACGCACCTACTTTCGCATCAGATGTTGCTCTGCTCTCCGCTTCTTTCCTGATATCGTCGAGTATATCAGAATCTTCCTTCTTTTTCAATTCTAACCGGAAATTTCCATGGCGCAGAATCCTCCGTCTCAAAAATTCCTGTAATTTTGACAGGACGGCAAAATTTCACTGTACTGCTGAAGAAAATAATGATAAACTATTGGCAGCAGAGAAAGAACTCACGTTAGCTAAAAAGAGGTATCATCATGAAAGAAAAGCTGTACACCATCCCGCTCAACGACGCGGTCAACGAAAACGATGAATGTCCGTTTTGTTTTATTGAGCGAAAACTGGAACAGGATGCCCTTGATTTTACGATCGGCAGCGGATCTTCTTATATGGAAAGCGACATCCGCGAACAGACAGACCAGATCGGTTTCTGCCGGGAGCATCTAAAAAAAATGTATGATTACGGAAACACACTGGGCAATTCCCTGATCATGAAAACGCACTATCAGCGTCTCATGAAGGAAATGCATGAACGGTTTGCCGCCTACACGCCTGGAAAATCGCAGAAGTTCAGCCTGATTCGCCGTCAGAGTTCCGGCGAAGGGAAGAATTCCATAGCCGAATGGACGGCCGCAAAGGACTGCAGCTGCTATATCTGCCGAACGGTACAGCCGACTTTCGACCGTTACATAGAGACCTTTTTTTATCTCTATCGGCAGGATGACGCCTTCAAAGAAAAAATTCTGAACGGAAAAGGCTTCTGTCTGCACCATTTCGGCATCCTCTGCGAATCGGCCGACCGGTATCTGAACGAAAAGGAACGAGACGAATTCTATCCGGCCATGTTTGATCTGATGGAGAAAAATTTTGCCCGAATTGAGGAAGATATCTCCTGGCTCGTCGACAAATTCGACTACCGCAACCGCGACGCCGACTGGAAGAATTCAAAGGACGCACTCACACGCGGCATGCAGAAGCTGCGCGGCGGATATCCGATCGACCCGCCGTATAAGGCAAAATAGCCGCGTTCTGAATGAGCATCAGCTTCAAAGAAAATCAGGCTGAAACAGCAGCGATCTGAACACGAACACACATGGCCAGGAAGCATTCGAATATAAACATCACTACCAGGAGGATAACGATATGGCAAGATCAGGAGGAGGACACTCCGGCGGCGGGCGCTCCGGCGGGGGATTTTCCGGTGGCGGGAGCCGCTCCGGCGGCGGGCATTCCAGTTTTGGCGGAAGCAGCCGTTCCGGCGGCAGCCGCACCAGCTTTGGCGGAAACAGCCGTTCCGGCAGCGGGATGGGTACGGGTGGCAGCCGCGGCGGTATGAATGGTCCGGGCGGTATGGGGGATCCGGGCCGCAGAGGGATGAATCCTCCGCCTCCGCGCAGACCACGGCGCGGGTTCTTCCGCTTTTTCCCGTTCTGGGGCGGGTACGGCGGCGGATATTACCGCGGAGGAGGCTGCGGCACACTGGTAACTGTATTTATCATTCTGGTCGTCCTTGTTTTCGTACTGATTGGAAACATAGCCTATCGTTTCGGCAGCGACACGAATACCGCAGCCGTGTATGAGGAAAATATTTCAGATGATTCCGATAGCAGTCACGACAGTTCTCATCATTCCGAATCATCACGTGAAAAGCTGGACACCGACCTCACATTCGACAGTAACTGCGTACTCGATGAGACCGGTCTGGTCGATGATGCAGCAGCCGTCGGTGAGGGGCTTGAAGATTTCTTTGACGCGACAGGAGTGCAGCCTTACGTTTACTTAAAATCGTACGACTCCTCCCTCACCACCAAGTCCAAAATGGATGATTATGCGCAGGACTGGTATGAGGACAACATCGATAACGAAGGTACGTTCCTGCTCATATACTTTGAAGGCCGTACAGAAAGCCAGTACTATTTCTCCTATGTGTGCGGCTACGACATCGAATCCGTCATGGATGAGGACGCCATCGATATTTTATGGGATTACGTGGACGAATACTGGTACTCCGATTCTGATGCGGGCGATGCGATCCTGCAGATCTTTGATGCTGTTGCAGAAGAAATTATGTGAAAACTATTTAAGGCAGATGGTTCCGGCCGTCTGCCTTTTGTTTTATATGATTTTATATAATAAAAAAAGCCCGTAAATACAGGCTTTTTCCGATGCCGCTGGCCGGACTCGAACCGGCACGGTGTTACCCGCTTGATTTTGAGTCAAGTGCGTCTGCCAATTCCGCCACAGCGGCAAATCGTACAGCGAATCCCCTCGATTACAAACAATCCGCTGCACGCCGATTATCTTATCATAAGCATTTCATAAATGCAAGCTGATTTTTCCCGGCAAAGTTCAAACAGCATATGACCACCCTGCAGACGGTCTGCGGCCTGCTGTTCTGAACTGTTTTCTATCGTTCCAAAAGCGGCTGCGCCACCCTGCGGTTGAAGAAATCGATCAGCGGTCCCATAAAGAAAGCGGTAATGATGGTACCGACACCGGCGACCGCTCCGATTCCGGAGAGCGTCCCTCCCGAAACTATGTAAAGTACCACGCCGATCACCACACAGACGAGATCGGACACGATGCGCACCCAGCGGAACTGTCCCTTTTTCCATGTCCCTGTGATGATCAGAGCCACGGCGTCATAAGTGGACACGCCGAGATCGGCAGTAAAGTAAAAGGACGACGCCAGACACATGATAACGATCGCGATCACCAGGCAGACGATCCGGCCCCAGATTCCGAGATCCGGCAGCAGACGGAGAAGCGTCTGGTGCGAGAAATCCGCTATGTAGCCAACCAGAAACAGATTGATGACCGTAGCCAGTCCGATGTAATGACGGTCAGCCACCAGTGCAAACAGCAGCAAAATAATATTTGCAATCACGTACAGCGTCCCGAACGAGACCGGGATCACAGAATTCAGCCCGGCCATAAATGCCTGAAAGGGATCGACCCCGAATGCGGCTCTTTTGAAAAATCCAACGCTGATCGCGCAGATAATGACTCCGAGCACACACATCAGCAAACGTTTCCGGAAGTTTTCGATTTCACTGATTTTTTTCATAGAAATAATCAAGCCTTTCTAAATCATAAGCACATACTCATGTCAACAGTATAATGACATCCCAGGCAACTCTGAGATGTCATACATCAGAATTCCTATTGTATGTCTTTTTTACCACACCATATCTTTCAGAATATCACTGAAATCCAGCGTCGCGAAATAATCTTTCGGTGTCTCAGCCCGACGGATCAGCTGTGTCGTGCCGTCTGTCTTAAGCAGGATTTCCGCAGAACGCAGACGGCCGTTATAATTATACCCCATGGAGTGGCCGTGAGCCCCCGCGTCATGGATAACAAGCAGATCGCCCATATCAATCTTCGGCAGCTTGCGGTCGATCGCGAACTTGTCGTTGTTCTCACACAGAGAGCCGGTAATATCGTAGACATGGTCGCACGGCTCATTTTCCTTACCCATGACAGTAATATGATGATAGGCTCCATACATGGCCGGGCGCATCAGATTCGCTGCGCAGGCATCCACGCCGATGTATTCCTTATGCGTGTGCTTTTCATTGATCGCGCGGGTCACAAGGACACCGTACGGTGCAAGCATATAGCGGCCGAGTTCCGTGTAGATTGCCACATCTCCCATACCGGCAGGCACCAGTATTTCCTCATAGACTTTTTTCACGCCGCGCGCGATCTTATAAATATCATTCTTTTCCTGATCCGGACGATAGGGAATCCCGATGCCGCCGGACAGGTTGATAAACGTAATCTTTGCCCCGGTCGACTCATGCAGCTTTACGGCAAGTTCAAAAAGAACCTTCGCGAGCAGCGGATAATAGTCGTTTGTCACGGTATTGCTTGCAAGAAACGCATGGATGCCAAACTCTTCCACTCCCCTGCTCTTCATGATCCGGAAGGCTTCCTCGATCTGCTCCGTCGTCATCCCGTATTTGGCGTCGCCCGGATTGTCCATGATGTCATTGCTGATTTTGAAAAGTCCGCCCGGATTATAACGGCAGGACATGGTTTTCGGGAGCTGTCCAAGGGTCTGTTCCACTTTTTCAATATGGGTAATATCATCAAGATTGATGATACCGCCGAGATCTGCGGCCTTTTTGAATTCCTCCGTCGGCGTATCGTTGGAGGAAAACATAATATCGCGGCCTTTGATGCCGATCGCCTCCGAGAGCATCAGCTCCGTCATGGAGGAGCAGTCCGTCCCGCAGCCATATTCATGCAGGATATTGATCAGATAAGGATTCGGCGTCGCCTTGACCGCAAAAAACTCCTTATACCCCTTATTCCAGGAAAAGGCATCATACAGTTCTTTCACATTCTCCCGTATACCGGCCTCATCATAGAGATGAAACGGAGTCGGATACTGCTGTGTGATTGCTTCCAGCTGTTCTTTTGTCACAAATGTTTTTTTCATAACTGCTCTGCTCCTTTTGTATTATCATCAAATGCGGCGCATGGACATGTCCACTGCCGTAAAAATCATCCGCCAAAGAACGATGTCAGCGTGTGCTTTACATCCACCAGATGGTTGTACTGCAAAATCTGATAGGTATTCAGAATACTGTCATAGGTATCGTCCGTATTCCAGGCATAGAACGTGCCGTCCGCGTCGCAATAAGCGTTCGCGTTGATGATCGGCAGAGTCTCCATCAGCCCGCTTAAATACGTCTGATACTCCGTCAGCGGAACACCGGCCGCCTCCAGGAGAATACCGCCAAGATAATTTGCGCTGATCCCCTCGTAATATTCCGATTCCAGATCATAGTTCGCCCAGATCACAAACGGAACACGATAGCCCTGCTGGATCTCCTCTACCGTCTCCGGATCGTCCACGCCGCAGATCCGGCGGATCTGGTTTGTGATATAGTCGGAAGGCTGATGATCGCCGAGAAACAGTATGATCGTCGGCTCCTCCTGCTCCTCAAAGTATTCTACCAGGGACTGCAGCGCCTTATCCGTCTCGTTCATCAGCGTCAGGTATTTCTCGGTCGCCAGCACCTGTGTCGTCTTATTCGTCACATCGGTGAGTTCTATGTAAGCGTCAAATCCCGGCGAATCCTTACTGTAGCCGCTGTGATTCTGCATCGTGATCTCAAAGGTAAACAGCCGCTCGTCTTCGTCCTTTTCCTCATACTGCTCGATGATCTTGTCAAAAGCGGACTGGTCGCTGATGTAGCTTCGCAGGTACGTCGGATTCACAAAATCCGTCTTATCCAGGAACTCATCAAAGCCAAAATATTCATAAACATCATCCCGATCCCAGCCGGACGCATTGTAAGGATGAATCGCCAGCGTCCCGTAGCCGAGCGAACTTAAGTAAGAAGCCAGAGAAGGCATATCACTTTTGATATACTGCTGATAGGGCACGCTGCCCGCCGGCAAAAAGCCCATCGTATCGCCGGTCAGGATCTCATACTCGGTGTTCGCGGTATTGCCGCCCTTCACCGAGACGTAGACTTCTCCGCCGATCGCCTCCTCCTGCAGGGATTTGAAGAACGGCATCACTTCCTCACTCGTTGCAAAATCCCCATAGACAGAAAGATCCGAAAAAGCCTCATCAAGGACAATAATGATGTTGGGATACTGCGTCACATCGTCCGCAGCGGTCCCTGTCCCCGTATCTTCCGTGGAGTCCGTGTTGTCTGCAGCATCTGATTCTGCTGCGGTATCTGAAGTATCCGTGGCATCCGTGCTGTTGTCCTCCTGCGAGTCATCGTTCCCGGAATACTCCGCCGCGATCTCTTCCACCGCGCTCACCGAATATCCGTCCGGCTCCTCCACATTCAGGAAGCGCAGGTTGCCCAGGAACGCCGCCGCAATGCCGTTGTTCCGATAGAAGACATTGATGGTAAACAGGGTCGTATCCATGCCGAAAAAGCTCTGGAAGCTGGTGTTCTGGATGCCGGAGACATACAGGATCATACAGGCAAGGAACGCCGCTGCCAGCGGAATGCGCACCTTTTTCTTCCGGAAGCTCACACTTGATTTGGATGCAAGCAGAATGATCCAGACAAACGCAATCACGGAAAAATAGCTTTTCCATGTCAGGGTAAAAGAAAAGTTGCCCGCCACAGAGGCCGCCGTACCAATGGAGAGAAAATCCCACGGCACGATCGGAGTACCGCGAAAGCTGACAACGAAATAATTTGCAAGACCAAAAATCATCGGAATGAGCGTAGCCACGAGAAAGCCCCGCTTCACGCTGCCGAAAAGAAAGGTCATAAGACCGTACAGCACATAAAAAAACAACAGGTTCAAAATGAAAATCATAACCGTGAGGTCAGAAATTACATGCGTGTAATTCTCCAGCGCGACCAGAGTGCCGATTGGAAGAAGCACAGCCAGAACAGCGCTGACCGCCCGTCCGTAGCTGATGTTCATCAGCACAAACGCTGCCGTCAGGACGCAGATTGCAATTGAAAGAACCACATACCCCGCCTGCGCGCCCGATTCCTGTATGGCCAGGATCATCGCGATAAACAGTACAAGCGCGGAAAATACCGCCGCCGCAATCCGCTGCGGGCGCAGGTCAAAAAGAGAATTTTTATCTGTATTTGCTTTTTTGTTCATCAGCCTTTTCATCCTTCATGTCTGTTCAAAAGATACGTTCCGATTCCCATGACGTCCGAATGTCATGTTACTGCCCGCTTTTCCTGTGCTGATGTGTGAAAAGATGATCCTGACAGTATTCGTAATTGCCCTCACACTTCGAGCAATAGCGGAATTCCAGATGATCCCCGTCCTTCTCCGTGCGGCCGCACACCGCGCATCTGTGACGTGCGTCGCCTTTGCCCGGCTGCACTTTTTTCACCTTGCGTTTGAATTCATTGCGCCGATGCACCTCATGCGGATTGTAACGGTTCAGATTGCGCGTCATCATAAAATAGATTACGAAGTTCAACAGCGATGCCAGTATTACAATACGTGTCGCCATTCCACCTGCGAGCATATCATACACAAGAAGCGCGCCGTAAAGAATCCCGAGCCATTTCATCTTAATCGGGATAATAAACATCAGCAAAAACTCCATGTCCGGATAGGTCACCGCAAAAGCGAGGAACATGGACATGCACACGTAATACGTGCTGAAATAATATGCTCCGTCAATACCGCCGACAAAGTAGAGCAGAAATGCTCCCAGAACAGTGAAAATCATGCCGGAAAAAATATAGACATTGAACTGAAACGCACCCCAGGTACGCTCCAGCGTCTTACCGATTGAAAAATAAAAATATAATGAAATAATCACCCAAATGTTGAGGCTGAAAGGCGGTATGACAACCCACGATACCAGCCTCCAGATCTGTCCCCGCAGGATCATCGTGGGCGACAGATAAAGATAGTACATCAGAGAAGGAGCCATCAGTTCAATCAGATATCCGGCTACGTAAAGCGCAATGATAATCGCCGGAAGATTCCGGATCGCGTACCGGCCGTACTTCCGTTCCATCTTATTCAAAAAGTTCATAAATCATCCTCTTCTCTTCCTGCTGCAAGCATCGCAAATCTCTTCTACTCGCAGCATTGCTGCTCGTTGACCCTCGAGCCGCGTGCCGCCATCGCTTAGCGATCTCTCATGCGGCACGCAACCTGGCAGGTGCAGCTTTAGCTGCGCGTGCCGATTCCTTTCCTGCTGCAAGCATCGCAAATCTCTTCGGGTCACATTATAAAAGTACGGTTTCCGTTTGTCAATCAGAGCAGGGTACGTGTTTGTGATTTTTTAAAATTTTTTAAGAAAAATCCCTGCAGGTCCTGGGAATACAAATCTGATCTCCCGGACGCAGGTCGTAGATATCCGCACATGGATTCGCGTAAATCAGGGACGACACTCTGACATGGTATTCTTTGCCGATCCGGTACAGCGTATCTCCCTCTTCCACCGTATAAATGATGCCATATCGGCTGCAGGCTGTCTGCATAAACACGCTCCTTTCGGAAAGGCCTGCGGTTTTTCCTTCCGCGGCATTCCGCATGCTGTTCCTGTTCTATTGTATGCAGAAGAGAAAGGCCCGGTGAAAATTTTTTCTTGCCAAGCCCGGCTTTCTTATACTATACTGCATATGTTCCGTGGGAATTGTTCTGTCGGCTCGATCGTATGCTTTCCTTTCGCAAAACCGGGCCGGTTTCTTTCCACAGGCAAAACGGTTTCCGATCCTGTCGGGCAGAACGCGGAGCACAGCAGACAACAGAGCTGCAGGATTCAGGAATAAAGGCCGTCGGATAAGGACGGCAGAATGGAGAATAAAATGGCAGGATCCACATTTGGTACGATCTTTCGGATCAGCACATGGGGGGAATCACACGGGAAAGGCATCGGTGTCGTGATTGACGGCTGTCCGGCCGGCATTACTCTTGCGGAGGAAGATGTTCAGAAACAGCTTGACCGCAGACGCCCCGGACAAAGCCGCTACACAACAGCGCGCGCAGAAAGCGATCAGGTCGAAATTCTTTCCGGTATCTTTGAAGGCCGGACCACCGGCACGCCGATCTCCATGCTCGTGCGCAATCAGGATCAGCGTTCCCGCGATTACGGTTCCATTGCGGAGTTGTACCGGCCCGGTCACGCGGATTACGGGTATGATCAAAAATACGGGATTCGGGATTACCGCGGAGGCGGACGTTCCTCCGGCCGGGAGACCATCGGCCGCGTCGCTGCGGGTGCAGTCGCGCAGAAGCTGCTTGGCGAGCTCGGTATTTCGGTCACGGCTTATGTGAGTTCCATCGGTCCCGTGTCCATCGACAGGAATGCCATGGACTTCTCCTATATAGAAAGTACCCCTGTGCGCATGCCGGATGCCAAAGCGGCCAAAGAAGCGCTTGCATGGCTGGAGGACTGTATCCAGTCGCAGGATTCCAGCGGCGGCGCGGTGGAATGTATCGTAAAACAGCTGCCGGCCGGCCTCGGCGAGCCCTGTTTTGACAAGCTGGACGCAGACCTTGCAAAGGCGCTGATGTCCGTCGGTGCGGTCAAAGCCGTGGAGATTGGCGACGGCATAGCGGTTCGCTTCGCAAAGGGTTCCGAAAACAACGACACCTATGTTGAGGATGAGGACGGGATTCCCTGCAAGGCCAGCAACCACAGCGGCGGCATCCTCGGAGGAATCAGCGACGGCTCTCCTCTCTTTCTCCGCTGCTCTTTTAAGCCGACGCCCTCGATTGCGCAGCCGCAGAGCATGCTTGGCAAAGATGGAAAATGTCATGTGGAGACCATACACGGACGGCATGATCCGATCATCGTCGCCAGAGCCGTCCCTGTCGTAGAAGCGATGACAGCAATTACCCTGGCAGACCATCTGCTGCTCTCCATGACCTCGCAGATGGCCTATGTAAAAAAAATCTGGGGAGACAATTAATCTCGGATGAGCGCAAACGCCTTTCGGCTTCTTGACTTATAAAATATGAAATGATAGAATTGCAAAAGTGTTGAATGTCCCCGATTCGTGAGGCGGATCCGGACATATTTGAGGAGGATCTGACTATGATTGACAACAAGAAAGTACTGTTCAGCGGTATGCAGGCGACCGGCAATCTGACGCTCGGCAATTATCTCGGGGCTTTGAAGAACTGGGTCAGCTTAAGCGACGAATACGAATGCTTTTACTCTGTAGTGGATATGCATTCGATCACAATCCGGCAGGACCCGGCCACACTGCGCAAGCGCGCCCGTGCACTTCTGACCCTGTACATTGCGGCAGGGCTTGACCCGGAAAAGAACTGCATTTATTATCAGTCTCATGTGTCCGGACACGCGGAGCTTGCCTGGATACTGAACTGTTTTACCTACATGGGGGAGTTAAACCGCATGACCCAGTTTAAGGACAAGGCGGCAAAGCACGCGGACAACATCAATGCCGGTCTTTTCACCTACCCGGTGCTGATGGCGGCGGATATCCTGCTCTATCAGGCGGATGTGGTGCCGGTCGGGATTGACCAGATGCAGCATCTGGAGCTCACAAGGGATCTCGCGCAGCGCTTCAACGGACTCTACGGGGACGTTTTCACCATCCCGGAAGCCTACATCGGCAAGGTCGGAGCAAAGATCATGAGCCTTCAGGATCCTTCCAAGAAGATGAGCAAGTCCGATGAGAATCCAAACGGCAGCATCTATCTGATGGACGACCCTGACACCATCCGGCGCAAATGCAAGCGCGCGGTCACGGATTCCCTCGGGGAATTCCGTTACAGCGACGAGCAGCCCGGTCTGCATAACCTGATCGATATTTTCTGTGCCTGCACGAACCGGACTCCCGATGATGTCGTAGCCGAGTTCTCCGGCTGCGGTTACGGAGAGTTCAAGGAGGCCGTCGGTGAGGCGGTAGTCAGTGTCCTCGAACCGCTTCAGAAGCGTGTGGCTGAGCTGGAAAAAGACAAATCCTACATTGACAGCGTGATTAAAAATAATGCGGAGAAGGCGAACTATTATGCGCAGAAGACTCTCCGCAAGGTGCAGAAGAAGGTCGGCTTCCCGGAGAAGATCCGCTAAACCGTATTCTATATTTAACAGCAACGCCGTCATGCTGCGAATCGCATTCGCACAGACGGCGTTTTTATTCCCGATATTGTCTCAGCAGCCGCCGCATGTCCGGCGGCATTTCACTTTCAAACGAAAGTGTTTCCCCCGAGATCGGATGCGCAAACATAAGCCTGTACGCATGCAGCATCTGCCGCGGCGCCAGATCGCAGACCGAATCCGGATTATAAAGAAAATCTCCCGGCAGCGGATGCCCGATAAAGTTCATGTGAACGCGGATCTGATGTGTCCTGCCCGTTTCCAGGCGTACGGCCGCCAGAGAAACCGCCTCGCCGGAGCTGCATGTATGCATGTCTTCCGCCGCACCGATTGCTTCAGGCAGCGCCTTTTTCGATGTCTTCCGATATACGCCGAGTCTCTGATAATGCGTCACTGCACGTTCCCCATGCTCAAAATCCACGCACCGCATCAGAGGGGAACCCTGCCGTCTGGCGATCGGCGCGTCAATCGTGCCCCTTCCGGGCAAAATTCCTTCCGTAACTGCCAGATATTCCCGGTGTATCTGTCTCAAAGCCGACTTCTGTGATAGGATTGCACCGCTCAGCGCGTTTTTCGCGATCAGCACCAGCCCGGTCGTATCGCGGTCGAGACGGGTAATGCAGCGAAATACAAACCGCTGATCCTTTGCGGCATAGTAATACATCACCGCATTCGCCAGCGTGTTTTCATGATTTCCCATCGAGGGATGCACCGGCATGTCGCAGGGTTTGTCCACAACCAGTACGTCCTCATCCTCATAGACGACTGACAGCAGAAGCGGCACAGGTGTGATCTGTTCCGAAGTCTCCGTCTCTTCCACGCGAACCGTAATCACATCCCCTGCTGTCACCGGCTGATTCGCATATGCCCACCCGCCGTTTTTCAGGATTCCGTGATCTGTGCGTTTCAGATGTGTGAGAACATGATGGGAACAGCTCTTATTCCGAAGAAACTGTTCTATTGTCACCACCCGGACTTTATTCGCGCTCCCGCCAGAACGTCCGCGGTCTGTCCCGGTAAAACGATCGTTGTGCAGATCCTCCTCCTGCACGGTCCATGATACGGTTCTTGCCATGGTCTTCATCGATGATCCTGTTTCATCTCCCTGCTTTTTTCGCGCCGGCTGCCGGTGCTGCTTCCGCCCTCTCAGGTGTCAATGCTCTTTCACGGGTACTTTCTCAATGGGCGTACCGCCGGTAAAACGGGGGCTTCCGGCCGACTGGTTTTCATTCTATCTCATCCGTTTCCCCGTTGCAACCGGTTTTTGCCCGTTCTTCTTTCTTACCGCCATGCTCCTTCCCATATCCGGGGCGAAATTTGCTTGCAATCCGATTGAGATGTGTTAGAATAAAATAAAAATGTGTTCCGGCACATTCCCGTATAAAAAAAGAAAAGGAGATCATGAAAATGGCTGATGAAATGAGCAACAAAATTCAGGAAATGGGCGTTGTCCCCGTGGTAGTGCTGGAGGATGCGGCGGACGCGAAGCCGCTTGCCGAAGCACTCTGTGAAGGCGGACTTCCCTGTGCGGAAGTGACATTCCGTACAGCGGCGGCCGAGGATAGTATCCGCATCATGGCTCAGACGTATCCGGACATGCTGGTCGGCGCAGGCACCGTACTGACAACAGAGCAGGTGGACCGTGCGATGGCCGCAGGCGCAAAATTTATCGTAAGCCCCGGTTTCGACCCGGAGATCGTCGATTATTGTCTTGCAAAGCAGATTCCGGTATTTCCCGGCTGCGTGACCCCCTCAGAAGTAGCGCAGGCTGTAAAACGCGGACTGAAGGTCGTGAAATTTTTCCCGGCTGAACAGTTCGGCGGTGTAAATACGGTCAAAGCGCTGTCCGCCCCCTATGTAGGTCTGAAGTTTATGCCGACCGGCGGCGTAAACGCGGGCAATTTAAAGAGCTACCTTACCTGTCCGGCAATCATCGCCTGCGGCGGCAGCTGGATGGTAAAGGGTTCTCTGGTCAAAGAGGGCAAATTTGATGAGATCCGCCGTATGACTGAAGAGGCTGTCGCGCTTGTAAAAGAGATTCGTGCGTAACGGTTCATTTCCTTTACGGTTCATCATCCGGCAGGCATCAAGGCCGCAGGGCATAAAAAGGAGGAGCGCCGCCATGGCTGAGCAAGAAAAATATGTGGCATACGTTGGTACTTACACACATGGAAGCAGCATCGGCATCCATATCTATGATCTGGACGTGGAAGCCGGTTATATGACAGAACGGGAAGTCGTTCCGGTCAACAACGCATCGCATATCACCAAATCCTACAACGGGAGATACCTCTATTCCATCGCTGATGAGGGCGTGGAAGTATTGAAAATTATGCCGGACGGCGGCCTTTCCCCGATCAATGAAGTCGGTATTGACGGAATGCGCGGATGCTATCTTTCCACAGACCGGACAGGGAAATTCCTGTTTGTCGGCGGTTATCACGACGCGAAGGTCACGGTCGTACACACCCATAAGACCGGGCGTCTCGGCTCCGTCATGGACGGCGTGTTTCACAAGGGAATCGGGCTCGGCAGCGTCGCGGGACGCAACTTCCTTCCGCATGTCACCTGTGTGATCCCGACGCCCGATGACAAATATCTGTGCGCGGTGGACAACGGCATTGATCAGGTCAAGATCTATGACGTCAATCCAAAGACCGGCAAGCTGAAACTGTTTGACATTCTTCGCTGCAAGCTGGATTCCGGGCCGCGTCTGCTGGCATTTAGCCAGGACGGCCGCTATGCGTATATCAACTGCGACCTGACCAACGAAATCTGTGTATACCGCTATGACGGTTCCGGCAAATCTCCGGAGTTTGAACTGCTCCAGACGGTTTCCTGTCTCCGCGACATTATCTCGCGCGGCAGTGCCTCCTGCGGCATGAAGATCTCTCCGAGCGGCAAATATCTCTATTCATCCAATGCCGGTGAGAACACAGCTGCCGTATTCGAAATTGATCAGGAAACCGGACTGCTCACCATGCTCTGCTGCCTGCCCATCAGCGGCGAGTACCCCAAGGATCTGGATGTGTTTCCGGGAGAACGCACCCTTGTCGTGCTGAACCACGAGACCAATGAGATTCGGTTCTTCACCATCGACTATGAGAAAAAGCTGCTCGTCATGAAAGGACGTCCGCTGCAGATTGACACACCGAACTGTATTCTCATATCCAAAGTGGAATAAAGACTATGAGGAAATCACGAAAACACGCACCCTGTCATAAGCGATGCGTGTTTTTTATCGTCTCATTCATGCTCCCGGTCCGGTATCCGCGCAGATCAAGCGTCACATAGGTAAAACCAAACGACTGCAGCTTCGTGTAGATCGTCTCGCGCAGCGCTTCATCCGCCAGCCGTTCAAATTCGTGCGGCAGGATCTCAATTCTGGCTATGGATCCGTGAATCCGCACACGCACCTGCCGGAATCCGAGATCTATCAGCAGCTGCTCTGCCTGGTCTACCATGGAAAGTTTCTCCCCGGTGATCTGCTCCCCGTACGGGAAACGGCTGGCAAGGCAGGCAAACGACGGCTTGTCCCACGTCGGCAGCCCCTGTTCTTTTGAAAGAAAGCGGATATCCGATTTTGTCAGATTTGCCAGCCGAAGCGGGCTTTTTATCCCAAGTTCCCGGATGGCTTCCAGTCCCGGCCGGTAATCTCCAAGGTCGTCCAGGTTCGAGCCTTCCGCAACTTCCCGGATGTCATTCTCCTTCGCAATCCTTAAAATCCTCTCAAACAGCTCGTGTTTGCAAAGATAGCAGCGGTTCTTCGGATTTTCCCGAAAGCCTTTGATATTCAGTTCGTCCATCTCGCAGATCACCTGCCGGATTCCGTTTTCCCTGCAGAACGAAACCGCTTCCTTCCGTTCCCGTTCCGGAAAAGAGCCGGACGTTACCGTAACGGCAATTGCTTTCTCTCCCAGCACATTCTGAGCGGTTTTCAGCAAAAATGTGGAATCTACGCCTCCGGAAAAAGCCACGGCAACACTGCCGCAGTCTCTTAAAATCTGTTTCAGGTTCTGATATTTCTGTTCAGGTTCCCTGTCCATCCTGTCGGTTCTCCTTACCCCCAATTCTGATCGCAGTTCTTTAACCACAACGCTGCAGTCCCGGCATATCAGCCATATCCGGCATCATCCGGAAATGCCCGGATCGGAAGGAATCCACCCCGCAATATCGTCCGTTTCAAAGTCATATGTCAGCTTTTTCCCATAGGCTTTCTCATAAGCCTCCGCCTTCTGCTGATAATCCAGCCGCATCATTTTCTGGCTGTTCTCCCGGGTGCTCTTTTCCGGATCCGGATAAATGGGCTGAAGAATGTGCATCACATACCGGGTGCGGTGAAATTCTTCGTTTTCCAGTCCCGGCAGCTCCTGTATTTCCACAAAGCAGGAAATGACAGGGACATGATTCAAAGCCGCATAATAGTAGGCTCCCCGCTTTGGAGGGCGCGGTTTCCGATAATGAAACCACATCTCCTGCTCCGGATAGATCAGAATGGCTTGACCCTGCCTTAAGCATTTCCGGATCATGGGACCAAAGCATTTGTGCAGATACTCGGAATTGTTGACAAGAGGAATGATGTCCTCATGGTTCATAAGGAATCCAATCCACCCCTTCATAGCCAGATTTGTCTCCTGACTCACTATAAAAAGCCGCCGATAGCCCGCACGGTTCATCGCTTTGCGCACCGCAGTATTGTCCAAAGGACTGAAATGGTTGCTGGTGACTATCGCGCCGCCGTGAATATCTCTGATATTCTCCAGTCCCTCAATCTTTGTATTCCGGTTCAGGATGCGGGTGGCCGTATCCGTCAAAGCCCGCGCGCAGATGTTGCAGAACCGATAGCCCAGGGTATTATAATTGTCCAGATAGCGCCGGGCGATCCTCTCCCGATCCTCATCAGACAAAAGAGGATCATCCATCTCCACCTTGCAGTTTAAGTCGCCCCGTTCCGAGGCCGCTTTCATATTCGCAATCACCTGTTCTTTGTTGCCGCCGATTAACATACGCGAATTTTCTCCCCTTTTTCAAACAGTTTTCGAAAAGTGACCGGCTGGCGGCAGACCGCAGGGCCTTTTGCAACCATATTTTCCAGACAGGTCTGATCTGACTTTTTCTGTTCCTCCGTATAATTCTCCTTATACCGCACAATGTCCGGATAAAAGGGCGATTTTTGAGCATAATACCAGAAATATTCCTCATAGGGAATCTTGTCATAACACCATGGTTTCTGGAACAGATTATAATGGATCAGCTTCGGATCCTGCAGAACATCTGACTCCTTACCGCCCGTCGGCGGCATGGCGTCCCAGGCCTCATCCAGAATGGCAATCCTGCCGCCGCACATCGCATTGATATAATCCTGGTCGGGAGCAAGGCAGTCAAAATGGAATTGATGCAGCAGGCGGAGGAAATGGTCGCAGAATCCCACCTCCCGCATTTTTTTCAGGTCCATCAGCAGAATGCCGGAATTGACATAGCGGTCAATCGGGATTCCCACCGCGTCCTCCACATACTCCACCAGTTCAGGGACAGCTGTGATGGAGCGGTCAGCGCAGGCTCCGATGATATTGTCCCCTAAATCCACCTGATACAGTTCAGAAATGTCTCCCGGCACTACAATATCACTGTCCAGATAGATACCCCTGTCGTATTCCGGAAAGCGGTCCGCAATAAAAAGCCGGAAATAAATGGTCAGTGTAAAATAATCACAGCGAAGCCGGTTCTCTGTCCGGTCGGTAATGCCGGCCAGCTCTTTTTCCATAGGAACAAACTGTATGGAAAATGGTGCACGCACTCCCGAGGAGATCTTTTCCCGGCTCTCTTCTGACAAATCCTCATGCAGGACAATGATCCTGTATATATAGTCTCCGGAAGCGTTTTCCTCCATCGAGCGAATCGCGCAGTCCAGCCACGGCGCGTAACTCTCATCAGCAGTAAAAAAAATGGGTATTCTGTTTTGTGCCATTACATTCTCATCCTTTCCGTGTTGCGCAGCAGGTTAATAACCGGTATCATCTTTTTATTCCGGCCATATAGAATACTTTATTCCTGAAGCATGACGACATATTCATATCTTTTTTGTTTTTGCACCCATTCATACCTGTCGTTCACTTTATAACACTTACTATTAGCCATGTCAAGTGCTGAGTGCTAATAAAGATCGCAGCCTGTCTCTGCTTTGCCCAAAATTACCGGTTTACCGTAAAGTTCAAAGCATTTTTTCTCAAACGAATCGGGAATATTCATTGCAATCCCAAAATGCCTGTGTTATAATCACTTCGGAAAGGACAGGAATCATTTCTATGAAAAACACCTGGAAAAGCGCGATCGTCTGGTGCAGCACCGTATTCCTGACTCTGGCAGCAGTGATCGCTTTTTATTTCATACTGCAGAACGGCTCCGCCATCATGGGCGGGATCAACTCAATGATGGGCGCCCTGGCTCCCATCTGGCTGGGCCTTGGCTTTGCCTATGTGCTCGATCCGATCATCGTGGCCGGGGAAACATTTCTGCGAAAACACAATATAGGGAAAATTGCCGCGCGCATTCTGACACTTGCCGCGACTCTGGCTCTGATCGGGCTGCTTTTGTTTCTGATCTTCAGCCGCCTGATCCCGCGTCTTTTTGAGACCATCAACGGTCTGCTTGGCGATCTTCCAGGCATGCAGAGAACATTCAACAGTTATCTGGACAGGGTCTATGACTGGAATCCGCAGGTATATGATTACATCATCAATGCGATTGATTTCGCAACAGACTGGATAAATACGAATCTGGACAAAACCTTTAATACCATCACACAGAGTTTCATCAATCTGATCTCCGGAATCGTGAATCTGTTTGTCGCTCTGATCGTACTGGTCTATGCGCAGATGTCAAAGGAGCGTTTTATCGGGCAGTCGAAAAAGCTGCTCTACGCGGTCTTTCATCACCGCAGGGCAGCCTCCTGGATTCTGGATGTCGCCAGACACGCAAACCTGATCTTCAGCGGATTCATCACCGGCAAGATCATCGATTCCGCGATCGTAGGCGTGGTCTGCTTTATCTGCCTGTCGATTCTGAACATCCCGTATGCGCTGCTGATCAGTGTCGTCATTGGCGTCACCAACATCATCCCGGTATTCGGACCGTTCATCGGGGCAATTCCCTGCGCACTCCTGCTGCTGTTCGTACAGCCGTGGGAATGTCTGGTGTTCGTGATCTTCATCCTGATCCTGCAGCAGATAGACGGCAATATCATCGGGCCGAGGATCCTTGGCAATTCGACCGGTTTGTCCGCGTTCTGGGTCATCGTCTCGATCCTGATTTTCAGCAGGCTGTTCGGTATCGTCGGCATGATCATCGGCGTTCCGATCTTTGCCACAATCTATTACATCATCAAACGGATCGCGGAGGCGGAGCTCGCCAGTCAGAATCTGCCGACGGATTCCATGGAATACGTGGCAGTTGATCATATTGACGAAAACAACCGGCTGGTCTATTTGTCAGAAGAGACTTCCAGGAAAAAAACGATCGCGCAGAGGAGATCCCCCAGAGAATTCTGGCTGGATACAAAGACGACCGCCGCCGCATTTGGATCTTTCTGTGTGAAAAAATACAGGGACTGGAAAAATCGAAAGGAAGGACAGGATAAATGAAAAAAATAGCAAGTTTCACCGTCGACCACATCCGGCTTCTGCCAGGCATCTATGTTTCCAGAAAGGATTATGTCGGGGAAGAAGTCATCACGACCTTTGATATCCGCATGATAAAGCCAAACCGCGAGCCGGTCATGAACACCGCTGAAATACACACCATCGAACATCTCGGCGCGACATTTCTGCGCAACCACGCAGAATATGGCTCCCGCGTTATTTATTTCGGGCCAATGGGCTGCCGCACCGGCTTCTATCTGCTGCTTGCCGGCGACTGCGAGTCAAAGGACATCGTACCTCTGATCAAAGAAATGTTTGTGTTCATACGTGATTTTCATGATGAAGTGCCCGGCGCCCGCGCACAGGACTGCGGCAACTATCTGGACATGAACCTGCCCATGGCAAATTATCTCGCCGACCGCTATCTGCGGGAGGTGCTGGAGCAGATCGGGGAAGAGAACCTGCACTATCCGGCGTAATTTTTTTCTTATGACATGATAAGAGACAGAGCCTGTTTCCGTCGCCCTGTCTCTTTTTTGTGGAATATTTGGTCCTCAGATCGGCCAGCCCTTTAAATAATAATCCCGCACGAACCGCATCAGTTCTTCCTCTCCCCTCTCATCGAGGATGCGGAGCATCCCGTGCAGTTCCTTCTTCGTCTGCGGATGCATCAGATAACGCCCCTTGCCCCGCTCAAAATATGCCAGTGGGTCATGCTGCGTATAGTTCTCTTTGTTATAATTTTTAGACGCCGCAATGCGGTCCATCAGCATCTCGGCGACGTATTTTCGCGGCATTTGAACAGCCTGCAGCGGAAACGTTCCGAAACGGGCATCGGTTTCCGATACCGGCTGCGGGGAACTGTGCTTCCCATCCGGGCTTTTTTTCGCCGGTTCCCGGTAATCCAGCCAATACTCGAAATGATGACGGTTGCGGCCCTTGTGATGCATCCAGGCCTCCGAATAGCCCTTGTCGCGGCGTTCGCCGTTGTTCGGGCTGCTCTTCCCATCGTCATAATAACGAAATCCTTCAAGAAGCTCTGCCGGCATATACTTGGACAGGTCATGCGTCAGTCCCTGCCGGTAAAGTCCGACCTTAAAGCACTCTCTCATCACATAAATTTTGTGCTCCGTGATCGTCCTGAAATGTCCTTTGACTTTTTCCCATGTAATTGCATTTGATCTGTCTTTACTCATCCTGTTCATCCAATCTGACTGCAGCCGTTTTCCTGCGTTTTTTTCTGGATCCGTCTTTTTGCACGGACGCTCTCCCTTCCAGAAGCACAACCGTTCTCGGCGTAACCGAAAGCATACGAAGGTCCCCTAAGTGTTCCTGTTCCTCTGCGGGAAGAAAACTTTCCGGAAGATTTGTATCCATCACACGCACCCATGAATACCCGTCCGGCAAAAGAGGCAGGGCAAACTGCTGTGCCTCCCAGTGAAAATTCCAGGCAATATAAAGGAAATCTTCTTCCCCGGCATAGTGTCCGGAGTACATGCATCCCATATGCAGACTGGAACTGCGTGTATCGCCGTACCAGGCCCGTTCGCCGTGATAAGACAGATCCGGGAACCCGCTGGAGAGATAATCCGTGCACTGAGGCTCCGCATCAAGATGCAGAATCCGGTGCGCTTTTCGATATGCGATCAGCTGACTGACAAACGCCGTCAGTTCCCGGTTCGCTTTCGTGCGGCTAAAATCCAGCCAGGTCAGCTCGCCGTCCTGGCACCAGGGGTTATTGTTTCCTTTCTGTGAATTGCCAAACTCGTCTCCTGCCAGCAGCATCGGCGTTCCCTGTGAGAGAAGCATCATGGCATACGCGTTCTTGCGCTGACGCATACGAAGTGCGGCAATCCTGCGTTTCGCGCTCGGACCTTCCTCGCCGCAGTTCCAGCTGTAATTGGCATCAGAGCCGTCGCGCCCCATCTCCCCGTTCCCGTCATTGTATTTCATATTGTAGGAGACGAGATCCATCAGGGTAAAGCCGTCATGATTTGTCATATAATTGATCTGCGCGCATCCTGCCGGATTGCGGCGCGTCCGCCAGGCAAATGCTTCCAGAGTCCCCGCGTCCCCCTTTAAAAGCCGGCGGCAGTCATTCAGAAAGCCATCGTTGGACTGCGCGATCTGATGATTCATTCCGGCAGCATTCTCCGCGGTAAAATCGTCCGGATACCAGCTGCAGATCAGCTTCCGGCCGGCAAACAGCGGCAGACGCGCCAGCACAGCGGAAAGATCTTCCCGTCCGACAATCGAAAAGCCGTCCACATGATATTCTCTGGCCCAGTAAGTCAGGCAGGCACAGATCAGCCCGATATCCGTCTCCCGGGCAAAAGAAAACTCCAGAAGGACTTCTATGCCATTTGCGTGAAATGCACGGACCATGTCCTTAAATTCGACATCCGCCCGTTCTGAAGAGGCGTAGGACGCTTTCGGTGCGAAATAAAAGCCCGGGCCGTAGCCCCAGTAATTTTTGCGAAATTCCTGCGCATTCCGGGACTGCTCATAAGAAGCGGCAGCCGCAGACTGCCTCTGACCGGAAATGGTATGCGTATACAGATATTCCGGTATCTCCAGCTCCGAAAATTCATAGACCGGCATCAGCTTCACCTGATTGATGCCGAGAGATAAAAGATACGGAATCTTTTTTTTCAGTCCCGCAAACGTCCCCTTTTGGCCGCGCCCGACGCCGGAATTTTTGTGCATCGTAAATCCGCGCACATGCAGATGGTACATGACCGCATCACAAAAAGGGATCTCCGGCAGCCGGTCGTCTCCCCAGCGATACGTTTCCGTCAAAAATGCCCCGCGAATCCCGTGCGGGGAAAGGGATGGGACCTGCCCGTACACCTCTCGCCCGGCAATCCTTCCCGCATATGGATCGGTCACTACCCTGTTGCCGTCCCGGAAATTGTATTCATAATCCTCTGCGGGAAATTTTACTTTCATTGCATAAAAATTCCCCGAAACAGACTGTTCCGGAAATGGAATCTCCGCCGCGATTTCTTCCGTGCCCTTTTTATACAGCAGCACTGCCGGACAAATTGTGCCCGATGCGTAATATCCAAAATGTACCCCGTCTCTGCAAACGAAAGCGCCAGGGGTGCTGATGTCATCCTTGAAAACCTGAAACCCGTTATCCCCCATCAAAGTTCCTCCATTCTGTTCGGCTCGTTCTATCCGTGCTAATCTTATCTCCTGTGATGATACATACTCCCTGCCGCTCTTTCCTTCTCCCGTGCTTTGACAAAAATCAGGGCTGCAGGTCAATCCTCAGCTCTACCGGGCAGTGGTCAGACCCGAAGACCTCCGTGTGGATCGCCGCGTCCAAAAGCCTGTCCCTGAGGCAGTCCGATACACAGAAATAGTCGATCCGCCACCCCGCGTTCTTCTCTCTTGCATGAAAACGATAGGACCACCAGCTGTAAATCCCCTCCTGCTCCGGATAAAAATAGCGATAGGTATCCGTGAAGCCGGCATCGAGCAGAGCCGAAAATTTACCGCGCTCCTCATCTGTAAAGCCGGCGTTTTTATGATTTGTCTTCGGATTTTTCAGATCGATCTCCTCGTGCGCAACATTCAGATCCCCACAGAAAATGACCGGTTTTTTCTTCTCCAGGCCCTTCAGATAAGCAAGGAATGCGTCCTCCCATTCCATCCGGTAGGGAAGCCGGGCTAGTCCGTCTTTTGAATTGGGCGTATAGACTGTCACCAGATAAAATGCATCATACTCAAGCGTGATCACGCGTCCTTCCTGGTCATGCTCCTTTATGCCAATTCCGTAAGAGACAGAAAGCGGTTCTTTTTTCGCAAAAACCGCCGTTCCGGAATACCCCTTTTTCTCCGCATAATTCCAGTACTGGTACGGGCGCAGGGACAGATCAATCTGCCCTTCCTGCAGCTTTGTCTCCTGCAGACAGAAAAAATCCGCGTCCGCTTCCTCAAAATACTCCGTAAACCCTTTCTGTACACAGGCCCGCAGGCCGTTCACATTCCAGGAAATCAGCTTCATAAGTATATATCTCCTGTTTTTGTTTATCTTAACATGGCTACTTCTATAAAACAAGTTGAAATTTCGTATTTCATCGGGAATTTTCTGAAAAATAAGCGATATTCTGCGATTTGATACAGTTTTAGCGGTTTTTAAATCTGCGCTTGCTATTTGCACTGGTTTCTGTTAAAGTGGGCATGGCAGCAGACAAAAAAAGATGGCTGCGAAACCATACCCATCAGGAATCAGGAAAGGAATTCAACATGAGTGATTTTGAAAACTGCAGCGGAAACTGCGACGGATGTGCAGAGGACTGCGACGGCGGCGCTACGATCACGCTGACGCTGGACAACGACGAAGTGATTGAATGTCAGGTGCTGACGACATACGCGGCCGCCGGGAAGGACTATATTGCGCTTCTGCCTTTGAACGATCAGGGCATCAACACCGACGGAGAGGTATATATTTACCGCTACCATGAGGAGAACGGCACGCCCGTACTGGAAAATATCGACAGTGACGAAGAGTACGAAGCGGCGTCCGACGGTTTCGATGAGTGGCTGGACAGCCTGGAATACGATGAGCTCGTATCCGAGGAGGATATTCAGTAGACAGTTACGGCAAAAGATCATCCAGAAATCCGGACGGCTCCATGACCTTGCCGTAGCGCTCTTTTATGTAAAACAGGTGAAGCCTGTCTTTTGCACGTGTCATTCCGACATAAAGCAGACGGCGTTCTTCCTCCAGATCCGCCTCCAGCGCGGCGCGGTGATGAGGGAGAATGCCTTCATTGATATCCGGAAGAAAGACTTCCGGGTATTCCAGCCCCTTAGAGGCGTGGAACGTGGCGATGGTGACCGCTTCCGCGTCTTTTTGTTTTGTATTTTTCCGGTTCTCCTCCAGAGCCGCCCGGTATTCTTCGATATGAGTATACCATTCTGTCAGAGTTGAATAGGGCTTCGCGCTCTGCTGCAGTTCATCCAGCACATCCATCAGTTCTTCCGGCTTTATCCGTCTTGCCGCCGCATACTCCCGCAGAAATTCCCCGTACTGCATCCCATAACGGATGTAATTGATCGCCGCAAACGGTTTCAGGGAAGGCAGCAGCTTTAAATCCGCCTCAAGCCGGATCAGCCGGTCCTGCATCCAGTCTTTATCCTGATAAAAGGCCTTGAGCGCATCAAAAGAGATCTGATAGGCGTCCCTTTGAGCAGAAGCAAAATCCGGGCGTGAAACGTCCGGCGGCAGAGAGATATGCCGGGAAGCAGCCGCCACCGCGTCTCTGCTGATATACCTTTTCGGGCGGTTCATGATCTGCAGAAACTCCGTGCGGTCCGGTCCTTCATATGCAAGATGAAGGTAGGCGAAGATATCCTTCGCAATCCAGTGGTCATAAACGCCCGGCATGGATTCACGCATCACAAACGGGATATCAAATTCCAGAAAGCGCTCAGCAAACGGGCCGGCTCCCTGGTTGGTGCGCACAAGAATCGCGAAATCGCGGTACGGAACGCCCGCTTCCATTCGTTCCCGGATGGTTTTCACCAGATACAGGCTCTCATGATCCTGATCCTGAAATTCTCTGATTTCGATCGGTACCCCGTCTTCCCGGAAAGGGCGGATGTTCTTGGAAAAACGATGCGTATTCTTTCTGATCACGCGCGACGCGCCTTCCACCACCGCCTTCGTGGAACGGAAATTCTGATCAAGAAGGATCGTTTCTGCTTTTGGGTAATCCTTTGGAAAATTCAGCATGATCTCCGGCTTCGCGCCGCGGAAGCGATAGATGGACTGATCATCGTCTCCCACAATAAACAGATTGTCCCGCGGTGCGGCCAGCAGCTTAATGATCTCATACTGCAGCAGATTGATGTCCTGAAACTCATCGACCAGAATATAGTGCCAGCGTTCCTGCCAGGCATGCAGAATATCCGCCCTCTGCGTCAGCAGTTCCCAGGTACAGGTGAGCATATCGTCAAAATCCAGCAGCCCTTCCTGCCGATGCATCTGCTCATAGTCCCGGCAGATCAGCCGGAACACCTCCTCCGGGCAGGAACGGGAATAATAGTGCTCCAGAGGGATCCGCTCGTTTTTTACCATACTGATCTCCGCGGCAAGCTCCATGACGCTCTCCTGCTCCGCGTCTGCGCGGACGCCATATCCCTGTGCGGAGACACTGCCGTACTTAAGAAGCAGGCTCCGGAGCATTTTGGTCTTTGCATCCTCGCTCATGATGTTGGCAGAGGTAAAATGATACGCATTTTTCAGGATACCAAAAAACACCGCGTGAAATGTACCAAAGGTCACTCCCCCTTTCGGACAGACTGCCGAAAAGCGGGCCTGCATTTCCTGCGCGGCGGCTTTTGTAAACGTAATGACCAGAATCTCCCGCGGGTTTATCCCATATTCCTCGATCAGATATCTGGTCCTCTGTGTAATAACAAGGGTTTTACCGGAACCCGGCCCGGCCAGTACCATGGCCGGACCGTCCCTGTGGGCGATTGCCCTGTCCTGAGCTTTACTGAATCCCATGCTTCTCCCAAATTGAAACGAATAACCATGCGGATGCACCGCTGCATAAAAAGGAAACAGCAGATCACAATGCAGTTACTGAGCAGCTTCCAGTTTCGCAACAGCCGCCCGGATCCTCATAAGAGATTCTTCTTTTCCCAGCACATCCATGATTTCCGTCGCACCGGCAGGCGTCATGGCCTTCCCGGAGACGGCGATGCGCACCGGCCACATGACAAAATTCACCTTGCAGCCCTTTTCATCCACATAAGCCTTCAAAAGCGCAAACAGCGCATCGTTCGTGAAATCCTCCTGCGCTTCCAGCTGCGGAAGCAGATCTTTAAGCACCTCAAGGCTTGTGTTCTCCGTAGATTTGGACTTTTTATTGGCGTAGAGCGAGACGTCATATTCCGGCATCGTCTCAAAAAAATCCACCATATCTGCGATGTCCGGAAAAACCTCGATGCGGGTCCTGACCATTGATGCGATCCTGCGCAGATCCTGACCCTTTGTCAGGGATTTCTCCAGATACGGCAGCGCCGCCCGGTAAAACGTCTCGTCGTCCATCGCCTTTAAGTATTCCCCGTTCATCCAGCGCAGCTTCTGCATGTCAAATACGGCGGGGGATTTGCTCATATGACGATAGTCGAACGCCTCCACCAGTTCAGGCAGGGAGAAAATCTCGCGGTTGTCCTCCGGGCACCAGCCAAGCAGCGCCACATAATTGATGATCGCCTCAGAGAGGAAGCCCTGATCCAGCAGATCTTCAAAGGAGGAATGTCCGGAACGTTTGCTCAGCTTTTTGTGCTCCGCATCCGTGATCAGCGGGCAGTGCACGTACACCGGCACTTCCCAGCCAAATGCCTCGTAGAGACGGTTGTACTTCGGAGCGGAGGAGAGATACTCGTTGCCGCGCACCACATGCGTGATCCCCATCAGATGATCATCCACCACATTCGCAAAATTGTAGGTAGGGAAGCCGTCCGATTTGATCAGGATCATATCGTCAAGCTCTTCATTCGGCACCTCGATCGTGCCGTAAATCTCATCCTCGAACTTCGTCGTGCCTTCCCTGGGCACATTCTGACGGATGACCCACGGAATACCGGAAGCGAGTTTTTCCTCCACTTCCTCCTTCGTAAGATGGAGACAGTGCTTGTCGTAGACAGAAATCTCTTTTCCGGCTACCTCCTGCTTCAGGGAATCCAGGCGCTCTTTGGTGCAGAAGCAGTAATAAGCCTCGCCCTTTTCCACCAGTTCTTTCGCGTATTTCATATAGATGCCGGCCTTCTGCCGTTCACTCTGCACATACGGGCCGCAGCCGCCGTCCTTATCCGGTCCCTCGTCATGCTTCAGGCCGGTCTTTTCCAGCGTCCGGTAAATAATATCTACAGCGCCCTCTACGTAGCGTTCCTGATCCGTATCCTCAATACGCAGCATAAACGTGCCGCCCGCATGCTTCGCAATCAGATACGCATAAAGAGCGGTTCGAAGATTTCCCACATGCATCCGGCCGGTCGGGCTCGGTGCAAATCTTGTTTTTACCTGTTCCATACAATTCTCCTCTTTTTGGTTACTTAATCCGAATCTGCCGCGATACGCCCAGCGCAAGCCCCATCTCCGCCATCAGAAACAGGATGGAAGTACCGCCGTAGCTGATAAACGGAAGCGTAATGCCCGTCGTCGGGATCAGATTCGTGACTACCGCAATATTCAGAACGACCTGCAGCGCGATGTGAACAAAAATCCCGCTCACGATCAGAGAGCCCAGCAGATCCGGCGCATTCTGTGCGATAAAAAACAGCCGATACAGCAAAAACACAAACAGCAGCATGACCAGCATCGCGCCAAAGATGCCAAGTTCCTCACAGATAATGGAAAAAATCATATCATTCTGCGCTTCCGGAAGCGAACCGAGTTTCTGAGTGCTGTTTCCCAGTCCCTTGCCGAAAAAGCCGCCGTTGCCGATCGCGTAAAGTGCCTGCAGGATCTGATAGCCGCCGGAACTGGAATAGTCCTCCGGATGCAGCCACACCTGAATACGAGCGATACGGAAACCGCCGTTGACGTCGCTTGTGATAATCCAGGCGACCAGGGCCACAATGAGAACTACGCCGACAACTCCCACCACCACGAACGGAGCCGTCTTCGGATGCGCGATAAACAGCAGTACCACGGTGATGCCCAGAATAATGATAGCCGTACTTAAGTTATCCGTAAAATAATACGTGCAGAAAGCGGAGACAAAACCAAAAAAGCCGACAATGAGCACCGGCTTAAGGCCTTTCATCTTATAGCCCATCTTCACGATCAGCGTGGGCAAAAGCAGAATGACCGCGATCTTTGCCAGCTCAGCCGGCTGAAAAGAAAATGAGTTTGTCCCCAGCCAGCGCCTCGCGCCGTTTACCTCCCGGCCGACATACTTTGTGATGATCAGAAGGATCGTGGAAATCCCGTAAATCGGAAACGAGAACTCCGCGAGCCTGTGATAATCGATCTGCGACCCGATCAGAGCGCACACCAGCGCCACCGCACTGATAATCGCCTGCTTGCGGAAGTAAACCATGTCATCATTGTTTTCCACAATGGCCTCATAGGCGCTGGAACTGTACAGCATGATCAGTCCAAAGCAGGTCAGCAGTATCACGACCGCAAGCAGATTGTAGTCAAAATAATCCCGTTCCACAGCTGATGTCCTGCCTGCTAAAAGCCCCTTTTTCTTTTTGCCGGCGGATTTTTTCTTTTGAACGGGCCGTAAGCTGTTTGATCTTACCGCCATTTGCATCCCCTCAATTTCATTTGAACGGCTGTTTCCTGTGTGTTTTCTCCCAGGGTCATTATCTGGCAGCGTTCCTGCCTGGATCACAACCCTTCAACCACGGTATCATAACATATCCGCTGCGCATTTTCCAGTAGTTTAACAGAATTAAATCCCTGTATTTGGACAAAAACATTTTAGAGGGCAACCTCATATTCTATAGAGAAACAGTTACCCTGTTTTCAGAAAGGAGACATTATGTCAGACATGAAAAATCCGGGCTGTGGCTGCCGGGAGACGAAAAACCTCCGGACAGACAACATTTATCATCATTTGACAGAAGCGGATGCGCCGCTGGCGATGTGCTATGTGCCATATCAGCAGTGGGAAACGCCTTACGATCCATGCAGGGCGCTTAAGGTCGGAACCGTGTTTCAGGATCTTTGCAAACCGTTCTGCGGGAAAGGAGGAACATGTCGTTGAACAGAGAAGGAACCATGTATGGGAACGGCAGAGGCATGCGGGGCAATGTTCCGCAGGGCCGGATGACGCAGGACGGGCGCGGTATGCGCTCAGGTGCCCCGCAGGGCCGCAGAACGCAGGATGGCCGCGGCATGGCGGACGGTTACAGACAGGATATGGAATGCGAATGTACGGCGTCCAGGAGCACCGAAAGCTGCGCCTGCGGCCCCGATTTGCCTGACGAACCGGGATATATTCCAAAAATCCCGGCCGGCAGTCGGATGCAGCTCCTCACCTATATCGATGAGGTCAGCTTCTGCGCCTATGATCTGATGCTGTATCTGGACACCCATCCGGAGGATGCGTGCGCGATGGAGTATTTCGGAAAATACAGCGAAGCGCGTAAGCGTGCGGCAGACATTTATGAAGAAAAATACGGGCCTCTGCAGTATGGGCAAAGCTGCGGGAACAATATGGAAAGTGTAAAATGGGTGACGGAACCCTGGCCATGGGAAGGAGGCGACTGCTAAATGTGGTATTATGAAAAACGACTGGAATATCCGGTAAAAATAAAAACGCCGAACGCGAAGCTAGCGCAGGTAATCTTAAGTCAGTACGGAGGACCCGACGGCGAGATGGGTGCTTCCATGCGCTATCTCTCACAGCGCTATACGTCTCCGAACGGTACAGTCTCCGCCGTGCTCACGGATGTCGGCACGGAGGAACTCGCTCATCTGGAGATCGTGGCGACCATCATCCATCAGCTGACGCGCGGCCTATCGCCCGAAGAGATCGAGAAGTGCGGATTCGCGCCGTACTACGCAGATCACACGATCGGCATCTGGCCGCAGGCGGCGGGCGGCGCACCGTTTTGCGCGGATATGTTTCAGTCCACCGGAGATCCGATCACCGATCTGAACGAAGATCTCGCGGCTGAGATGAAAGCCCGCACCACCTATGACAATATTCTCCGGCTCTGCAAGGATCCGGATGTGACCGATGCGATCCGCTTCCTCAGAGCTCGTGAGGTTGTGCACTACCAGCGCTTTGGCGAAGCGCTTCGCAGTGTGCAGGATCAGCTGGATGCGAAAAACTTTTACGCGTTCAATCCGGGCTACGACGCGCCGACCGCGTGCTTTGCACCGGATAAACAGTAGTTCCCTTAGGAAATCTGGCGCGGCGCTCCGTTTTGCAGCGGATGCGCCGCAAAAGAGTGACGGAGTGTCTGAGGCGTGATATCCGAAGAAATCCCGGCCCTGGAAGCATAGGATTTGACCAGCTTCCAGAAACCCTGGCGGCTCATCGGATGCCCGGAACAGTTCACAAACAGGCAGTCACTGCTGTTGCCTTTCAGCAGGACATTCCGCCCGTTTTTCAGATAGCGGCAAAGCGCACGCTTCGCGTTATCCCCAAACGGAAGCACCCGCTCTTTTCCGCCTTCGGTACAGATCACGTAATTCAGGTTCAGGTGAAGCGCATCCACGGAAAGAGAAATCAGCTCCGACACATGCAGACCGGTCGCATACAGAAGCTCAAGCATCGCCCGATCCCTCAGCTCCTTCGGCGTATCCCCGGAAGGTGCTTTAAGAAGACGTGCGACCTCGTCCTCATTTAAGGTGCCGGGCAGCTTTTTCTCAATATGCGGAGCCTTGATCGTCTCCGTCGGATCGTCCGCAATCTCGTTCTTTCGGCAGATATAATGAAAGAATGCTTTCATAGAGGCTACGTTCCGCGATACGGTAGCGGTCGAAAGCCCCTGTCTTTCAAGATATAATATGTAGGAATTCAGATTCGTGGCCGTCACATTCCCGACTTCATGAATTCCATGATCGATCAGGTATGTCTCCAGCCTGCGCAAATCTCTTTGATAGGAATCAACGGTGTTGTCCGACGCGTTCTTCTGCTCCTTTAAATAATCAATAAATAATGGCAGTTCCAGGCTCATTTATCAGTTCCTCAACCTTCGATAAATTCTCCCCTGTCCGCGTATCAAAACTCAATCACCGGATACCCCATTCCGAATTGTAGAGAAAACGTAACCATACAGATAGGAAACTGTTACGAAAAGCAATCCCGGCCTACCCCCGTAAGGCCCAAAAGGAATTGTAAAAATCAGCGGATGAAACGATTATACTCAATCTTTTTCTTAAAATCAATCGCGTTTTTCCATGCAAAAGCCCCGAAAATGGCCGTTTTCAGGACTTTTTACCAGATTTCGCCGGAGAAATTTCGGATTCTACCAGATGTTGTGAACAAAGATATTCCTTCAAAAACTCATAAATCTGATTCTCCGTCGGAGGGCAGCCCTTAGCGCTGTATGTAAATCCAGCGGTGCATCTTCCGACGCCAAGCCTGCCGGTCTTACCCTGATATCCCTGCCCGATGCAGATTTTCTCATCCAGCTTATCCAGCAGTCCATCCTGACGAAGCATTTCCAGCGCCGGGATCAGATAGCCATAGCAGGCGCTGCAGGAATCGACCTCGCTCACTGCATCCTGCAGCTCAACAATCTTATGCTCTCTGGGAAGTTCCTCCATCTCCGGCCGGGTACCGCAGGTCGTGATCCGCGCTTTCGAAAGGTCCGCGCAGCCAATGCCGAGCGCTTCCGCCATGCGCACGTACGGAACCTCATCGACCGTGTAATGCAGAAGCTGACAGACGTACGCGTCGACCAGAACCGGATCCGCGGCGGCCATAATGCAGTTGCGGACAACCGGATTCCCGCCGTCCTCAAAATCGAGATCGCCGCAGATGTGGTCGACCACGATAAAGTCCTGGTGAATCCCCGCGTTCAGATGCGCGATCGGCTTATGAAGTCCCATCGAGTGAAAACGGCGCTTCTCTTTGTTCGGGATCAGGCCTTTCATATTCTTAAGCGCGCAGGTGATCTTTGTCTGGCAGTGCCCCTTCAGCACCGGAACATTGATCAGATAATCAAACCCTTTGACGCATTCACAGAGGTTCAGCTTCATCCCGGCGCAGTCCTTCTCAAAGGAACGGTCCTTCTGCGCATCAAGGAATTCCACCCCGTATTTCTGCACCAGGCGGTCATAGCCGCACACCTGTACCGCTTCGGAAGTCCTGGCGCCCACCCAGGAGCTTTCCGCGATCACAAGATTGCGGTAGCCATGCTGCTGCAGATATTCGATGATTCCGGCAATGATCTCCGGATGCGTGGTCGCACCGCAGGAGGCTTCCGAGGCCGACACCAGATTGGGTTTGATGCCGATCCGGCTCTCCTTATCCTCTGGAAGCATCTCGCACAGAGCCGCCCGCTTCAGAAGTTCAAGCGTCATTTCCCTGTAGTCGGTGCCATAGATTTTGAGAATTTCATTGCGATCCATGTTCTGTATATCCTTTCGTTCCCCATTTATCAGCAGCCGGAAGCTGCCGGTCAGTATTCTTTCTCTATGCCGTCCAGTCCATACCGCTTTAAAAATTCAGCCAGTTCCGCTTCATTCCGGATAAACATGACCTCCTCAAATTTCCCGGTCTTCCGGTTTTTGAATCCGGCTACCTGCTCGCCATTACAGATACTGCAGTGAAGCACCGGTTTGTATACGGAGGGATCGTATATTTTTTTCTCCGGATTTGTTTTCCGGTTTTTCTTTCTTCCGAACATGTCCAGTCCTCCCTTAACCGGTCATGGCTTTTCCTGTCATCCGCAGCATCAGAAAACGCCCGATATCCTTTCTCACGCCTCACAGGCACAGATACAGTTCCAGCGTCCATGTGCCAAGAAACGCCTCACAGGCACAGCCCAGAAGGCAGAGTGCCGCAAAACGCAAAAGCTGCGCGATATCCTGCCGTCGGATCACTTTTACGGAAACCCCCGCCGGTTCGCCGAACTCCCGCTCCCGCTTCAGCCACGCGGCCATCTCCTGTTTCCACATGGCCCCGTAAAGAATCCACTGCGGAAAAATACAGCAGCCGAAAAGCAGAAGTCCCCGCGCTCCGCTGCGCAGTCCGAAAAGAGAAAGCAGCATCGCCCCTGACGCGGCAAGCCACCAAGCATAGCCCAGATGAAAAAGCCGGCCCACGCTCGTAAAGCTGCTCATCCACAAAAAAAGCAGCACCGGCATCCGCACGGATACCACATAAAAGAAAAGTTCTCTGCTGTCCCGTGAAATGCTCTCATAGACGCGGAAGCCGTATCGGCTCGTCAAAGACGCATAGGCTCCGCTGTCCATGGAAAGCAGTTTCGGCATCGCACATCCGGACAGAATGCCAAGAGAGAGAAACAAAAGCGAGGGAAGAAGCGTTCGGCGCGGCGGATGCATGCGGAATCCCGGCGCAGAGCCAAATCCGTTCATACCAGATACCCCCGGATCATCATCCAGACTGTTACAGATATCCTATGCGGCTGGCGCATCCGTCATACCTTTTCTTTGCCTATACTTCGACCTGTGTCTCGACCTCTTCTTCCGCCTCGGCTTTAAAATCTTCCATCTGCACCGTGTCGATCTCCGGCAGTTCTTCCAGAGAATGCAGGCCGAAATGCCTTAAGAAATCCTCCGTCGTTCCAAACAGGATCGGGCGGCCGGGCGCATCCAGGCGACCCACCTCCTGAATCAGGCCGTACTCAAGGAGACGATTGACGGCATGATCGCTTTTGACGCCGCGGATTTTCTCAATCTCAATCCGTGTGACCGGCTGCTTGTATGCGACAATGGAAAGCGTCTCCATGACGACATCCGTAAGAACGATCTTTTTCGGCTGCTTTGCAAGACGGATCAGATATTCATAATACTCTTTCTTCGTACAGAGCTGCCAGGCGCCGTCCAGTTCGGTCAGCTCAATGCCCCGCTCCTCCTCCCGGTAACAGTCCGCCATATGCTGCAAAAGTTTTTCTGTTGTCTCCGTATCCTGTTCTATAGCCGCCGCCAGCTTCGGGAGCTCCACGGAATCTCCCATTGCGAAAAGAATCGCTTCGAGCGCGGCCTCCGCTTTCCTTCTGTCCATGTTCCTGTCCTCATACTTACTCATAATCCGCCGCAAGCTGATCCAGCCCGCTTTCCGTATCTCCTCCGGTCCAGGTAAGGTGAATGTCGGAAAACGTCTCCGGCTGTTCCACCTCCACCCTGCCTTCTTTCATCAGCTCAAGCAGGGTCAGAAACGTGACCACCTTATACTGTTTCCCGGGCCGCAGGCTTAAAATATCATAAAACATGCAGTTCTTTTTTTCAAAAATATACCGGCCGGCAAAACGCATCGTCTCACTTAAGTTGACCGTCTCCCGCTTCAGGCTGCCAAAATGGCTCCGAATCGGGTCTGTCCGGTTCTCCTGCCGCTTCATAGTGTCCAGAAATACACTGTACAGGCTTCGAAGTGTGACATCGGAGAGAAGCTGGTCCACATCCACCGGTTCACGGTATGCCTCCACTTCCTCCGGGATATCCGGTTCCCTGTAGTAATGCCCTTTTGCATCTTCCATGCGGTCCCGCAGCTCATAAGACATGTATTTATACATTTTATATTCCAGCAGCTTCTGGACGAGTTCTTCGCGGGGGTCTTCCTCCTCCCCCTCCTCTGTCTCTTCCGGAGGCAGGAGCATCCGGGATTTGATGTCCAGCAGCGTAGCCGCCATCACCAGGAACTCACTCATCACATCCAGTGTCCCGTCCGGCAGCTGCGCCATGTACTCCATATACTGATCGGTGATCAGCGCGATCGGGATATCATAAATGCTGACTTTATTTTTTTCTATCAGATGCAGAAGCAGGTCCAGAGGTCCTTCGAACTGCTCCAGCTTTACGGGAATACCCATATGTGCTCCTTCATTGCAGATGTTATGAAAAATCAATGACCACCAGTTCCGGCGGATTGTTCACGCGCAGAGGAATCGAGTGGCTGCCCAGTCCGGCGCTCACGATCATTTTGCTCTCCCCCTGTGTATACAGTCCCCTGTCATATCTGGGGAAGAGAGTAAACTGCGGGCTGACCACTCCGCCAAGCAGCGGAAGCCGCACCATACCGCCGTGCAGATGGCCGGACAGCGTCAGATCCGCGCCCCAGGCCGCATAGGTGTCAAAATAGATCGGATGGTGCGCCAGCAGAATCTGATACCCGGGCATGTCCGGTTTCCCAAGCAGGGCTTCCATCTGTGAAACTGTCAGTTCCTCCTTATGGAACCGCCTGTAATACTCAAGCGGGAGCTCCAGCCCCCAGACGTTGACCGGCATTCTGTGAATCACCAGATGTTCCGCCGTATTTTCCAGAAAGTGTACGCCAAAGCTGCGGATAGCGGAAAGATACTGTTCGTACTGTTCGCCGTATTTGTCCGGATACTGTTTCAGACGGCTCTCATGATTGCCGTTCACATAGTAAACCGGATACTGCCTGGTCAGCTCGTTCATCAGCGACACTGCCACTTCCATCTGCGGTTCCTTTGTCGAGGTCACCATATCCCCGGCGACAAAAACAAGCTCCGGATTTGCGTTACGGATCTCCTGGAGCAGACGTCTGTTCCCCTCGCCATAGGAGAGATTATGAAGGTCCGCCAGAAGCACAGCTGAAAACGCCGGGAGTGATCCCGGCTGCTCTTTCGCTGTCCGTATCCGGTATCTTGTGACCTTAAAATCAGGCATCTGTCTTTGGCTCCTTCACTTTTTCTGTAAAACGATCACTGGGATTATACCATAAATCAGCTGACATGAAAACAGTTTTCTATATCATCCATTTTTTCCACGCCAGACTCAGATAATCCGAATATCCGGCTTTTTCGGCGGATTCGGCCAGCACGATCGGCATCCGTCCGATCTCTTTTCCGTCAAGCGTGTAGACATAGGCGCCCACCGTATCGCCTTTTTCCAGAGGAGCCTGCAGATTGTCATTATACTCCGTACTTTTTTCAATCAGGGAAAAATCCTCGCCGGTCGTGCTCAGATAAGAAAATTCCCCGTCTACCGTGACGGCAAATTCCCCCTGAATCGTCCCCTTCACCGCTATTTTTGAAAGCTGCGGCGTCTCTTCATCGTAGTACATGGAGCACATGGAAAAGCCGTAGCTTAAGAGCTCTGCCGCCTCCGCAAAGCGGGTTTTCGTATCCGGGGCCGTCAGCACCACGCTGATCAGGCGAATACCGTCGCGTCTTGCGGTCGCCGAGAGGCAGTATTTCGCGTAGCTCGTGCTGCCGGTCTTCAGACCGTCGCAGCCGTCGTAGGAACGAAGCAGTTTATTTGTATTGGACAGGGTGAACACACTGCTGCCCTGCGCCGTCACATGCGTGATGTCCTCCATCCAGATATCGGAATACTCCGTCACTTCGGGATAGCGGTATAACAGCTCCCGCGACATAATCGCGACATCGCGCGCCGAGGTATAATGGTCCGCCGACTCCGTCAGCCCGCAGCAATCCACAAAATGCGTATTCTCCATCCCAAGCTCAGCGGCCTTTGCATTCATGCGTTCCACAAACGCTTCCTCTGTGCCGGAGATGGCCTCCGCCATTGTGACAGCGGCATCATTGCCCGAAGCGATAATGATGCATTTGAGCAGAGTTTCCACAGTCTGCACTTCACCGGTCTCCAGAAAGACCTGTGAGCCGCCCATGGATTTGGCATAGGCGCTGGTCGTCACCTCGTCCGTCAGACGGATCTCCCCCTTTTCGATCGCCTCAAAAATAAGGAGAATGGTCATTACCTTGGTCACGCTGGCCGGATGAACCGAAGTGTCCGCATCTTTTTCATAAAGAAGCGTTCCGGTCGACACTTCCATCACCGCCGCGTGCGGCGTTTCAATCTCCGGCTCGGCCGCCGCGCTCAGAGTCCGGGAAAAACAGCAGGATACTAACAGGATGAATGAAAACATCCGCAGGAATTGATTTCGCATAACACACGCTCCGGGGCTTCCTCTTTCTTCCTACTATATGCGTTCCATTCCTGACTTATACCCTCTGCGCTACAAAAGCGGTGCGAACAGGCGCAGGATGCTCTGCCCGAAGCGCTGCGCCAGATTTCTTTTTTCGCAGTCCTCAACCGTAATCTCGCGGCTCTCCTGAAAGACAGCTTCCGCATCCTTTTTTACTTCCATGACCGCATCCGTGTCATACATCCAGACGCCGCACTCAAAGTGCAGATACAGACTGCGGTAATCCAGGTTGATCGAACCGACTGTCGCGATCCTGTCGTCACAGACAAAACTTTTGGCGTGGATGAAGCCGGGCGTGTATTCATAAATACGGACGCCTCCCCGGATCAGTGCCTCATAATAGGACTGCGTGAGCAGAAACACCGCCTTTTTATCCGGGATGCCCGGCGTGACAATACGGATGTCGATCCCGCTCTTGGCCGCCAGAATCAGCGCCGTCTGCGTCTCATTGTCGATGATCAGATACGGCGTAAAAATATAGACGTATTTCTCAGCGCGGCTGATGATATTCAGATACACATTCTCCCCGACTGTCTCATGATCCAGAGGCGTATCGCAATAGGGCTGCACATATCCGGCGCCTTCAAACGGCTCCTCATGCCAGCGATGCGGAGTGTATCTGCCGTATGCCACGTTTTCACGGGCCAGAACGCTCCACATTTTCAAAAACATCATCGTAAAGCTCCAGACGCCCTCTCCATGCAGCATTACCGCGGTATCCTTCCAGTAACCGAAGCGTTCAATGCGGTTGATATACTCATCGGCGAGATTGATTCCGCCGGTAAAGGCGGTATGTCCGTCAATCACCGTAATTTTGCGGTGATCCCGGTTGTTCAGAACGATAGAGGCTACCGGAATCAGCGGATTGAACACTTCACAGCGGATCCCCAGGCTTTTCAGCTGCCACTCAAAGGTCTGCGGCATTTTGCTTGCGCATCCCCAGTCGTCGTAAATGAGCCGGACATCTAGCCCCAGCTTTACCTTTTTCTCCAGAACTTTCAGGACGCTCTGCCACATCTCGCCGTCGTCAATGATGAAATATTCCATAAAAATGAAATGCTCCGCTTTTTCCAGTTCTTCCAGAAAAACCGGAAAAAAATCTTCTCCGCAGCGGAAATAGCGCGTCTGTGTATGATCATAAACCGGATATCCGGCATTTTCCCAGATATAATCGGACTGGCAAAGAGCAGAACTGCTGATCTCTCCCAGCGTCTCCCGGACGCCGGAATCTTCCTTTAAGCAGCCTTTTGCCTGTTCTTCCGCCTGATCCAGACGTTTTTCCAACTTTACGCCGAGCCAGGATTTACCGAACAGCAGATAGATCACCGCCCCGGCGATCGGCACGGCCAGGATCAGGATTGTCCAGGCCAGCTTGTAAGCGGGGTTCATATCCTTTCTGACCAGCATCAAAACCGCAATAAGGCTCAAAACATTGATAATCACGTTGACAAAGCTGTATTTCGAGTTCAGTACGAACACAGCAAACAGGATCCATATCACCTGTATCGCTATGGCAAGCACAAAAAAGACAATACGTCCTATCGTATTCGCCGTCGTTTTCTTCATTAATTTTTCATGCTTTTCTGTCAAACTCATTCGTCCAATAATCTCTTCCTTTTTCTTCTTAAAGAAAATCCCTGACCACAGGGCGATCAGGGATTGTTGTCCTCGATTTCTTCGCGAATCGGAACAGGGAATATCATTTAATTGTATTTCCTCTTGCGAGCTGCTTCAGACTTTTTCTTCCGGCGTACGCTCGGCTTCTCATAATGCTCTCTCTTACGAATCTCCTGCTGGATACCTGCCTTCGCGCAGTTCCTCTTGAAACGACGCAGAGCGCTGTCCAGACTCTCGTTCTCTTTTACAATCACATTTGACATTGTCTCACACCTAACCTCCCTCCAGTTGCAGATTGTGCAAGACATCGTACCTGGCCTCTCCCTCTGCAGATTCAGATAAAAACTGCGCGGGAATGTTATTGCACTGCAAACAGTATACCATATTTTCGTTTTTCGTCAACCACAAAATTATTTAATCTGCGCGCCAAGCACCTCTTTAGCCTTCTCAAGCGCCGCGTCCACGCCGTCCGGGTTCTTACCGCCGGCCTGCGCCATATTCGGACGGCCGCCGCCGCCGCCGCCGACCAGAGCGGCAATACCTTTGATCAGATTGCCCGCGTGCGCGCCCTTCTTCATTGCGCCGTCGGTCGCAGCCGCCATCAGGCTGACCTTCCCGTCTGTCACAGACGCCAGCAGCACCACGCCCTCTCCGATCTTTTCGCGCAGCTGATCTCCCAGCTCACGCAGACCGTTCATGTCGACACCGGACAGTTTTGTTGCGAGCAGTTTCACACCGTTTACCTCGCAGACATGATCCATGGCGTCTCCGAGCGCATCCTTCGCCAGTTTGCTCTTTAAAGACTCATTCTCGCTGTTTGCCGCTTTCAGCTCCGCCTGCAGCGCCGCAATCTTCTCATGAACGCCGGCCGGAGTCGTCTTTAAGAGTCTTGCTGCATCGGCAAGCTGCTGCTCTACCTTCTTATAATAATTGAATACGCCTTCGCCGGTCAGCGCCTCAATACGCCGCACGCCTGCAGCAACACCCGCCTCGGAGACGATCTTGAATCTTGTGATCACAGAGGTGTTCGACACATGCGTGCCGCCACAGAGCTCTTTTGAAAAGTCGCCCATCGACACAACGCGCACCTCATCGCCGTACTTCTCTCCGAACAGCGCCATCGCGCCGGTCTTCTTTGCGTCTTCGATACTCATAACTTCGGTGACAACCGGAAGCGCCGCCGCGATCTCGCGGTTCACCAGTTCTTCCGTCTGCGCGATCTCCTCTGCCGTCATCGCCTGAAAATGCGCGAAGTCAAAGCGCAGGCGGTCCGGCGTCACAAGGGAGCCCTTCTGTTCCACATGGGAGCCGAGCACCGTTTTTAACGCTTTCTGGAGCAGATGCGTCGCGCTGTGATTCCGGCAGGTACTGGTACGTCCCGCCTCGTCCACAGTAAGCGTCACGGTATCTCCGGTCTTGATCATGCCCTCCGCCATATAGCCGACATGTCCGTATTTGCCGCCAAGCAGATGGATCGTATCCTCCACTACAAAACGTCCGTCCGCACAGGCAATCTCGCCCCTGTCGCCTTCCTGGCCGCCCATGGTGCCGTAGAATGGGGTCTTTTCCGTAATCACAGTGCCGCGCACACCCTCGGTGAGCGCTTCCGTGATCTCCGTATCGGTCGTGAGCACGGTAATCTTCGAGTCGCAGCTTAAGGTGTCATATCCGACAAACTCCGTGGTAACCGTGGCAGGAATCTGGTCGTAGACCGTCGCGTCCGCTCCCATGTAATTCGTCGTCGCGCGCGCCGCACGGGCCATCTTTCGCTGTTCCTCCATGCAGGCCGTAAAACCTTCCTCGTCGATCGTGTAGCCCTTCTCTTCCAGAATCTCTTTTGTCAGATCGAGCGGGAATCCGTAAGTGTCATAGAGGACAAACGCATCCTTTCCTTCCAGAGTATTCTTTCCCTCCGAAGACAGCTTTGTCTCCAGATCATTTAAGATAGAAAGGCCCTGATCAATCGTGCGGCTGAATTTCTCCTCCTCCTGAGAGAGCACCTTGAAGATAAATTCTTTCTTCTCCTCCAGCTCCGGATAGCCGGCCTTCGAGCCCTCGATCACCGTCTCAGACAGTTTCGAAAGGAAACTTCCCTCGATGCCGAGCATGCGCCCATGTCTCGCCGCGCGGCGGATCAGACGGCGGAGCACATAGCCCCTGCCCTCGTTCGACGGCATGATGCCGTCCGATATCATAAATGTCGCGGAGCGAATGTGATCGACGATCAGACGGATGGAAATATCTTTCTTTTCATCCGTCCTGTATGTGGTCTTTGCCACCTCGCACACCCTGTCCCGCAGCGCCTGAATTGTGTCCACATCAAAGATGGAGTCTACATCCTGCACCACCACAGCCAGACGCTCCAACCCCATGCCGGTATCGATGTTTTTCTGCTTTAACGTCTCATAATTGCCGTTGCCGTCGTTCTCGAACTGGGTAAAGACATTGTTCCAGATCTCAATATAGCGGTCGCAGTCGCAGCCGACCGTACAGTCCGGCTTTCCGCAGCCGTATTTTTCCCCGCGGTCATAATAAATCTCCGAACAGGGGCCGCACGGACCCGCGCCGTGCTCCCAGAAGTTATCCTCCTTGCCAAAACGGAAAATCCGCTCCGGCGCGATGCCGATCTGTTCATGCCAGATATCCCAGGCCTCATCGTCATCCTGATAAACGGACGGATATAGGCGGTCCGGGTTAAGCCCTACCACCTCGGTCAAAAATTCCCACGACCAGCCGATCGCCTCTTTTTTGAAATAATCGCCGAAGGAAAAGTTGCCAAGCATTTCAAAAAAGGTACCGTGCCGCGCGGTCTTGCCGACATTCTCAATATCGCCCGTACGGATGCATTTCTGGCAGGTCGCCACTCTTTTGCACGGCGGAATCTCCGCACCCGTAAAATACGGCTTCAAAGGAGCCATGCCCGCGTTGATCAAAAGCAGACTGTTGTCATTGTGCGGCACCAGGGAAAAGCTGTTCATCACCAGATGCCCCTTGCTTTTGAAAAAGTCCAGATACATTTTTCTTAACTCATTTACTCCATATTTCTTCACGACTACGCCTCCGTTTATATTTCCTTTTTCTATTTCCAGTGTTATCTATATTTTTCGCTTATAGCCTTAAAGCTATATCGCCGTAGAACATCGTGAATCATGATAGCACAATGCAATTTTGATTTCAATATGAAAACAGGCAAACTCCGGCAGTTTCCTGGATAACGCAGCATCTGTTTCCACATCAGCAAGGTGCCTGTACAATATCCTCGATCAGATCCTCCCCGTCCGCCGCGCCGGTCGCCAGACGATCGCACCGCTCGTTTTCCGGATGCCCGTCATGTCCCTTCACCCAGTTCCAGGTGATCTGATGAGGCTGGGCCGCAGCCAGCAGGCGCTTCCAGAGATCCACATTTTTGACCGGATCCGTTTTATTTCGCATCCAGTTTTTCTTGATCCAGCCATCCAGCCAGCGCTCATTGAATGCTTTGATCAGATATTGGGAATCCGAGTACAGCTCGACCTCGCAGGGCCGGTTCAGAGCTTCCAGTCCGACGATCGCCGCCATCAGCTCCATGCGGTTGTTGGTCGTCTTCATATAGCCCTGCGAAAACTCCCTCTCATGCAGCTTTCCGGAAGCATCTGTGTACTGTAAAATCGTCCCGTATCCGCCCGGTCCGTCCGGATTGCCGCGTGCTGCGCCATCGGTATAGATGCGGACTTTTGATTCTGCCGATTCCGCCGGTTCCGCAGAGCCTGCCGTTTCCATCGGTTCATCATATTCTGCCGTACCTGTCGGCTTCTCTTTCTCCCGCAGCATCTCCCGGATCTGATTTGCCACACGTTTTGACCCGGCAGCGTCACGTCCCGCCGAGCTGACGCCTGCGACAATGGTATCGTCATAGGCAAGCACCGGAAAATAAAAATCACAGCGGGTCTTGTCATTACAGACATTCACCAGAATCCCGGCCTCCTTACAGTCCGAATAGATGTCCTGATTGAGCCGGTTGTCATTCGTCGCGGCAATCACAAGCGATGCGCCACGAATATCTTCTTTCGCATATTTCCTGCGAACAATTGTCAGTCGGCCGGCCGCTTCCAGATCGCGCAGCTCCGGATTCACTTCCGGCGCGATCACAAAAAGATGATCCGTAAAATCGACCAGTGCGCGAATCCGCCGCTTGGCAATCGTACCGGCACCTACCACTACGATTTTTTTATCGCTAAGATCCACAAAGACCGGAAAGTATTTTTTGTTCTTCTTTTCCATGAGTTCACCGTTTCCCTGCACCAGATTCCATTTGGAAATGAGTATACCAGACTTTTTGCGGAAACACAATCAAATCAAAAATTTGTGTCGACATTTTTTTCTGATTATACTATACTATAAAGGCTTTTGAATTCATAAAGGCAGCATTGTTTTTAACTGATAAAGCCTGAACCTGACTATACTTAATTAAGACGAGGTACACCGATATGTCCATGAATTTTGTGAAAAAACTTCTGATTCCGGCGGAGGTAAAAAAAGAATATCCGCTCCCGCAGAAAGTCGTAGAAGCCAAGAAGCGGCGCGATGCGGAAATCAGCGACGTCATCACCGGAAGATCCGATAAGTTTCTTGTTATCATCGGACCATGCTCCGCGGACAACCCGGAGCCGGTGATGGATTACGTGCATCGGCTCGCCAAAGTGCAGGATAAAGTTGGCGACCGCCTGATCCTGATCCCGCGCATTTACACAAATAAGCCGCGCACGACCGGCGAAGGCTATAAAGGCATGATACATCAGCCCGACCCGGAAAAACAGCCGGATGTGTTTACCGGTCTGGTAGCCGTGCGTTCTCTCCATACGAGAGTCATCGAGGAAACCGGCCTGACGTCGGCCGATGAGATGCTTTATCCGGAGAACTACCGCTATCTGGACGACCTGCTCTCCTACGTGGCTATCGGCGCCCGTTCCGTCGAGGATCAGCATCACCGCATGACCGTCAGCGGCATGGATGTGCCGGCCGGCATGAAGAATCCGACCAGCGGCGACCTCTCTGTCCTGTTAAATTCGGTTGTAGCGGCGCATGCACAGCACACATTCATCTATCGCGGCTGGGAGGTCAATACGACCGGCAATCCGTTGGCACACGTCGTCCTGCGCGGCGCGACCAACAAGCACGGAAACGCCATCCCGAACTACCACTATGAGGACCTGATCCTGCTGCACGAGCTGTACGAGAAGCGCGATCTCGCCAATCCGGCAGTCATCGTGGACACGAACCACTCCAACTCCGGCAAACAATATCTGGAGCAGATCCGCATCGTTCAGGAAGTCCTGCACAGCCGCAGCTATTCACCGGAACTGAAAAAACTGGTCAAGGGCTTTATGATTGAAAGCTATATTGAGGACGGTGCGCAGAAGATCGGCTGCGAACCACACGTTTACGGCAAGTCCATCACGGATCCGTGCCTCGGCTGGGAAAAGTCCGAGAAGCTGATCTATGAGATTTATAAGAAGTGCTGAAAAATAGACTAAAAGGGGAGACGCAATGTCTCCCCTTTTTTGCCCTTCTAATTCATACATGAATCTTCCTACTCTACCTGTTCTGTCTGCGGCGGCTCCCTGCTTTCAACAATGCCAGCGCACACAGCAGCATCACGCTCATCCAGAAATACGGCCGCATTTCATCTCCGGTAGTCACGCTGTCCTCCGTATCGGATTCCGTCTCAGACTCTGTCCCGGATTCCGCCGCTGTCTCTGTCTGCGTCAGGGTCTGCGGCTCAGTCTCTTCTTCTGTCTCACCAGAGACTGCCGTTTCAGATAAAGTCTCGTTCTCAGTGATCGTTTCTGTCAGCGCTTCCGTCTGCGCTTCACCTGCCGTTTCGGTCACTTCTTCCGTGAGCTTTTCAGTCGCCGGTTCCGTTGTCTTTCCAGTGGATGGCTCCGTCTGGTCGTCCGTTGTTGTCGGATCGGATGGGGAAAGCCGGTCAACCATTGTTACCGTGATCGTAGTGTCTTTTCCGGGCGAAACAGCATCGTCAGGCACTGTAAATTCCATTGGTTCAGCTGTTTCATAGCCTTCCGGAGCGTCCAGTTCCACCAGAGTGTATGTCTTCCCGGCACTCAAAATTCCGGTCAGCACCAGTGTTTCCCCGGTACTGATCCAGCTTGTGAGCGGATCGCCATTGCCATCCAGACCAATCACCGCCGCATTTCCATCCTCATCCTGTATCTGCAGCGTCGCGCCGGCAAGCGCATTGCCGTCCTCATCCACTTTTTCTATGGAGACAATGGTCTGCGGCTCATTCCAGATCAGATCTCCCTCATCCGTCTGCACGACCGTCCCCTCGCCGGTAGATACCCAGTTTGTCGTCACTGTACCGTTCGGACTTTTGAGCGTGAAATTAAAGCTGACCGCGTTCGCGGACCGATAGCTGCCCGACGGCTCCTCCAGCTCGATCACCGTATACTCCACGTCCATCAGAAGACCCGCAAAGCGCACCAGGCCATTCTCATCCGACACGCAGGTCGCGATCAGGGTCAGTTCACCGTCCGCAGAGCCCGAACTTCCAGAGCTGTAGCGCCGGTACAGGCCGTATGTAGAGCCTGCGATCACCTGCGTCGAATCCTCCTCGCTCACTTTTGTGAAAGAGAAATCCGAACGATAGACATCGTTGATGATGGTAGTATCCGTCAGTTTCATCCATACTCCATCCTCATCCTTCACTGACACAGTAGTAACTACCGTATCGCCTTCCAGCGCGATCTCCGCTTTATATACCGTATCATCAAGAGCATAGCCGTCTGCCGTTGCGCTCTCCTGAATGTAGCAGGTTCCCCAGGGCAGGTTTGTAAAGGACACCTGTCCGTTATCGTCGCTGGTCGCCGTCCCGATCACCCCGGACAGCGTTGCACTGCCGGACGAGGTCTCATCCATATCTGTATATTCCAGTTCGCTGTACGCCGTAAATGTCACGCCCGCAAGCGCCACTGCCGCGTCCGCAGCTTCCCCGGTAACATTGATACAGGTCTCATTGTACAGGCCCAGTTTCGTGAGTGTGACAGAACCCGGGATACGGATATTTTTCACTGTGATCTCTGTCCCTGCCCCGCTGACCTTTACGCTTGTGCCATGCGCTTCATCCAAATACACAGAACCGTCCTCTAAGGTCAGCACGCTGACCGTGCCATCCTCCCCAATAGTTATTATGAAAGAATATACTTCATAATAACCATCCATGCTCTGCTCCGTCAACAGGTAGGTCCGGCCTCCCACTACCGCAAAGCTGTTGTCATCGGCGGCAGCACCCAGGCAGATCTTTCCGGACGAATCTGTAGACGCACTCTGTTCGGTTCCATCTACAGCCTTCCCACTTTCGTCCAGCTGAACCAGTGTGAAAGAAATACCGCCCATCGCATCTGACCCGGATCCGTCGTACAGGCCGTCAATGATTTTCATGATAATGGATACAGGCTTATCCGCCATCCGGACTTCCACAGCAATATTCACGTTCGGAGCCACCTTCTCATCCGACACCGTAAATTCAACCGGCTCCGCAATTATATAGCCCGCCGGGGCAGCCAGCTCGACCAGCGTATAGGTCTCTCCGGCCGTCAGAATCCCAGTAAGAACAGTCGCTTCTTCCGTGCTCACCCAGCTCGTGACCGCGCTGCCGCTCTCGTCAATACCAATCTGCACCGGATCACCGTCCGCATCCTGAATCTGAAGCGTCGCACCGGCCAGAGCCTTTCCATCTCCATCTGTCTTTAATATGGAAACGATCGTCTGCGGCTCAAGCCAGATCAATTGCCCGCTCTCCGTCTGTTTTATTGTTCCTTCTCCGGTGGAAACCAGGGTCGTCGTAATCGTGCCATCTAAGCTGTTGAGCGTAAAGTTAAAGCTGATCGAATTCTGTGACAGATAGCTGCCCGACGGCTCCTCCAGCTCGATCACCGTATACTCCACGTCCATGAACAGCCCTGCGAAGCTCACAAGACCATTTTCGTCGGACACACAGGTCGCGAGCAGCGTCAGTTCCCCGGAGCTGTCTTTTTTGTAAAGTCCGTACGTCGACCCGGCAAGCACCTGGGTCGGATCCTCCTCACTCACCTTCGTAAAAGAGAAATCTGAGCGCACCTGGTCATTCACCGCCGCCGTGACCGCATCGCCCGAGAGCGTCGAGATTGTAGTGCCGCCCTCCGTGACTGCGACTTTATACACGGTATCATCCAGAATATAGTTCTTCCCCGCCGCCACGGTCTCCCGCAAATAATAAGTCCCGAGCGGCACAGCTTCAAATATCACAAGACCGGATCCGTCACTGACTGCGGTACCCACTTCCGAAGCCAGTTTCTCATCCGCATAAAGGGTAAACTCCACGCCCGCGAGTGCCCGCAGGGCATCGGCTGTGCCGTTGTTGTCCGCCGTTCCGCTGTTGTTCGCTGTCCCGCTGTTGTCTTCAGCGCTATCCGTTTTCTGCGCGCAGGATTCCAGATAAAGCTCTTTTTTGGCCAGAATCACCGTGCCGGTCATGCGTACATTGACCACCGTGATCGTTCGTCCGTCCGCACCAATCGTCACATAGCTTTTCGTCCCGCTGTCATGGCTGCCTTTCGTAAAGGACAGCGTCCGGTCCGCATTGACTGTGAGGTATACCTCGCCGATACCATAGTAGCCCGCAAGAGTTTCCTCTGTCAGCAGATAGTTATGCCCTGCGATCACGCGGAAGCTGTCCTCTCCGTTCGTACTGACAAAATAAATCTGTCCACTCTCATCCGTCTTTGCCGTGACCGTCTGGATAGTTCCGTCTGTCAGGTCGGTCAGCGTAAATGTCACATTCTCCAGGACATCACTGTCCCCGGTCAGATTTCCATCGTACATTCCATCATAATTCGTAAGCACGATCGCCATCGGCTCATCCGTCATCGTAACTTCCAGCGTTTCATTTTCACCCGGCTCAAGTGCGTCATCCGGAACCGTAAATGTCACCGGATCCGCAACCGCATAGCCTTCCGGCGCATCCAGCTCTACAAGCTTATACGTCTTCCCGGCGCTCAGAATTCCGGTCAGCACCAGCGTTTCCCCGGTAGTCGTCCAACTCGTAACCGGGTCGCCGTCGTCATCCAGACCGATCACTACAGCGTTTGTGTTTGCAGTTTCAGTCGTATTTTCGTCTGCGCTGCCATCTGTACTTCCATCATCAGTTTCATCTGCACTGTCATCTGTGTTTTCGTCCGCATCCACAGCAAGTATCTGCAGCGTTGCGCCCGCCAGGGCATTTCCATCCTCATCCAGCTTCAGGATGGAAACGATAGTCTGCGGCTCATTCCAGACCAGCTGTCCGTCTTCCGTCTGCTCAATCGTCCCCTCGCCGGTAGATACCCAGTTCGTCGTCACTGTCCCATCCGGGCTGTTAATCGTAAAGTTGAAACTGATCGAATTCTCAGAGACATAGCTGCCTGAAGGAGCTTCCAGTTCAACCACGGTGTATTCCACGTCCATCAAAAGACCCTCGAAGCTCACCAGGCCATTCTCATCCGACACGCAGGTCGCGATCAGGGTCAGTTCACTGTCCGCAGAGCCCGAACTTCCAGAGCTGTAGCGCCGGTACAGGCCGTATGTAGAGCCTGCGATCACCTGCGTCGAATCCTCCTCGCTCACTTTTGTGAAAGAGAAATCCGAACGATAGACATCGTTGATGATGGTAGTATCCGTCAGTTTCATCCATACTCCATCCTCATCCTTCACTGACACAGTAGTAACTACCGTATCGCCTTCCAGCGCGATCTCCGCTTTATATACCGTATCATCAAGAGCATAGCCGTCTGCCGTTGCGCTCTCCTGAATGTAGCAGGTTCCCCAGGGCAGGTTTGTAAAGGACACCTGTCCGTTATCGTCGCTGGTCGCCGTCCCGATCACCCCGGACAGCGTCGCACTGCCGGACGAGGTCTCATCCGTATCTGTATATTCCAGTTTGCTGTACGCCGTAAATGTCACGCCCGCAAGCGGCAGTGTCGCGTCCGCCTCTTCCCCTGTAACATCGATACAGGACTCATTGTACAGGCCAAGTTTCGTGAGTGTGACAGAACCCGGGATACGGATGTTGGTCACGACAATCGTGTCACCCGCTGTCACGGTATTTCCACCACCGTCCACAGCCGAATCATTTTTTGTGACGATTACACTGCTCTTATTTGAATCCGATCCAGGCCATGGATTCGTTTCCTCTCCGGCCTCCTCTCCATTTTCGGAATCCTCTGAGGATACAATGGTGACCGTACCGTCCGTATTTACGGTTATTATAATCTCAGCAATTTCATAATAACCAGTTACGGTCGTCTCTTTCAGAACATAGGCAGTTCCGCCTGCAACCGAAAATCCATTCGTACCACCGCTTACGCCGAAGGTAAGTTTTCCGTTCTCATCCGTCACAGCGGTCTGAACACTATCACTTATTTCTTTCCCGTCCGCACTCAGTTCAGTCAGCGTAAATGTCACACCGCCTGTCGATGTCTCACTCTCGTCCGTTCCGGATGTTCCAGCCGACATAATGCCGGTTCCAGTCCCATCATAGAGGCCATCAAAGTTTACCAAAACAAACAAAATTGGTTCGTCCTCAAACGTGACAGTATATCCTGAGAAAACGGAGTCTGCGTCAATTGTCACCGTTTTTTCTTTACTGTTCAGCGTGTACCCAGCAGGAGCAGCCGTCTCAGAAATCGTATACGTACCCCACTCCAAATTACTCCACGTCACGGTACCGCTATTACCGGTTGTCAGAGAACCGATCATGGTCTGTTCCGTCTCACCAGACCCACTGTTCTCAGTCACCCTGTACAGCATAAACTCAGCACCGGAAAGCACGGTTTCTCCGGTCTCATCTGTTTTCGTAACCGTAATTGTTCCTATTTCCCGCGTATTGACAACAGTAATTGATGTTCCGGCAGCGGTTACGCTCGTGAGATAGTCAGAATCGATGTAAGTTCCTACAAGCGAAACGGTGCCGTCAGAATCAACGGAAACAGCTACGGAGCCGATGCCATAGTAACCGGTCGGTGCCGTCTCCAAAAGCGTGTAGATATGGCCCGCTATCAGCTTAAAGCCATTTTCATCGGAAACATCTGTTGCGAACGTGATCTGTCCATCTTCATTTGTTGTCGCTGTTACACTATTTTCCGAATACCCTTCCGTCTGATCCGACAGGGTGAAGGATACCCCCTGCAAATAGACGGTATCGGAATCTGTTAAACCAGTTCCATCCGCGTAACCGCCATCCACCTTTGTCAGGGTAATGCTGATAGGATCATTCTTAACGGTAATCACATTTTTATCACTGTCAACCGTCACCAGATCCTTGAAATTAGTGCTATTTGATGACGCCTGAATGCTTCCATCTGCTTCAACCGTAAATTCCACATACAGCTTATTTCCATCCGCATCTGTCGGAAGGATATAGCCATCCGCCGCTTTCGTCTCTACAAGACGGTAAGTGCCATTGATCTTCATTACCGCAGTTTCTTCATAGAAGCTGTTCAGGACTGCAAGGCCATCATTCGAACCGGTCGAAATGGTCACCGAAACATTTTCGTCTGACGATTTCTTTACAGTCACCGCTTCCCATGTATCATCCGCGGTCTTCTGATATAAAACAAATTCTGCCCCGCCAAGCACACTGCTTGTCTGTGAGGATTGCTTCTTTACCGTAACATCGAACGTATCATCCACTACCTTAACTTCATACACGCCCGTCTGCTCATTTAACCTGCATGAAACATTCTCATCTCCTGTTGAAGATGAGGCAGAAGCTGCCGTAGATGTAACCGATACACTGCCATTTTCTTCTACTTTCAGAGTAAAGTCATCTGCCTTTGTATAGCCGTCCGGCACAGTGGTCTCCGAAATCGTATAGGTGCCGGCAGGCAATCCCTTAATCACGACGGAAGGACTGGCACTCGTCCCACTGACAGTAGATATAACCGTATCGCCTTCTGAAATCGTATAGCTTTCAATCCCTTCCGAATTCCTGCTCCAGACTAACGTCCAGCCTTCCGTTACTGTACCCGTCGTCCCTTTAAAGGTCAGCGATACATCATTCAGTGAAATTGCCGTATCATCCGCATCCACTTTATCCAGAGTAAAGCTGGTCTGCGTATCTTTGAAAGTAACCGTTTGCGTCGTGGATACCGTCGACGCATTAATCGTTACTGGACAGCTATTGCCGCTATCCAGTTTATATCCAGTAGGCGCAGCCGTCTCCGTGATTGTGTACGTATCCCACGTCAGCCCGCTGAACGTCGCCGTACCGTCAGTACCTGTCGTTTTCGCAGCCACAAATGATCCGCTTCTGTCTGTCAGCGTAAACGTTGCGCCGGAAAGCACCTTTGTGTTATCGTCAGCATCCACCTTTGTAACCGTAATCGTTCCAGTCTTCCGAGTATTCGTCACTGTGACCGTATTGTCTGACTCGCCCATGGTCTGCGCGGCAAGCGTCAGGACGCCATTGTCTCCTGTCACAGCCACCGTGCCTGTTGTCGCAGCCGTTTTTTCCGCGGTCGCCGTATAACCGGTCGCGCTCTCGCTGATTGTGTACGTGATATCCGAGGTCAGGCCGGTAATCGTCACGATATCCGAATCCGCCAGCGTAATGGCAATCCTCGCCTCGGGAGAAGACGACACATCTCCCATTTTTGTCAGAGTAACACTCTGCATTGTACTCTGCGTTGCATTCTCACTGTCATAAACGGAATAATACAAAACCGACCCTTCCAGTCCGCCGGAAAAGCTGATTGTAAAAGCAAAGCCTGTATCCGTATCAGTGGCGCAGCTCTTGGCCACGGTCAGATCATAGGTCGTGTACTGATTCGTATAACCGGTGCTTTTAGAAGAAGACGAGTCTGCTTCCGTTTCTTCCGGACTGTCTGCCGTGCCGCTTTCAGTTTCGGTCTCCTGTGTCCCATCATTGGACGTTCCAGACAAAGCGGAATACAGCTGGTAAGCCTGGATCACGTAGACCGGTTTTCCCGCTGAAGCGGAAGATTCTAAGTCCTCTACCACAAATACATCCAGGTACCGCACGAGGTTGCTGTCATAGGTAATACCTGAATATGCCGTGTCTGTTTCCTTAATAACATATCGATAAATCCCCGCTCCTTTTTCAGAAAAATCTACGCCTGAGAAATCAATTCCAACCTTTGCGGTTGCATAAGAACTGCCCGTATCATGATCTTTAGTAACCGTACTGGCCGTTGTAAAGTTGGCGGTACCGATCTGCGGATATTGAGTCGTCTTAACGACAGAGGCTCCATTCGCATCGGTTTCAGATTCCGTGGAAGAAACATCTGTGAACACACCAGCATAAATAGCCTGTGCTGTTATATTTCCATCCGTATCCGTCTCAGCTTCAACCGCCTCGCTCGCTTCAATCGTATATTCAAAGCTGATATTCGGCACGCTTGCCCCCGCCGCTTCTGACATATCTAATATTTTTGTGAAAGAAAAATCTCCCGCCACCGACACAGCAGGCATCGAGGAAACAGTCGTCTCACTGTCTCTTGTCAATAAAAAAGTAAAATCGAATCCATATGGATATACCTGAAAATTATTGGATGTGTATGTATATTCAATGTTAAACTCAATTGTCCCGGCTTTCACGGATGCCGATGAAGCCGCGGCAAAAGTCCCGGCAAAAGTATCCACGGAAGAATTGTATTTACCCGCGCAGTCAGCAAAGCTGGTGTAGTAGCTGGAGTTACCCTTTTTTCTGAACAGAAAGCATTGGTTATTAAAATAGTCTTCCAGATAGTTATAGACCGTCTCATTTGTTTCGGCGGTCGCAATATTCGCGTAATTCGTAAAATCGAGCAATAAAATATATCTGAAAAAATCCTTATAGGAAATATCAGACAGGCCTGTCGCAGTTCCGCCTGAGACGCTGTTATAATAGCTTACATATAAATCATCAAGCGACGAATATTCTCCCAGGCTTAACAAGCCCTCCGAACCATTCAAATAATCATCACTGATGTAATAGCTCGCTGTTTCCCGGTCTTCCTCACTTGTCATACTGGAAAGGTCGATCTCTGTATAAGTGTCGAAAAGATACAAAATCGCATTATCCGCGCTGCGGTCGATATTTGTGTCATTCACATGGCCCACATCATTTGTATAGATCAGCTGAAACTCCGGGTCATCGGTGCTGGTAATTTTAAAACTCTCGTCTTCATAAGAATAAGAATACGCGGACTCATTCTGTATCCTGACCTCAATGATTCCCGAATATCCCGGAGAAGTCGGATAATCCCAGGATAAATCGGTTACGGCCTTCTCTATTGCTGCATGCGCTTCATCTGCAGTAAAAGTTACCGTATTCGCAGAATATCCTTCCGGTATCGTCACTGTCAAAATAATCTCATTACCGGAATTCCCCCGTTCTACCGACCATGTAATTTCGCTGGTTGTAGTTGTCTGTGTCGATTCCGACGGTTCTTCCTCCGCTGCCACTGAAAACACTGTCATGTATGACATGATAAACGTAAACAGCAGGGAAATAAAGCAAATCCATTTTTTCCGGTTTAAAAGAAACCTGTAACCATCTTTCATCTGAGAGTCCCTTTCTTTGAACTATCCTGTTTCAAGCCGCCAGCAGTTTTTACTGCCGGCACAGACACCCAAATACTACAATTCTTTCCTCTGTATCCTCAGAAACACATGTGGAAAATGCAATCACAGAACCCTCGTTTGTGCTTTTCGTTTCATCGAACTGTACCGCATTTTCGCTTATGTAATTTAACAATTCTTCCCTGTTTTCAGCAGTCCAGGCAAGGGGATTATAGATCACCGAATCATATGCGCTTACCTCTGCGCACGCGAAGATTTCCAGCGCACAGGTTTCACCTGCCATGCAAATACTCCCTGAAGTATGAGTTTCAAAATATTCCTGATCTGTGTATTTTAAAAGGTCACTGAACATCTGACCATTTCCCAGGTTGTGTCCATAGACGATATTATAGCTGTCCGAAAAATCCGAAGCATTCCGGCAGTCCAGGAAAATTGAACCAGATAAAGAAAAGTTTCCTTCGATATCCTTATCTACATATTCCATATTGTCCTCGCCCTGCGCCACCGGATAACTGATATTCGTACCGTCAATGGTAATCCACGCAACCGAATCAACATACGGTTCTTCGTCTGACGATATAAGGCCAACTACAGAGTCACTATCTTTTATGGCACTTTCACTCGCATCAGAAAGCCGCTCCCTGTTTATACCTGTCGGCACAGTCAGCATCTTTGTATTTGTATAAACAATGGACGTATCTGTTGTAATATCACTTACGGTAAGCTGATTGCGGCTCTCCGCAGAAGAATCCTGATCTTCCGTTAATGAAGCCTGTTCCTCTGTTCCCGAGTTGTCATCGTAAACCGTCGAGGCCGTCGCCATCACAATCTCTGACGTAGTAAGGTAATTAGAATATGCCGCCTCCGAGACCTCCGCTGTATAACCGTATGGAATCGCTATCTCCACACTCTGTCCGTCTGCCAGTTCAAAACCATACCCTTTACTTTCCGCATCATAAACAAGGGAAAGAGACTCTATTTTCTTCGCTGTCTCATCCGTCTCTAATGTGATTTTTGACGCGGATAAACTCTCTGTATAAGCTGTACCATTACTGTCCTTCACGGTCAGTGAAAACGCAAATGAATCCACATCACCATATGTCGTTCCCGTCGGGTTGCAGACAAGCTTTGTAACCGTCAGTGTATACGCAGAATGAGAATAGTAATTTGTGATCGTAACCCCGGCGTCGCCATTTACAAGAGACGCCTCCACACTGTTATTTTTTGTTTCAGCTGCGCTTTTCGAGTTGTTCGTGCTTTCACTGAGTTCCGCAATATAGTACTGGAATTCATATCCGCCGGACAACTCTTCAATATCGTCTGTCACTTCGCTGACCGTATAGGTAAACCCCGGCAAACGTTTGATGGCGATCGTTTCCCCTGCTTTTACCGTAACCGTCGCCGTAGTCGTATATACCGTATATCCGCCACACGAAGTCCAGGTCCGATAAAATGTCACCGATCGCAAATCTCCGTTCTCATCCGTACCAGCCTGGGATTCCTCTCCATCCTCATCAAGACTGACAACCGAATAAATGCCTTTGGGCAGCTGCTGCGCGGTGGACAGATAAGTACTGTCCTCGCCGTCCGGGTAGGAGCAAGTGGCTGTAATAAGATAGGTATAATCGCCCACTTCCTCTTCTGTCAGCGTTTCCCTATCCGCATCATCGATCAGTTTCGCATCCGCAGTCAGGATCAAATCATGATCCACCTGATAGGTATTCACAAATTGTATGGTCGTATCTACATTTACAAGGAAAAGTTCCGTACTCGATGCCGATGTCGAATCGCCTGAAGAAGCCACGGCTGTTTTATCTGTATCCGCCGTCTTATAAACCACATAGCCCTGCGAAACTGCGGAATACTGCCGCATCTCATAATTGATTTCCCCGACATAATAGTAGTCCCCTGATGCCACCTCCACATCATATGTATAAATGACATCGCCACTATTATCCACTGTCAGGTCAGACACAGAAAATGCCCTGTTCGCCTCTGTTGGATAAAAACTGTAATTATTCAATGCTGTTGCGGACGAATCGGCATCTGAACGATAACTCCTGATCACAATTCCAAAAAGATCCGTCGGCCAGCTCGCCACCGAATCGTACCGGGTCGCGGAAGTAATTAATTCCGCCACAATGTCCGCAGACGCGCCAGAAAACACCACCTGCACAGTCAGGGTCACTGTCGCTTCCCAGCGGGCATAGAAGATCAGATCCGGAGAAGATAAAGAATAGGTATATTCTTTTCCATCTTTTGTAATTGTCAAAATATATTCAACTTCGGCATCTTTGTTCTTGTAGGTTATAGACCCATCATCATTTGTGATCTTGTAAGTTGGAGCCACACTCGCTCCTTGCAATTCTTTCGCGGTGTAGCATTCTCCCGTACCATTTCCGTTCGCATCCGTTTTCAGGCACCACCCGGCAAACGTATAGGCTGTTCCATTCACCGTTGCAACAGGATCACTGTCATAATAGTACCGAATCATAGAAGAACTGCTCAGTTTATTTACAATATCCGTTCTGTTCGTACCGCCGCTGTTGGTGGTTGATACATCCATAGAATAAGGCTGATTCCCAGTTGAGCCAAACCCGTCCGCATACGTTACAGTTGCCGGAGAGGTATAGATAACATAGACCTGATAGCCCTCCGGGAAAAGGTTCCAGTAGTTTTCATTCAGCGTATTTGTATTCGAGCAATATTGCCACTTCCCATCTTTATATCGAATATAGTTCGCCGTAACATAGGTCGTGTTAGAAATCAAATAGCCATTACTATCTGTCCCTAAGTACTCATCAATTTTCAGTGCATTCTCCAGAGAGGATGTCAGCACAGTGCATAAATAGGTCAATCCCTCCTGCGATACAATAATATCGTTTGAAACGCCCGTGCCGAACAATTGAGTTTCTGTTTCCCATTCTTCCACGGTGCGGGTAACTGTACCAGTACTTATCAAGTCGGATTCGCCATAATTCACATAATTAACAGTAAGAGCTTCCGTCTCGGGCTCGGTTTCTGTTTCAGTTTCCTCTTCATCCGTTTTTTCATATATTAAATAAACATAATAATTTGAATCTGATGAATCCTCATCTGTGTAATCCACAGAATCATCATCTGCGGATGTCACCACTTTAATTGCATTAGCTCGCCATATTCCACTCGTACAAATCACATAATTAATTGAAGCATTCCAAGGAGCAGTAGTGGCTTTACCTCTTAAAGCGCAAGATGCTCTTAAATAAGTATAGCCTTCAATTGATGGATCCGCATTTCCTTCCTTTGTATAAAGATATGATGAATTTGTAGCACTCAAGCGCCAATATTGAGATGTAGTGGTAGCTTCCATATCTTTTTCAATCACATTTCCATCTGTGTCAATACAAATCGCTGTGAATGAATAAGTTTTATAGGTAACCGTAAATGTTGAAAATCCATCCACGACAAACTCTGCCACGATCTCCGTCCCGCTTTCGCCTACCGTCCCGATCTCTGTCTCTTCGTTCTCTGCTCTAGTCAAATCATTCGAAGACGTCCCATCCGTTCCCTTTCCCGCATCTGCAGCTGCCACGTTCTCCGGATCTGCCGCCGCCACGGTCTCCACGTCCGTTACATTTCCATTCGCGTCCTCGGCAAGATGCTGCACGGACAGGCTCTCCGTGTCCGCGTCCTCCGGCAGCAGATCTTCGGGCAACACAAAAAAGACCGCGACCGCGCCATCCGGCTCCAGCTCGTTTCCGTCTTCGTCTTCAAAATGTACATCGATCGCAATAAAGCCATCGTATTCTACTTCGTGAATGTCAAGCGTCTGTTCAAGGTCGCTTGTATCCGTGGTATCATCGTCGGTTGTCCCGATCAGTTCCGCGACCAGTCTCGCGTTTGCGGGCAGCACACCGGCGGCCGCGCTGACTGACACGCGGATCCCCTCATCTGTCACGACCTCTGCTTCATAAAAACTCTCCTCTGACTCCGTCTCAAATTCCTGCTCAGATTCCGATTCTGTTACGTTTTCTGTTTCCGGTTCCGTCCCGGTCTCTGATTCAGCTTCCGACTCCGATTCGTTCACATCCTCCGATGCTGTCGCCAATTCGGATTCGCTTTCAGATTCGCTCTTAGAATCCTCTTCCGTCCCGTCTCCCGTTTCGCCGTCCTTATTTACCTGTTCTTCTGTCGATTTTTCTGCTGTCTGTTCAGATTCTTCCTCAGGATTTGTCTCTGATTTGTCTTCGGTATTTGTTTCAGAACTGGTTGTCTTCTCTGTCTCCGAGCCGTCAGGCGTATCTTCCGCAGAAGCGGAAGATGGCAATGTTTCACCCTCATCCGATGTCGCATCCCCGGTCACATCAGATGTTCCGTCCGTGCCGCCTGTATCGCCGGCCTCATCGGATGCTCCTGCCGTGCCGCCCGTATCGCCGGTTTCAACCACGCTTACGGCAGATTCAGAATCGCCGGATCCGTCCGCATCCGCTGCGGTCTCTGTCACCCCCCCCGGCAACCACTGTATCGTTCTGGAAATCCGTGGCTGAAAATAACAGCACGGCCGCCAGGAGCATTGCCAGGCCTTTTCTTATTCGATGCAAATTCTTTTTCATTTTAATATAAGGTAATGTTGTCCATTACCCTATACCCCCCCGAAATCTTAATTATTCTCCCGCATTTTGCGGGCTTTTATCATATGTTTTTCTCCATTTTTCACAACTATTTTTCTGTGTTTTTTTATAATAGCATTATTATCTACAAGTTTCAATCAATTTTTTACGAAAATTTACGATGACGCTCATACCTCCACCGTTTTACGTATATCTAATTTTTAAGCGCCGTGATTGGTACAACAAAAACGCCATCTTCTCTTTGATACGCAGCATTTGAGAGACCACAAATAACACAGCAGACTTTTGGGGGCCTTCCGCCATCGTTCCTGAGTTTTGTTTTAATTTTATTCAGGTTCTCTGCGCCTTCGTCAATTTTGTTCACGCCAAGTTTAATCTCAAATGCACACCAATCACCATTATCAAGCTCAACAACCGCATCCATCTCACGGTTCGCATAGTCTTGAAAATGATATAATCTGGCTCCAAAAGATTCCGCATAAATACGCAGATCTCTTTCACACAATGCTTCAAACAGGAAACCAAGGGTGTTTAAATCCCCAATCAGCTTTTCAGGCGTTGCTCTTAGCAGGGCACAGGCAAGGGATGGATCTGTAAAATGTCTCTTTTCCGCCTGTTTTACCCGTACAGACGAACGAATATTGGAAGAAAAAGGCTCCTGATTCTCTGTTAAAAACAAACGGTCGAAAATATCAAGGTAGGTCGCAATTGTATTGATGTCAATATCTTCATCATCTACACTTTTTACATCATTCTTCAGTAATTTATTGGTGGCTGTAGTCGTCTCATTTCTCGCAAGTGAACGAAGCAGAAGCATTACCTTGTGCTTGTCCCTTTGTATTCCATCAATACGGTGAACCTCATCCTCGACTACAGCGTTCATATATTCGACAGGAAGCAGAGCAGCCTCTTTCAGCGGCAAGTCCTGATTCCCAGGCCAGCCGCCACGAATGATATTGTCAACAAGGCTATATAAATCGACCTCGCCGGTGATGGCCGCTTCTAATTTCCCGTCACAAAGATCTTTCAGCGACACCTTACCGGAAGAACGGCCGGCTTCATATAAGGACATTGTATGCATACGAAGTCTGCCAATTCTTCCGGCTCCGCTATGAAGTATGCCTTTCACCTTCGGCGTAGAGGAACCGGTCAGGATAAACTGACCCTTTGTTCCACGTTTATCCACCTCATATCTTACAGCATCCCATATTGGAGGCACCTCCTGCCATTCATCTATCATTCTCGGGACATCTCCCGGGAGAATAATAGAAGGAGACATTTCAGCAAGCTGTCTGTTTTGAAAATTGTTGTCAGGGTTCCCAACAAGATATTCGCTGTTACAATGAAAACGGGACGTCCAGGTTTTACCGCACCACTTGGGGCCTTCGATGCAAACCGCGCCAAAAGCACTCAAATACTGTTCTGCTGTCTCATCAATAATTCGGTGTTTATATGCTTCATTCTTCATAGCAGGCACTCCCGAAACTGTTTATTTCCTGCATTATACCTCTATTCAGGCAGATTTGTCAAACTCATTCGGACAGATTTAGAATTTTCATTCGGATAGATTTTGAGATTTTGTTCCGATAAATTTCAGCCAATGTACCAGTCAAGAAAAGTAGACACCTCTGTTATTTTTTACTAATTTGAAAAAAATAAGACTGTTGACGATTTAAAAATCATGCTATATAATTTCCCCCGTACGCTTACCTGGATAATGGATTACGGAGGGATAAGATTTGAGTAAAGAACAGACAATCACACAGGAAAACAAGATGGGCGTCATGCCGGTAAACCGCCTTCTGGTGACGATGGCGCTGCCGATGATGATCTCCATGCTCGTGCAGGCGCTCTATAACGTGGTAGACAGTATCTTCGTGTCAAGGATCAGTGAGGACGCGCTCACAGCTGTTTCGATGGCGTTTCCAATGCAGAACCTTCTGATCGGACTGGCGACCGGTATCGCCGTCGGTATGAACGCTCTGGTTTCCAAGGCACTTGGAGAGAAAAAAACAGACACTGCCAATTCTATGGCCATGCACGGCGTATTTCTGGCCATCTGCGGCTACCTGCTGTTTCTGATACTGGGTCTTTCGATCACAAGAGTCTTTTTTGTTGCGCAGGGAGCCTCGGAAGAGATCACACAGTACGGCCATGATTATCTTTCTATTATTATGTGTGTCAGCTTCGGCGTTTACATTGAAGTCATCTATGAGCGGCTTCTTCAGTCGACCGGCAAGACCATTTATACCATGTTCACACAGGGCACCGGAGCGATCATCAATATCATCCTGGACCCGGTGCTGATCTTCGGTATCGGTATTTTCCCGAAAATGGGAATTAAAGGCGCCGCGGCTGCTACCGTGATCGGGCAGATTGTCGCGGCCATTCTCGCAGTCATCTTTAACGCGAAGGCAAATGATGAGCTCCATCTGGATTTCCGCAAATTCAGACCGGAATTGAAGGCGGTCGGCAATATCCTTTTCATTGGTATCCCGTCTGTCGTTATGGTGGCGATCGGATCGGTGATGACCTTCTGTGTCAATAAGATTCTGGTCGTGTTTTCCTCAACCGCGGTCGCTGTGTTCGGCGTCTACTTCAAGCTGCAGAGTTTCGCTTTTATGCCGGTATTCGGCATGAACAACGGTATGATCCCGATCATTGCCTACAATTACGGTGCGCAGAAGCCGGATCGGATCATGAAAACACTGAAACTTTCGATGTTCTATGCGACCTGTATCATGTTGATCGCGTTCACCATTTTTCAGACGCTGCCCGGTCAGCTTCTCGGACTTTTCAGCGCGTCTGACGACATGCTTGCAATCGGCATACCTGCCCTTCGCACCATCAGCTTCAGTTTCCTGCTGGCTGGAGTCTCTGTCATCTGCTCCTCGTTCTTCCAGGCGATGGGCAACAGCGTCTACAGCATGGTGATCTCGATCATGCGTCAGCTTATCTGCCTGCTCCCGCTGGCATATCTGTTTGCTCAGACCGGCGACATCGCCAGGGTATGGCTGGCCTGGCCGATCGCGGAGGTGGTATCTCTGCTGTGCGGACTCTACTTCCTGAACCGTGTTAACAAAAAGCAGATTAAGCCGATGCGGCAGTGAAGCAATTCCTGTCATCTCATCAGGTAATCCAGAACATTTTCTCTGCGAATCCCCTCATAATCTGCCGGAGGATCTACATCCAATGTCAAAATATATTTTGGATAATGATCCCGCAGCATTTGCAGCGGTTTTAATTCACGTTCCAATGTATCTGCATCCCTGACCGTAGCTGAAACCTGAATATAGATCCTGCCATCCGCATTTATCGCCACAAAGTCAATTTCTAGATTATCGGCTTTACCAACGTAAACCTCATATCCACGCCGAAGCAGCTCCAGATAAACCACATTTTCCAGAATATGCCCGGTATCAGCCTGTCCGCTGCTTCCAAGCATCGCATTGCGCAGGCCGATATCTACCATATAATACTTTTCCAGTGTTTTTAAATATTGTTTTCCCTTAATATCATATCGTTTTGCCTGGTAAATAATATACGATTCCATAAAAGCAGTAATATAGGATTCCACAGTTCGAACATTTATTTTTCTTCCGCCTGAAGTCATCGTATCACTGATTTTCTTTACGGATAGAGGATTTCCAATATTGTCAGCTAAAAATCGAATGACACTTTCCAGCATCATGACATCCGGAAATTTTTTCCGCGCTACAATATCTTTCAGAATGATTGTATTATAAATGCTCTTCAGATAATCGTAAATCTGGTTTCGATCTGATCCCAGCACAGCTACAAATGGAAAAGAACTTGTCTCAATATATTGTTGATACGCACGCTCCAGATTATCTTCCATCTGATGAATCTGAACAAATTCCGAAAACGAAAAAGGAAACATCTCTATCTGAACATACCTGCCGGTGAGTAATGTTGCAAGTTCACCCGAAAGCATGCGCGAATTTGATCCAGTGATATAGATATCGATATAATCCCTGATAAAAAAACTGTCAACGACCCGTTGGAAATCCCTTACATTCTGAATCTCATCCAAAATCAGATACATTCTCCTGCCGGGAAGAATTCGTTCTTTGATATATTGATACAACTCTCCAGGATCACAAAGCCGTTCATATTCAAAATCTTCGAAGTTTACACTGATGATCTGCCCTTCTTCGACTCCATCAGCAAGGAGATAATCCCTGAACATCTGGAGAAGAGTTGACTTGCCACACCGTCTTACACCGGTAATCACCTTAATTATTTTCTTATCTCTGTAACTGACAACCCTCTGAAAATATTCCTGACGAACAATCTGCATATCTTTCCACCTTTTCCTGACAATTTTTGATTATATTATATGCAAAAAGTTCTAAATTATCAAGAAGTTTTTGCATATATAATGCAAAAACTTCCAGTTTGTCGTATATTATTGTATTTCATCAGTGTAAAAATAATCACCACATCCTCATGTAATCCCGCATCCAGTAATACAGATCCGCATATTCATGGGGAGCAAAACGTCTTCCGAAAAATCGCTCTACGAGCATCATCAGGCTCATATCACGTGATCCGTTCATCAGTGCCTCAAGGGCGGTAAAAACTCTCCACGAATCGTCATACCCCATCCGCATCCCCGGTACGTCACGCATGCCAAAGGGCATCATCGGCGGATGCGGCGGGCGTCTGCGCATACCGCCATGCGGCGGCGGTGCCTGTCGTCCCGGAGCATGTCCTGCCCCGCCCGGGCCACCTGCCGGACGGCCTGCTGTCATGCCATGGCTGCCTGTGCCTGATGAGCCTCCCATTCCGCGGCTGCTCCCGCCTGACGGGCCTCCCGTTCCGCGGCTTCCTCCGCCTGAAACGGAATGTCCCCCTCCAGTTCTTCCGGAGCCGCCGCCTGTGCGCCCCCCGGAATGTCCTCCACCTGTTCTTCCTGGCATAGAATTATCCCCCTTTCATTGGCTATTTAAAAAACTCAAAACGGTATATCACCGTTTCTTTTTTTAAACCATATCTGACAAATGTCGCATGCACACACAGTTCTCACATATTTCTGGTTTTATCATACGCTGCTTTCACCGCATCCATCGCCGCACAGCGAAATCCTCCCCGCTCCAGCGCATGTACGCCCGCGATCGTCGTTCCTCCCGGAGAACACACCGCGTCTTTGAGCGCGCCCGGATGACTGCCGCTCTCCAGCACCAGTGACGCCGAACCGATCAGGGTCTGGCAGGCATATTCCACCGCCTTTGCTCTGGGCAGGCCGCACTCTACCGCACCGTCCGCGAGCGCTTCGATAAACAAATACACATAAGCCGGTCCGCAGCCGGATAAGGCGCTGGCCGCGTCGATCAGATTTTCCGAAATAAAATCAAGCCGGCCGGACGCAGACATCATCTCCCGGAACTCCTGTACTTCTTCCTCCGATACTTCCGGTGAAGCGCAGGCCAGAGTCATGCCTTTCCCGATGGAAACCGGCGTATTCGGCATAATCCGGATCACCGGGCAGGATTCACCGGCCATCCGCTGGATATCCGCAATGGCAAGCCCCGCAGCCATCGTAACAAGGACAAACCGTTCCCCACTTTGCATGCGCTCCGCAAAGATGTCCCAGAGCTGCTCCAGCATCTCCTCCATCATCTGCGGCTTCACACCCAGAAAAATCGTAGTACACTGCCGCGCAATCTCTTCGTTTGTGCCGATGTCCGCACCAATCTCAGACGCAAGCGCTTCTGCTTTTGCCGCCGTCCTGTTCGCCAGCAGGATCTGCGGCGGATCCACCGTATGAACAACTGCCCGCGCGATTGCGGAACCCATATTCCCGCAGCCGATAAAACCCACTTTATATATCGCCATGACCATTTTCTCCCGTTTAGAGCAGATACCATGTGCATCTGTCCGTGTATTTATGTCCAAACACTGTATTTATCGTATATTCCCGTTCCCGTGAATGATATATTTATACGAGGTCAGCTCCTCCAGTCCCATCGGTCCTCTCGCGTGAAGTTTCTGTGTGGAAATCCCCATCTCGCAGCCAAGGCCGAACTCTCCGCCGTCCGTAAACCGTGTGGAAGCGTTCACATAGACAGCGGACGAATCAATAGATTGCGTAAACTGCTCCGCCGCCGCGTCGTCCTTCGTCACAATCGCTTCCGAATGTCCGGTCGAATGCGCTGATATGTGCGCGATCGCGTCGGACAAAGAATCTGCTACTTTTACAGCGAGAACATAGTCCAGAAATTCCGTGTCAAAGTCGTCCGGGCCGGCCGGAACAAGGAACTGCTCCGTCTTCCCGTCCAGGCCGTCGCGAAACTGCTGCAGCCGTCTCACGGTCGGATTCGCTGCCGCAGCAGGCAAATTCACCGCCGCCGCGTCGTCCTTCGAATCCGCTTCAATCACATCCGCTTCCTGTCCGTCTTTGCCCGATAGAACGGCTATTGCCCGTTCATCCAGCCGAAGCTCCACCGGCGCCTCCAGATTGGCCAGGCGATCATCCACCAGCCTCTTTTTCAGCTTCGGAAGAAATTCCTTCGCAATATCCTGATGTACGACGCAGACCTCCTCTGCGTTGCACACGCTGGGACGGCTGGTCTTGGCATTGGCGATAATCTTCAGAGCCATCTCCTGATCTGCATCGCGGTCCACATAAACATGGCAGATGCCGGTACCGGTCTCGATACAGTTCACCGTCGCGTTCTCCACGCAGGCACGGATCAGTCCCGCGCCGCCGCGCGGGATCAGAAGGTCGACATAGCCCTTCGCCGTCATCAGCTCCATCGAGCTCTGTCTGGTCGTATCCTGCACCAGCTGCACAAGATCTCCGGACAGACCGGCTTTTACAAGTCCCTCCCGCAGCGCATTCGTGATCGCGTTCGCGGAGAGAAACGCCTCTTTCCCGCCGCGGAGCACACAGGCGTTCCCGCTCTTGATACAGAGCGCCGCCGCGTCGCTCGTGACATTCGGCCTGCTCTCATAGATGATCGCGATGACGCCGAGCGGAACCGAGCGCTTTTCAATCACAAGTCCGTCCGGCCGCTCGATTTTCTTCAGAACCCTGCCGTCCGGATCCGGCAGGGCCGCGACATCAAGGATCCCCTCCGCCATCGCCTGAATCCTGCCGTCCGTCAGAAGAAGCCGGTCACGCATCACCTCGGAAATCGTCCCTTTGGCGCGTTCCATATCCTTTTTATTCTCTTCCAAAATCTCATCCGTATGCCAGAGCAGCGCGTCCGCCATGGCTTTCAGCGCATTGTCTTTCTGCACCGTATCCGCTGTAAGAAGCGACGGAGCCGCTGCTTTCGCCTTTACTAAAATCTCCTGTGTCGTCATACCCGTTCCTTTCCGGATCAAATAATTCTTCCCGCTGCGCAGCTGTCTGGTATTCTCACAGCTGCTTCGCTGCAAACCGTGTCCCCACGTCTTTCCCATCCATAATGTCATAGAGGATCTCCGGGTGTTCTCCGTTCGCGATGATCATATCGCAGCCGGCATCCATGGCGATCTGCGCCGCGTTCAGCTTTGCTGTCATCCCTCCGGTGCCAAAATCACTCCCCGCGCCGCCGCCGAGCGCCCGAAGTTCCGGCGTGATTTCTTCCACGCGGGAAATCAGCTTCGCGTTCGGATCCTGATGCGGGTCCGCGGTGAAAAGTCCGTCTATGTCAGAAAGAAGGACGAGCAGATCCGCGCCCACCAGCGTAGATACCAGCGCCGCCAGGCTGTCATTTTCTCCGATAAAAAATTCCTCTGTGGCGACAGAATCATTCTCATTGATGATCGGCAGCACATGAAAATCCAGCAGCCGGAAAAACGTGCTGTACAGATTCGCTCTGCGCGATTTGTCCTCGATGTCCGCACGCGTCAGCAAAACCTGCGCGACACAGTGGTTGTACTGCTGGAATAATTTGTCATATGTATACATCAGTTCGCACTGGCCGACCGCCGCAGCCGCCTGTTTCGTAGAAATGTCCGACGGCTTTTTCAGAAGACCCAGCTTGCCGGAGCCCATGCCGGTCGCCCCTGAGGATACGAGAAGAATCTCATTCCCCGCATTTTTAATATCACTCAGAACCTTGCACAGCTTCTCCACCCGGCGGATATTCAGATTGCCCGTGCTGTGCGCCAGAGTGGATGTGCCTACCTTTACTACCAGTCTCATACTCTTTTTTGTTTTCCTCTCAAAGGTATTGTCTATACGCAGACTATCCTATCTCATCTGCCCGTAAATTACAAGATAAAACTTTTTCTTGCCCCGGACTTTCTAATGTATTATGATGAAGCAAAAGAAAAAAACATCACAGGAAGGCAGAAAGGAGGCCTCATTATGGCAGCATTTGAACGGGTAAAAAGCGGGCTGAACGGTCTGGATCGGATTCTCGACAACATCCGCCTCGGCGACAATGTCGTCTGGCAGGTGACCACCCTTGATGAATATCGTTTTTTTGTCGGGCCTTATATCCGGCAGGCGATTGAGGATCAGCGGAACCTTGTCTATATACGGTTTGCACAGCATGAGCCGATTCTTCCGCTCTCTGAAGAACCGCCGCTTTCGCAGAACTGTGAGCCCTCCTGCATTCTTCCGGATGGAAATATCAAAGTCTACCGCTTTGATCCGGAGGTCGGCTTCGAACCGTTCACAGTGGCCATACACGATGTGATCACCAGAGAAGGCCGCGACGCGTTCTACGTATTCGACAGCCTCTCCGAGCTGCAGTCCGCGTGGTACACGGATCTGATGATGGGCAATTTTTTCTGCGTGACCTGCCCTTATCTGTTTGTCCTGGATACCGTGGCCTTTTTCCCGCTGATCCGCGGGCGGCACTCCTTTGACGCGGTCGCGCGCATCCGTGAGACCACGCAGCTTCTTCTCGACGTGCACTCGGACGGCACCGCGATCTACGTACATCCGCTGAAGGTCTGGAAACGCTATTCCTCCACCATGTTCCTCCCTCATTTCTGCAGCGGCAGCGACGACAATTTCGAGCCGCTGACTGACCCGGTAGAAGCCAGCCGCTACTATTCGCTGATCAAGTCCTCCTCGGCCTTCTCACAGGAGCAGTCCTATGACAGCTACGACCGGTTCTTCTCCAAGGCAAAGGCGGACTATCAGGCGGGCTATTTTACGGAAAATACGGAATCCATGATCATCGAAAGCATGATGAGCCGCGACCCGAAAATGCAGCGTCTGATTCACGAATATTTTGAGGCGGAGGACTATTTCACACTGCGTGACCGGATGATCGGCAGCGGCGCAATCGGCGGAAAAGCCTGCGGCATGCTGCTGGCCCGCAAGATTGTGGAAAAGGAGCTGGACGGCTACCACAAGCATGCCGAACAGCATGACTCCTTCTACATCGGCTCCGATATTTTTTATACCTATATCGTATCAAACGGCTGCTGGAATCTGCGCATCGAACAGCGGACCAGCGAGGGGTACATGGAAAAAGCGGAAGAACTGCAGGAAGGGCTGCTGCACGGCTCTTTCTCCCCCGCGACCCGCGAGCAGTTCCGCAACATGCTCGAATACTACGGGCAGAACCCGATCATTGTCCGCTCCTCAAGCCTTCTGGAGGACGGCTTCGGCAATGCCTTTGCCGGGAAATACGAGTCCGTCTTCTGCCCGAACCGGGGCGAGATCGAGGAACGCATCGAGGCGCTTGAGGATGCGGTGCGGAAGGTTTACGCCAGTACAATGGATCCGTCTGCTCTGGAGTACCGCAAAAACCGCGGTCTGGACCGCAGAGATGAGCAGATGGCGATCCTCGTGCAGCGCGTATCCGGTTCCTATTACGGGCCGTATTATATGCCCTGCACAGCCGGAGTCGGCTACAGCTACAGCGCCTACAAATGGCTGCCGGATATGGATCCGTCCGCCGGGATGCTGCGCATCGTGATGGGACTCGGGACCAAGGCCGTAGACCGCACGGAGAACGACTACCCCCGTCTGGTCAACCTCGACCGGCCGGAAGTCACCATGCTGACCAGTGTGGCCGACAAGCACCGATTTTCCCAGCACAAGATCGACGTCATCAACATGGAAAAAAATGAGCTGGAAGAAGTGCCTCTTTCCGCCATCGTACCCTATATGCCGCGCTGGTACAAAAATACCGTGCTGGAACACGATACCGAGGCGGAAGACCGGCTGCGCGAAGCCGGCCGCTACCGGGATGTTTACTTTGTAAGCTGCCAGCAGCTTCTCGCCAACCGCAAATTCACCTCGATGATGAAAAAGACGCTGCACGCGCTGCAGGAAGCCTACGGGAATCCGGTGGATATCGAGTACACAGTAAACTTAAGCAAGGAGAACGATTTTGTCGTCAACCTGCTGCAGTGTCGGCCTCTTTATGTTGGAAAGGACGGAGGCCGCATCAAAATGCCCGCGCCCGCGCCGGAGAATATCTTCTTTGAGATCCGGGACTCCTCCATGGGACACTCCTGCGTGCGACCCGTTGACCTTGTGATTCAGGTTGAACCGAAAGAATACTATGAATTCGAGCACGTAAAAAAGCCCCTGATCGCCGAAGCCATCGGGGCTGTCAACCGTTACTATAAAGGAAAAGGCCGTCATATCCTGCTCACGGTGCCGGGCCGTATCGGGACCAGCTCGCCCGAACTCGGCGTGCCGGTGCGTTTCGTCGACATCTCCGGCGTTGACGCGATCTGCGAGGTGACGGACAACCGCGCCGGGTATATGCCCGAACTCAGCTACGGCAGCCACATGTTCCAGGATCTCGTGGAGGCGGACATCTTCTACGGAGCCATCTTCGGGGACCGCCGCACTGTTCTCTACCAGAGAGACTTCTTTGAGAAACAGCCTAACATCTTTCCGGAAATCTGTCCGGACATGGCCGAACTGTCGTCCATCGTCCGCGTATACGAGGCGGACGGCATGCAGCTTTGGGTCGACGGGATTGAAAATCATGTGATCTGCGCGAAGGAATAATACTTTCCTTTCGCAGGGCTGTGCATAAGAGAACCCCGGCATTTGTATCACGTCAAATGTCGGGGTTTGTAATTGTTAGGGCATGGCCCTGTTCTCCATTGTGGAGTTTTTCGTCGTTCCGAAAAA
>JAJBTU010000001.1 GCA_020860715.1 Clostridiales bacterium | reverse complement strand
TGAAAATGGCGAAAAATGGCTGTTTGAGTAATAATTTTTCTGGAAGTACAGGTTATTACTTCTTTCCGCGTTCTTTTCTTCTGCAGAGACCGCGCTGACCACAGCGAACCGGATCCGCCTGCAGGCGCTTGCTGAGGAAGGAGATAAACGCGCTGTTCTGGCTATCAAAACGGTGGAGAACCGTTCCAGGCTTTTAAGCACCCTTCTGATCGGAAATAATCTGGTAAACAACTTTCTTTCCGCTCTGGCAGCTTCACTGGCGATCAAGCTGGCCGGCGACGGCTCGATCAGTGTATCCACCGCGATTGTCACGATTCTGATCCTGATATTCGGAGAGGTTACGCCAAAGACGATTGCCGCCACCTACCCGGAAAAGCTGGCTCTCGCCTACTGTCCGGTCATCAGCGTTCTGATGAAAATCCTGCGTCCGGTGATCTTTGTCCTCAATGCGGTCTGTCAGCTTCTTCTGAAGCCGTTCCACATAGATCTGAATGTTTCCATGGATACCGTCACAGAGCAGGAACTGCGCACCTTCGTCGATGTCAGCCACCAGGAGGGCGTGATTGAAAAAGAAGAACGTGAGATGATCTATAACGTGGTGGACTTCGGTGATTCTCTGGTCAAGGACGTGATGGTGCCCCGCTCAGAGGTCGTCATGATCAGCGATACGGATTCGTATGATGAGATCAAAGAGATGTTCCGGCAGGAAAAATATTCCCGTCTGCCGGTTTATCATGAGGATCCTGCCCATGTGGTTGGTATCCTGAATATCAAGAAATTTTTCTGCTACGACGGACAGGAAGGCTTCAGCATTGAGGAAGCCATGTACAAGCCGCATTTTACGTATGAATTCAAAAAGACTTCGGATCTGCTGGAATCGATGCGGGAGGACTCCGCCAGTCTCTCTGTCGTGCTGGATGAGTACGGAGACGCGGTCGGCATTGTCTCACTGGAGGATCTGCTGGAAGAGATTGTCGGAGACATCCGGGACGAGTACGATGCGGACGAGGCAAACCTGATCCGGCAGATTTCCGAGCGGGAATACCAGATCGAGGGCTCCGTGCGGCTCGACGATATCAATGACGCGCTGGGTCTGGCACTGGAATCCGAGGCCTGCGACTCGATCGGCGGTCTGGTCATCGAACTTCTGGACGACCTTCCGGAGGAACAGGATGCGGTCGCCATGGAAGACGGCACACAGATCCGTGTTCTGAAAATGGAGGAAAATAAGATCGAACTGGTGCAGCTGCTGCTGCCGGAAGCATCGGGAGAACCGGACGGGAGCGATACCGAATCTTCTGAAGACAGCTCAGAATAAACTGTGGCACGCTCTTATTACTTTCTCCACGTACTTCTCGAAAAGAGGATCAGAAGCGGGAACAGTTCCAGCCGGCCTGCCAGCATATCAAAAATCATGACCAGCTTCGACAGATAAGAAAATCCGCTGTAGTTTCCGCTCGGGCCGACCACCTCAAGGCCCGGGCCGATGTTATTCAGCGTCGCAGCGATGGCTGTAAAATTCGTCGTAAAGTCAAAATTGTCAATCGAAATGATCAGCAGCGACAGTGCGAACACCGCTGCATACGCGGCCAGAAAAATGTTTACGGTACGGATGACCGAAGGCTCGATCACATGTCCGTCCAGCTTTTGTTTGCGGACGTGGTGCGGATGCGTGATCACATCCAGTTCATTGCGGATAGAACGCTCCAGAATCAGGATGCGCTGCACCTTGATGCCGCCGCCGGTGCTTCCCGCGCAGGCGCCGATGCACATCAGCATGACAAGAATCGTCTTTGAGAATGCCGGCCACTGATTGAAGTCCGTCGTCGCGAAGCCGGTGGTCGTGATGATCGTCCCCACCTGGAACGCCGCGTGGCGGATCGTCTCTGCCACACCGTCAAACATCCCGTAGATATTGATGGAAATCAGGACGATCGAAACCAGAATGATCAGCAGATACGCCCGGATCTCCACCATCCGGAACGCCGTCTTAAACTTCCGCTTCCAGCACAGATAGTAAAAGCTGAAATTAAAGCCGAACAGGATCATGAAAATCGTCGTCACGACCTGAAGGTACGCGCTGTAGCTCGCCATGCTGTCATTTCTGATGCCGAAACCGCCGGTACCGGCCGTACCGAATACGGTGATCAGCGAATCAAACAGCGGCATGCCGCCGACCAGAAGAAGGGCAAGCATCAAAAGGCTCAGCGCGATATACATGCGGTACAGAAGCCCCGCGGTCCCCTTTACCTTCGGCACCAGCTTGCCGACAGAAGGGCCAGTGCTCTCCGCTTTCATCATATACATGCTGCTGCCGCCTGCAAGCGGCAGGATGGACATCATAAACACCAGTACGCCCATGCCGCCGATCCAGTGCGTGAAACTGCGCCAGAACTGCAGACAGTGCGCCATGGATTCCACATCCGTCAATATCGTAGAGCCGGTCGTCGTAAAGCCGGATACCGTCTCAAAAAGAGCGTCAATATAGTTCGGGATCGCCCCCGTGATCACAAAGGGAAGCGCCCCAAACGAGCTTAACGCGATCCAGCAGAAAGACACGGTCACAAACCCTTCCCGTGCGTGCATGGTCTTGGATGTGGGCGCTTTCAAAGTCAGAGAAAGCCCCGCCGCCGTACAGAATCCCATGGTCGAGAGGATGCCGAAACCTTCCTGCTCCTGAAAGATCAGTGCCACGACCAGGGACGGCAGCATCAGTCCTGCCTCCACAATTAAAACCAGCCCCAGAATATAACGAATCAGCTTATAATTCATCTTTGCGCCATCCTCTTAAGTCCCGCTCATCACGCACGGTTTTTCACCAGTATATCCTCGATGTTCTTCAGTCCTTTGTCCTGTGTGACAATGATCACACTGTCGCCGTCCTGCATCCGGTCCGAGCCGCCCGGAATGATGATCTTCCCATGACGGTAAATGCAGGCCACCAGGATCCCCTTGCGGATCGGCAGCTCCTGCAGCGTCATATTCGTCACGCGGGACTGCCCGTGGATGATAAATTCCAGCGCCTCCGCCTTGCCGTCGATGATTTTATGTAAGGTCTCCACATTGCTCCCGTAGGAATTCTTCATGGACCGCGCATAACGGATGATCAGCTCCGCTGTGACGTCTTTCGGGTGAATGATCGTATCCAGATCCAGTTCCTGAATCACCTCGTCAAACGCGATCCGGTTGACCTTGGTAATGATCTTCTTCTGACCGCCGATTTTCTTGGCGTAAAGTGAGATCAGGATGTTCTCTTCATCAATATTGGTCAGGGCCGCAAAACTCTCATAGCCCTCCAGACCTTCCTCGGAAAGCAGTTCCTTATCCGTGCCGTCGCCGTGGACGATCGTCGCCTTGGGAAGCATCTCGGAGAGCGTCTCGCAGCGCTGATAGTCTTTTTCAATGATCTTGACGCGCATGCCTGCCGCGATGAGCATCTTGGCCAGATAATACGCCAGCGTACTTCCGCCGACAATCATGATGCTTTTTACCTGATTGGTCAGGATCCCCACCTGGCGGAAAAACTGATTCGCGTCATTATTCCCGGCGACAATCGCGATCTGATCCTTTTCGTGCAGCACCGTGTTGCCGTTGGGAATGATCAGCTCGCTGCCCCGCTCAATCGCGCAGATCAGAATATTGTCCATAATCCTGGAAGAAAGGTCCGCGATCCGCACTCCGTCCAGCACAGAATTTTCCCTGACGCGGAATTTTAAAATATCCACCCGGTTCTTTACAAAGGAGTCTACATCAATCGCGGACGGGAACTTTAAGTTTCTTGCGATCTCCAGCGCCGCGACCATGTCCGGATTAATGATCAGGGAAATCCCGAATTTTTCCCGTATAAACGCGATCTCCGAATGGTATTCCGGATTCCGCACACGCGCGATCGAGTGACATTTTCCGCTCTCCTTTGCCATCAGGCAGCAGAGAAGGTTGATCTCATCGGATCCGGTCACCGCAATCAGAAGATCCGCATCCTCGATCCCCGCCTCGACCTGGATCGACCGGCTGGCGCCGTTCCCGGCGACGCCCATCAGATCATACTGGCCTGAAATATCTTCTACCAGCTCTTCCTTTCTGTCAATGACCGTGACGTCATTCTCCTCATCACAAAGTTCGGACGCCAGAGTGGTCCCTACTTTTCCGAGGCCGACAATAATGATCTTCATATGTATGCTCTCCTAAAGTGAAAACTCCTTTGCCAGCTTCTGAAATTCCGGCAGGGCATTCATAATGGTCTCATAGGATACACAGTACGCAATCCGCACATACCCCGGACACGCAAATGAGCTGCCCGGTACGATCAGGATATGGTACTTTTTCGCCGCCTGTACAAACTCATCCTCCGCCTCTGCCGCGCTTTTGGCTGCTCCTGTCTTCACCGGCGCCTTCATCCAAAGGTAAAACGCGCCCTGCGGCCGCACGCAGGCAAACCCCATACCGGTAAGGCCTTCATAGAGCGCCCTGCGGTTCCGGTCATAAAAGCCGAGATCCGCCTGACAGTCCGCACACCGCCCTACAGCCAGCTGGATCAGGGACGGCGCGTTCACACAGCCGCTGATGCGGTTCGCGATCGTCGCCGCCTCAATCGTCGTCTCACTGTCCTCAAACTCATCCGGAATCAGCAGGTAGCCGATGCGCTCGCCCGGCAGAGAGAGCGATTTGCTGTACGAATATACCACCATCGTATTATCATAATACTTTGTCACAAAGGGAACCGCCGCGCCGTCGAATACCAGCTCCCGGTACGGTTCATCGGAAATCAGGTAAATCGCGTGCCCGTACTCGTTCTGCTTTTCCGTAAGGACCGCGGCCAGCGCCCGGATCGTATCCTCGGAATACACCACACCGGTCGGATTGTTCGGGTTGTTGATGATCACCGCTTTCGTCTTCGCGGAAATCTTCGCACGAAACGCCTCCGGACTGATCTGGAAGGTGTCCTCATCCGGATCGACCGTCACCAGCACGCCGTCGTAGTTCGTCACGTATGCGCGGTATTCAAGAAAATACGGAGCGAATGTGATCACCTCGTCGCCCGGGTTCAGCACCGTCTTCAGAGCCACATTCAGCCCGCTCCCGGCTCCCACCGTCATGATCAGATTCTTCTCCGTAACCTTTGTTCCAAACCGCCGGTTCAGATTCTCCGCAATCGCTGCGCGCACCTGCGGGTAGCCCGCGTTGCTCATATAGCCATGAACAAAAAGAGAGTCCTCTTCATCGAGAATCTCCTTAATCGCCTGGTTCACCTTCTGCGGAGCCGGCACATTCGGATTGCCAAGGCTGAAATCATACACCTTGTCCGCTCCGTAGAGCTCCGCCATCTTTTTCCCTTCCTCGAACATCATGCGAATCGCTGAATTGTTCTCCAGAAACGGCCGCATCTTTTCTGAAATCACGTTCTCATCCCCCTGTTATTCTAATCTTTCCTTCCGAACCGACTCGTCTTCATCCCGGCACAAGCATACCTCTTAGTCCATTCCTGCACTAGCTGTTCAGTACCTTCACAGTTACTTCCTGCTTTCCATATGCCGTTCTGCGGTTCGTACACAATAGCCGCCTCAAAACAGACCGGCTGTGTTTCGCCACTACTTTACTACAACCATATCTCCTTTTCAAGTTTATTTTCCAGAAAATCACATTTTGCCAGACATTCCCGCTGCATGCAGCACCGCCATACTGCCAGCGAAGCCCGCGGCAAGAGGCGCTTCCGCTCATCCAAGGTGCCGGAAAAAATACAGAAAGCTGCCGGCCGTCTTGCCGGCCGCCAATGTAACCACAATCGCCCTCGCTCCATTTTGGATGCCCAGCCTGCGGCTGTAGACCGGGAAAATATCGACCAGCTCGGCCAGAGCCAGAATCCAGCCGCCGACAAAAATGCCGATAAAAAGTCCGGCCATCGCCATCAGCCAGACTCCGGTCACCAGTTCAAAGTCAAATACCGTAACCGTATTTCCGGCCACCGCTCCCAAAAGAATTGCGTCCTCGTACCACAGAATCTGCCGCGCCGTGTGCGTGATCCCGATAAAGCGGGTGATGATCCCCAGACCAACCATGATCGACGCCACGCCGCCCGCCACCAGAAAGCCTCCCGAAAAGCCGGTAAGTATCAGAATCCATTCTCCCATCTGCCCTGTTTCCTTTTCCAGATTTGTTTCTCCCTGCAGGCCGTCCCGTGTCCGATTCAGGGTTTTGCCGCTCCTGCCTACTCTGCTGCCATTTGTTCTTTTTCTATTCTCTGCGAGGTCTCAATCATCGTCTTATCAACATCCTCCTCATAGACGCGCATCTGCACCTGCAGCGGCGTCGGTTCCGCTCCGTCCTTTTTTCTCGCAAAATGATGGAAGAAAATCAGGATTCCCAGACCCACGCCAATCGAGTAGGAAATCTCCAGCACGGTAAAGCCGTTGGACGTCCTGCCGGTAAACATCTCATACAGCCGCCCGAACAGTTCTGTAAGGCCGACATCCGTATTAAACGCCATGATTGAGATTGCCGCCCCGAAGAAAGACAGCAGGCACAGCAGCGCCGTCTTGATCCAGTTCCAGGCTTCCCACCTTCTGGACGAATTTTCCAGCGTCAGGACAAAATCCGTCTCGCCCAGGTTGCTGATCTCCAGCTTCGGATATTCTTCCTGAATCACCGCAATCACATCCAGAACCGAATACACATAACGTCCCGGCTTTACAATCCGCTCTGTCGGCAGCCGGAGCGTTTTTACTTTATTCACCACCGCTTTCTCCGCGCAGATAAACTGCGCAATCTCACCGAGCGTGACCTTCTCTTTCTGAATCCGGATATTTTTATCGATTTTCAGATACAGCGTGTCTGATGAGCCCATTGCTTCCGTTCTCCCATTTCCCCGTTCCGGTGCTCCAAAGTGTTTCTTACCAGCGTAGCGTTTACCGGTTCCCTGCTCTGCGAAGAGACATACCACACTCCCAAAAAACAGAAGGCTGCGAGGATGAGCAGAATCAGAATCCATTTCTCCATTTTTCGCATCCGGTTTTCCTCTTTTCCGATCAGGTACAGATTCCGTGTTTTCCTGATTCCTTTTGTGAGTACTATGCCCGATATCGATAAAAATTATTCCCGGCTGTTCTGAAAAATTTCCTGTAAAGAGAAGATATCAATCCTGTGAGAATCCGCGCAGCGGTCGCGGAACGCCGGGAACAGGAAGCCTTTCGTGGGCGCCTCCGGGTTGTAATCCCCATCCGCCGCGCAGAATGCGCCGATCAGAAAGGAGTAGACCTCCTCAGATTCCCACTGACTCTCATGATCCGTGCCTTTTCGCGGAACGTCGTAGGACCCGAAGAAAAGATAAAACGCAAAAACTCCCTGCGGCCGCCATTGCCCAGGCAAAGGCTCACGCAGAGAGTCCCCCAGGATCTCATAAAACGTCTCCAGAAGAGCGTCATTTTTCAGTTCACATTCTTTTATGGCCATCAGCATCTGCCGGATCCCGCCCGGCTTCTCCTCATCGGCGTCAAACGCGTATTCTTTCAGTTCCACGTTCGTCTTTGAAAACGGAATTGCCTTCGCGATCTCCAGATTCTGCTGCCGTTCGGCAGGTGTCAGCTTCTGGAAATGGCGGTTGAACGTGCCGTCCACATAGCCCTCCTCATCAAAATAAGCGCCGGCAATCCGGCCAAAACAGGTCCTTTTAAGCGTCATCCGCCGCGTCAGTTCCAGCATATCCTCCCGGTTGATTTTTCCCTGCTGATGCATCCTGCTCTCCTCCCTGCTTCTCTTTCCTGCCCGGTATTCTGCTGCAAAAAGAACCGGCACTTATTCTCCCCGTCCTTCGAGAACGACCCGGATGGTTTTCAGCAGAATCTTGATGTCCAGATTGAGGCTCCATTCCTCAATGTATCTGGTATCCAGCTTCACGACCTCTTCGAAATCTGTAATCTCATTCCTGCCGCTCACCTGCCACAGGCCGGTCAGCCCCGGCTTGATCGACATGCGGACCATATGGTGCATATCGTAGTGCTGGTATTCCTCTATGGTCGGCGGTCTCGTGCCGACAAGGCTCATATCGCCCTTCAGCACATTCCAGAACTGCGGGAACTCGTCCAGAGACGTCTTACGGATAAAGACTCCCACCCCCTGAATGACCCGCGGGTCCTCTTTCATCTTAAACATCAGCCCCTGCATCTCATTCTGGCGCAGCAGTTCCTCTTTTCTTTCCTCCGCGTCCATGTACATGGAACGGAATTTATAGATTTTGATGATCCGTCCGTTTTTCCCGACCCGTTCCTGGCAAAAAAGGACCGGTCCCGGGCTTTTTCTTTTCACTGCCACCGCTATAAAAGGAAACATGACTGCCGTACAGCAAAGCCCGATCAGGCCTCCGACAATGTCCATCAGACGTTTCAGAAACAGTTCGCGGTACGCGGCCACCTTGATGCTGCTTGTCAGCACCATATAGCCGGCAAACTCATCCACGACCTGATTGCCGCCCTTTGCCACGCCTGTCAGGTTCTGGTGCACGGTAATCCCCATCCTCACGCAGGACTCCATGATGGATTCGGCGGCCTCAAAATTCTCATTGACGCTCACAAAGATCTCATCTACAACATGCTCTTTGATATACGCGGCAAAATCATCCCCGGTCGCAACCACGGGAACGCCGCAGATTTCCTCCGGCATTTGCTCCTGTGCAGTCACAGCCTGCGGCTGTACCCCCTGGCCCGTCTCCTGCGTCCGCATGTTGTCCTGCCGCCCCACCAGAATTATCCCGGCGATGTCAAAATCACGGTATTTCCGGTTCAACAGTTCTTTTATGACCGGCTCTGCGGTATCCGGGGAGAGGACTGCCAGAACCGAGACCAGATTCTCCTTCTGCATCATTCTTCTGCGCAGCCAGGTCTTCAGCGAGATGCGCAGCACATACATCAGCACAAATCCGAGCACCCAGGTCCAGAAAATGGTCAGACGGGAAAAGAATTCGGACTGCTGCACAAAAAACAGATACAGCAGAAGGGCGCACATCACCAGCGACAGATGGATAAACGCCGCGCGGAATTCTTTCAGATATCCGCGTCGGATCACATCCTTATAGCTGTCGCCGAAGAACACGATGAGCAGGTCCGCAAAGACCATGACCATCCCAATCCGAAAATACTCTTCACTTCCATAATGGCTGTGCAGTCCGTGCCGGATCGTATACGCCAGAAACAGCGCAGCGCAGATGCTTATGATATCCAGCAAAATAAAATCCAGATGCTTCAGCCAGCGGTTTTTCTTTCTGCTATACATACTGTCATTTTCCTTATCACAGGTGTGTCAGGATAAAACTGCATTTCCCGCAGATTTCCACCTGTCTCTCCCCCGCGTGTACAAAAAAAGTATCCGCAGGACAAAATTCCATTCGTTCCTCTCCTGTCTGAACCGTTCCATATCCTTCCAGAAATACCAGCGCGGCAAAGGAGGTGTCGTGTACTGCCACCGATACGGTATTCTCCACATCGTAACGGCTGCTGGTAAAATATTTGCACTCGCACAGCTTCTGTACACAGAAGCCATCCCTCTGCTCCCTGGGGCCGGTCTGCATATTTTGTACATCCTTTTTTTCCGTATCCGCCACCGCCATGGCCTGATCCAGATGCAGTTCGCGCAGGTTCCCGAACTTATCCCTGCGGGCGTAATCATAGAGACGGTAGGTGCAGTTCGAATTCTGCTGAATCTCGCAGATCAGCGTCCCGCCGCCGATCGCATGAATTGTCCCGGAGCGGACAAAAAAGGTATCGCCCTTTTTTACCGGCACCCGGTTCAGCACCTCAGTGATGGTGTTGTCCACAGCGCGCGCGCGCAGTTCCTCCGGGGTGACGGTCTTTTTCAGGCCAAAGTAAATATACGCTCCCGGCTCGCAGTCCATCACGTACCACATCTCATTTTTGCCGTATTCATTCTCATTCGGGAGCGCATAGCCGTCATCCGGATGCACCTGCACCGACAGCTGCTCCTTCGCGTCAATGAATTTGATCAGCAGCGGAAACCGCTCAAACGCCTGACATTTCCAGCCGAGCGCCTCCTCTCCGATCCGCTCCAGATACTCCCCAAACAGCATTCCCCGATATTTTCCGGATGCCACTCGGCACTGGCCGTCCTCGTGCGCGGACAGTTCCCAGCTCTCCGCTATTTTTTCATAATCACAGTTCTTCCCGTAAATCTCCCGGAGTTTCGTGCCGCCCCAGAGGTAATCCTTAAAGACCGGCTCGCATTTGATCAGGGTCTCGGCGGCGCTGACGCCTTCCGGCGTCTCCAGAAGATATTCGGTATCCTCCTCGATCACCTGAGGGCCAAAGGAAACTTCCATAATCACAAGCGCTTTGTCTGAGCGGTTCGCAAGGGAATGTTCCACGCCGACCGGCACCTCGATCGTGCTGTACAGCGGCAGCTCATGAACCTCCCCGTCCAGGATCACGGTCGCCTCCCCCTGCACCACCGACCACTGTTCCGAGCGCATCGAATGTCTGTGCGTGGTCATCGCGCGGCCCGGATAGACCGTTACCTTTTTGACCTTATAATTGGATGTATAGTTCAGGATCTCATACATCCCCCAGGGCCGGTATACGGTCCGGGATTTTTCAAAATAACTGCTGTACGCCGGATGCTCCTGTATGATTCTCTTGACCGCGGACTCTGCGCCCTTTTTGGTGATGTAGCAGGCGTCTTCCGTATTCACAACCGTCAGGCCGTCCACGCCGTCCGCTACCACCAGCTGGCGCTCGGTCTGATTGATCACTGTCACATTTTCGCAGTCTTCACAGATCACATGGTGGATTTCCTCATTTTTCATGTAGTTGGAGAGAATATCCAGATTGCCGATGTCCCACCAGTGAAACGACGCTTTGACCACACTGACGCGGTCCGAGCGTTCAAATACACTTTTCTCAATCGACACCGCCGGGATCCGGCGCATCCGGTCCGCCGGGATCGTCACAGCGCTGGAATCCATGCGGACCGTGCGGCGTACCTCTTCGCAGGCGTCAAAAACATCCCGTGCGTATTTCTTCAGTTCGTTCAGGAAATCCCCCACACAGAACAGAAAGTTGCCGCTGTTCCACAGATACTCTCCGCTCTCAAAATAGTTCTGTGCCGTCTCCGCGTCCGGTTTTTCGCGAAACTCCAACACCTTTTCCCCGTCGTTCCGGATGTATCCGTAGCCGGTGTTGGCGCCCAGCACTTCCATGCCAAACGTCACCAGCTGCCCCTCTCTGGCCAGCGCGCGGCCGCGCATAACCGTCTCCTTGTATTCCGAGCCTTCAATGATCTGATCCGCGGAAACAACATAAAGCAGCTCAGACGGGTTCAGGTACATGCAGGCAATTGCTGTCGAGGGAGCGGTCTTTCTCCCCTCTTCCTCCAGAATGCAGCGGTACTTCAGGCCCTGAAACGCCTTCATCTGGCCTTCCACGATAAAATAATACGATGCGTTTGTGGCAATCAGAAATTCATCGCAAAACGGAATATTACGCGCAACCGTCTCTTGAAGAAGCGAGCGGTTCCTGCGGATGCTCATAAACTGCTTCGGATATTCTCCTCTTGAAAGCGGCCAGAGGCTGTTGCCCTTTCCTCCCGCCAGAATCAGACATTTCATGAATACGACAGCTCCTTATTCCTCATATGAATCATCCGATCATAACAGACACGAAACTGCCATGACCGGATGTTCTGCTTCACCCGGCTTTATACAATATCAGCCCTCAACGCCCGCAAAATCCAGCAGCGCCCTGCGCAGCTCCTGCAGCTTCTTCGCTGAATCCTCCAGGCTGCTGCCTTTTACGCCCATATAAAACTTGATCTTCGGCTCGGTGCCGGACGGGCGCGCGCAGCACCAGGAATTGTTCTCCAGTTTATAATACAGCACATTGGACTTCGGAAGTCCGGTCGGCCTGATCTCGCCCGTTTCCATATCCTTCACTGCATCCGCGTCATAATCGCGCGCTTCCAGAACCTTCAGACCTGCCAGGTACGCCGGCGGCGTCTGCCGCATGGCCTGCATCATCTCCTGAATCTTCTGGCTGCCGTCGATCCCTTTCAGCGTGACGGACTCCAGTCCCTCACGGAAATAGCCGTACTCCTCGTACATCTGCAGCATCTGATCCCAGAGGGTCTTTCCCTGGCTCTTACAGTAAGCCGCCGCCTCGCAGAGTGCCATTACTGCCACGCAGGCGTCCTTGTCGCGGGCATGCGTGCCCGCCAGACAGCCATAGCTTTCCTCCATGCCAAACACATACTGATATGTGTGCTGCTGTTCAAAAAACTTGATTTGCTCCCCGATATACTTAAATCCGGTCAGCACCTCGATCAGCTTCACCTGATATTTTTCCGCGATCACATCAGCCATATCGGTCGTGACGATTGTCTTCACGAGCGCCCCGTTCTCCGGCAGCGTCCCTTTCTCTTTTCTCTGTGAGAGAATATACTCCGCGATCACCATTCCGGACATATTGCCGGTAAAGGACATATATTCCCCGGTGCGGCTGTCCTTCGCATAAACACCGAGCCGGTCCGCATCCGGATCTGTCGCCAGCACGATATCCGCATCGACCTTTTTCGCCAGCGCAAGCGCGAGCGCAAATGCTTTCGGATCTTCCGGATTCGGGTAAGGCACAGTCGGGAAATCGCCGTCCGGCTTCTCCTGCTCCGGCACCACATAGACCTTTTTAAAGCCCAGTTCGGAGAGCACACGGCGCACCGGAAGATTGCCGGTGCCGTGCAGCGGCGTGTAGACGATCGTAATGTCGTCCGCCATCGCCTGAATGATCTCCGGATGAATGATCTGCTTTTTCAGCTCCGCGATGTAGCAGTCGTCAATCTCTTTTCCGATCACCTGATACAGTCCCGCCGCAGCCGCTTCTTCCCTCGGCATGGTCTTCACCATGGCAAAATCCGTCACACGGTTTACTTCCGCAATGATCTGTTTGTCCTTAGGCGCTGTAATCTGCGCCCCGTCCTCCCAGTACACCTTATAGCCGTTGTACTCCGCGGGGTTGTGGCTCGCCGTGATCACGATCCCGGCGATGCAGCCAAGATGCCGCACCGCAAATGAAAGTTCCGGCGTCGGACGCAGCGATTCAAAAATATAGGCTTTGATCCCGTTCGCCGCCATGCAGCGCGCCGCCTCATCCGCAAACTCCGGCGACATGTGCCGGGAATCAAAGGCGATCGCTATACCCGGGCGTTCCCCGGCGTCTGCATCACCGTCCGTCCCGGACTTTCCATCGTCCCGTCCGGTTTCCATATTAATAAAATTCGCCAGCCCCTGCGTCGCCTTGCGGACGGTATAGAGATTCATGCGGTTCGTACCCGCGCCGATCACACCGCGCAGGCCGCCGGTGCCGAAAGAGAGATCCTTATAAAACCGGTCCTCGATCTCCGCCTCATTCCCCTGCAGGGCGATAAGTTCCTGCCTTGTCTCCTCGTCAAAATACGAATCTGTACACCAGAACCGGTAGTTTTCCATATAATCCATAGATTTGTCGCCCCCTAATCTTTCCCGGTTATTTCTTAACCTTCCTGATTATTCCGATTTTGTCTTAACTTTCCTGATTATTCCGATTTTGTCTTAACTTTCCTGATTATTCCAGTTCTTTCAGGTTACCAGTATCCTTTTTCTGTCTGATTCCGGCAGGATTCACATGAGTGTTTTCAACAATTCCGCACTTCTTCATCAATCCCGCGCTTCTTCAGCGACCTTCCCGCGCCAGTAATCCAGCGTTTCTGCGAGCGTCTGCTCCAGCGGAATCTGCCGCTCCCAGCCTGTGCAGGCACGCAGCTTTGCCGTATCCGCCTCAATGATCGGCACGTCGACCGGCCGCAGTTTCGCCGGATCGGTCTTTGCCTGGATCGGCACACGGCTCAGCTTCAGCACCTTATCCAGAATCTCCTGTATCTCCACCGCATGGCCGCTGCCGACATTGTAGGTCTCCCCGGCCTTTCCATGCGTCATCAACAGACTGTACGCGCGCACCACGTCACGCACGTCAGTAAAATCACGCTTTGCGGAAAGATTCCCCACATAGATCACCGGCTCCTGCTTGCCCGCCTCAATCTCCGCTACCTGCTTACAGAAATCCGCCACCACGAACATCGGCGCCTGGTTCGGCCCAATGTGATTGAACGCACGCACCGACATGATCTCCATCTGGTACGCGTCCGTGTAGATCTTCCCGATCAGGTTCTGGCAGGCCTTTGTCGCCGCGTAAATATTGCCCGGGCGGATGGCGTTTTCCTCCGAGATCGGCACCTCGTCCTCACGGACATGCCCATACTCCTCGCCGGAACCGGTGAGCAGCATGCGCGGCTTATAATCCAGCGTGCGGACAGCGTCCATCACATTCACACTGCCCTTGATGTTGACATCAATCGTCAGCCCCGGATTCTTCCAGGAGACAAAAACCGAACTCTGCGCCGCCAAATGGAAAATGCAGTCCGGCCGCAGCCTGGTCAGAAGATTCTCTATCTGCTCCCGCTCCAGAATGTTCAGGTCATACACCTCAAATCCTTCTCCGGGAATTGTCTCATGCGGCATCTTCGTCACCGCCACCTGGTATCCGTCCACATCCTTCAGCTGATGAATCAGGTAACTCCCGACAAAGCCGGCCGCTCCGATAATCAAAGCCTTCTTCATTGCGTTTCTCCTGTGTTTCCTATAAAGTAAAAACAGGGCTGTACCATGACAGCCCTTATGACATTCTGCTTATAACGTGTTCACCCGAATCTCTTTTGCCACGAGCTCCATATCATTTTTCACCATACGCTCCACCAGCTCAGAGAACGGAATCTCGCGCTTCCAGCCAAGTTTCGACTCCGCCTTTGCCGGATTGCCGAGCAGCACGTCGACTTCCGCCGGACGGAAGAAGTCGACGTTCACCCGTACAATCACCTGGCCGGTCGCCTTGTCCCTGCCGATCTCGTCCACACCGGTGCCGGACCATGCGACCTCGATCCCGACATGACCGAACGCTGTTTCCACGAACTCCCGGACTGTGCGCGTCTCATTCGTCGCGATCACGTAATCGTCCGGCTCGTCCTGCTGCAGCATCAGCCACATGGCGCGGACATAATCCTTCGAATGCCCCCAGTCACGTTTGGAATCCAGGTTGCCCAGCTCCACGTGATCCAGAAGCCCCTGTTTGATCCGCGCTACCGAATCCGTAATCTTGCGCGTCACAAATTCCTTGCCGCGGCGCTCGCTCTCATGGTTGAACAGAATACCGCTGCACGCGAACATGCCGTAACTCTCTCTGTAGTTCTTCGTGATCCAGTGTCCGTACAGCTTCGCGACTCCGTACGGGCTTCTCGGGTAGAACGGAGTCTTTTCACTCTGCGGCATCTCCTGCACCAGGCCGAACATCTCCGAGGTGGACGCCTGATAAAAATGCGCCTCCGGCTTCACCACCCGGATCGCCTCCAGCATATTCGTCACACCGATGGCGTCAATGTCCGCCGTCGTGATCGGCTGCTCCCAGCTCGTCGCCACAAACGACTGCGCCGCCAGATTGTAGACCTCATCCGCCTGTGAAATCCGCATTGCCGAAATCAGCGAGATCGGATCCGTCATATCCGCATAGATAAAATGAATCTTCTCTTTGATATGGTCCACATTGCCGTAATCCACCACACTCTTACGGCGCATGATCCCGTAGACCTCATAGCCCTTCTCCAGCAGCAGTTCCGAGAGATAAGAGCCGTCCTGTCCTGTAATTCCCGTAATTAATGCATGCTTCATAGCTTCCTCCTGCCCGCGCACTCCACGCTTTTCTATCTAAAAGCATTCGTATCCCGACACTTCGAAATCGCTCCGGACACATTTACGGCAGTATAACATCATTTCCCATATCAGGCAACGAAAAAATCAGATATACTCATCCCGGTGGCAGATCTTCAGATTCTCCAGCACCTTTTTGATATCGCCCGCGCTGTCCTTCGCGCAGATCAACGTCGCGTCCTCGGTATCGACAATGATCATGTTCTCCAGCCCGACCGCGGCAATCAGCTTCTTCTGTCCCTGCACAATGCAGTCATGCGTGTTGACCGTGATCACATTGCCGTCCACCACGTTGCCCGCCTCGTTCGTCTTTTTGATCCGTCCGACCGCCAGCCAGGAGCCGACGTCGTCCCAGCCAAACGCGCCCGGGATCGTATAGATGTGCTGCGCCTTTTCCATGATGCCGTAATCGACAGACTGCGACTCCATCGCAAAAAATTCCTTTTCCAGCACCGAATCCTCCTCCGGCGTGCCAATCGCATCCCGGATCTTCCTAAGACCCGCGTACGTATCCGGCATCAGTGTGCGGATCCGATCCAGAATGGAAGAAATCTTCCAGGTAAACATCCCGCTGTTCCAGAGGTACTGCTCCGTGGCCAGATATTCCTTCGCCACCTCCAGATTCGGCTTCTCCACAAAACGCTCTACCTCGTAGCTGCGTCCCTCCATGACGTCCGGCCGGAATTTGATATATCCGTATCCGGTCTCCGGATAATCCGGTGTGATCCCGATCGTCACCAGATTGTCCCCCTTTTCGGCGACCTCCGCCGCGTCCTTCAGCACCGTCAGGAACATGTTGTTGAACTTGATCAGGTGGTCAGACGGCAGCACATACATCACCGCGTCCTCATACTTTCTGGAAATATGCACCGCTCCCAGGCCGATGCAGGGCGCCGTGTTCCTCCCCACCGGTTCACAGAGGATATTCTCATCGGGAAGCCCCGGCAGCTGCTCCTTTACCAGATTCCGGTAATCCTTATTGGTAGCGATGTAGATGTCTTCCAGATCCACAATCGGCAGAATCCGCTCCACTGTGAGCTGGATCATCGTCTTACCGTCGTCCGTCAGCGACAGAAACTGCTTCGGCAGATTCCTCCTGCTGCGCGGCCAGAAGCGCTCTCCTCTGCCGCCCGCCATGATTAATGCTGTTTTTTTCATTTAAATTTTTCCTCCTGTTGTCAGACCTGTCTGCCCCGAATACGACCGGAACATCCTGCCGGGAGCATATCGCCGGAACATCCTGCCGGAATCATTCCGCCATATACAGCGCATACGTATTCGTGTACTGATAGAACGTAAACGGCAGCTGCAGCAGATTGCTGTGATTTGGATTCCTGAAATCGTCTTTGGCCGCGTTTGTGTCCTGGCTGCACTGATTGACAATCGTTTTCACAAGCACCAGATCTGCCTCTTCGGCTTCCACCGTATCATCATTTCCTCCCAAGACATACACATCCCCTCCGGATTCCGAGAGAGACGCAATCTGATCACTTAAGTCGTCCTCATACGCCGGATAGATATCGGCATCCGTCATCGCGATCAGCGGGAAGTAAAAATACTGAAAGAGAGAATCTTTTGCGATAATAATACTGTCGCCCGGATCCAGTTCCGCCGCAATTTCCTTCAGCGTGCTCCACTCAATTCTCGTATCGTCGATCTGGGTCAGAAGACACCAGTCGTACGGCAGCAGAATCAGGGCGCTCACCGCGACCGACAGAATCCCCTGCCATTTCACCGCCCGGTCCAGCAAAGCACCGCCCATGATGGCCAGCAGCGGAACGAACATGGTAAGATATCTGGCGTAATAGTAATAATGCTTTATCCACGGGCGGAACAGGGAAGAATAAATCAGAACACAATACACAAAAAACGTCAAAAGCATTATGCGGTCATAGTTTTCCAGCCACCATTTTGTTGAAAAGAAAACAGTCAGATATACGATAAGCGGAACAACCACCCCGCACACAATCAACAGGGCTCCCAGAGTGACATTGGGGAGCTGCCGGATCATCATGCTGCTCTTCCGATGGCAGCGGTACAGCGCAAGGCAGGCCAGAGCCACGCACAAAATCTTCACGAATGCAGCGCATCCGGACGCAGGTATCCTCAAAACCGGAAGCGGTTTTCTTACCAAAAGCAGAAGCAGCAGCCCGATCAGAACAACAGCCGCGCATGTGACCGTAACCACCTGGCAGATGGTATCATGGCCAATAAATCCATAATAAATGACCTTGTAATTGTCCGACGTATACGATGTCGCAACCGTATACATCATCCAAAAACCGGCCAGGTATTCCAGCGTAGAAAGAATCATTGCGGCAAGGCACGCCCGCTTCCTGCAAAAATACCACAGCCCGAGATATATCAGTACAAAAAACGGCATAAAAACAAACGCCGACACATGGTAAAACGACAGCGTACCCACACAGAAAGCCGATCCAAGCGCGTATTTTATCTCATGCTCCTCTTTGCGCAGCTGCAGAATAAAATAAAGGAAACACATAAAAATCAGTGTAAACCCCGTCTCTGTCAGCGCCGACTTATTGGACCATATCACCAGCGGAGAAATCGCGTAAATCACCATGGATATGATCTTACCCATCAGATGTACAGACATGTTCTCACAGATATAGAAAATAAGGAATATCACACATATATAGATGGCGGTGTTTATTCCCTGCATATTTTCCATGCCGAACATGCTGCCCCACAATGCGAGCAGGGCAGGGAATGTCGGGATACCATGCAGGACGCCCTCGTTCTCATCCGTGACATGCTTCGCCTTGATCCCCGGAAGATTCCAGCGGCTGGCCAGTCTGTAATACCCAATCAGATTAGAAGAACTCGTCGCCTCCTCCAGCCGGGCGATCTCGTCCTCATCCTCCGTCGCGTACCAGGAACTCATATCCAGATTCACGTCATTGTATCCATTCATAAAAAGGAGCGCCTGCGTCTGGTAAACGCCTTCATCCTGCCCCATCCCAAAATATTCGTTTTTCGACATGACAAGCGGAATCGCACACAAAACCACGATAAAAACAGGGATTTCCTTTTTCAGATGAAAAGAGACCGATGCTTTCTTCCGTCTGATGATACAGATCAAAGCTGCAAGGCCCCACAGCAGCATACAGCAAAGCGCACAGCGGTTCACCGAATAGGCTTCCGCCCAGAACAGCAGGCCGCTCACAATAATATGAGAAAAAAGCCATCCGGCAAACGCAAAAACGGCAATTTTCGTAACCGTGGCGTTATCTGAATATACCGCCGCAACATAGCCGCAGCAAAGCAGACCGGCTATCACCATCAGAATCAGCATGTTTTTTCCTCCTCTTTCCCGCATTATACCATTCCGCTGCTCATAAGGATCGTACTTTGTGAACCGCCCAGTATAACCCGGACATATATCTCCTTTTGGTCTGCTCAAACGGCTTATGATTCAGGCTGTCAAAAAAGCCCGTCCTTTCCTTTTCGGATGGTGCTTTCGCAGAATGATACAGGCTCCTGTTCTGCTTTACAGCTTTTTCAAACTCTACTTCTTTCCCTTCAAATCCATCCCGCACCTGGGCAAACAGTTCCTCTCCATGGGAAGAGTTCAATAAGATCAAAGATGTCCCTCCGGGATTATTCAGCTCCTGATCCACATGATCAACGCCCCAAAAATCCGCAATGGTAATATCCGCATGATACTCTTTCTTATATGCCGGTTTAAACGGACATTCATAACAGCTTTTTCTCAGGTACAGGTCAGCCAGAAAACCGTTCATGAACGGATCCTTATGCACCGGGAAAAAACGCTCCTCTTTGCCCGACGCATATGTCACTATAGTTCCTGTCTGTCCCAATGGTTTCCACGGAGTTTCCTTATGGCGGAATTTAAAGTTTGTCACCGTATCTTTTCTGGAATCATTCAGATATGAAATATATTTTTCAAAAACCAGAGGAGATGGAACTCCATGACAAATAGATTCCATCGTATATAATTTATCGTATGATTTCCCCAAATAAGATAAAAGGCCTGCTATCTGACACGGAGTGCCGGTAAATAATACATGCTTTGACTTCTTCAGATCGTCCTCGGCCTGTCTGTAAGTATCGCCGATATTGCTTTGAATATACTTCGATCCCTGCAGTAACTCCAGCTCCTTTTCAGAAGAAATCCTTCGGTGCTCAGCCTGCAGTGTATCGCTCATTGCCACACCATATACTGTTCCACCCTTTTCCAGAATATAATTTGCAAAAAGCGGAAATGCCCCCCCGGATGAACTTTTTTTACAGACGGGTTCATCCGTAATCCATCCTCCGTATGCTTTCGGCTCCGATGTATCTGTCCTGCTCTTCAGGCTCATTGGACATACTGCCTCACATCGACCGCAAGATATGCATCTTCCCTCATCCACCTGCGGATACAGGAAACCTTCCTCATTCCTTTTCATTTGAATACACTGTCTGGGACAGGCCTGCGCACACGCGCCGCATCCGCAGCAGTCTTTCTCATTTTCCGGTTTTATCATCTGAAATTTTCCTTTCGGTCTGAATTTCATTATACTTCACATTTTCCCGCAATAGGATGTTCTATTTCGTCCACTTCGTATCTTTTTTATTGGATTCAGAAATAATATAATGCGGGCGATGTTTCGTCTCCATGTAAATCTTTGCAATATATTGGCCTATAATACCAAGGCAAAATAGCTGCAGCCCTCCAATAAACAGGATAATACATACTGTCGACGCCCATCCAATCACTTCATTCCCGTAAAGGAGCCGCCGGATAATCGTCACAATCATATAAATAAAAGCTGCCAGAGTGATAATCATGCCACCCCATGAAGCAATGCTCAGGGGAGCCTGTGAAAAATTTATAATACCGTCAATCGCATATTTGAAAAGTTTCCAGAAACTCCATTTCGACTCGCCGGCAACACGCTCCATATTCTCATAAGGCAACCAGTACGTCCGAAATCCAACCCAGCCAAAAATTCCCTTCGAAAAACGGTTGTACTCCGACATTTCAACAATCGCATCCACCATTTCTCTGCGCATTAGCCGAAAATCTCTGGCGCCATCCACAATATCCGCATCCGAGATACGGTTGATCAGCTGATAAAACCGTCTGGCAAACCAACTCCGTACGGGAGACTCTCCCTTACGGCTGATTCTCCGGGTCGCCACACTGTCATATTCGCCGCTTTCCAGCAGTTCCAGCATCTGCGGAAGCAATGCAGGCGGATCCTGCAAATCCGCGTCCATCACCGCTACATAGTCCCCATCCACATTGCAAAATCCTGCATACATTGCCGCTTCTTTTCCAAAATTTCTGGAGAATGACAGGTACGTGAGATGCTCGTCCGACTCCGCCAGTTGTTTTAACTTTTCAAGAGTCCCGTCCGTGGAGCCATCATTCACAAAAACCAGTTCATACTCACAGTCCATATCCTTTAAAACACGGCTTACCTCCGCATGAAACAGCGGAACAGAATCCTGCTCATTATAGCAGGGAATAATCAATGAAATCTTTTTCATGCCCTTTGCCCCTTAATAAAATTCCGAACAGTTTACCTGTCCTTTCATCTGATACAGTTTCTGACAACTTACTGTTTTCCTAATTCTGTTTAAAAACCAGCAGCTTGCTTAAAATATAGTTTCCAACTGTAACAATCACCATCACAACCAGTTTAGCGATCTTATCATTCATTCCCATCACGGTGACCAGCAAAAACATACATACCATTTCCAGCAGCAAAGTCGCAACCCTGGCCGCATAAAAATCAACAGCCTCTTTCAGGATGTTCTTTGATTTGCTTTGAAACACAAATGAACGGTTAATAAAATATGCAAACGTCACGGCTATAAACCACGAAATCACATTCGCGATCTGCAGCTGCAGCGCGTTCTGGGGATCCAGAAACGTCAATACACAAGCATAATAAACGGCCAGACTCACCACAGTAGTAAGCACACCCGCAATCAGATAATGAATGATTTCTTTGTATTTTTCATATAGTTCTCGTATCAAAATTACTCCTCCTCATAAGTCGCACTGTCGGGATTTCGTTCCTTCGTGTGAAAAGTATTTGTCGCTGCCATTTGCTGTCGAAATATTCCTTCTAAGGTACTCCAGCGCCCGCTCACGCTCACGCTGCATAATGCGTTCCACCTCTTCCCGGTCATAAAAGCGGGTCCTCACATTCTCCGCAGTGACCGTCTTCGGAGCGTCCATATGAAAAAGATGCAACAGATTGCTGCTTCTCGAACTGAAACGGTCGCTCGGAAACTCGAAAAACTTCTTTTCAAAGATAATAGAAAACGCCAGCCCATGAAAAGAATTCGTACAGACAAACTCCGCATGTCGGATCAAATTCAGAAATTCAACCGGCCCGGCATCAACAATCACTTTATCAATAATGCCATTCGCCTTATAACCGTACCGGCTTATCGCGACTACCGGGAATCCCAGCAGTTCCTTCGCCTGCCTGGCATATTGATACAGCTTTTCATTATTCTGCATCATGTACACCAGAATGTACTTCTGCTTTATGATCGGCTCATCACCGGCCAGCTTTTCCCAGTGTTCCCGTTCAGGCAGGAACGTAGGATCCACCAGAATCTCCGGCTCCCTGCCCAGCTTTTGCGCCAGAGTCTCATTCATCTTCGCTTTTTCACGCACAGATATCGCCTGAAATCCTTTCAGGAACTCCGCGATCCGATCCAGTTTCTTCTCATCAGAAATATCGCTCCCGAAACTGGGCGCGTATGAGATTTTAGCTGCCTCCTCCGGCGCAAACTGCAGAAAATATACCGGTGAGAATCCCAGCGTAACCGTATCATTCCAGATCTGATCGCTGCCGCAGATATAATAGTCATATGGCGGCAGCTTTTTCAGCTTCCGGCTGGTACCGCAGCGCTCCGACAGCTTATAATAGTTCTCATAAAACTCCTGAAACTTCCGGATACGTCTGACTCGTCCGGGAAAGGTCTTAAGGCCGCTGAGGATTCCCTTTGGGTTCTTGTCGATCGGGAAAAACCGTGCAAAATCCGTAAACCGGATAAACCAGTGCCGATAGTCAATGATCTCCACATCCAGATCCGGCAGCGTGCCGAGCGTGTACTGCAGCGCATACGTCTGCAGCGCCGCGCCAAAATTATTCGCGAAATGGAAGGTCAGCATTCCGGCTTTTTTCTTTCTGTCTGTTTTTATGTCTCTGTTAATTTTATTATCCATCCTATGCCTCATATGATCCCCGGCCAATTATCATTCATGATTATCATGGTATTCATTCTATTGGCAGGCAGGAAACGAACTCATCATAGCTGTCATATCCGAATATGATATACCCACCGTCTTTCTGATATATAATATCTTCTTCTTCTAAATATTGATTTAAGGTAGTTTCCTCATACTGGCTTTCGGAAAACAGTACAAAGACTTTTCCTTCCGGCACCGTAGTCTCATGCTCCTTCAGCTGTGCCCACCTATAAATATTATTAATGTTCTGAGCATTCACATTTACAGTACTCCAGACCCTCATATCAATTTCTCCGTCTGACAGTTCTGTCAAAACATTTCCATTCCAAAATGTTGAATAGCCCTCATAATAATCGTTCTCTGTAAGAAAAGCTGCAATTTCTCTTAAGTCAGCAGTATTGTCTATTTTACTGTAGGTCTTATATGTCCCAGCACCGCATAGCAGCAAAAGGATAAAAAATAAAGCAAACGCCGCATTCTTAATCTTTACATCCCACTTAATATCCTTTAAACCTATTCCTATAATCGGAATGCCAAAAACAGCTATGGGAATATTGTAGCGATTCACATAGCTCATATCCGTTGCAGCATAGAACAAAGTGAACACGATTATAGCCGCCAAATAAAACAAAACGATTTCCAGATCTTCATAGGTATCATTCTCCCTGTCAGATAACTCTTTCCGAACACAGGCAAAAATCGAAAACGCAATCAAAAGAATAAACAGCCCGGAAAACAAATTATAAATCGTAGCGGAAGAAAACAGGCTCCCCTCTTTATAGCCATAGAAAGTCAAAAGACCTGTTAATACATTCCAAATATTTTCCCAGGAAGGGGTTATATACCTTATGCCCCCCCAATTCTGAAAATCAAAGATATTTGCCAGCACCTTCATATTAACAACATAACCAATGGCTGATCCGACAAACCCAATGCATGAATTCGCTAAAAATACAGCCGTATTCAAATTCTTTTTCAATACATAAACCACAAACGCTGACAACAGAAGCGGAATAAACAGAACCAACAGCTGACGGGCGCCTGCCAGCCCGGACAAAAGTGCAAGTATAAACATAATAACACAGCACAATACACGTTTTTTATTATCCTTATACTTCACCGCCTGAAAATTCAGGGCAAAAAAGGCAAAAGAAATGACTGTATATGGAATATACTGCAATCCTTTGATTACAAATTCCATATAATTCCAGGAAAAGGGAAGCATTAATATCACAGATAAAAGCGGGAAGTATTTTGATAACTTGGCCTGTTTGCAAAAATAGCCAAAGCTGCACAGCATTATTATATAAGTTATAATGCTTCCAACTGTTCTGATAATATGCCAGTCTTCAAAAATATAAAACAAAGGAATAAAGGAAAGCTGTGTATTCAAAATTCTTATTTCTGTAGCATAATACCAGCTATCCGTAAGGATCCGCTTTTCCCTTGCCAAAAGGCGGGACAAAACCAATACTGTAGAGGTATCAGAGTCCAGAAGTTTATCTATATGCGTAGCCATGAAAACGCAGGCCAGCAAAAACACGCCTGTCATGCAAACCCATGCAAGCCCTCTTTTAGTGATTCTGATATTCTGAAATTTCTCACATACTTTTTTCCTCTCCATAATCAGCAGCTCCATTCTGTATTTTTCATTGTAATACTATAGGTGTTCTGGCATTCTAAAATATTTATTTAAGGAATGATTCCTGCATTACTGATATTTCCTCAAAAAAAGCCAGATATTTTTTAATAATCACATCCCAGGAGAAATGTTCCAGCACATATTCCCGTCCCTGCTGCCCCATGACGTTTGCAGCTTCTTTTCTGTTCACGAGATAGTCTATGCTTTTTTCAAATTCGAAATAGTTATTAAAATAAAGACCGCCGTTGGATTCCTGCGCAAAATTTTTCGTCACCGGACACTCACCATTGACCAACACCGGCCGACCGCACAGCCAGCTTTCCATAATAACCAAGGAAAAACTCTCATTCTTTGACGGCTGACAAAGCAGTTCTGCTGCTGCATATGCGTCATACTTGTCCTGTATCTCCACAAAGCCAAGATCATGTACTCTGTCGGCAATCTGCCTCGGGATGGCGATTTCACCTCCGCCAATAAGCACCAGCTGCAGATCGTTCCCATTTCTTTTCACATATTCCTGAAAATATTTTAATAGAATATCGACATTTTTCCCGGCATCTTTTCTCCCTGCATACAAAAGGAACGGAGTTTTTATGCCGTGTCTTTTCCGGAAACGGGCCGCATCTCCGCTTATGCTGGTATCCATGCCGATGCCCATCACGATCTGCTTTACGTCTTCCAGATCATAATATTTTTTTGCAAGCTGCTGCTCCGGACGGGCGTTGTAGATGATACCTGCCACCTTCGAGAAAGTCTCACGGAACAGATCCATGTGAAAATAACTCTCATCATGGAAGCAGGGGATCAGCACTGCTTTGTTCAAATTCGCTTTTGCCCCATAATACGTTGTACTGAACATATACGGGATAAACACAAACATGGAGTATTCTTCGTCATGCTGCCTCATATATTCATAGAGTGCGGTGCTGTTGACCATTTGCTCCACAAAAATCTGCTGTTCTTTCCTCGTCACACGCTCATGGTTCATCAGCTTTGCGTTTATTTTATCAAAAACCGCTTTATCTCTTTTGTCCACGCGGAAACGCCGGATTGTCACGCCGTTTTCCACACAGTCTCCCTGCTCATAATAGTTCTCATCCCAGTCACTGTTGAAAGAGCGCACACAGGTTGTCAGGACTTCGTAATGAAGCCCGCTGTCTTTAAGATGCAGTACCAGATCGCGCAGTTCCGCCTCCGCGCCACCCTGAATGTCCCAGCCGAACCAGGGGGGCACGAAGCCGATTTTTCTCATGGCGATGGCTGTGCTTTTGCCAGTTTCCGGCGCGACGTCGGCTTCCGGACTGTCAGTCGTTTCTCCAGATGATATTCCTTCCACAATCTTCTGGAAACGTCTCACAATATCATTCCACTGATACTTTTCTTTTATATATGTTCCGCCATTTTTCCCCATCGAATTTCTTACGTCAGGGTGCTCCAGAATATAATTTACACAGCCCTCAAATTCATTATAAGAACGATAATACAGACCTGCATTGCTTCTGGTACAATGCCCTTTCAGCACCTCACAATTTCCATTCACAATCACAGGGACATCAACGGACATGGCTTCCAGTATCGCAATGGAGAGGCTCTCAAACTGCGAAGGCAAAATCAGACATTTGGCACCTTTTATACCGTCAAATTTATCCTGTTCACTGACAAAACCGAGATTAATAATATCCGGGTGAGATGGAACTCTCAAAACCTCTTTTCCCATCAGCACCAGCTTCAGATTGTTTTGATTCTTTTTTTTATAGTCTATAAAGTATTGAAATAATGTACCGCATCCCTTTGATTCATCAATTCTTCCCACATAAATGATATACTCACCGGGATGATATTTTTCCATAAACCGACCGGAATCCACATCATTCGGAACGTCAATCCCCACCGCCAAAACATCATTTGTGACTGACTGATTCTGAAAATGATTCTGTACAAACAGTTTCTCTTCTTCCGTAAGAAATATGATTGCTTTAGGTGACCGAAACACTTTTTTATAATAATCAAAATAAATGTATGGTTCATCATGAGCCGTAGGAATCAAAATCGCTTTCTCAGGAACTTTCAGAATGCCGATACAGGTTGTATAATAGAGGTACGTAACAAACACAAACACGTCATACTTTTCCTGATTTTGTTCAATATAAGAAATCAATGCCGGGCAATAAGGTCCCTGCTCCTTAATCCACTCCTGCTCATCAGCTGCCGTATGACAGGGATTTGAAAGAATCTTTTCATTAACAGAATTAAACGACAAAACATCTCTTTCCCGTACTACCGGAAATCTTCGAACCAGTACATGATTGAGTTCCTCCTCATCCGCGTCATAATAATTTGCCCATGTCATGTAGTCCAGCGCCTTGGTTGTCAGGATTTCCACCTCATATATATCAGATAAATGTTCCGCCATGAGCCTAGTATAAAATTCAGAGCCGCCGTTTACTTCCCTGCCATATCTCTGGTTCACAAATGCAATCCGTTTCATAAAAAGTTTCCTCCACTTACCTCTGATCGTGAATAAATCCTTCCAGGTAATCCAGAAACTGCCTCTCTATTTTATCGTGTTCAAAATCCTTTAACCGTTCATATTGTCCGTTTATAATACTATCACGTTCCTCTGAATGTGTCATCAGATAATGAATCATCCCGGCTGTCTCAAGAGGATTCTTATCTGTAAGCAGCACTCCTGTTCCGTTTAGCGTATCCCCAATTGCCGAACTGTCATAAGCGATTATCGGGACGCCAAAATACATTGCCTCAACCAGAGGGACACAAAAGCCTTCATGCTCACTCATGCAGAGGAATACATTCGCTATTTTATAGTAGGCCAGCATTTCGCCAAAAGAAATGTGTCCGGTAAAGTAAACACTATTTTCCAGATGCAGTTTCTTTACATATTTTTTTAAACGGTTATAGTAACGTTCCGCTCCATTATAGGAGCCAACAATAAACAGCCTGCATTGCGGATTATAGTACTTCTGGTACATGGCGAAAGCACGAATTACATCCTCCTGTCTTTTGTTTGGTGCAATTCTGCCCGTAAAAAGGATGTTCACATATCGCTCATCCGTATATTTTTTTATTACTGTTTCATCCGCGTCTTTTTCATAATCAGAGAAAGGAATCAAAATCGGTAATACATCAATCGGACAAGAATACCCGGCTTTTATCAAATCAGATTTATTATATTCAGAAACCGCAAGACAATAGTCCACCTTATCAGAAAGGAAACGCATTCCCTCCTGACCAGCCCTGCACAAGTTCCACGCCGCATAGCTATATTCTTCGAAAAAAGAATACGGAGTAATATTATGGTAAATCATAATCTTCCTGCATGGGTATTCCGCAACCTTATAATTCAACGGAGTTCCGGTAGACAAATGGTAGATTATAATGTCATCACCAGACAGTGGCGGTAACTGGTCAATTCTGCATGCCATCTCCTCTGGCAGGCGCGAATCAATATTTTCCGCATAAATATCCGTCTCATAACCGGCTCCTTGCAGGGTATCTGCAAGAGCAATGGTATCATTACTTACCGCATCTCCATAGGAGATTGTCGTTAAGATTTGTATTATTTTCATACAGAATTCCTCATATTTTCCTGCAGTTCTTCCACCTTATCCATGAGCGGAGCAATCTCCTGCCGGCACTTATCCAATTCGTCCTTTTGTGACTGAATATATCCGGACAGTTGGTTAAACTCCCGCGTCACAAGCGCATTAAATCCGACCTGCTCGGTCACAACCGGAACACCCAGAAATGATGTCAGCTTGCGCACCACCTTTTTCAGAAGCCGTGAGAACGGATTCCCCTCCAGTTTCCTGTACCAGGCTATATTATAGTTTTCATTCATTTTTTTTAGAATATCCTGATATTCCACCTCTAAGTACTGATCGCCATTTTGTTCCAGATTTTCAATTTCATCGAATGACAGCATATCATCCGTATATCCTTTCTGACGGATTTCCTCACGAATCTCATCCATAATATTCTCAATATTAATCTCGCTCATAATTCCACCTCCGTTTTCAGGTTCCTGAGGATTCTAGGAAGAGTCCCGGCAAATTATTTCCGTATTGCTCCAAACGTCCATGTAACCGGTTCATTTACACATTTCACCGATACATCTTCCATAAGCCCGGTACCTATTGCAATTACATATGCTACCCGAAATCCATTTTGTTCCAGTTCCCGGCTCATACTTTCCGCAGTCCAAAACATATCGTATATATTATATTTTTCCCATCCGGTGGCATCTCTCACTTTTGTTTCCAGCCTGATATTCGGAACGTCAAAAATCAGGATTCCGTCTTCCTTCAGATTATTTCGAATCTTACTGTAAATTTTGCATCGTGTAGTATACTCAAAATGACGAATATACCGGAATGTCGTCACCACATCAAATTTTTCTTCCAGCGTGTCTTCCAGATAATCCAGCTGGATGGTTTCCAGATTCTCCTCATCAGGAAATCGGCGGCACAAAACACGCAGCATTTCTCCGGAGGAGTCCGCTGCCAGACAATGTCCATACTTAATATCTTCCTGAACAATCCGGCCATCCCCAGGGGCGATATCAAGAATGCTTATCTTTCTGTTCCGATATTTATCCTCTAAAATTGCGTCAATGGATTTCCGTTCCAAAAGATCAATACAGTTTTGAGGATAGTCTATAAAACGATCATAATTATAATTTTCCGCTATTTCGAACTGCGAGTAATAATCTTTTATCTGATCATGACCTTTTACCAGATATTTTCCGATCGTTTCCAGTCCCGTCTCCCATTCTCCAAGCGTTATTATCTGATCCGGGACAAAACCGCTTGCAGCTTCAAACACATAATCTATAAATTTATTCTCATCCAGTTCCTGCTTCAAAAGTTCCCGTTTGTAATTCTCAGTCAGGTTTTCCCTGTTCTGTTTTACACGCCTCAGCGCCTGTTTCAATTCTCCGGCATCCGCTTCGCAGACATATCCCATCGCGTATTTCCTGACCAGATCGGAAACGCCCGCCTTCACAGTACACACCACAGGAATTCCGGCAAGCATAGCCTCCAGAGCAGATACAGAGCAGGCATGATTGCAGTCATAACTAAGATATGGAATGATCAGGCAGTCTATTTCCCGGTAAAATCGTTCCATATCGTAATAACCATATTCGATTCGGCAATTTGAAGAATGTTTCAATTGTTCAGGAACCGGAACCTTTTCATCTCTCCAAAGAATCAGAAAATCAAATTCAGCTGCTATCGAAGCCAATTCACTCAGCACAAAAGCGCCCCTGTCTTCCAACTGTTCTTTTCCCATTGGTGAAGAAGCGAAGCCAACAACAAAACGTCTGCAATCTTCATTACAATCCTTAGCTCTTTGCTCTAAGCTGCAATATTTCTTAGTCTCAACCAGAGGATAGGATATCTCAACGTCTCTGAATCCCGCTTCTTCCATCCTTTTTTTCGCATATTCTGATTGAACTGTAAAATGCTGGACGCCCAGATCATTCGAGTGTAATAAAATATCAATGTCGTGTTGCTTCAATCCCATAAGCGGATTTTGCCCGGAGAGACGTACAATCATATTGTACTTTAACATAGTACCCTGACCGGCACTGGCAATGGCAGCCGTCGCTTCCATAGCAATCACCATAGATATTGAATTCGTGTGGAAATATTCCCCCACACGATTCTCCGGCAGATAAATAATGTCTGCATCCGTCTCTATCTGTTCCTGTCCTGTTTCAATCGAAATCAGCTTCACTTCAGAATCCGAGTACTTTTTCAAAAGCAGGAAAACCTGAAAAGCGTCTTTGCGAATTGCTTCAAAATTTCGCTGACCCTTCAGCCCGCGGCAGACGATAGCCCAGCTTTGCATACGGCTTTGAGACAGCGCGTCTGCAATATTACTCTCAAACTCGTTTCCAAGCGTTTCAAAAAGTCCCTCTTTTACGCTTTGCTCATGTCCTGCATGCTTAATTCTGAGGACATTTTCACTGATCGGCGCATTGTTCATAACATCGATACAAGTGATATTCTCCAAGCCTTCTTTTTGCGCAAGTATTCTCTTATACATCCATCTATTTGCTCTCTGAATCTCAAGTGTTTCTGCTCTAACTCGCTGCTCTGTCTCTGCCTGGATCTCATAAACATACCAGCCAATACTTTTCGCAATCATCTTCTTAATCAGTCTTTTTAAAAAAAACTCCTTTTTTTCTTCCATTTCTTCTATCCCTCAAATTCCCATGTATGATCCAGACGGGCCACGCCAATTTCGTTCACTGTGGAATACATTTGAAAGCTGCAGCTTTTCTCCGCGTAGTCAAGCATAGTCATATCATAATTTCTAAAGGCAATATCAATCCAGTATTCTCCCGGAGTAAGATTCAGTTTTTCAATATTGCAAAACAATCTTCCTTTTTCATGAAACGGAATATTTTTTATCTGCTCCCGTTCTGTATTGGTCCCATAGCAGACAAGAGCATCATTGCGTATAAACTTCAGTCCGATCAATGGATTATTCAGTTCATTCAAATCCGCCTGATATTCAATTCGAAGCTGTACAGGTTCTCCACAACGAAATCGTGACTTTTCCTGACCTTCTCTGTCACAAAGGCATACTCTGGTAATTCTGGTATTGCGTCTGTTGTTATCCGATTTTGTACTCTGTCCGAAATTGTCCTGCTCATTTTCTTTCTTTTCTCCGAACCTCATCTGGCTGTTCTTTCTCCCCATATAATCCAGATAATGTTCATCAACCGTAGTCGGCGCCCCTTCCTCCCGAACCAGTCCTTCATCTATCCAGATGCATCTGTCACAAATCTGTTCAATCTGAGACATAGAATGAGAGACGATCACGATCGTCGTCCCTTCTGCCTTAATCTCACGAAGACGGTTAAAGCATTTTGCCTGAAAGTTCACATCGCCCACCGCCAGGATCTCGTCAATCAAAAGGATGTCCGCATCAACATTGATCGCCACCGCAAATGCCAGACGCATATACATTCCGGAAGAATACGTGCGGACAGGATTATCAATAAATTCCTCCAGTTCAGAAAAAGCGATGATATCATCCAGGCGCCGATCAATCTCCTTCTTGGTAAGGCCAAAAATAGACGCATTGATATAGATGTTCTCACGTCCGCTCATATCCGGGTGAAACCCGGCTCCCAGTTCAATCAGACTGGATACCCGGCCGCGCATGGTAATAGTGCCGCTGTCCGGATACATGATCTTTGTAAGAAGTTTCAGTGTCGTACTCTTCCCACAGCCATTATGGCCGATCAGACCAATGGCCTCTCCCTTTTTCACTTTAAAGCTGATGTCTTTCAGGACTTCCCGGTTCTCATATTTCCTGCGCCGGCCTGACGTGACATAGTCTTTGATCTCATGCCCCTTGTCCAGAAAAACTTTAAAGTGCTTCGATATATGTTCTACTTCGATCGCATAAGTTTCTTCCATGTACGGTTCCTCCGAAAACAAAACGTTCGTATCCCGAAATTTTCCTGTCAAAGCAGGATTTTTTATACTACTCTACAGTTCCTCCGCAAAATGCCGCTCCAGCTTTCCAAACAGGAACCAGCCGAACAGCAAAAAAACAACCCCCAGAAAAACCGCATGTCCCAGCGTAGAAAGCTGCGGAGCCTGCTGATAATACAATATATCCCGGTACGCGATGATAATCGGCGTCATCGGGTTCACCAGAAAAATGGGCATCACATTTTCCGGCACCATATCGACAGAATACATCACCGGAGTCAAAAACTGCCATGCCATGGAAACAATCCCCAGGATATGTTCCAGATCACGAAAATATACCGTCAGCGAAGAAGTAATAAAGGCAATGCCGATCGCCAGCAAATATTCCACCATGATCACCGGGATCAGATACCAGAGTATTGTCAGCCGCAGACCTTTTCCTGATACCAGCAAAGCCGCAAATACTATAATAAAAGAAAGCAGCATATTGACCAGCTGACAGGTCACATGCGCAATGGGAAGCACTTCCCGCGGGAAATAGATCTTCTTGACCATCTCTTTCTGCGCCCATATGCAGCTGGCTCCGCCGGTCAGTGAAGAACTGAAGAAAATCCACGGAATCAGCGCAACGAACAGAAACAGATAATAATCTTCAATCCCGGCGCGCATGATCGTCGAGAACACCATGGTATAGACCAGAAGCTGCAGCAGGGGATTCAAAAAAGTCCACGCGAAGCCCAGGACAGAGCCCTTATATCTGCCGCGCAGGTCCCGCTTGATCAGGCTGGCTATCATGGTACGGTAGTGATAAATTTCAGAAATCTTTTTCATATATGTGTCATTCCCCCGAATATTTGACGTAATGACGCACGGCTGCGCCGGGGTTCATTATAACCCATTATCCGCTCATTTACAATCAGAAACATTCTGGTTCCAGAATTCCGCTGTCTGCCGTTTCCTGCATCCCATAAACCTACAGGATACAGAAAAATCCACGCTGCTGCAAAGCGTGGGCATTACCTGTCGTCTACTCCGACACAGTCAATTCATACACCTGTATCGTTTCTATTTCAAATGAAGTGTTCCCCACGTAATCAAGGATTCTCACCACGATATCCTGACCGGCAGTGGAGATATCCCCCGAATATAAAACGGCCTCTGCAGAATAAACGTCTCCTTCATTTGAATAAACGCACAGCTCCGTTTCCTGTTCTCCCGAGTCATAACCTGACCCACCATAGAAGTCACAGATCAGATATGAATTCAAACGGCTGTCACTCTTATATTGAACCAGGATTTTATAGTATGTGTCGCTTTCCAGATCCGCCATTGCAGAACATACGACTGTGCCTGAAGAACTTTCATCCACAGAAACATCCAGAATCAATTCTTCCTCTGATACTTCCAGCCCCCATAGAGCATCCTCCGAATAATAAATATCATATTCCCCCGGAATATTAATATAATATGGATCCTGATCCGTTTCATGGTCTGAAATAACGTTTGAGATATATTCCGCCTCCGCCTCGTCTAATGCAAGCAAGTCAAAGAGCGCGGAAGCATTTTCATTGTCCACTAAAATCTTTTTTATCTTTCCGTTCATCAGACTGCTATATATGACCGGTAAATTATCCGCATAATCGTACCCCCCGTTAAGATGTGCAGTTCTTGCATAAAACGTCGAAAAAAGAGGGTTGTAAAGCTGAGGAGCATACTCTAATACCAGATACGCGGGATAGGTCATATATACATATCCCAGCTGCATTGACAAACTGATTACATGAAATAATATGAGAGCTGTGCAGCCCAGCAGGCATCCAGCCGGTATTTTTCTTTTTAAAGAATCATAAGGAAAGTACATTACGCATATAAAAATCAAAAACGGTGTAGTCCAGGAACCATAGCGTGAAATACCGGACATTCCACAATTGATGTGTTTCGCCAATGAATACGCCAAAACCACACCTAACATCGCTGTCAAAAGCAGCCACGGCCTGTAATTTCTGTTTTTTGCAGAGCAAACCAAAACAAAGGCCAAGACAAAAAACAGGATCGGGTAGTAAACAAAAATACCAAAATTCAGGTCAAATAAATAAGCAATAAATCTGGAGAATATTCCTTCATTGGCCGCCATACCAAACGTTGAATTTACGGTTCCCACATTTATATAATTGTGAATAAATGGCAAAAACACAATCAAAAAGCAGCAGCCAAACTGAATGATACTGCATATATTCTTTTTTACAGTATTCCATATTCCGCGCTCTCTCTCTTTAAACAGTTTTAGAAAATAATCCGCAATAAGTACAAAGCCAAAAAACATTACTGTTACATTCAAAGTGCCAGCAAGTGATAAAAAGAACGCCGATCGCTTATACTCCGAATAACAAAAGTGCAGGATTGATAAAACCACCAGGCAGAAAATGCACACTTCCGCGCTCTGCCAGCGAAGATAGGCAAATATCGGATTGACAAGAATAAATCCAGTCAAAATCAGTTTTTTCAGATTATCCTCTCCCATTTTGATATATATAAAAATGCAAAGAGAGAGAATCATGAACAGATTTGTAAACGGAAACGTCCATGACTGCGATACTCCTATGAATTTCAGAAGGAGTTTCAACGGAATACACATCAGTGAATACGTACAGTAATAAAAAGGATTTACCCCACTGCCATCTTTTGTGCTTACCATTCTTCCCGAGTCAAACCTTGATTTCAATGCAGTGTAAAATTCCGGAAAATCAATTGCAGCCTGTTCAACATCTTCCTCTGTGATAATCATACTCCCATGTCTTACTATGGATATCGTAGGCAGCATATAAGAATCGTATTCACCTGTCGGCTCGTTTTTATTACTGAGAATATAATTTGAGCCTGCCAGAGTATATATGCACAACGCTATGATGAATACGCACAATGTCAAAATATTGTTCTTTTTATTATGCAATAATAATTTCGATTCATCGCTCATTTTTCAACGGTACTCCTTTCCGTCTTAAATAAACACAATATATGGCGATATAAATAAGTACAGCGATCGATATAGTAATTGCGGCAATCCACCGATACGGGAAACGATAAACTACCTTTATCGTTCCTTCATATCCGGCAGGAACTTCTACAGAAATTCTACTGTTTGTTCCTTTTGTAATCTCAAGCATTGTATTGTTTGCATCATAAGCAACGTAATTATCATAACAGATCATCGGCAGTACAACGCTCTGCGCTGAATCGGAATCATTTATCACGTAAAATTCAGCTGTCGTGCCATCCCGACTATAGTCACTCACTTCAATCGCGGATTCATCATATAGCAGGGCGGCATGATAATAATTTGATGTTTTACTTACATTTGAATCCTCTGAACGTATAAAATAAAGGGTTCCAACGTTCATATTATATTCATAAGAATTATTAGACAATCTGACGATACCATTTCTCTGAAGCTGATCCGCATATAACTGACCGGTATTAAGAGTCAAAGCTGCGATAATCGAAAAGCATGAAAGTACAGATATCCCCTGATATTTTTTCAGTGAAGAGTTCTCTATGTGAAACATGGCATATACCGTAACATATGTCCCAAAAAGTGTCGCAAATATCAGCCATCTCCATGTAAACTGAATCGTTGTGATAAATGAGTATATGATTTCAGGAAGGAAATCCAGTTCATCATAAGGCATATATATGGTGGCAAGGAACAAGGTAATGCAAGTAAAGGCAAAACAAGCCTTTGAAAGCTGGAATGTTTTTTCATTTTTATCCACCGTCTTTTTATCTCTGCAGGCAAGGAAAAAAACATACAATAACAGCCCCAGAGTAATTGAGAATCCAATGGATAATGACATCTCATTCGATGCAGTCTTATTTACTGACCCACGCTGGGATCCATCCACGATCACATTAAAAAGCTGAATCAGATAAACCCCTGAACTTTGTATATAATATTTATAGTTTCCAACATTTAAATCCATAGAATAGGAATCAATAAATGGGACCAGAAAAGATAAATTAACCAATAACGTTAATACAGCCGCTTTCAGTAATGCAAGAAAACGTTTTGGCTGAAAGGTTTTCTTCCAGGCAAATATACAAAATCCCACAATTAAAATTGCAGACATCATAATGGAAAGTGTGTGTGTCAGCAAAACACCCGATAATCCTATAATGATTGGAGCGTAGCGTTTTAATGTTATCTTTTCGCCGTCTTTTGCTGTATATACATTGTAAAACCCAAGAACAATCAAAGGCAAAAATGTCTGCGCGGAAAATTCCCCTACAGCGCTTCTGCTAAATATATTCGTGAGCCTGACAGCGCTCAACGTGTACAGCGCAGCTGCCGTTACCGCACATCTTTTTCTTTTAAAGATTCTCAGTGCTGAATAGTACATAATCAGGCAGGTGGCAACCGAAAACAGCATAATATAAGCATTATAGGAAGCAGTCAGCGAAAACCCGCAGGTATAGAGAATAGCCGGAATATACAAAAACAGCTGCCCATAAAACAATGGATTCGCATAACCATAACCATTCAATGCGGTAGAAAAAATGGCCGGAAAATAATTGCCCATCTTGATCTCATCCGAAAGGCAAACGATTCTGTTCATATGGTAATAAAGATCATCCCCGTAATAAGAAAAATCCGTCAAAAAGGGCAAAACAGCAACGAGGCAAATCAGGCAAAGAACGCCTTCCGAGAGGCCAAAAGCTCCATTCATAAATTTTAAAACAATAAAATCAAGCAGCAAAAAAATCACGAACATAATCGCAAGCAGCAGGTATTTATAAACAACAATTTCCGTAATCTGTATGCTGTAAATTTTCAGAGTTCCGCCACCGCTAAATGAAACACTCATGTTCAAATCCATCAGAGTCCGCAGCGAATTCACCTGTACGGACTGGCTTTCCTCCGTATAGGCATCTCTCAGCTTCAAATCATTGAATGTAACACTCATCCCATGATGAATGCTGCTCAAAGAAAGAGTTCCCGTGCTGTTTGCATAACTGTCCAGTGAATCAGCCGATGTATCCGAATCATATTTGACCGTAACAGTATAAGCTCCCGGTCTCAGGGCAAAAACCTCTGTCGAAAGAGTTTTTACCTCGTCGATCGTTTCTTCATTCTCAATTCTGTAATATTCTTCCCCTTCATCAATCAGTTCCATATTATATTCTGAAGCGGTGTACGATTGAAGATCTGCCGCTGCAAAAAAAACATCATATGGTTCTCTAAGGCATTGCCGCACAACAAGTGCCAGCAAAAAGATCTCCACGATGCATAATATACGGAAAACATAATTGTTTTTCATCCCTTTAATCATATATCTCTTGTATGATGTTTATAGAGGTACAAACACCATGTTTCCTTTCTTTTATGTTGG